>NC_013512.1:1200000-1800000 GCF_000024885.1 Sulfurospirillum deleyianum DSM 6946
CTACGATATGCTTCAAAAACATCCTGAACAAAAACATCACATTTTAAACGTGATTGCCAACGAACACATCGGTCTGTTTTTACATGTAAAGCTCTGCAAAAAGATCTATCCTTGTAGTGCAGATGTTGAAAAGAAGATTGTTGCGCTTAAAAATGAAGTCATGCAACACCGTCCTTTTCTCTCTTCGTTTGTTGAAAAACATTCACACTTTACCACTCTTTTATAAGGGAAGTCTATGAAACACTATTTTCTTTTTGATAGCCTGATTGAACGTGAAAAAACGGCTCCATTTCTTCGCTCTGCCTTGGTACTTCTTGAGCATTTGCACATCGACGCTATTCCTTTTAAAGGGGCAAAAGCGGATGTAGGTTCTGAGTATAAAGGGATTGATGAACAAAAATTTTTAGAACACTATGCCTACAACTTAAGCCTTGCTGCACGTGAAAAACGTGCTATTCTTTGTGTTGAACAAAGCTCTTTCATCTCACATGCCTACACCAAAGATATCCTGCAAAATGATGCGACACTTAGTGCGACCATAGCAGAGCGTTTAGAAAAACAGAACCTCACTCTTTCCCTAGACGTTGAAGTGTGTTCACTAGAACAGCTCTTGATAGAAGAGATTGGTCTTGAAAAACTTCAAGAAGAACTTAAGCACCCTTTTTCTGAGTTTCAAGTAGCTCTTTTTAGAGGAACCAATGCCTGTCGTGCAAGAAAATATCTTGATGAAACACTTCTATCTACCATTCTTAAGCGTGTCGATCTCAAAATGGTTTCACATGCAAGTGTGTATGAAAGTGATGGGTATGAGGTTCTAAGCACATCTTCTCTTTTAGCCAAACAACTCGCATCACGTGCCATGCTTGATATGTTCGACCACGCTGCAGACTTTGTTCTTGTGGTTGATGCACGCAGTTTTGTGATGTTTGATTTTTATCAAAAAGAGCTTGAAAAGGTTGCCGGAAGAGAGATAAACCTTTTTGTTTTAACCCTTCCAGAACTTCTTGCACTCGCATTGGGCATTCACGATAAAAAACGCCTTGGGCTTGATCACCATAAAGTTCCCCTTACCCTTATTTAAGTCTCAAAAGAAGCAGAACGACTCTGCTTCTTAAATTTTTATAAATCAGAGTCATTTAATCTTATTTTTTATCTCTTTATGTGTGACTTTTCTGTATCATTTTAAAACTTTAAAAGATAACAAAGGAGTTAAAATGCCAAAAATCAATCGTTATGTTGATATTGACACCGTTGAGAGAGAAGCAAAAAAGGATTATATCGATAGACACTCACCTTTTATTACCTGTGAGAACGAGGCGAAACAAAATGAGCCGTTTAAAGTCACTGTCAAAGTAGGTAATGCTTATTCACATCCTGATGATTTTGACCACTACATTGCCAATGTCCAACTTTACAATGCAGATACCCTTTTAGCCAGAGCCGATTTTGTCGCAGGAACACTCGGTGGTCAAGATAAAAAAGGACAAGCAGAAGTGACGTTTACTATCATCCCTACAGGTAAAAAACTTAACCTTGTCGCACACAGTTACTGCACCAAACACGGTATTTGGGAAAGTGATCCTGTTGAAGTTAGCGTAGCCGAATAACAAGCGTGCCCTTAATGGGCACCTTTTTACAAGAGTTCCTTCAAAAATTTCAAAAAATCTTTAAAACAAACCTCTAAAGAATAGATTCACACTGGATAACCTTAAGTGAAATCCCCACCACGCATTTTTGCTACTTTAACTTCTTTCACTTCATACGATTTATTCCTTAGAAAAATATGTGTATTTTCTTCACACTTTCTTTTTTTTATCTTCGTTTTATCTCACACAACATCTCATGCAAACCCCATATTTTCATGCTCAACTACTTTTTGAAACATTTTGAATATCTTTTATTACAAAAGCAAAAAATTAAACCCAAAATCAAAAAATATATGATACGTTTTAGGCGTGTTGAGTTTATATAAATGCATTTCATAAAGGAGAGGAAAAGATGACAGGACAAAGTACCAGCGCATCTTCAAAGATCATTTGGCTATTTATAGCCATATTAGGCGCTTTTGCACTCGGATATGTTGCACTAAATCGTGGTGAGACGATTAATGCGATGTGGATTCTCACTGCTTCGGTGTGTGTATATTTGATTGGGTATCGCTACTACAGTCTTTACATTGCCAATACGGTATTAAAAGTTGATAATACCCGTATGACCCCAGCGTTTCGTCATAATGACGGATTGGATTTTGTACCAACCAATAAAGTCATTTTATTTGGTCACCACTTTGCAGCGATTGCAGGTGCTGGTCCGTTAGTTGGTCCTGTACTTGCAGCACAACTAGGTTATTTGCCAGGTATGCTATGGCTTTTAGCGGGTGTAATTATCGCAGGTGCAGTTCAAGATTATATGGTGTTATTTGTTTCCACGAGAAGAGACGCACGCTCTTTAGGTGAATTAGTCAAAGCAGAACTAGGCACGCTCCCTGGTATCATTGCGCTCGTTGCGTGCTTTATGATTATGGTGATTATCTTAGCCGTTTTAGCAATGGTTGTTGTCAAAGCTCTTACCCATAGTCCTTGGGGAACCTTTACCGTTGCGTTTACCATTCCTCTGGCTCTTTTTATGGGCGTTTACCTACGTTATATCCGTCCAGGTCGCATTTTAGAGATTTCTCTTGTCGGCTTTGTAGGCTTAATTGCAGGTATTATGTTAGGAGGACAAGTTGCCGCAAGTCCAACATGGGCACCTTACTTTGATCTTAGCGGTATTGCGCTAACATGGTCATTGATTGCTTATGGTTTTATTGCAGCAGTACTTCCGGTTTGGTTACTTTTAGCTCCTCGTGATTACCTCTCTACTTTCTTAAAAATTGGTGCTATTGTTGGTCTTGCTATTGGTATTGTTATTTTAATGCCTGATATGAAAATGCCAGCCATGACCAAATACGCTTTTGGTGACCACGGTCCAGTATGGACAGGAAGTCTCTTTCCTTTCTTGTTTATTACGATTGCGTGTGGTGCGGTATCAGGATTTCATGCCCTTATCTCTTCAGGTACAACCCCTAAAATGCTTGCCAATGAAGAACAAGCACGTTTTATCGGTTATGGTGCGATGTTGATGGAATCTTTTGTTGGTATGATGGCATTGATTTCTGCGTCTATTATCGACCCAGGTGTCTACTTTGCGATGAACTCCCCACTTGCAGCGCTGAATCCAACAGGTTTAGCTGACGTTGCTGCTGCTGCTTCTGCAACAGTGAGCCAATGGGGCTTTGTCATTACCCCTGATGTTCTAAAGCAACTGGCTGTTGATGTGGGCGAGAGTAGTATTATTTCTCGTGCCGGTGGTGCTCCAACACTCGCTGTAGGTATGGCTCAAATTCTTCATGGTGCTCTTGGTGGTCTTGGTTCTATGTCCTTTTGGTACCACTTCGCCATTCTTTTTGAAGCCCTTTTTATCTTAACAGCAGTCGATGCAGGTACCCGTGCCGCACGCTTTATGTTACAAGATTTGCTAGGACTTATTAATCCAAATCTTAAAAAAACAGACTCACTTTTTGCTAACCTTTTAGCAACAGGTTTAGTCGTTGCATCATGGGGATACTTCCTCTATGTAGGCGTTGTCGATCCATTGGGTGGTATTAATACGTTATGGCCTCTCTTTGGTATTACCAATCAAATGTTGGCGGCTATTGCCTTGATGTTATGTACGGTTGTGCTCTTTAAAATGAAACACCAAATGTACGCATGGGTCACCATCGTTCCTGCGACATGGTTGGTCATTTGTACGATGAGTGCTGGTTGGTATAAAGCATTTAGTGCAGATCCTGCGATTGGATTCTTCGCTAAAGCAAATCAACTCAAAGACCTTTTAACAAGTGGAAACTTCAAACCCAATGCCATTTTTAAATCTCAAGAGGCGGTTGAGCGTGTTATTTTCAATAACCAAATTGACGGTATTTTGATTGTTTTCTTTATGATTGTTGTGGTTACGATGATTTACTTCACCGTTCAAGCATGCTTAAAAGCACTTCAAACCGATAAACCAACCGTTGTTGAAGTTCCTTATGCTCCATTTCCTGCAAACGCAGATGAAATTTTAAGAGGTGCGGTACACTAAGACCACACCCTAAGAAGGCTAAGAGATTTAGCCTTCTTTACATGTAAAGGAAAAACGATGTTTGACAAACTGGTTAAAGCTGGAAAATATCTTGGTCAAGCCGCCCGTCAAATCGTAGGAATGCCTGATTATGATATTTACGTCCAACATATGAAATTAACCCATCCCGATGAAAAACCAATGAGTTATGAAGAGTTTTACCGTAACCGTGTTGAAGCCCGTTATGGAGGCGCAAACGGTTCGATACGCTGCTGTTAGCAAAAAGAGACTGTAGTGGTGCAGTAAACATTACTTTTTGCTTTCAGACTTTTTACAAGGATACTTTTTATGTCAACAAAAAACGTACTACCTGTTACAATTTTAACAGGTTTTTTAGGCGCAGGGAAAACAACCCTTCTTAACTACCTTTTAGAACATAATGATGGTGAGAAAGTAGCCATTATCGAAAATGAATTTGGTTCTGTGGGTGTTGATGGCGCATTACTTAAAGGCAATGCAAACAGTGAAGTCATTGAACTGAGTAATGGATGTGTGTGTTGCAGTATACGAGGAGAACTCACAGAAGCCTTGCATGATCTCCTCCGTAAAATAGACACAGGAAAATTACAAGTCGATCGTTTGATTTTAGAAACGACAGGGGTGGCGGATCCTTCTCCCATTGTACAAACCTTCTTCTTTGATGAAGAAATCGCAGAGCGTATTATGCTAGATGCCGTCATTGTTTTAGTCGATGCCATTCATGTCCTTAAACAACTTGATGAACACCGCGTCTGTGCGGCACAAATTGGGTTTGCGGATCGTATCATTTTAACCAAAACAGACCAAATTGATGATGCACAAAAAGAGCTTGTACTCTCACGCCTTCATACAATTAACTCTAAAGCAGAAATTTTTGAAGCCTATAAGGGTGCTTTACCTAAAGAGATTTGGCTAGGACTGGATGCTTTTGAAATCAATGATGCCTTAGGCGTTTCTCAAGGATTTTATCAAGCTAAAGATGTCAAACACATCCAATTTAAAAATTTTTCTACCCAAAAACCATCCCAATCATGGAATGACGATATCATCTCATATGTATTTGAGGCAGAAGAACTAGATATAAAAAAAATAGGTGCTTTTATGGAAGAGCTTGTTGAAGAGTATGGCAACGATATGCTCCGATACAAAGGAGTTCTCGCCATTAAAGATGAACCCAATCGCCTGATTGTGCAAGGCGTACATAAGGTCGTTGGATTTGATTATGGTTCACCATTTGAGCAAAAACGTCACTCGTTATTGGTCGTTATTGGTCGAAAACTCCCTTTTGAAGCACTAAAACAAAGGTTTCTCTCTACCGCTTGTGTGTAAGCATATTTGGCTATAATTGCGTTAAAAACGGAAAAGCTAATGCGTTGTAGCCAGATGAGCTCTTTTATTGTTATGGACATAGTAAAAGAAGCAGAAAACTATAAAGATTGTATTCATTTTGAAATCGGTCAGCCTGACCTTCCTCCTTCACCTAAAGTCAAACAAGCTTTACATGTAAGTATTGATGAGAATAAATTTTCTTATACCCAAAGTCATGGTTTAGTAGAACTTCGTGAAAAAATCGCCCAGCATTATCAAACGACGTATGGCGTTACAATAGACATCGAACAGATTTTTCTAACCCCAGGTACGAGTGGTGCGTTTCTCATTGCTTATGCTTTAACGCTTGGAAAAGGCACAACGCTTGGCTTTAGCGACCCTTCGTATCCGTGCTATAAAAATTTTGCCTATCTTTTAGAGATTCATCCTTGTTTTATGCCCATTGGAAAAGAGGACAATTTTGAGTTACATGTAAAACACCTAGAACCGCACGCACTCGATGCTCTGCAAATCTCCTCACCTGCCAACCCCACAGGCAACATCTACGATAGAGAAAACCTCAAAAGTTTGGTAACGTACTGTGAGAAGAAAAATATTGCTTTTATCTCTGATGAGCTTTATCATGGGCTTACGTATGAAAAAGAAGCTTCCTGTGCGCTGGAATTTGGAAGTAAAAACGTCTATGTCATTAACGGTTTTTCAAAATACTACTGTCTCCCTGGTCAGCGTTTAGGTTGGGTCATTGTGCCAAAAGAGAAAATCCGCCATGCCGAGATGGTCGCTCAAAATCTCTTTATCTGTGCACCTACGCTTAGTCAGTATGGAGCACTAGAGGCTTTTGATGACGCCTACTTAAAAGAGATTAAAGCTGAGTTTCAAAAGCGACGTGACTACCTTTATGGTGAATTATCGCAACTTTTTGACATTGACGCTAAGCCTGAGGGAGCCTTTTACATCTGGGCAAACGTCTCACACTATTCAGACGATAGTTTCAGCTTTGCCAAAGAGCTTTTGGAAAATATCCACATCGCCACGACCCCAGGGGTTGATTTTGGAACCAATGGCACCAACTGCTACATCCGTTTTGCTTACACGAGAAGCATCGAGCATATGAGAGAAGGTGTTGAGAGACTCAAAAACTATTTAAAGGAAAAAAATGAAAATCAGTAAAAACAGTGTGGTAACGCTCAGTTACCGTGTGGTCGATAAAAAAGGCAACCCCTTAGATACAGGCGATGAACCACTCATTTATCTGCATGGTGGATATGGCGATATTTTTGCCAAAGTGGAAAAAGAACTTGAGGGAAAAAATGTGGGCGATGAAGTGGAAGTCTCACTGCTTGCCAAAGAGTCGTTTGGGGAATTTGATGAAGAGTTGATTGTAACGCAACCTAGAGCTGAGTTTGACGAACATATCCATGTGGGTGAACAGTTTGAAGAGATTGTTGAAGATGAACTCAGTGGCGAAGAAGAGAGCATTATTTACCTCGTTAAAGAAGTAACGCCTGAGCATGTCATCTTAGATGGCAATCACCCTTTTGCGGGAACTGATGTTATTTTTCATGCCGTTGTAGCCGATGTAAGAAAAGCAACCAAAGAGGAAATTGAGTGCCAATACGCACGTTAATGTTCTAAAAAGAGAGTTACATGTAAAGAAGTCTAATGTTTAAAGAGGCAAAATTGCCTCTTTAAATGCCTTTACATGTAACCGTGAATTACCACGATGTTGAATCATTTGAGCCAATTTTGCTCACCTTCGTCTCACCTTCCCAAAGCGCCAAACCTGTTTTAATATCGGTCATAGTCAGTTGAAACGAGTAATCCACACGTTTATCACCTGAGCCAATTTTGGTGTCTCTTTGAATCACTTTACCTGAAAGTGAATAATCAGGCGCTATTATCTGTCCCTCAGCTGCAATGGTTTTTTGGTTAAACTCTTTGATATTTCTAAGCTCTCGGACTTGGTAACTCATGGCATCCTCAGGTCCACCCGCACGAATGGCAGTGGTGGTAATAAACTTACCTTTACCGTTTTGAAGCAACTCGATACGAATTTTTTTGGTTAATAAATCAGTATCGAAGCGTTGCATCGTATCGTTGATAACGGTTGAAATGGCAACCACATACTGTCTTCCGTCATTTTTCATAAGGTATGGATTTTTTAGCATACTTTGAACCGCCTCAGCTACTGCTTTTTCAATATCCACCTCATCAATGCCTAAAGAGACCGCCTCATTGCTTTGTACATCGGTGGGTTTAACATAAGTGGCTTGTCTTGCACATCCACTTAAAAGCAGTGTTCCTAATAGCACTGCTGTAAAACTCTTTTTAACTAACATTTTTTATCCTTTTAATGAGAATTGGATGTTGTTGAATCAGTCGTCGCTGACTCCTCTTTTTCAATGAAAAGCATATAACTGCTCACCTCAGCAATAGGAGCTACCGCATCAATGACGTGTGTGCGCCCTTCTTTGAGTTCTGCTTTTTGCCAACGATTTAAACGAGAATCAATGACAAAGCCTTGCGCATCTTTCCACTCCACTTTATACAGGAAAGTTTGTGGGAAAGAGGAGAGATTGCGTACGCTAAATTGCACCTCTTTGTTTTCATTCAGCCAACGCTCGTTTTTGGTAATCTCAAAGGTGTCGCAAAAGTTTTGAGCGATAGAAATATTTTCAGGTAATACGCACATTTTGGGTGCGCAACCACTTAAAAGAGCTGCGACAAACGCAACGCTTAGGGCTTTAGAAAGCAACTTTGTCATAATAAACGCCTCCTTGTGTATTGTAGGTTCTTACCACATAAATATAATTTTTACTCACATCCACACTATCGCGTAACAACAATCTGCCGTGTGCATCGTATATTTCTAACACACCATTGCTAAGGGGGACTTTAAGGGCACTAAAATTTTTAGGCAAACTCTGCCAACTTCGCACATCCGCATTGTTTTTAAGTACCCCAACTAAGCCTACACCCACTTGCGCTAAAATATTTCCCTGATCGGCTGCGATTTTTTGCAACACCAAATCGGTGGTCGTACGCATAATGGCTCTGGTTAAAATAGCAGGAAAACGCTTTTCAAACTCACTGGCAATCACGCCATCCATCGAAGCGATTTTAAAGGTATTACTTTTAAAATCCCCATTGACAACACTAATATAAGGCATTTCATCTAGCACAGGCTCTAGGGTAGGAAGCGCTAAACTTGGCATATAGACTTGCCAATGGTTGTTATGACGAATGGGAATAGGAAGGGCTATCTTCCAATCTCTCTTCTTGCTTGCGTACCCGCTCTCATAAATAATATGCGCATAAGCTTTGCTATCGACCTTACCAGAAAGCGCACTCAGACACACCGCTAAATCATGCTCAATCAGTGGGTTTTTTGTCATACCATAGGCTTCTTTGAGCAAATCAACCGCCTTTTGATAATCCTTCATTTTTAAAAAATAAAGCCCCGCCATGTAATTGACAAAGGGGTTATTAAAGTTAGGATATTTCTCATACGCATCTAAAAACTTGTAGTTTTGCGCAATAATCGAATCTGCCTCTTTACTCTGCCCTACGGTAATGTTTTTTTGCTGATTTTGCGCTCTCTCTTTGGCTAACTTCGCTTCTTCAATAGCAATCTCTTTTCCAAAATACTCTTGTGCCATTCGTTGGCGCTCTAAAGCTCGATTAAACTCTACTCTCGCATTAGCGTGGTCGCCTAAAAGCATAAAGTTCATCGCCTTATACGTATTGGTCATCACCTTATCATACGTCATCCCCTCATAATCCATAATCGTATCGTTAATGAGCACCGCACCCACATTTTGAGTCGCACTGCCTAGTAAAAGTTGTTCATCATACTTTTTAAAGGCACTATCGACACTATCAAAGACTTGAATGGACGCTTTATACTCTTTTTGCATCCTAAGTGCGGTGGCTTCTTGCAGTGACCATAAAATGTCATTGGAAACTCCTTTTGAGACCTCTTTTGCCCCTTTAAAATCCCCTGCTCTAAACTTTGCTTCGTATTGTGGGAGCATCTGTGCTGTGGTTGCACATCCCACAACCAGCCACAACAGAGCTATCATGGATAGACTTAATTTTAAGTTATGCTTCCATTGCATTCATACGCCTCCTAACTCCTATTTCGTGAAGAACTTTATAGAATTAATGCTTAATAAATATGCTGTGTGATTATTTTACATGTAAGTCCTCATAATCTCACACTTTTTTGTTACAATGCCCTCTTTAATCTTTTTTACCCCTAAAGAGATGCTATGAATGATACACTTTATGTTTACCGCATCAACACGGGTTCGTGTAATGGATGCGATGTTGAGATTTTGGCCAGTGTGCTTTTACCTAAGTTTGGTTTTGACGCCCTAGGATGTGTCTATACAAATGACCCTACCCTTGCTAATATTCTTCTGGTTACTGGAGCGATTACCGCACGTTCTACTCCCTATTTACAAGCAGCGCTGAAACAACTACCCTCAAAAAAAATTGTCGTAGCCTTAGGCATTTGTCCGATTAGTGGAGGCGTATTTCGTGATAGTTACGCTATTACAGGTCCTTTGGATACCTTTGTCGATGTGGACGTCAATATCTCAGGCTGTCCGCCTTCTCCCAAAGAGATAGCCCAAGGACTTGCGCAAGCGTGTGAACTCTGGAGGGAGCGATACCATGCCCATTAAATTTGAAAACACCCTGTGTGTTCTGTGCAATACCTGTCTTTTTGTTTGCCCAGCTAATGCCATTTGCATTGAAAAAACAGCGCAAACAGAGTCTATGTATGACTTTACCCTTTGGCACAATAGCTGTACGCTGTGTGGTAACTGTATTTATTACTGTCCCTCAGGTGCGCTTCGTATGAGCGATGAAACCACTGCCATCTCACTTCAAGAACACAAATACACCCACGCCATCCATGCAAACGTTTCTCTTACAACCTGTTCTTCGTGTGGAAAAGAGATGGTAGCCCTGAGCGATTCGTTTTTACACAAAGCCTTTGGTCACACGTCTACTTCCTTAGAAGAACACTTTCGCCTCTGCCCAACGTGCAGACGCACCCATACCTTTTCACAACGAGTCTTAAACCCATGAAACACCTACAATCTAACCTCACCCACCTTGCCAACACCCTTGACATTCCAACCTCCTTTGAAATTTCCAACGATGCGTTGTGGGCTTCTATAGAAGATACCAACGCTTTAGAGGAGTTTGCCAAAGGCTTACAAACTATGCACGCAAGGGTGTGCATGATAACCTGTGCTCGCGTGGATGAGGGGCATGACATTCTCTATCATTTTGATATCAAAGGGGTACTTTTTAATTTAAAATTGCACCTCAAAACGCCCCTGCTTCCCTCCATTACGCCGTTATTTGAGAGTGCGAATTGGGCGGAAAGAGAACTCAGTGAGCTTTATGGCATTACGTTAGAAAATCATCCTAATCCTGCTAAACTCTTCATTGATGAGAGCATTAAAGAGGCTATTTATGAGGCGTATGTTCCTCTTTCTTCAGCGATGAATGGTGAGGTTTCTCGCCACTTATGGGAAAAGGTAAAAATGGCACAAGGAGAAAACAATGGCTGATGTGAAATGCATTTTAGGACCGTTTGATGTCGCCCTTGAAGAGCCTGTCTATTTTAACATCACCCCCAATGCGGATGGAAAAACCATTCAAAGTGTTGAGATGATCAATGGCTTTGTGCACCGTGGCATGGAGTCGATTGTTCTTCGAAAAAACTTTTTACAAAACCTGATTATCACGGAAAAGGTGTGTGGGCTTTGCTCCAATAATCACCCTTTTACCTACTGCATGGCAGTGGAAAAACTCTCGCACATCACCATTCCTAAACGTGCAGCCTATTTACGGGTGATTGCCGATGAAACCAAACGGGTAGCAAGCCATCTTTTCAATGTCGCCATGCTTGCGCACCTTCTCAAACGCCACACTTTAATGGGTTCTTTGTTAGAAGCAAGGGAGCATTTTCAAGATATTAAAGAGCAGATTTGGGGCAATCGTATGGATTTGAGCGCCAATGTCATTGGTGGTGTCAAATACGACTTAAATTCTGAAAAAATTGCGTTTATGAAAGAAAAAATGGTGTTAACACGCACAGCGCTTGAAGCGATTGTTCACATCTTTGAAACCGATGAGAGCCTTAAAAAGCGCATTCAAGGTGTGGGCGTTTTACCACACGAAAAGGCACTGAGTCTGGGTGTCGTAGGCCCTGTCGCACGAGCCAGCGGGGTCAATAACGATGTACGCTTTTGCGCTCCTTACGCTGTTTATGATGCGCTTAGCTTTAAGGTCATCACCCGAAGTGAAGGCGATGTTTACGCAAGGGCAATGGTCAGGCTTTATGAAATTTTCGAATCCATGAGCCTTTTAGAACAAGCCTTTGACGCCTTACCTGAGGGAGAAATTGCTTTACATGTAAAGAGTGTGGTGCAAAAAGGCGAAGCCACTTCTCGCAGTGAAGCACCCAGAGGAGAGCTGATGTATTATCTCAAAAGCAATGGATCTCAAAAGCCTGAGCGCATGAAGTGGCGAGTGCCCAGTTATATGAACTGGGAAGCACTAAAAGTGATGCTCAAAGACAATGCCATCGAAGATGTCGCACTCATTTTTAATAGCATTGACCCTTGTATTTCGTGCAGTGAGCGTTGAGTATGCGCCATCAATTTATTATCACACAAACCGATGCTTGTATTGGGTGTTTAAGTTGCGAATTAGCCTGTGCGGCGGCACATGCGAACATCTCTTTTGAAGAGGCGTACACCACGTCACTACCACTCCTTTCACGTAACCGTGTCATTCAAAGCTACGGCAAAATGGCACCGCTTCAGTGTATGCACTGTGAAACGCCTTCGTGTTTGGCGATTTGTCCGCATGGCGTCATTTCATTGGAAGAAGGATTTATCAAACTGGATGAAACAGCCTGTGTGGGGTGTGGATGCTGTGCTTTAGCGTGTCCGTATGGTGCTATTTCAATGGTCAAAGAAGATGAGAGAGTCTATGCGCTTAAATGCAACCTCTGTTTTGAGCGAGACAACAATCCAGCCTGTGTGGAGCATTGCCCAACGCATGCACTCTCGCTGATGGATTACGCCCACGTTGAGGGCTTTCATGCATGAGTATTCCATCGTTGCATCGTTAATTGATGTGTGCGAAAAAGAGGCAAAAAAACACCACGCCAAAGCCATTGAGCGCATTGAAATCGCATTGGGGCGTTTAAGCGGGGTTGAGCCTCATTTACTGCAAAGCTCTTTTGACACCTTTAAAGAGGAGACGCTTTGTGAAGGTGCTACCTTAGTCATCGAGCTGTGCGATGTCATCTTAGAGTGCGAGGTGTGCCATGAGCGAAGTGTGCTCAAAAAGAACCATTTTATCTGCCCCAAATGCCAGAGCGAATCGGTACGCATGGTGGGTGGGCAAGAGTTACATGTAAACAGTATTGTTATTAAAGAGGCGTAAATATGAGAAAATATCATTTAACCAAAGCATATCCCAAAAGACGTGACGCACAAAAGCGCATTTTTGATTTTCACCCTATTTATCACGATTTTGATGCGCAAGAAGCCATGGAGCAAGCGAGTCGGTGTATTCAGTGTCCTGTGGATATTATGCGAGGGCTTCAGAGTAAATTTCACTTTTGCCGTACAGGATGTCCTTTAAATAATGAGATTCCAAAATGGTTAAAAAAAACATACGATGGGGATATTTTAGGGGCATTTGAACTCTCCAATGCTCGCTCGCCCTTTCCTGAAATTCTAGGACGGGTCTGTCCAAAACAGGGCTTATGCGAGAGTTCGTGTACTTTAGAGAAAACGCCTCATCATGCCGTGAGCATTGGAAACATTGAAGTCTATCTCAATGAAACGGCCTTTGAAAACCATGCCGTTCCTTCCTACTCACACCCCAATCCCACACCTTACAAAGTGGCTGTTGTCGGTGGTGGCCCTGCTGGACTTAGCTGTGCGACGTTTCTCATGCGTATGGGCATTAGCGTCGAAATTTTTGAGAAAGAGGATAAAGTCGGTGGGCTTTTAACGTATGGTATTCCTAACTTTAAACTGCCTAAACACACTATTTTACGGCGTGTGGAGTGGATGAAAGAGGCGGGACTTACAGTGCATTACCGCACCGAAGTGGGCAAAGATGTGAGTCTGCAAAGCCTCAAAGAGGAGTTTGATGCCATTTTTCTAGGCATGGGTACTCCACTTGGTCGTCAATCGGGCATGGAAAATGAGCATGCCAAAGGGGTGCATCATGTGATGGAACTCCTCATGCTCACTCAAAAAAATCTTTTCAATCACAACTTTCATGAGGCGATTTTTGAAAACAAACACGTCGTGGTCATTGGAGGAGGAAACTCTGCCATGGATGCACTTCGTACCGCCATTCGCCATCGTGCCAAACGGGTAACCTGTGTTTACCGCAGAGATGAGGCACACATGCCTAGCAGTGCCTTAGAGATTGCCTACGCTAAAGAAGAAGGGGTAGAGTTTTTATTTAGCCATGCACCCAAACGTGCCATTCTCAATGACAACCACCACGTTGTAGGCGTTGATATCGTTAAAACCTACATGAATAAAGCGGGAAAACTCTGCTACAACGAAGAGGAACACACCTGCATTAAAGCCGATAGCATCATTTTAGCTTTAGGGTTTGATGCGCAAAAATATGACTTTTTTGATGCGCTTCATCTGGATTATGGACGTGCTCACACTTTGGTGGTGAATGAAAACAAAGAGACAAGCCACCCGTTTATTTTTGCAGGAGGCGACATGGTTCGAGGCGCAAACTTAGTCGTCAATGCTGCGCTTGATGGAAGAACCGCTGCCCTTGGCATTGCTCAAAAACTAGGCGTTGCCAAAAAAAATTTACTTTACATGTAACAAGGAGATAGAATGAAAATAGCGGTACTTTCCCCTTTATTTTCACGCTCATCAGCGTTGGTTGCAGAGCTTAAAACACACTTTAGCGATGTGCGTCTTAACGTAGAAAACCGCCTTAAAACACCTCAAGACATCGTTTCGTTTTTAGAGGGTGTGGATGGAGCGATTGTGGGGCGAGAGATTATGGATGAGGCGATTTTAGCGCAGACTCCCTCGTTAAAAATCATCTCTCGCTATGGTGTAGGGCTCGATAATCTTGATGTCGAAACGATGAAAAAACGAGGCATTACGCTTGGCTGGAGTGGTGGAACCAACGCCAACTCTGTTGCGGAGATAACGCTTAGTTTTATGCTCTCGCTCATTCGCAACCTGCATATCTCCACCACCCTTTTAAAAGAGGGCATTTGGAAAGTCAATGGGGGAAGAGAGCTTAGCGGTAAAACCATTGGACTCTTTGGGTTTGGGCATATTAGCAAACGTGTCATTGAGCTTTTAGCTCCCTTTTCTTGCACGATTTTAGTCTACAATCGCACCCACAACGAAGCAGAAGCCAAACGCTATGGCATTACCTTTGCCAGCAAAGAGGAGATACTTGAAAAAGCCGACATCATTTCCATTCACCTTCCCCTCACAGCTGAATCACACGGCATGTTTTCAAGCAAAGAGTTTGAACGTATGAAACGTGATGCGTTTATTATTAACACCGCACGGGGTGGAATTATTGATGAATACGCCCTTAAAGTTGCACTCAAAACGGGACAAATCGCAGGGGCGGCACTCGAAGCCTTTGAGAAAGAACCTGTGGAAGACACAGAGCTTATCTGCCTGCCAAATCTCATCTGCACACCACATTTAGGCGGCAATTCAAAAGAGAGTATTTTAAATATGGGATACAGTAGTATTGGGCATTTGAGGGATTTTTTTAAGGTGTAAAGAGTTTTGTCTCTAAAAAGGAGTAAATTTATCTTCTTTTTTGACACACATCAATCCTTTATTTTTCTGTATGAAGTACAATGCCACTTTTAATTCATACAGGAGACCCAAAAATGAAATCTCTTTTTTTACGAATGAGAATTATCCATATTGCCGCTTTTTTGATACTTCCTTTTAACGCTTATTTTTTTACAACAAGCACCATAGGCGCTATCATTCAATACCTTCTTGCCCTCATTTTAGTCTTTCACGATATTGATGAGAAAAAATGGGGTGTGGATTTGAGTCGTCAAATCAACCAAGCCTTAGCGTCTATGGATTTGACCAAAACCTTTCACATTAACACCCGTTTTAACGAAGAGTCAGCCAAAATGCTAGATTCTGTTCTTTTTTTCAAAGAGAAAATGAGACATGCCATCACAGGATTTCAAACCCATGCGAGTAAACATGCCCAAATTGCTTCGCAACTCAAGCAGATTGCCTCATTTTTCCAGACCCAAACGCAAAAAGAGAAGGTGATTATTGACCAGAGTATTAGCCATGTTACTGCAATGCAGAGCGTTTTTGATGAAATTAATGACAATGCCCATGAGAGTAAAACGCAGATGCAAAATATGGGAGATCATCTCAACAACACCCAACAAAACATCCTTGCGTTAAATCAAAAAATTACCCAAAGTGTGCATAAAGAAAACCTCTTAGTCAATCAATTAATGGCGTTAAGCCAAGAGGCAAAAACAACGCAAAATGTTCTCAGTGTCATTGATGATATTGCCGATCAAACCAATCTTTTAGCCCTCAATGCCGCCATAGAAGCCGCACGTGCGGGAGAGCATGGTCGTGGCTTTGCCGTGGTTGCGGATGAAGTGCGAAATTTGGCAGAAAAGACTCAAAAAAGCCTTGAGGAAATCAACATCACGATTTCAAGCATCGTCAATGCTATCACCTCGATTAGTGGACAGATGAAAGAGAATGCCACCGAAATCAACATGCTCCAAAGTGTCTCAGAAACAACCAATCATCTCCTCAATGAACTCGTACTGGTAGCGCAAAAGAACATTACACTCTCCAATGCCATCGCTACAAAATCATTGGATGTGAAACAAACAACAGAGCACATCAAAACCTCTTCTCTCACCATGGAATCCATCTTCCATGCCAACCATGAAAAAGGTGGAGAGATTATGGAGATTTCAACCATCTTAGATCACTGGGGCGTTGCACTGGAGGAGAAACTCAACGAATTTAAAGTCTAAAAAAAAGAGCGTCCCTAGTCAAAAATAAACTCTGAAAAGGCTTTGTTTTTATCATAGAAAAGTTTAGCCCTCTAATTTTTAGGCTTTACATGTAAAAAGGCATGAGAGCGTTTTAAACGCTCTTATGCATTGATGCCGTTTAGAAAACTACTTTAAGAGCAAAAACTCCCGTCCCACTTTGACCATTGGTTTTCCACCGTATGCAACGATGTCAGCTGTGGCATTGCTCTCACTCCAGCGTTCAGGAAGAAACGAGCCTGTGCCAATAATGTCAATGGGTGCTTTGGCACATGCCATACTTTTGCATTTTTGTGGGGTAAAGCCTGAAGAAGCGATGATGCCAACCTTTGGAAATCCTGCATCATCAAGCACTTCACGCATACGCCACAATGCCGCTGCTGAAACACCCGTGCCAATAAGATCATGCAACTCCGCTTCGGTACGATAATCCCGCATGGCATCAGGCGCATGGCGTCCTAAAACAGCATAGCTCTCTTGCGTATCCAGCCCTTCTAAAAAGCGACCGCCATGCGTATCAAGGCGTACGGCGATCTTTCCCTCGTGCGCTAAATCAGCAAAAGCGTTACACACCTCTAGGGTATCGGTGATTTCACGACCAAAATAATCCGCCAAAATAGGAATAGATTCTTTCGGAAAACATTCGTGGAACATCTGTGCCGCTTTAATCGTTGAGCCCGCATAACCGATAAGCGCATGAGGAACCGTACCTAGCCCTTTTTCACGACCAAAAAAATGCGCCGTTGCATCGGTTGCATTGCCGATAAAGCCTACGGCTTTTAGTCTACACTGTGCGGCCTTTGAGCCAACCGATGCCCCATACGCCATCATCTCAGCCATATCCACTCCTGCACAATGGCGTGCATCCATCGCCAAAAAAGCAACATAAGGAAGGCTCTCGCACATCTCATACGCATTGTACGCCGCCACACACGCTGAGCCCAACTTTTGCAAGATGAGCGTTTCAAGCTCCGCCAAATGAAAAAAAGAACCGCTCAGATAAAACAGAGGCTCACCCGCTCCTACCCATTCGCCCTCCTCATGCGTCACGTCAATACTGACCTCTATGCCTCGATGCAACGCTTGTGCTTGAATCCACTCGGTGGCTAAACGTGTTGCGCAGAGCACGGGACGACGCAAAAAGAAGGCATACGTCACCTCGATATCGCCAAAGTGCTCGATGATGGTTTTGGTATTGGAAAAATATTTGTCCGTCCATAAAGAGACGTTTATGTCGCTTGGTGCGTGAGTGTTTTGCATACAACCCCTTGTAATTTCATCCTCACTTTATAGTCTCATTTTGCTATACAATCGCTTAGAACGTGACAAAAATAGTGAAAAATACAAAATCAATAACGATGAAGTGGAATTGGTTTTGGTGGAAGTTGGAAAGCATTCTAAATTGTTGCAATAAAAAGTTAAAAACAACTCTTTACATGTAAAGAGAGGAGCGAAAGCTCTCCTCTTATCTTACGCAGTTGAAGAAATAATCTGTTATACCAGCGAGTGTATTTTGTGAGTGGTAGACTTACCACAATTCCGCCTTTGCCATAAAAAGCAATTTGTCTAAGTTCTGACATTCTCTTCTCCTTGTGTGAGTTTATTTCACAACAGAGAATTGCATAGAGTGTTCCGTAGAAAAATACTTTAGAAAAAAATAAAAATAGAAAGCAAGATGTTAATTGTTTTTAGTAGTTCCCTATGATTAGATGAGACTCAAACGGGCGAACTTAGACTTTAAAAATATGAAAGCTCATGTTTGGTTTTTCATCTCAAAAAATTGCATGAGTAACTTAAAATGACGAAATAAAAGTTAAAAGTTTAGCTCAAATCCCTATTATTGTTCATCATTCATTGATGATATGACGATTATTTTTTAAGTAAATCTTGAACATTTAAATTATGGCATGAAGAAATTTGATTATATTTCTCATAATTCTAATATTTGTTACCGTGTAACACACATTCAATTAATAAGTTTCATCTCAAGGAGTAAACACTGAATAGCAACGTTAGTGAATGGTATAGTTTATATACAAACAATAATAAAAAAGGGGGTGTGCGATGATATTTAAATCAATTCAAACGAAGATTGTTTTAATAGCTGGTCTTTGTCTGATTTCAGCAGTGATTTTATTGGTGGGGTATGGGTTGTATTCATCTAAAAGCACACAAGATGTCGTATCCTCGGAGGTTTCTTCTTTATTGACGGAACTCAACATGGAGAGACTGCAAAATTTAGCCGGCGAGCAAAGCGGTACCATTCAGTCTGAATTGGAGTTGGCGTTGAATGCTGCGCGTACGATGGCTAATACCTTTGAAGTGAGTAAACTCAAACCTAAAGATGCTAATGGAGCTCTGAATATTGGTCGTGATCAGCTCAACGCTGTGCTTCTTAATGTATTGAAACGTAACAAGGGCTTTAATGGTACCTACTCCTGTTGGGAGCCAAATGCAATCGATGGCTTGGATACCAACTTCCATGTAGACAAAGACGGTAACAATCCTACTACCGGGCGTTTTACCCCTTATTGGACGCGTGATGATAAAGGCAACATTGCCGTTCAACCTTTAGTCGAGTACGACACCTACGACAAGCATCCTAACGGTGTTCTAAAAGGTGGCTGGTATATTACCCCACGTGAGCAAAATAAAGAGAGTGTGCTTGGACCTTTACCTTATATCGTACAAGGCAAGCAAGTATTCCTAGCAACGATGTCTGTGCCCATTACTGTAAATGGAAAATTTTATGGAGTTGCGGGTGCGGATTATAACTTAGATTTTGTTCAGCAAATTGCCAAAAAAGTTGATTCAGGATTGTTTGAAGCGCATGGACAGGTGTCCATCATTGCTGACAATGGTCTGTTAGTAGCCCAAAGCGAGAATCCTTCCATGATCGGAGGTCATTTTAAACAAGTAATGCCTAAAGATTGGGAAAAAATATACGAAGCCATTCAAGCAGGTAAGGCATTGGTTCGTATCAACAATGAGAGTGGCATGATAGAAACGGTTGCTCCCATCCAGCTGGGGCAGACGGGTAAACCCTGGGCGGTTTTGATTCAAGTACCACGAGACATTATATTGGCGAAAGCGTTGGTGCTGGATAAAAATATGAGCGATCGACTTTACAGCAATGCTTCATTGCAAGTTGTCGCTGGTTTTATCGTTGCTTTACTGGCTATTATTGCAATCTATTTTCTTACCACCAGTATGATTGCCAAACCTCTTTTAAGCCTTAAAGAAACTGCCCATGATTTGGCAACGGGTGATGGTGATTTAACCAAAAAATTAGCTATTAAAAATCAAGATGAAATTGGTGATGCTTCCCATGAGATTAACCAATTTATCGATAAAGTTCACTCAACCATCAAATTAGCAAAAGAGACCAGTTCTGAAAATGCATCGATTGCGCATGAGCTCTCAGCGACAACCCTGCAAGTGGGCAAACGTGTGGAAGACTCTTCAATTATCATTGCTCAAGCCACACACATGTCAAGCGAAACCAAACAAGAAATTGTCTCTTCCGTCAATGAAGCAAAAGCTTCAAAAGAAGAGATTGTTAAGGCAAATAATGAACTCCAAAGTGCTCGTACGTTCCTTCAAAAACTAGGACAGCGTGTTCAAGAGAGTGCGCAAACAGAGCAAGAACTTGCACAAAAAATCCAACAACTTAACTCTGATGCCGACCAAGTTAAAAATGTTCTTACCGTCATCGGCGATATTGCTGATCAAACAAACCTTCTAGCACTCAATGCTGCCATCGAAGCTGCACGTGCAGGAGAGCATGGAAGAGGCTTTGCAGTCGTTGCCGATGAAGTACGCACCTTAGCAGAGCGCACCCAAAAAAGTTTGGTTGAAATCAACGCAACCATTAATGTCATTGTTCAAGCTATCACGGACAGCTCAGAGAGAATGAATGTTAATTCAGCACAAATCCAAGAATTAAATGCGCTCGCGGGGGATGTGGAAAGCAAACTGGATAACACTGTTTCTATGATGAATGTTGCAACCAAACTCAATGAAAAAACGGTTAACGACTACATCCAAACAGGTGAAAAAATCGATACCATCGTTTCCAAAATCGAAGAGATCAATACGTTAGCAACGCAAAATACCAGAAGTGTGGAAGAAATCGCAGGGGCAAGTGAGCACCTCAATACCCTTACCGAAAAACTCAACACCATTCTCAATCAATTTAGAACATAAGTTAAAGCCCTATTTTAGGGCTTTAATCACTTGATTTTCGTGCCACGTAATCCATCAGTTTTGTTGAAAAAAAGCGTTTGAGCCATGTGCCATTCAGATAAACGGGGACGAAGCTACTTTTAAAATTTTTCACTTTACATGTAAAGATTTGATTGCTTAATTTCATTAAAGTAGCCTCCACATTGCCCTATTCCGTAGAAAAAATGGACAGAAATTTTTTTACATGTAAAGAGAGGAAAAGAGAAGGTATTGTATTTTTGATATACTTAACTTTATGAAAATTTGAACAAAGGAGGCAATCTATGAACAAAGATGCAATCTTGGTCTACCTAACAAAGCACAAAGATGAGTTTGCACAAAAATATCACATATCAAACATAGCACTCTTTGGTTCATTTGCACGCAATGAAAATCGTTATGACAGCGATATTGATATTGCTATCGATACAAAACTAAGTGACTATTTTTTACTTTATGATTTAAAAGAGAGCCTCGAAAAAGCATTTGATACCAAAGTGGATATTGTAAGACTCAGAGACAAGATGAACCCTTCTTTAAAAAAGAGAATTTTAAAGGATGGCATCTATGTATGATAAAGAGCTTGTACTGGATATTTTAGAACAGATTATCGAAGCAATAGTCATCGTACAAGAGCGATGCACATTTGCAATCTGCCAAAATGATTTTATGGACACCAAAGAAGGACAAGAAAAGCTAGACAGTATCTGCATGAAGCTCATTGCTATCGGAGAGAGTTTAAAAAATATCGATAAAATTACTGATAATAAGCTTTTAGCATCTTACTCTCTTATTGAATGGAAAAAGATAAAAGGAATTCGAGATTTTATATCGCATCACTATTTTGATTTGGATGCAGAAGTGATATTTGGTATCTGCAAAAATAAGATTGGTGATTTGTTGATGGTGCTTAAACAGATGAAGCTAGACTTGGAAAAAATGAAATAAACCCTAAGCCTGTTTTCGTCTTTATTTCCAAGACCTTTAGTCTAATAAATTGATGAAAAGTTAAAAGTTTAGCCCTCCCCTAAAATTCTTTTTGGATGAAAGGGGACATTAACACAAATGTAAATGTGTCAATGGGGACGAGGCTACTTTTAAAATTTTTCACTTTACATGTAAAGATTTTATTGCTTAATTTCATTAACCCCATTGCCTCATGTAAAAGCCGTTATGAAGATGTTACAATGCCAAAAAACACTCAGGAGTCGATATGGAATTTAGTGAATACAAAGTAGTCACCATTGTTGAGGGAGGGTTTGGAACCATTTTTCTAGGAGCGTCTGGTATTCCTGTTAAAAAAATGGAAGAAACACTCAATAACGAAGTGGTGCATGGATGGCAAGTGGTTTTTCAAATTATTGAAAGTAAGCGATTTCTTTTGTTTTGGTCACGAGAGGCTGTGATTATTACCTTAGGGCGAAAAAATAGTCTTACCTAAAAAATTGTCATTGCTTACTTATTACGCACTCCCCTAAGCTATTATGGAGTAAAATGGCGGATATTTTTTTATGGAGTTAGCAATGGAGAATATTGTATTTCTAAACGGTGATTTTTGTAAGGCAGAAGATGCCAAGATTTCTATTTTTGATAGAGGATTTATTTTTGGTGATGGTATTTATGAAGTGGTACCTGTTATTAACGGTAAAGTGATAGACAAAGCTCCTTTTTATGAGCGTTTTGAAGCGAGTTTGAAGAAAATTAGCCTTGCATCGCCTTTTTGCAGAGCAGAACTTGATGCCATTTTAGATGTTCTCATCGCTAAAAATGAAATTGTTGAAGGTGGCATTTATATGCAAGTAACACGTGGTGTTGCTCCTCGTGAATTTTTCTTTCCTGAAAACACACCTCCTACATTTATGGCGTTTACCTTTAAAAAGAACATTATCAACAACCCTCTAGCAACCACTGGTGTAAAAGTCGCTAGTGTGACAGATATTAGATGGAAACGCCGTGACATCAAGTCTACTTCCCTTTTAGGTCAAGTCTTAGCCAAAGAAGAAGTCCACCAAAAAGGCGTCTATGAAGGGTGGATGGTTGAAGATGGCATGGTGACTGAGGGAACTTCTTCTGCGGCGTTTATCGTGAAAGATGGCGTGATTATCACCCGCCCGCTTTCTAATGCTATTTTGCCGAGTATTCGAAGAAAACTTTTACTCGAACACACTAAAGAGCATGGCATCAAAGTGGAAGAGCGTCTCTTTAGCATTGAAGAAGCACTTAATGCGGATGAAGCGTTTATGGCAAGTGCGACGACGTTTGTTTTACCGATTATTGAGATTGATGGCAAGCCTATTGGCAATGGAAAACCAGGTCCTATGGCAAAAAAACTGCGTGAAATGTATGTAGAAGCAGCCCTTAAAGAAGCTAACGAAAGTAAGTAATTTTTATAAAAAGGCGATATAATGCGTCGCCTTTTTGTTTTTACACATAAACCTCACAATTACGTTTTGTCTTTGATTTTTAAAGAAGGGAGAAACTGATGGTCACGCTTTTTGTCAAAATGCAACACCTTGTTGACCGTATTGTTTCTCATTCTCCTGTCACTAACAAAGAGGATTTGGCACGATTAAACCATTATGTGTGGATTACATTTTTGATGGTGCCTTTATCGCTTGGAGCGGCTCTTTTTAATATCTACTTGGAACATCTTTTTTTATCTTCTTATTTGATTATTTTTTGTGTTTATCTGATTGGTTCACTGTTTATTATTCCCTCCACCCACAAAGTCTATCAGATTTACTACTCTGTCATTCTCTTTTTCACTATTTTATTTTTGTATTTGCTTTACCATTCATATCAAGACCGCTCTCTTATTTTATGGCTTTTTACCTATCCTTTAGGCATCATTTTTTTACTGGGAAGTCGTACAGGTTTTATGTTTAGTACGCTGTTTTTAGGCATTATTCTTAGCTTATTTATCTTCGTTGAACATATTCATACGCTTTATTCTTTCTCTTTTCAAATGCGTTTTTCTATTATTTATTTAACGATCTCTTTTATTGCTAGTTGGATTGAGTATCATCGTTCACGTTATGAACAAGAATCTTTTCAAACTCAAGAAGCGCTTTTAAAAGAACAAGCACTGCTCAAAAAAGAGATTCAAAGGCGTATTGTGCTTGAAGAAGAACTCCAGCACCTCGCCCAAACCGACATCCTCACTTCTTTGTTTAACCGCAGGCATTTTTTAACTTTAGCGCAACAAGAGATCATCAAAGCTCTGCGTTATGAACATTCTCTCTGTTTTGCTGTTTTGGATATTGACTTTTTTAAGCGCATCAATGACACGCTAGGGCATCCTGTGGGGGATATTGTGGTTAGCACCCTCGCACGCCATTTAAAACACAGTATCCGTCAAAGCGATATTGTCGCACGCATTGGAGGTGAAGAGTTTGCCTTTTTACTCTTACATGTAAACGAAGAACAAGCCAGAGCGAAGATGGAGCGTTTGCGTCAAGAGATTAGTGAATGTATCATCGAATACGGAGTGGATAAAACTTTGAGTGTTACCGTAAGTATTGGACTTGCGATGTTACAACCACCAATACAAACCCTTGATGAACTTTATATGAAAGCCGATCAAAAACTCTACGAAGCTAAAAAAGCAGGACGCAACTGCATACGTTAATGCGTGGCTAAACGCTTTTTATCGCCATTGGCATTGAGAAAAACCCCTTTTTTGTTATACCCACCGATAAAAAGTTTTTCTTGCGGATTGAAATGTTCCAAACACGCCTCTTTGTCGTAGAGAATTTCTAAAGGTTTTTTTTCTTTAGCATTGATATGCAAAATATACTCAACACCCTGACTCACCATAACCAATGAGGAAAACTCTTTGCACTCTTTTTTGACTTTTGCAGGTAAAACCGTATGCTTTTTTAGCTCTTTTAATAAAGCGTCATACTGTTTGGTTGTCGCTTCTAAGTGCACTCTGTTTTGTTTGCTGTACACTTTTTGCACGAGTAACTCTATCGTTTCATATTTGAAGGTTTGAGGAAGAGAGCCTTGTACACTTTGCGCCATCAACGATGCGTACATTTCAGGAGTAAGCGCAAAGGAGAGACTATTTTTCTGAGGGGTTTGCGCATAAACCCATCCACAACATAGTACCATCCAAATCCAAACTCTCATGAGCATATCCTCAAAAAAAATGCGTTATTTTATCCTATTTTGGAGCTTACATGTAAAGCTTTCCAAATAACTCCAAATGCGTGAGATAAATCCTGACATCAAACTCTAATTGATGGTAGCTTGGCTCCATTTTTTCACACAAAGCGTAAAAGGCTTTGTTGTGTTCTCTCTCTTTGAGATGGGAGAGTTCATGGACACATATCATCTTTAAAAAGGCTTCAGGGGCTGTTTTAAACACACTTGCCACCCGAATCTCGCTTTTACTACGAAGCCTGCCTCCGTGGTTTTTGATGGTAATGCGGTGCAAACCTAGAGCATCGTTGATGTCGCTGATTTTACCGTCATAAAGCACTTTGGTTATGGGTTCACTTTTACGTAAAAAAGCTGTGCGAAGTTCCATCACGTAAGCATAAAGTGCTTTATCGCTGGTGAGTGAATGTGTCGTTGGATACTTTAAGAGCAGGTATTTTCCCAATTTTTCTTCTTCTATCAACGTACGAATCTGCGCTTTTAAATGTTCTGGATAATGGGCAATATAGGTTAACTTTGGCATCTATCCCTTTTTACATGTAAAGATTTTTTTTAGTTTTTGTTTCATATTTTGAAGCGTTTTAAGATTTTCTTTTTGAAGGCATAAACGCTTATAGGTTTGCAAATCCTTTTCTAAAGAGCTAAGCGTAGCATAAAAAAAAGAAGAATTGGATGGAGCATATCGTTTTAGGAGGATGCAGTAATTATAGGTATCTTGTACCAAACCAAACTTATTTTGCATCATTTTAGATTTTTTAGCGCTCTGCTTTACATGAGCGAACTCAAGAACATAGCGCAATGTTTTGTAACCAAGGCGCAAAGCATGAAATTTTTTAGGCTTGTCATAGATATCTAAGGAAGAAGAGTTCTTAATGATTTTTTTCAGTAATTGTTTTATAATCGTATAGAGTGGCTTGATTAAACTTTGCGTAGAAGATGCCTTGTAAAATGTAGCATCTTTGACATAGTGCTGAATACTTAAAAGATTTTTTTGTCTTGTTATATCGTCTCCACAAAAAGAGGTATACGCCTCTTCTTTTTCTTGAGAAAGACGCTCTTTTAAAGATACTAAAGCATGAAAATCTTCATGCTTTAGCGGTACTAATGTTTGAAGGTAGCCTAAAAAAACATCACGCTCACGCATCGCATTGCTCTCTTTTTGTAAGCTTTTTAACGCCTTGTTTAAAGCTTTAAAATGCATTTCTTCAATAAACGCCTCAAAACTCTGACATAAAGAGCGCATGGAGCGAATCGCCACACGGTACTGATGTAAAGCTTCCTCATCGCCAATTGCCATAAAGGTATGTAACTGCGTTTGTATGTTCCCATAAAGTTGTTCAAATCGAATCTGCAAGAAAGATTGAACACTATACTCTCGTAACATCTTTATATACTTTGACATGAGAAACCTTTACATGTAAACACATCAGTCTTTTAGCGGCGGTAACACATACCCAATAACTCCCTCATCAATCCATCCTCCACCTGCTACATCCGAAGGATTCAGCGTGTAAAAATGATCCATTCGCATCTCTTTACCTCGTGTTTTACCTACATGCACGTATCGATGGAGGGGAACGAGTCGTTTATCACTACTGGCATCAGGAAAAACATACCCACAAATGCCCTCAAAAACATACCCTTTATCACCATTTTTAAGCTCACTCCATCTCGTGCTATACAGATGATCACCCTCTTGTTCACTATAATAGCGATACAGTGGAATAGAATGAGGCACTTTTAAATCATAAATCAAACACTCAATGCGTTCAAAACTGTAATTGCCATTGCCAAATTTAAGTTCATTCCAATTCATCGTATAAAAATGGTCATCCATGTAAGGCGAAAAATAGCGATAGAGTGGTTTTGGGGCATCCACCATTGAAAATTGATTCTCTTGAAGATAACGATCAATAGCAAGAACGAGTGCTTCTTTTTTACTTGCATACACAGCATCATTAGGAATAAGATCTGCAATCGAGATTAAAGAGCCTTTTGCCATATCAACTAAGGTCATGTTCTCATCGTTGAGACTATTTTGCCATGCGGAAAAATCACTCTTAAGTTCACTGCTTGCCTTTGTATAATCAAACGAATCAATCATACATTTAGAAGGATCACCTCCAATAGTTTCAATATTGACGGTTAATTCTTTATTTTTTGAAACAACACTCTCATCGTAACTCAGCTCCGAGGAGACATTGACAATTTTTTTAACCGATGCTTTCACACCCACTTCAATGGAGTACTCTTTACGCTCATCTTCTACAATAGAACGGCACAAAACCTCCAGTCGTCCCCCTAAGGTAATGTTACTCATCAAGTGTGTACCATAGAGACGAATCAGTGTTTCGCACGATTTTGTCTGCACATCTTCTAAGAACTGCGCTTTGACATAGGGCTTTAAATCATTGGCATCAACAACCAAAGAGAGACTTGCTTTACGCATAATGAGGAAAAAACTACCAAAAGAGTATTTGGAAGAGCAACTATTGGCATAATCAAATTTTAAAGACAATGCGCCTGAAAAGACTTTTTTATAAGATGCATCTACTGCTAATTTTGCTGTGAGCTTAGAGCAGTACTCCATAGCATTTTCAGCAACCACAACCTTCGTATCCGAGCTCGTTCCAATTTTTTTCTCAAATCTCTCTGGCTTTTCTTCCAACAAACGAGGCATATCAATCACATTGGCACGTACACCATTGGGATGACAATAAAGCCCTGTCACATCATAACCATAACCCAAAAAAGCTGTTTCAACAAGCTTGGAAGCATTTGGTAAAACCATATCTCTGCTTGCAACGGTTTGTAAAACTTCACCCATCTACGACTCCTTTTTTTTAAGTTTTTCTATGAATGCCTACAAATATTGTAGTCTTTTAGGATTAAGTAAAAATTAGTATTAACCCTTTGTATAAAAAGGTGCGTTATAATCGCAAACAGATATTGTTCGAAAGGTTTTACATGCATCAAAAAATGGATACCATGCTTAAAGATTTAAGCGCTTTGGAGAGTAAAGAAGAGAACTGTGCGCTCGTTTACGCCAAACTCATTGCCCTACCCACTCTTGCTTATCTCTACTTTCTTTTAGGCTATGTGGGTGTTCTTCACTTTGCTGTGGGGACACATAGTATTGTGCTCATTGGACTTATTTTTATCGTGGCTTTGGTCTTTGCCAAACACAATGGCGAGTTTGGTATGTGCCAATTTAAACGCCTCAAACAGAGCTTTCAGACCGAACTCAACAGCTACATTCATAAAAATCTGATGCGTATTGGCGAGATGGAAAAATCCAATGCCAGTTTTGATAATTTTATGGACGATTATGCCAAAAATATCCGCAACGATAACTACGCTTCCATCGCCGCTGGGGTTTTCCCAACAATGGGTATTTTAGGAACGTTTATTTCTATTGCTCTTACTTTGCCCGATTTTTCTTCGCAAACCTCTAGTGCGCTAGAACAAGAAATTTCCGTGCTTTTAAGCGGAGTAGGCACAGCGTTTTATGTCTCTATTTACGGTATTTTGCTCTCGTTGTGGTGGCTCTTTTTTGAAAAGCGGGGCTTAAGTCATTTTGATAGAGAAGTTCAGCGCATTAAGAGCGCTTCGGCTTCACTTTTTTGGACGAAAGAGGAGATAGAACAAGCCTACCTCAAAGAAAATTTACAACACTTTGAGAACATTGGCAAGATGTTTGAACGTCTAAGTTCTAGCGACTTTTTTGAACGCTTAGGTCGCACCATCGAGGGTAAATTTAGCCTGTTTGATGAAATGCTCAAACTTGAAGGCGAAGCGGTTAAAAAGAGTGCAGAGCATTTTAAGACGGGCATGGAAATGTTGGCACATTCAAGCGAAAAACAGCGCAATTTAGTACAACTTCACAATGAAATGCTGAGCAAACTAGACACCTTCAACGCCAACACCACATCTTTACATGTAAAGATGCAAGAGGCAAACGAAGAGATGTTAGCCACCCAACAAGAACTGCTTCGCTCCTTAAAAGAGAGTACACTCACCCGTGTGGAAACCGAACCCAATCTTGAAGTCGAATCGCTCAAAGAGAGTCTAAAAATCATTGATGCGGAGACGGAGGAGATTATTCATAAAATGGATGCGCTACGCTCATGAGACAACTTCATTCAAAAAGCAGTGACCAGACCTTTTGGGTTTCGTATGCGGACTTAATGGCAGGTTTGTTGTTTGTTTTTATTTTACTCATTGGGGCGATTATTATCAAATACGTCTATGCTCAAAGCGATTTAAGTGCCATTAAAACCGACCTTGACGCTCAGAAAAAAGCCTTGGTGATGAGTGAAGAAGAACTCGCACAAAAGAAACGAGATGTCGCACGTATCAGCGATAAACTGATTGCCTCAGAGCAAAAAACCTTAGAGCTCACCACGCTTCAAGCCCGTTTGCAAGAGGAGCTTTCAAAGCTCAAAAGCGATGTTATCCTCTCGGAAGAGTCCTTACTTGCCGCACGTGCACTCTTAGCCGAAAAAGGCAAAGCTCTTGAGGAAAATGATGCAAAGTTAGAACTCAGCGCTAAAGAGATAGAGAGCCTCAAACGCCTACTTTTAGAGGTTGAAAACGAGCGAGATGAGAGCAAGGGAGCGTTGATGGTTACACAAAATGAGCTAAGCAACACCAGCAATACCCTTAAGCTCAAACAAGGTGAACTTGCCCTGCTCTCCCAAAAACTCTTAGATACGAGCACTGCACACCAGCGTTTGGTAGAGGATTTGAATATCACCAAAGTACGGATTAAAAACCTGACAGGCATTCGCATTAAAGTGGTGCAAGAGTTAAAATCAAAGCTAGGGCAAAAAATCAACATCGACCCCAACAGCGGTGCGATTCGTTTACCCTCAGGCATTTTGTTTGATGTAGGCTCGTATGAGCTTAAACCTGAGGCAAAAAAACAGCTCAAAGAGACCTTACAGCCTTACTTAGAGGTGCTTTTAAACGATGCGGATATCAGGGATAACATTGACCATATTATGATTGAAGGTCATACCGATTCGGATGGAAGTTACATGAATAATCTTGATTTATCGCAAAAAAGAGCCTATGCGGTCATGGCGTTTATCTACTCATGGGATGAGAGCAAAAATGCCCTTTTGCAACGCTACATCAGTGCCATTGGACGCTCTTATAGCGATAGAATCTTTAAAAATGGACTAGAAGATAAAAACGCTTCACGCCGTATTGAGATTAAATTTAGCCTCTCCAATAAAAAAGCTATTCAAGAGATAGAGACCTTTTTAGAGCGTAAAGAGTAAGAGGGCTTAATGCCCTCTGTACCTTTCATCATACCCTTCATCTTGGTACTTTCGATGATCAGGGTAGCGTCTTTGCTGTTCTTGGTACGTTTGAGGAATGTAAATCTCCTCCCGCCTAATCACCACGCCCTTATCTTCATAACGCTCATAGCGTCTTCGATCACTACGATAATCATCTCGTAAATCGTGCGTATGACGAAGTGCCTCATAGGCGTGAGAATGCGGGTCTATCCCTGCAAGAAGAGCAATATCACGCCATGAGGCATTTTGACGATAAATACGCAAAATATGCTCATACGATTTGCCTGAGAGTTCGGCTAATCTAAAAATCATATACGCATCTGAGGGTTCACGCACACTATCGAGCAGATAAACCACACCTGATTCTCTCACCTTAAAACGCTCCACCAATGCGTAACGATACCCATAAGGGTCTGCATGGTAGCGATTGTTTAAGCTGTAACGCCACTCAAAATCGACCCCCGCACAGAGCAGCAAAGGCAGTGCTAGCGAACTTATTATCCATAGCTTTAATTTCATTTTTATGACTCCATTATCATTTAAAAGCGAATGATAGCTTATTTCTTCTTTGTATGTTAAAATAAAACCATCTTAACACGAAGCGAAACATTTATGAAAAATAACACCTTTCTCATTTGGCTCAGTATTGCTACATTATGTGTGCTCATTTGGCTCTTTGCTCCGTTTCTTAAAAGCTTAGGCGTGGCTCTTTTACTCGCCCTTACTATGGCACCGCTTCAACGTTTTCTTTTAAAACTATTGACGCAAAAAACCTCACTCTCCACCGCAAAAAAGAACCTGTTTAGTGCGGCGTTAATGACACTCTTTTTATCCCTTATCATCTTTTTACCTCTAAGTCTTTTTTTCTTCCAACTCTTTCAACACCCAACAACCATCATTGAAACGATTCGGACGTTTGATAGCCAAATTCATTTAGATATCACTTTACTGCCTTCTTATCTCTCGTGGGCAAAAGAGCCTTTTGAAACGCTGATTATGCTCTCAAACATGCACAAAGATGAGATTATAGCCTTACTTTCTAAGTGGCTAGGCAGTGGGCTTAAAACCTTTTTGGGAATGCTAAGTGAAATGGTGATGATTATCGTCTTTTTCTTCTTTTTTAACCTCTATGGGCGTTCTTTATTTCTCTTCTTAATACCTATCGTTCCTCTCTCTCGTACCATTAAACGCCAATTTATCTCTGAGATGAGCATTACGCTTTCCGTCGTTTTTTACACCCTTTTAGGAGTTATGGTAACGCAAGGCTTAGCATTTGGGCTTTTTATCGCTTTTTTCGATGGCTATAATGCTCTCTTGCTTGGATTTTTAGCCGGTATAAGCTCGGTGATTCCCATTGTCGGAACAGCGCTTGTGTGGATACCTGTAGCGATTAGTGAGTATTGGCAAGGGGATGTGATGAATGCGGTCATTATTGCCCTCTATTCATGGGCGATGATGGCATTTTTTATTGATAACATCGTCAAACTGCTCATGTTAAACTATGTCAATCGCTCGATGAATGGAGGCGAAGTACGCACCAATGAGTTTATTATTTTCTTCTCCATTGTCGCAGGTCTTGGAGCGTTTGGCTTTTGGGGATTTATTATAGGACCAGCCCTCGTTGCCCTTGCGATTAGTGTTTTAAAAACCCTTCGAAAAATTCATAAACCTAGAGCGTAAAGCATTACATGTAAAGCCCTGAAGACTTTACATGTAAAAGCATCATCGCTTAGTTTTCTCTTTTGCGAGCGTATTGACTCACATCCCCAAACACCAAAATAGCGATGAGTGCTGGCAAACCAAAGAGTGCAATCAAGAGCATGGAAAGCGCGTTGATGGCTTTGTGCTTGAAGCGACTATACCCCACATATATGAAGAGCGCTAAGAGAATACCTAATCCCATAAAGAGCTTATCTTCTGCCAGACTCATATCAAAAACAATGCCACCCTCGGTATTTGAAAACTGTTTAAGACGCAGGGGTGTTAAAAAGGAGAGTCCTTTTTCGTTCAATGCTAAAGTCTCCACAATAGACTCAGGAAAACGTTGCTGATAAAACGAGAAGGGTTTAAACGCTGTATCAGTGGCAATGTACTCCACAGGAACATTTTTATCGCTAATATCGGTTTGAATCAAACTCTGATAGAGAGGACTCATACGAATCACCACAGCGTGTTTTTTAGGCTCATACCCTTTCAAAGGCAGCTCAATCAGCTCATGATTATAGGTGTAGATATAGACATTTGAAGAGGTTGCAATCAACCCATAATAGAGCTTCCTAGAATTCTCTTCTAAGGTCATATAGAGTGGTTTTTCAGGAAGATTTATCTTCATATCACGCACGAAAGGCTCATTGTTGAGCATTTTAAGTTGGAAAAGCTTGTGCTTTGCATCCATGAGCATCATGCCCTCATCAAAGGATTTAAGAGGCGTTGGATTGGTGGCAACGTAAGCAATGGGAAATGTCAGTCCCGCATCACTTAAGGCTTTGGTAAATTTTAGCGATTTTGCTGCATCCACCACACCATCACTCATGGTTGTAAATTCAAGTCCTTTTTCTTTAAAAATGACCACATCTTTTGGCAGAGGAAATTGCGTTCCAAAAGGGGTATTTTCAAATAAAATCTGCAACGGCATCGGCTTTGAGAAGACATAACGAGGGGAGAGTTGCATCCGTTGTGAGTTTCGTTTTGCCTCTTCGTAACTAAAGGTTTGATTGTCTACATGTAAAGGAAAACCGCCCCATTTATTGACATTGCTAGAGAAGATAAACGGCATGTTTTTATGCGCCTCTGCTTTCTCAAGGAGTTCGCCCTTTTGCGTTTTAAAGAACATCTCATCAGGGCTATTTTCCCAAATAATAAACGACTTCAAAAGCGGACTAAAATCGCCACTCAAACTAAAACGATCCACCCGTGTCGCACGGTTGTACACCGTAGGAATGAACGAGGAGAGGACAAAAACAACCAGAAAAAAGAGTGCTAATTTAGGCAGACTCACTCTCATGCTCTTCCCTCCTTCACACCCAATGCCGCAGCTTCAAAGACAAAAAGCCACGCCAGTGTGCTTAGGGCGTAAAGCCCTAGGTCATTAAAGGCATCAAAGCCATTTGTTTGGGTTAATATGCCTACGTGGACATACCCCAAAAAGACAAATGCTAATTTACGATACACGCCCGATTGAGCAATGACTGCGCCACTCGCACAGTAAGCAACCAATCCTGCCAATGCCCACGGAAGTGTGGTTTGAAGCATCACAGAGGAGAGCTCTTGTGGAAAATAGAAAAATGAAAAGACCCCATACAGTCCCACATACGCACCCAAAAATAACAACGCCATGATAGAAACTCCTACAAAAAGCATCGCATACATCGGAATTTGATGCGCCACTGGAATATGAAAGAGCAAACGCAGACGTTTATTGGAGCACTCAGGCAAGAACTGCAAACACGCAAACCAAATGCCTCCTCCAATGAAGACCCACTTGAGCTTCACAAAATGAATGCTCTGCTTATAAATCAAATCCAGCCACAATGCCGCCGCCCCATGCGATGCCACCACCCCTTTGTAGCGCATGTAGACATCTATCAACACAGCGATTAAAACCAAAAAAGGCACCCATACCAAAAGGCGTAACTTGATCCACTCTTTGAGCAAGACCGCACTAAACATTGTTTTTGTATCTATCTGTTGCATCTAATATCTCCCTGTAAGCCCAACAAAGGCATCTTCTAAATGAAGTACATTGGGTTCTAACGCCCTAACCACCGCTTCATCCACACCAAATTCTCTCAAACATGTTTGCATCGCTTCTTTGGATCTGTAGCCAAAGATATGGGCGTATTTATTGCCGTATTCAATGTTTTCTATCGCTTTACATGTAAGAATTTTTTTGGACTCTTCAATGGGAATGGTATACGCGTAAAACGAGGAGAGAAACGACTCTTTCGTACCATCGTAGATAATATCCCCCTCTTTAATAAAGACGATTTTGTCCAAAAACGAGTCCAATTCTTGAATGACATGCGAGGTGAGTAAGACCGTGGTTTTGTACGTATCCACGTAATCACGCAAAAACTCTAAAAACAACCTTCGATACCCCACATCTAACCCCATGGAAAAGTCATCCAAAATCATTAGCTTTGGTGATTGCGCTAAAATAAGCCCTAAGGTAATTTGAGAACGCTGTCCGCATGAGAGACGGGTAATCTTCCTCGAATACGGCACTTTAATGCGGCTCACCAAATCATAATACAAATCCCTATTCCACTGCGGATAAAACGAAGCGTAATACTTCTCAATCCCCTCAATGCTCATAAAATCGTACTGAATAAACCCCTCATGCAACAAGCCAATATCCCGCCTCACATAAGACGGAATGGAATAACTTGGATGCCCCAAAATGGAACACTCCCCTGAAGTTTGCTCTAAAAAGCCCATTAAAATATTAATGGTGGTACTCTTCCCCGCACCGTTTCTGCCCAAAAGACCCACAATTCCGCCTTCATTAACCGTAAAATTGAGCCCATGCAAGACCTCTTTTTTACCGTATCCAAAGCGCAAATCTTTACACACAATTAATTCATTCATTGACTACTCCCTTTGAGGTTATCACATACGCAGCGCTCTTTTGCGTGTTTAAAATGACCGCTAAGGCTTCATTGACATCTTTCGCATGAATCTGCTCTAAGAGTTTGGGATAATTTTCATGCCATTGCACAAAAGGGAGTTCATGGCGCAGTTCTCTATCTAAGAGATTATGCCAAAGCTCACTTTTACGCAGGCCGCTCTTCCATGAAGTGAGCATTGGAGCTTTTAAGCGCTCTATCTCATCCTCACTCACACCACTGCAAAGCAAATCTGCCACTATCTCATCCATCTTCGCCAGCGCTTCTTGCTTGTTTTTAGTTTGTGTGGTGACTTTCATGCTTAACAGTCCAAAGCCTTTGTCCACAGGATTGATTGAATGTTTAAACGAAGCGGAGGGACTATACGCAACGCCTGATTTTTCACGCAGTTCTTTGCGAAGCCTGTCTTTAAGTACCGCAGATAAAATGTTGATGGTTGCAATCCTTTTTCTATCTTCTATGTTTTCAACAGGACTTTCAAACACACGGTACACCACACTTTTATCGACCTTATCCTCTACGATGCGCTCATGGTAACTCTGGCTTGGAAATGAGGCGGATTGAAGGTGTGTGTCATAAGCTTTATGAGCCTTTTTCTCATGCACTCCAAAGTAGCGTACCACCTCTTTGAGAACACTTTTGGGTTCAAAATCTCCGGTAATAATCATGGTTGCTTTGCGACTAAAATCCCTTTGATTTTTCACAAATGTACGAATATCCTCTAAGCGATACTGCTCTAAGCTCTCAAGGCTCATAGACGCATAACGCTTTGAGTCCCCATGAAAATACGAAGCACTGTACGCTTGATCCACGCCCTCCACACTCTTTTCTTTTTGGTGTTCACCCAGTTCAAGCGATTGTTTAAAGCGAATCAGCGCAGACTCTTTGGGCGTTGGGTCTACATACTGCGTCCACATCGTTTGCATAAGAGGGGAGAAATCTTTGCTTGTTGCACTGCCATTAATCACCGAGTTGGCATCATCAAATCCTTCACTCACACTCAGTCCTAACCCACCAAAGAGTTTGGAAACCTCTGTGGGAGAAAGCGCTCCAATGCCACTTCCTGATAACACTGTCGAGGCGATTTTACGTAAAGGTAAAACGCTCTCGCCAAAAGGTTTATCTTCTCCAAAAATCAAACGAGCCATCACCTGATTGTGCTCGTATTTGGTTGGAATCATGTAAATATCCAGTGTGTCGTTATAGTGTGCGACATACAGTGTGGGGGCATCTTTACCCAATGATTTTTTCTCTAATTTAGGCAGGCTTGTAACCTCCTTTGGGAGACTTAAGTAAGGAAATTCCTTTTTTACACTGGCTTCGTACGCCTGAAACGGTTGTTTTTGAGCACTCTTCCATGCTTGCGTTATCTGCTCATGGCTCGCTTTGAGCTTACCACTCACAACCAGCGTTCTATTCTCTGGAGCAAACGCCTCGTTAAACGCCGCATTGACTTCAGCAAGCGTAATGGTCGGTAAAAACTGTTCATAATGCTTTTTATCCTCTTGTGAGGAGGTATACACCGCACCGCTGTTGGCAATGGTGACAAATCCATTGGCGATGTCACTGCTTTTTTGGTTCGCCTCATTTAAGATGGCTTTATCGAGGTTTCTACCTATTACTGTTTTAGCCTGACTAAGCTCCTCCACACTAAAGCCAAACGCTTGCGCACTCTTACTCTCTTTTATCAAGCTCTTTAACGCCTCTTCCCAATGCTCACTGTTGCTGATGAAGCTAAGCCCAGCTGAGGGTAAAAGTCCTTTTTTAGAGCTGTTATAAAATTGCGCTTTGCCCCAAAGATGTGGATGTTTGAGTCCTATTTCTCGTAAGCGTTGATTGAAAATATACGATGCCATGGATTGAACGAATGACTCTCTTAGTCTCTCTTGGGTGTCTTTGTAGAAGATGCGTGGATGGATAATCGAGAGTGAAAAACTAACCCCGTCCATCTCACGAGGCTGAACAAAAAGCTCAAAGACTGGTCGCTTAACTTCACCAAAATCGTGAACCACAGGAGGGGGTGTGTCGTTTTTAAAACTATGAAACGTTTTCTCCACCATAGGGGCTAATTTTGAAACCTCTATATCACCAACCACCACAACCATCGCACGCTCAGGTCGGTACCATGTGGTGTAAAAGTGCGTTAAGTTGCTTGACGTAACACTTTGAATACTTTGTTCCGTTCCAATGACATTATCCTCAAATTTTGTCCCCTTGTAGAGATGTGTTCGTCTGGCATCTTTGGCTAAAGATTCTTCACTCTCTCGTGTTTTTTTCTCAGAGAGAATCACCCCTATTTCATCTTTCACCTCGTGTTCTTCCATGAGCATGCCATCGGCAAAATCACGTAAAATGAATAAGGCTTTCTCTACAGAGGCATCATCGACTTTGGCAAGGTTAAGTTTATAAACCGTCTCCGCCAGTGAAGTGTGGGCATTGGTGTCGCCTCCAAAACTCATCCCATTTTCTTGAAAAAAGGGAATTAAAGAGCCTGCTGGAAAATGTTTCGTGCCATTAAATGCCATATGTTCCACAAAATGGGCAAACCCTTTTTCACTCTCCTCCTCCATTAAAGAGCCAACTTGCATGTTTAAATAAAGCGATACCCTTCCTTTGGGCAGTTTATTGGGAATAATGGCGTAGCGTACCCCATTTTTAAGGGTGCCAAACGTTACTTTTTTATCAGGCGTTAAATCACTTCCCTCGTGCGCCCACTTTCCATCGTACCATACCAGTTCGTGTGCGGATACGCTTAGCGTACAGCACATCGCCAGCAAACATGTTAAACCTATTTTTTTTATATTCATTGTTAAAACCTTTAAAATGTGGTGGTGTTTAAAACCTTTACATGTAAAGAAAAAAGCTTTACATGTAAAAGGGTGTATGCTTAAAATTCATACCTGACATTGGCGTAAAATTGACGACCCATCGTATAGGTCACCGTTGAGACACTGCTACTGCTTCCATAACCTGTGGTTGCATCGTTTTTACGGTTGAAAAGGTTTAAAATATCCACCCCAAAAATAAACTTTTGACCATTGATTTTTGTGGTGATAGCAGTCGATAAATCCACATTGAAGGTTGGCTTATAGTCCACATCGACATAGGCGTTGGTTAAAACACCCTTAGGATCAACCAAACCAGAACCATCCGTTAGCATCCCTTTAGAAGCGGTTTGATAACGTAAAACGCCTGTGAGGTTGAGCCAATCATACGGTTCTGCCACATGCGTGTACGCAATGACCCATGGACGATTAAAATCAGTAGCAGGTGCATCTTCTACTGGCGTCAAACGTCCATTATAGGTAATATGGGTATTGGAATAACTTTTCTCTTCATTGTCCGTAAAGGCACTCAGTGGATCAAAGCTATTAGACTTTGAAAACGAGCGTGTGGCGGAAAATTTAGAGGCGTGTTTTCCCAAAGAACCTAAATCATACTCTTTAGAGATAGCAAACGTCACACCCCAATAACTGCTCTCACCTTCATTGGTATACTCGCGGTACGTCGGCCCTGTACTAATGGTTTTAGAACGAATTTGGTCTTTATAAGAGCGATTGACATAATCCACGCTAAAGAGGGTATCGTAAACATTGAGCGAGGTTCCTACATTGTACTCATCCGAATAAGGCGTTTTCAAATCACCCAAACCATACGACACGGCGTTGCTTGTTGTACCAGCAACCCATGCGGCGGTCGCACTCGTTCGTGTGAAAACATAGGGTTGAAGTGGCATATGAGTTGCATAGGAGAGAATTTGTCCACCATAATAGCGGTTGCTTCCACCATAGATATTTAAGACGTTATCGTGAAAAACATCGGCATTGACAAAAAGTCTCCACGCAGGGTCAATGTTATGGGTAATGCTCTCTGTAGAAACCCTAATGCCTGGTCGGATGGTAAAACGCTCAATTTTAATGCTATCTTCTAAAAAGGCGGCATACGAAGCATAATCGACCTCTCGCTCTTGCGCCATACCTATCACTTTTCGAGTGAAGTATTGACTTCCTGTTAAAATACCATCTTCCTTACTCCCCACCACACTGGTATCGGCTTTTGCATTGACAACCGCATAAGCAGTGTAGCCTTCTCGCTCGGCACTCACAAGGGAATACTTCGCTTCATACCCTACTTTTATGGCATGTTCTAGCTCAGAGGTTTTAAAAGGCTCAACATCTAAAACACTTTTCCATGCATAGATTTGCTTTTTTTGCTCATAATCATCAAAACCACCCTCAGAAGAGGTGGTCGATGTTGTACTGTTTTTCCAATCTAAATTGGCTCCTGCAAGCGTATTTCTCCAACCGTAATTGATGTTACTGCTCGAATCCCTTGAGACTTCATTCATTTGATAACTGAGTGTATTTTTCCACTTACCAAAACTTAAATCATTTTCCATCTCGTAAATGAGTGTATAACCACCCCCTTTAATGTCATAGTTTGAATCTTTAAAATTTGGATTAAATTTAGACTGGGTATAGGGTGCGTAAATGGCCGTCAAACTGGCTTTAAAATTATCATAATCTTGGGTATTGAGCTTGATTAAAAAGTTTTCACTCTCTCTGTATTGGTTTAGTTTATCCCGTGTCCAACCCCCATTACCATCGGGGACTACATACTTGGTCACCAAAGGAATCTCCGACTCCTTTTTAGCGTAGCTTACCATCAACCCCCAATGCTCACTGATAGGTCCATGTAAGGAAAGAGAGTAATCTTTCTTCTTAAATTCAGGTTGGAGCTTTGCTGTTGTGGTAGTTTCAGCCTCTTCTCGCTCATCCTCAGTTAAGTGAAATCTTGCCCATGAATCCTCAGTATAACGAGCACTGAGTGAGCCATGCCAGCCATCTTTTGCCGCATCTTTAAGCTTTGCATTCACCACTCCCCCTAAAAAATCGCCATATTCAGAGGAGACATTTTCCGTATGCATGGTCACACTCTCTACCAAAGAGGTGTCAATAAATAAAGACTGCGCTTCACCGCTAGGTTGCCCAGTCAGATCAGAAGTTCCAAGCTCTGAACCCCCTGGATTTAAGTCATTGTTATTGCTCACACCATTGAGCATAAAATTATTTTCATAATGCTTACTTCCAAAAATGGAAACCTTAGGTGGTGTTATCTCGCCTCCTGTGGCAGAACTAAGAGAGCTTTGATCAAATTGTACATACGATTTTCCTCTAAATAAATCCGTAATGGTATGATTGGCTGTGGGTGCGCTTTGAATGTACGTACTATCAATCACCGTTGTTGCCACCGTACTTTGTGGTGTGGAGGAGATACTAATGGGCTTTAAAAGTACCGCATCGCTATCGTTAGTTTGAGTTGAAACCACCTGTGCTTTTGGCTGAATCATAATTGTTTCATTCTCAATCACAGCTTCTAAACCACTGCCTTCTAAAACCTTACGTAAAGCTTCTTTGAGTGTCTCAACATTGGAAAAGGTAGGTGCTTTTTTACCTTTAAGTAACTTTCCATCAGCCATATAAGGCATCTTCGCTTGTGTTGCGATACTTTGAATCGCCTCTTCTAAACTTTGCGAATTTACACTAAAACTCTGTGCATACACACTTGAATATAACGCCAAACACAGCGCTATTTTTGAATACTTAATACCCATCCATTTTCCCCCTTTTTACGCATAATAACAATATTGAGAACTATTCTCTAAATAATAAGACGTTTCGGTATGCAAAAAATGGATATAACGCAGAAGAAAAAATTTAATTATTTTTTCTCTGTTTTTTTTGAATATACAGTGTATCGCCTATTTTACGTACATTAAGAGTATAAATTTTGCTTAAAGCGTATAAAAATTTATCAACTTCATCAATAGCAAAAGAGCCTGAAATACGCTGATTTTCCAGCTCAGGTTGAAGGGAAATATTAAGGTCATGATAGTAACTAAAGGCATCAATAGCACTATAAAGCGTCTCATTTTGAAATCGTAATACCCCCTCTTTCCATGAGGCAATCATCTCTGGAGCAACTTTTTGAAGCAAAATACGATCACTCGTTGCTAAATAGGAGAGTTTTTCGCCTTTTGTAAGGGTTGCTAAAAGATGCTCTTCTCCTTTTTGAACGCTAACAATGCCCTCAAGAACACTGATATCAACATGATCATCGTAATGCTCTACTTCAAAGCGTGTCCCTAAAACCTTAATGCTAATCCCACCTGTTTGCACCCAAAAGGGTTTGTCTGGATTTTTAGTCACACTTAACAAAACTTTACCCTTTTCTAAGAGCACTTCTCGTTTGGAGGAACTACAGCGAATGGAGGCTTTGGTTTTAGCGTCTAAAAGAACCGTTGAATCATCGGGAAGGATTATGTGTTGCCTCTCTTTTTGAGTCGAGTAGTGATGCGGTACAAAAAAAGCGAGATAGCGTTCATAACTAATGGCACAAAAGAAAATAAGTAACGATGCCGCCATTGCCAACACTCGCCTACGTTTAAAAATGCGCTCTCTTTTTATCTCAGCATGCACATGTTCAATCACCTCTGTTTGCTTGTTTTGAGGCAAAGCTCTGTAAAAAGAGGTGAGTTTTTTTACATCCTCAAATGCTTTTTCATGTAAAGGGCTCTGCTTTATCCAAAGCGCAAACGCCTCTTTTTGCTCTTGGGTAAAACCATCCTTCATACAGGTTAAAAAATAACTTGCTTCTTTATCTAGGGTAGGATTCATGCTTCACTTCCTTATTCATTGTGGATGTACTCGGTTAGTTTGGCTGTGGCGTTAATAATGTATTTTTGAACACTGTTAATGTTTAGATTCATCATGGAAGCAATCTCTTTTTTACTGTATCCTTCCATAACATGCAAAACAAACACATGCTTTAAATGTTTAGGTAGTGTATCAAGGGCTTTTAAAAGGAGTTCTTGTTTGTACTCTTCAAGGGCAATTTCTTGCGGTTCTTCCTTCTTTTGACAACAATAATCTTCCTCTTCATAAGCGATAAAAACTCTATTTTTATCTTTTCGTGAAAGGTCAATAGCAATATTTCGAGCGACTTTGTATAAAAAAGCCCGCTCATTTTCAATGAACATCTCTTTGGATTTTTCAAGTGTTTTGCTATACGTCTCTTGCGTAATATCCATAGCAAGCTCTTTATCACCCACTAATTTTTGGACAAAAAAAACCAACTCTTTATAATACTTTAACATACTGAACTCTTATTTTTATCTCTTAGGCTACGTTTAAAACCGTGATTATAGTCCCTTCTTCTTAAGAATTTATAATATCGGTTATCAAAATTACTAAAAAGTGAAGTATTGGCTGACGATTTTTATGTTAAGATTATTAAAGAAGAATTTTTAAGGAGAGTGTATGGCGCTAATTCAAAAGAATATTTGGATGCTTTTTTACATTCTTCTTATCGGTGGGTGTTTATTTTTAGGCATTGTCTCTTATCATAAGTGGCAAAATCTTAATGAACAGTACGCCACGGATCAAACCAATTTGGTCAAACTTGTGGGCAATGCTACACACTCACTGCTTCTCTCTCAGGAGATGATTCTTGATGTTTTGGGTAAACGCGTCTTAGAAGAAAAAGAGCCTCGCATTTTGGATGAACTTTTACGCATCAACCCCTCAGTCGTTGCTTTTGGTTTTGTGGATGTTGAGGGAAATTATCTGCATGTCAATAGCGCATTTGATAAAGCAAAACTCCCCAATTTACGCCAAAATCCCATCACTAAAGACTCTTTTGAATACACGCTCACTCAAAAACAGATGGTCTTAGGCACTACCTATTTTATCGCTGCTAGTGGGCGCTGGGGTATTCCTCTTCGTAAAAGTATTTACAGCGATGAAGGTGAACTTTTAGGCGTCATGACCGCTGGTCTTGGCATCGAAGGAGCCTTTAAACTTTACACCGAAAACCTCTCTTTGGGCGATTACAATAAAGTGACACTGATTCGAGATCGGGACAAATTTGTTCAGTTTCAATCCTCCAATCACGAAATTCCCAAAGAACTCTACACCAAAGCGCTTCCTGAGCACTTTGTGCAAGGCATTTTTAACGCTATTACGCAAAAATACGCTATTGCCGAAGAGACGCTTAAAACCAACACCCGTACGTATACTGCCACCGCATACGATGCGCAAGGGCATTCCATCCAAATAGCCCTCAAATACGAGCCTCGCTATGCGTTATGGATTCTCTCAGAGATTGAGAGTGCGCACATTATCACAGAGTTTATTCACAACGTTTTGTTTTATCTTTTCATTTTTGTAGGCATCTATATTCTGCTGTTTTTCTTATTTAGAATGATTGCCCATGCAGAAGAAAAACGACGAGCGGATTTGATTTTTCAAGCGACCCACGATTCACTAACCAAACTGCCCAATCGAGCCTATTTTCAACAATGCATGAACGATTGGATTTATGAGAATGCCCCGCCTTTTAGCCTTTTGTATATTGACTTAGACCATTTTAAAAATGTCAATGACAGTTTTGGTCACCACTTTGGCGATTTAATTCTCATTGAATTCTCCAAACGCTTATTACATGTAAAAGCAACTCAGAGTATTGCCATTCGTCAAGGAGGCGATGAGTTTATTCTCTTAAGTTACCTCGTTGATGAGCAAGAACTCTTAGCACAAGCTGAAAAAATCATGCAAGAAGTCTCCAAACCCTATGTCATTGGGCAGTTTAATTTTGCTATTGGAGCGAGCATTGGCATTGCCAAATATCCTGAGCATGGGCACACTCTGGATATGCTTTTGCGTGCTTCCGATATTGCGATGTATGAAGCCAAAAAACATAAAAACAGTGTGCGCCTTTTTGCCCCTTCCATGCAAGAAGGCTATCTCAACCGTGTCACCCTAGAGCAAAATTTACGTCAAGCCTTAGGAAAAAATGAACTCTATATGGTCTATCAGCCACAGATGACACATGAGGGAGTGATGTATGGCGTTGAGGCGTTGGTCAGGTGGAACAGCAAGGAGTTGGGCATTGTTCCACCTGATAAATTTATTCCTGTCGCTGAAGCATCAGGTCTCATGCCAAAACTGGGCGATTTTATTATGAAGCGAACGTTAGAGGAGATGAAAAGCTTTCAAGAAGAGATGGGCTTTAGCTTTCAAGTTTCGCTGAATATTTCTATTAAACAATTTATGGAAGCCAATTTCTTAGAACATCTCACGCACGAAATTGAGACGATTAAACTTACCAACATTGTTTTATGCCTTGAAATTACAGAGAGCTTATTTATTGAAGATATCGAATACCTCTTACCGCTTTTGCAAAAAATTCGTTCTATGGGGCTTTCTATCTCTATGGATGACTTTGGTACAGGATATTCTTCTTTGAGTATTTTACGAAAACTCCCCATAGATGAACTTAAAATCGATAAAAGCTTTGTGGATACACTCATTGAAGATATCACCGCTGAGAAGATGGTTCAAAACATCATTAGCATCGGTAAAAATTTAGAGTTAGCTATCCTTGCAGAAGGGGTGGAAACCAAAGAGCAAGAGGTTAAACTCAAAAGACTAGGATGCGACAGATTTCAAGGCTATTTGTACGCAAAACCCCTCAATTACGAAGATTTAAAACTCTTTGTCAAAGCGCAAAAAACAGTTTACATGTAAAGAATTTAGTCTTCTAATTGGCAGACTAAACAATTCATGGTAACTTTACATGTAAATACTTTTTTTCTCTTTTGAATACACTTTCATCACAGACTTACAATTCCGTAGAAAATTTAAACTCAGATACGATAAACTCTAAAAAAGTATTACAAGGAGTGCCTTTATGATTTCCCTTGAAGCTATTGGAGTGATTCACACGCCTTATAGCACCAATGCCCCTTATCAGCCTGTGCACAACGATACAGGTGAGTTTTACATTGAGCTTGATGAAAGATACGAAGAGGGTCTTAAAGAGTTACTACGTTTTAAATACATCTATGTCATTTTTTATATTGACAAGCTCCAAGAGAAGCCTAAAATGCGTTTTACCCCACCGTGGTTAGCCAACAAAGAGTTAGGACTTTTCGCCACACGAACACCCTGCCGCCCCAATCCCATTGGGTTAAGCATTGTCAAACTTATCAATGTCATTGATAACAGACTCTACGTCTCAGGACTGGATGTTTTTGATAGCACACCGCTTTTGGACATTAAACCTTATATCAAAGAACTTGACGATAAAAGTGATGCCAATTATGGTTGGCTCAATGACCTGGACAATCGGGAGCATTTTATGTTGCACATCAAAGGGATTCCACACGATTATTAGACGATAATCCAATAAATTCTTAGATTTTATTTTCACTTTTTATGGTAGTATGTTCCACAAATACCCCCTTTAAGGAGATAGAATGAAACGTGATAAAAGTATAGAATTACTCAACCGTGCGATTGGAGATGAACTCTCAGCAGTCCATCAGTACATGTTCTTTCACTTCCATTGTGATGACCAAGGATACGACCTTCTCTCCAGCCTCTTTAAGCGTATCGCCATTATGGAAATGTTGCACATTGAACGCTTAGCCGATAGGGTTTTGTTTTTAAAAGGTACCATTGAGATGAAAGCCGCTGAAGAGGTGAAACAGATTATTACCGTTAAAGAGATGATTGAGTTTGCACGCCAAAGCGAAGAAGATGCTATTGTGATGTACAACAACTTTGCCCTTGAGTGTGGCAATCATGCCGATAGCGTCTCTAAAAAACTCTTTGAAGAACTGGTCTTAGAAGAAGAAGGACACTACGCAGAATTTGACGATGAAATGGAAAATATGCTTAAATTTGGTGAACAATACTTAGTGCTTCAATCGATGGAGCGCAGTAAGAAAAAAGCCACGATGGCAGCAACAATGCCAGCAGGTGAACCTGCCTGAGTTTCTTACATGTAAGGATTTTTTCCTTACATGTAAACCCTTTTAACCTCGTACCCACTTCGCAATCTGAGCGATATCTTCAGGCGTGGTTTGACAACATCCCCCAATTAACCTTGCCCCTTTTTGATACCACCCGTACGCCATTTTTCCATACGAAGCATTTTTAGAAAGACCATTCCATGTTTTGGTAAGCGCATTATACGTAGCTCCACCGTTTGGGTAGACAATAATGAGCTTTGAAGAGACCGCTTTGATTTCGCCAATGAGTGATTCGATAAACTCGGGCGCCGTGCAGTTAATGCCAATAGCCACAATGTTTTTTTGATTCTCCAGAAACTGCGCACATTCACGCACACTCTCACCACTGTTAATGTGTTCGCCATCTTTGGCACTAAAACTCATCCATGCGCTCACATCAGGATAGTCCTCTAAAAGCGTACACAAGGCTTTCGCCTCCTTCAGACACGGAATGGTCTCACACGCCAGCAAATCGGGTTTGGCTTCGATGAGCGTTAAAAGTCGTTTGGCATGAAAAGCTTGAAGGGCTTCAACATCCAGCGCATAATCACCACGAAACTCCGAACCATCGGCTAAATACGCCCCATAAGGCCCAACGGAAGCTGCGACCAACGGTTTTAATCGCTTCGTGCGGTTTGTCTCATCCGCCCAAAAATCATCTCGTACTTTTTTGGCAATCTGCACCGAAGAGGCGATGAGCGCTTTGGCTTCCTCTTCACTCATCCCTCGTTTCATAAACCCCTCAAAACTGGCTTGATAACTCGCCGTCGTAATACAATCACTCCCCGCTCTTAAATAATCCAAATGCACCTCAGCAATGGCTTCAGGCTTTTCCATGAGAAACTTCGCTGACCAGAGTGAATCGTTAATGTCATAGCCCTTGCGCTCAAGTTCCGTACCAAACGCACCATCTAAAATAAACACGAATTGATTTTCTAAAAAAGGAGTTAGGGGATTCATACGTTTTTCCTCAAAAATTTTACGGTATATCATAGCTAAGTTTTAGTTTACATGTAAACGATTTGATAGATCATTATTATGAATTATCATTGTGGTATTTCTTAATTTTCTCAATCAAAACAGTTTACATTTCTATATATGTTATACTATATATCTTCAAATTCAAATACTAAAAAGGTATTTCATGAACAAAGAATTATTTATTACTGGTTATCTTGATAGAATAAAAAATAAGTTTAATCTTTCTGATGATTTAGCGTTTGAAATACTCTGTATATCTGCCTTTTTAGATCAAAGCTTTGATGAAGTCATGCAAAATATTAGCACTATAGAAAATGGAACAGGAAGCCATGATGGTGGTATAGATGGTATTTATATTGATGAAGACGAGAATGAATGCACCATGCACATCTTTCAAATAAAACATGGCAAAGGTCTTGGTGATACTGTTTTATCTAAATTTATTAATGATTACAGAAATATTTTTGTCTACGATAATAGTACAAATTTACCATTAAATACAAAAGTAAACACAGGTCTTGTTAAATATAAAGATATTGTTTCTTCTGGAAAAATAGTAGATACAAAACTCTATTTTATTTTCGCTGGAGAAAAAGATAAGCAATATGACGACCTAATCAAAAGACACCTTGATGAAAATGAAAATTTAAAGATATATGATATTAACGACCTTTACAACAAAATAGACAATTTAATATCTGAGAACAAAAAGCGAAAAGATGTTAAATTTAGTTTTATGGCAGAAAAATCAAATATTTCACTCAAACATGACCCTCAAGCCATCATATCATTTCAAATCCAAAATATTAAAGCCATAAATTTTAGACTTAAAGCTTTAGAATTGTGTAAATTATTAGATGAAGAAAAAAGCATTAATAAACGAATAGATACAGCATTTAGTGATAACATTCGAGGGTTTTTACGATACAACAAAACCAATAAAAATATAAAAGAGACCATAGAAAGTGATTTTGCAGAGTACTTCCCTTTTCTAAATAATGGCATCACCATCATATCAGAACAAATCAAAATTCCAAGAGAAATGCAAGCTGGATATTATCCGATTGAAACCAAAAATCCAGTCATCGTCAATGGTTTACAAACTACCAATGTCATTTATGATATTTACCAACAAGATCGAACGAAGCTAGATGGAATTTATGTCCTTATCCGACTCTATGAGACTAACGAGCAAGATGTAATTGATAAAATAACAGACGCTACCAATACCCAGTCTCCCATAAATTTTAGAGACAAAATTAGTAATAGGAATTTTAATACATACACTAAAACACTTTTTGAATTAAATCACGTGGGTTATCTTGCTAAAAGAGGTGATACATTTGAAAATCATTTTAGTAAAAATCTCAATGAATCAATTCATAGCGACATGGTTCTCAAATTTTGGTATGCAACGTTTTATGAAATGCCAGAAGTTGCGAAAAATTCTAAATCCAAAATACTTGAAGAAGTTTATGATTCAACCGTTGATAAAAGCCATAAACTTTATAAACTATTCAATGGAGAAAAAGATTCTCCTATTTATCAACAACTTTTAGAAGCCTATAAAATCTATAAATTTGTCGTAAATAAGCGAAATGAAAAAACACCAGAAAGCGACTTTATCAACTATGCTGATGAACTTATCTCATACGGTTTGTATAAACTCGAAGGGGAACTAGAAAAGAACTATGAAAAAGTGTGTAAGACTATAAAAGAAATCACTGAAGAAGAAAAAAAGTTTTTAGAAGAAAAATCACTAACTTATTCACATAATGGTTACTTTAAGTCTTCGAAATCAAGATATGATTTAAACAAAAAACTCAATTTAGCAGAAAACGCCCTTTCAATTTTCCCGCAAAATTAGGGAACGCTCTCAGGGTGTTAGAAACTCTATGTGTCACCTAGCCCCCTTACTCTCCAAGTACTGTATCACCTCGATATTTTTGCCATAATTTGCCCATTTTAAAGCACTCTCTTTGCCTCTGCATGTTGCGTTGAGGGGGACGCCTTTTTCGACGAGGTAGCGTACCATTTCTACGGTGCCATCTTGGGCGATATAGTGGAGTGTGCTACAGCCGTCTTTATCGGTTTGGGCGATGTTGCCTCCGTAGTGTTCAAGCAATTTCATTGCTTCTATTTGCTCTCTAAGGGCTGCGAACATCATGCTTTCTCCATCGGCTCTTCCGCCATTTTCCAAGAGTGCCTTCAAGGCGTTGAGTTTTCCTAAGCGTGCGCTAATTTGCACAGGTGTGTGCCGCTCATGTCCTGCAAAATTTGGGTTTGCTCCTGCTTTGCATAAAGCGATGACGTCGTTTGCTTTATCGTCTTGGGCGGCTTGGTACAGAAGGGTTTGAAGTTGGTCTTTGCTCAGATTTGCGTACGGGTCTGTTTGCGCCGATGGTTTGGTACTCACTTGCTTGGCATTGAGGTCATGGAAAAAAGCTTTTTCTTTATTCATCGCAATCAGCGTGTTTCCCACAACACCCACCGATGCAATGGAGACGCCATCAAACGGGATTGTTTTTAAAACTTGACAGTTTTTCATGTCGATGAGACTCACGCCATCTTGGTATTGTGCTTTGTAGATGATTCCATTGTGAAGCGTCATCGCACTAGGACTGTTGCTTGCATAGCGATTGGTAGGGTTTGTTTGCGCATCACACAGAGGCACGATGTGTTTGTCTTTGGTGATTTCAAACAGGCTTAATGCCCCTTTGTCTTGGTTGATGAGAAGTGTGTTGTGGTACATTTTTAGCCCCACGGCTCTTCCATCAAACGCTAACGTGTGTGCCATCTTTTGTGGTTCTTTTGGGTTTTCAACATCAAAAATACTCACATAGTCTTGGAATGTGGAGAGGATTAAAAGCCCATTGGCATACGCCATAAACCGACTGTACTCGTGTAGCTTTGTCTTTGAAACCAGCTTAGGCTCACTGGGTGTAGAAACATCAAAAATCGACAATGCCCTTTGGTCTTTATGGCTAAAGTTGGTATCGGCGACGTAGAGGTACTTGCCATTTGTGGCTATGCTAAAGATGTTGTTTCCAAAATTGAGAGTGCTTAGTATGGTTGGATTTTGCAAGTCTTTAATGTCCACGATGCTCACCCAACCCCCAGCACCCTCCGAAAAATAAGGAGCCGCTTGTGTCACATAAGCGATGTCGCCCACGATGCTCACCGATGTTGCGATGCCTGGAAGATGGTGCAACGCTGAGAGTAACATGGGGTTTTTGATGTCGTGGACATCAATGATGAGTAAACCTTGGTTGGCAAGAAAAAGCGTGTTGTTTTGAATATGAAGGGATTCGCCTTTAATCTGCTCTAGTGCTATGGTTTGGGGTACTTTTTTGGTGGGAATAAAGTTTTTATCTTTGAGCTTTGCGCTGTTTTCATTCGCAAACAAAATATTGATTTCTCGTGAGCTAAGTTTGATAGAATCACCCGTTTTTGTATGAACTAAACGCTCGCCCTCCCAGTGAATATCTTCACGTTCTATCCCTTTTCCAAAGATGATAAACGACGTATATTTCCACGGATACGAGCCATCATAACCCTTAATTTGAGCCGTATCGACACTTTCGGGTCTAAATTCGATGACATCATGCCCCCAATTTTCTTCAAAGATAAAGATATCGCTTCCATAGCTATTGTGAACCGTATCGTCGCCTTTGCCCATGTAAAAAATGTCATTATCAACGGCGTCATCGACCCAGTCATCGCCATCCCCTGCGATATACGCCACATCACCCGCATCACACACGATAGAATGGTTTGTTGCATCAAGGGCTAACACGATTTTTTTGCCACTGCCCTCACACCTTGCGTGCATATCCCACGTCAGCATCGTGCGGTTTTCCAGATCAACGGGTTGGAGTCTTTTTGGAAACGTGGGGAGCCCCGTTAAAATTTCTTTGGGGAAATACCCCTTCTCTTGCCCATCTTTGATAAAACTTTTCAATGATTCTAAGGAGTCAATGCGTGTTGTTTGCACCCCTTTATTCTCACAACCAAAAAAACAGACAACCACTAAGATAACCATGATGTAACGCATCACAACTCCTTTTAAGTCAACAGAGTATAACACACCCACTAAACATGAGAAATAAGTGAGCTTACGTTTCTTCATGCTCTCACTAGCGTTACTATACTTAACATCTATGTGCATGAGCACTTTAGCTGAGTTAAATACTTTTACATGTAAAAACGCTTAAGTTTTTACTAGACTTCTTTCATAACCCATTGAAAAAAGAGTATCGATGATAGCACATCACTTTTTAAAACTAAAAAGATCATTATAGCTACGGCTATGACTCAATTTTGAGTTTTAAAAATCAACGCACTTTTAGCAAACTCTTTATCTTTTCAAGGGTTATGAAAGAAGTCTAATTATAAAATAATCTCAAACCGTGCACCGCCTTGTGCATTGGTAGCGCTGATTTTTCCTTGCATATGCTCTTCCACAATCATTTTGGTCATATAAAGTCCCAACCCTGTACCCCTCTTTGCCTCTTTGGTTGAGACATAAGGCTCAAACAGATGTGCGACTATTTTCTCATCAATGCCTCCGCCATTATCTTCTACCAAAATGACAACCTGCCCCGCATCATTGATAAATGCTGTGATAATAATAAATTTTTCCGCTACATGATGTGCTTTTATCAACACATCTTTAGCGTTATTTAAAAGCGTAATCATGCATTGATTAAACTCATTGGGATAACTCTCTAGTTTCAGTCCCTCATCGACCTCTAATGAAAGCTCAATGCGATGCATCGTGTACAAAGGTTTGACCATCTGAATAACATGCAAGAGCTGTTTTTTAACATCAAACACTTTTTTTGTTTTATCGGGTCTAAAAAAATCACGAAAATCATCCACGGTTTTAGACATCTGTGAAATTTGGCGCATGGCATCTTCTTTAAACATATCCATGAGCGTATCATCCAGCGCTTTCATTTTGTATTTAAAGACAATATTTTGCGTCATCAAAGAGAGAATGTTGAGCGGTTGGCGCCATTGATGGGCTATCATGCTTATCATCTCGCCCATTTGCGCATGGCGGGATTGTTGGATGAGCACCATGGCTTGTTGTTTGTTTTTTTCTATCTGTTGCATAAGTTGGGCATTGCTCTCACGTATACAGTAAGATTGTTTGAGTTCACTTAAATCCAAAAAAGCTGTGACACGCAAACTTTTCTCATTTTTCATCACCGTTGTTCCACGAATCAATGCACAAAACGCTGTACCATCACATTTTTGAAGCATACACTCATACATATCCACACGAGGCAAACGAAGCTGTGCTTCAACCAATGTTAAAGACTCAGGAGCCACTAACTCCAAAAGATTTTTTCCAATTAACTGATGCCTAGAAAAACAACCAAAAAGATGAATAGCCCGCTGGTTGACCTCGACAATCACACCATTGTGGGACAAAACCATCCCCTCAATACTCAAATCCATAAAACGGGCTAATTGTGATTGACTTCGTTGCCACAGCACAAAACCAACACCACTAAAAGAGAGTAAGCCTAGCAAAAAAATATGACTATAATCCCATGTTAAAGGCATCGTAACTCCAAAGAGGGTTCCCCTACAAAATAACCTTGAAAACCATCCACACCGATTTGGCATAAGCGTTTAAAAATTATTTCATTGTGAACATACTCTGCAATCGTTTTTACATGTAAAGCGTGTGCAAAAGCAACAATACCCTCTACAAGATGCAGTACCTTTTCATCGTTATCAATTTGACGAATTAAAGAACCATCAATTTTAAGATGTGTCGGAGAGAGATGGAGTAGATGTGCAAAATTAGAATAGCCTGTGCCAAAATCATCCACAGCGATAGGCGCATCATCGTACCCAATATCACGCAAAAACTCTTTGATGACTTGTGCATTCATCCCTTTTTCACTCTCCAAAATCTCAAACATCAACATCGAACATCCATACGACGCTTTAAACATATGCAACTGTGTACGCAACAGCGTACGAATCTCTTTATTGACGATATCACGTTCACTTAAATTAATCGAAAAAAGCACGGTGGGATTTAAAAACATCTTCGCCAATACCTTCTCAATCATACGGTAACTTAAGCGATCATACTGGCGGGTACGTTTGGATAAATCTAAAAACAAAGAGGGCGAAACGTACATATCCTGTCCAGCTTCATCTTTGGTTTTAATGCGCATTAATGCCTCATATTTTAAAATCTCACCGCAGGCATTGACAACGGGTTGATAAAAAGGAATCACATCATCATTATCAAGGGTATCTGCAATCACTTCTTGCCAATAAAAATCACTGCTCAAACACGCCGTTTCATCTAAATTGCTGGTATAAACCACAAATTTTTTGCCCATCTGCTTGGCAAAATCAAGTGCGGTATAAGCTTTTTTAAAAAGTTCCTCGTGATCAAATGTTACCCCAACAGTAATCCCTATCATGATCTTTTTAGGTAAAGATTCTATCTCCAAAGGATGTTCATTGAGCGTATCAACCACGTGCATAATATCTGCGTAAATCTGCTCCGTATCCAAAGCACATGTGGCTTTAAACAAAACAAAGTCATTCGAAGAGAGCTCAAACGCACGATAACCTAGCGTTTGAGCGACATGATGTAACTCTCTTGCGAAACGTTGGACAATTTCATGGCTTATCTTAGCGCCATACAGTTTCATATAATGCGTTAAATGATCCATATGAATGAGAAAAAAAAGAGGAATTTCAAGGGGTGATAAAAGGGCTAAATGCTCCTCTAAAAATTTTTTATTGGGAAGTTTGGTATGAATCTCCTTAAAACTTTGATCATACAAAGCAGACTCTTGCAATTCAACTTTTTGTGCGAGTTGTTGCATATGCGTGTGTGTCGCTTTTTGAAGATTCACGCTATCAACAACCCGAATTAATGTCTCTAAAAAATAGTCAAAATCGAATGGTTTTAACACATAGCCATTCACCCCTAAACGAATAGACTCCAAAAAGTAGTCACTGTCATTATACGCAGAGGTAATAATAATCGCCGTTTCATGACAAATTTTACGTATTTTTGCAATCAGTGAAATACCATCGAGTTTGGGGATTTTTAAATCAACGACAATCAAATCATAAGAGAGTTTAAGAGGTAATTCAAGAGAAGGAATCGTGATTTTTGCATCCACAAATTTATCGTAAGCACTCTGTCCATCACTGACCATATCAATATGTTCAAAGATATTGGACAAAAGCGCATAGGTATATTTTTGCGTTACCTCATCATCTTCAACATATAAAACACGCATCCCTTGACAACGCTCTTTTAAGCTTTTTACTGCTGATTGCGTCATAATATTCCTTCAAGCATTTCAAATAGAGGCCTGATTATACTGAAAGATTATCACATATTATCTGTTTTTTATGAGGATTATAAGTTTTAAACCTTTTTTTACATAACCAAACGGTATCCTGTTCCGTACTCTGTAATAATGAATTTTGGCTTTTTAGAGTTATCCCCAAGCTTTTTTCGAATGTTCTGAATGTGGTAATTAAGCGATTGGCGAGAACTTAAAGAAGAAAGATGTATCGCTAAAACATCCCGATAAACAACCCTATTTTTATTCTCTATAAGGAAAGAGAGTATTTTGTATTCGATGGCAGTAAGGGAGAGAGGAATGCCATTGAGAGAAATCGTTTGATTTTTATAGTCAACACTCAAACTGGTTTTAGAGTATTCAAACTTAATCATCGAACAGCGTTTTAAAATCGCCCACATTCTCACTTCTAACTCTTCAAGCATAAAGGGCTTGCACAAATAATCATCAACCCCAAAACGAAACGCTTTTACCTTTGCCTCAAGGTCTGAATGACAACTTAAAACAATAATAGGAATAGTATTTTGATTGTTAATCTGTTTAATCACCTCAAACCCGCTAAAATCAGGCAAAGAAAGATCCAGCAGTAGGAGTTCATACGATGAAGAAAGCAGTTTAGAAAGTCCATCAACAGCAGTCTCAGCAACGCTAACTTCAAAACCCACCGTATCTAAAAAATCAGCAACTTCCTTTGCGGCCGCCACATCATCTTCAATCAAAAGAACTTTAATTTTTTTCTGCATTTCGATCAACACTCCCTATTTAGATACGCTAATTATATACATAAAGCTCATAATTTTGCAAATATTCTTCACTTTTTATGGACATAGACTTCTCATAGAAAACAAAATAGAGACGCTTTGTCATCCAAAACAAAATGAAAGGACACCCCTAAACCAAGGCTTACTTAAGGGGATAAGGATACTTTAACTACCGCTTAGCTACCATATAAGAATGACTCAGATTGAAAAAATACGACTTTTAAAACTCTTATACCAATACAGAGCAATGGGATTTGAATACTTTCAAGAGTATCGACCTCTTGCGCTGAGCACATCATCGGCTCTTTCGTGCAATCTTGAAGAGCTGAAAGCCACTGTAGCTCAGTGTCATTTGTGCGCCCTCTCTAAAAGCCGTAAAAATATCATTTTTGGTGCAGGAAATCTCAAAGCTAAAGTGATGTTCATTGGAGATAATCCAAGTGTTAGCGAAGATGAAACGGGAATGCTCTTTAGTGGGAAAAGCGGCGAATTACTGGCTAAAATGATCGAAAATGTTCTTTTAATTCCTAAAGAAGAAGTCTATGTGACCCATATTTTAAAGTGTAAAACACCTGAAAATCGTGTTCCAACACCTGAAGAAGTGGCATGTTGTAAGCCTTATATGATGCAGCAAATTCAACTGATTCAACCGAAAATTATCGTAACGCTTGGCTCAACAAGTTTTCACCATCTTACAGGCGAATACGAAACACCTATGGATACGATACGTGGAAGCGTGCTTCATTTTGGCGAAGCAAAATTGATTCCGACGTTTCATCCCAATTTTTTACTGCGAAACCCTAGTGCTAAAAAAGAGGTTTATGCAGATTTGTTAAAAGTAAGGAGTATGTTATGAAAATCTGGCTAAGCCTTGCCATTGGGCTTTTGTTACTGACGGGATGTGGTACCACCAATACCGCTCAACCTTATAAACCAAGTACATTCAATGTTTCCAGTGCGAAACGCTCTACCCCAACAAAAAGTACAACACGCTATCCTGGTTCACAACCCTCTACCCAAACGGTTAAACCAAGCCAAAGCATACCTGATGAAGCCGTCACGATTGACACTACGATCACCTCTTCAACCCTTGCCATGGCAACGCCAACACCCAAAAGTACTTTAGAAACACCTTCAAGCATCGAAGCAGAAAGTGTTGCATCAACACCAAGCAGTGCGCTAACCCCTCCTCCACTGAACGATGATAACAGTATGATTAAAATCGCAGTTTTAGTGCCACAAAGAACCATTAAAAAGTATGCTATTACCTCTGTCAATTCCGTTATTTCTTATTTACTCTATAAAAATTACTATTTTGACCTTAATGTTTTTAACTCAGGCGATGAAAGAGCTGATTCGATTATTAAAGAACTCGATGCGATTAAAGCGGGTGGATATCATTACATTATTGCACCCGTCACACAAGAAGGTGCAGCAGTCATTGCTTCTCATGAACAGCATATTCCTGTATTTATTCCGACACTTCACCATACAAGCTTTCCAACAACCAATACCAACATCATCTTTGGTGGCATTGACTATGACCAACAGATTGCTCTTTTAAGTGAAAAAGCCAATACCCGTGTAGGAACCTTTGAAGATGGCAGTAGCCTCAGTTATCAGCTCAATGCATCGGTTAAAAAACACACTGCAAATGTTTTTTATGAAAAACGTGTTGAAAATGCCAAAGCGAACTTTAAACAAATGTTCAAAGGCAACGGCTCTTTAAATAAAGCCTCTTTATTTCTGAACACCCCGATTGTAACGTCAAGTTTAATAGCTTCTCAACTTCGAGCCAACAGCCTCAACCCTTACGCTCTGCTCTCAACCCAAATTAACTACAATCCACTGCTTCTTACCCTCACACAGTATGAGGATAGAGACCATATGTACATTGCCAACTCGATTCAAAAAGCACCCGCAGGGCTAGAAGAGATCAATGCCATGTTTGGGCATGACATTGTCTATGACTGGGTCAATTACTCAACCTCAATAGGGATTGATTATTTGTGTTATGACTTCTTTGAAGGTCAAGCAAAACGTCTCTTTGATGAGCCTATACTTCAAAATCAAGTTGTCTATAACACTTCACTTTACCAACCAGAACGTAACCAATTTATACGTGTTCCTTAAACACCAAGATAAAAAAAGCTTTTGTCTCCTCGTCGATTTTGCATGGCTTCCCCTCTTTAACATAGGCTAAAGTGGAGGTCATGCTAAAGAGTTTTTCTGTGCCTCGAAAGACCTCTTGCTGTAAAATCAAAGAAGCATTTTTTAATTCTATAAGCTTATTTTTCACTTCGAGAAGATCACCCAAAAGAGCTGGTTTAAAAAAATCAGCCTCTAAATGGCGCACCACAAAATGCCCACCATTTACTGCGGGACTTTTCCCCTGCTCATAAAACAAATCACTGCGCGCTCGTTCACAAAATTTCAAATAATTGGCATGGTAAACCACACCACCTGCGTCAGTATCATCATAATAAACACGTGTTTTCATCTCAAAAGCCCTTATCTTCGGTATTTAATCAATCATCATTTTCAAACTTGACCATAAACTTGTCTATTTTTTTCATTTTCTCTAATCTTACAGCATCTTCTTCTTTGATAAATTTAGTGTAAATTTTAAGAGTAATGGACACATCTTTATGACCTAAAGTTTTACTTACATACACAATATCTGCTCCATTTGAAATCAATTGTGATGCAAAAGTATGCCTTAAATTATATAAGACTCTCTCTTTTATACTGCTTCTTTTGAGTATATTTCTAAAGTTGACTCCAATAACATCATGGTTATAAAAAGGTCTATTAGAGGGATTAAGAAAAATATATTTTTGCCATCCTGTAAGCTCTTGTTGTTCTAAAAAAGCTTTTTCAGTAGCAGGGAAAAGATCTATACTACGTTTTCCTGCATTGGTTTTTACAGGCCCATCAACTACTGCTTTCGACCTAGGCGAACGAAGTCTTGTTTTGTTTACACTGATAATTTTGCGACTAAAATCTATATCTGTCCATGTTAAGGCAACAAGTTCACCTGGCCGCATACCTGTTGAAAGCATGATTTTTATAAAATTTGCCATATATCCTGTAGCGTGACTCATGATAGTATTGATTTCATCTTGTGTGAAAGGATCTTGAGACTCTTCTTCCTCCATAGCATTTGGAAGCATTTTGGGAGCGGTTACTTTTTCAAGCGGATTTCTAGGAATAATATCATTAATAAAGGCTTTTTTAAACATGGAATACAATATCGAACGATAACGCTGTACTGTTGAATGTTTATATTTTGACAGCAATTGATTTTGCCATTTCTCTAAGTCAAGTGGTGTCAATGTAGTCAATAATCTATGTCCAAAATATGGTAGTATTTGCTTCCTATAGTGACAAATATTACGATAGAGAGTATGTTCTCTCAATTGCGTTTTTTGTAACTCAAAATACTCTTGAGCAAATTCATTAAGCGTCCATTCTTTATATTCATCTTTACACTTTTCTGGTTCTTTCCCTAGTCCAACAACTATATCTGGGATTATTTGCTTTTTAACAATTCTGAGCCCACTTTGGCTTGCTTTTTCTTTTGTTGTCCCTCTTTTACGTTGACCACTGGGCAAATAAAAGTCTAGATACCAATATCCAAATAACTCTTTTATAGTAAATTTTATGTCTGCATAAACATATTTGACAATTTGCTTAGCCAACTTTCATACCTTTATTTTGTAAAAACTTATTTGAAATTGGATGTATTTGTTGTGGTGACTTCTCAATTTTATTATTTTTTCGTTCTTTTTTATACATGAGAATTGACTCTGGTATAAATACAATAACATCGTTATGATCAAGAAAATAATGCACATTCTTTTGAAATCTTCCATCCGTTATATAGTTGTCGATAGTCTTGGTACTTACACATAAAAACTTCGCAACTTGCTTTTTAGTAGTTATACTATCCATCGTTAAGACGAACAGTTGCCTCATTAAACTCAGCTCATTTTTGATATCAATTAATACATTTTCTAATTCTTCAAACATGGCAAGTCAATTCTTAGAATTCGACATAAACCCATGGTCAAGCCAATATGTTCGAGCTATACTTGAGAGGATTGCTGCAATTAGATTGTAATCGCCTATTTTGGAGGCATAAAGTAATTTTAAATCACGCCCATTTTTACGATCATTAAGACCCTTTATAGCTTTATAGATAAGTTTGTGAATTGCTGCTAAACAAACTTCACGATCTATATTATTCGCAGAAGAGGGGTTAGCAATAAATTTTTTTGATTTTGAAAATTTTTCAACCCATTGTGATATTTCAGCAAAAGTACTCATGAAAAAAAGCTTTTTTAGTATATTTTCATTAACATCTTTAGATGCACATACACCAAATTCTTTAATTATAAAAATGTTATAATCATCCTTAACCGTAAGGTCAAGGAGATCAACAGGGGCGGTCGAACTCATATTTTCTCCTTTATCATTATAATGTATTAAATAACATAATATTTCGTATATTATCATTATTATGATTACAATGTCAAGATTATGGGGAAAATATTGTTTGATTTTAAAAATATTTCTATAATAGAACGGATTATTTACGTTCGTAATCACATGAAATTAACGCAAAAAGAATTTGCAGATAAAATCAATGTAAGTTTACGAAATATTCAAAATTATGAATCTGGTGGAGTGGCGGCACTACCGCACACTTTTTTTCTTCAATTATTTACTCAGTTAGATATCAATCCATCATTTATTTTCTTAGGCTCTCTTCCTATATTTCTTAACCCTAATAGTGCAAGTGGGGAAGATAATGATGAGCTTCAAAATCTCGTTGATGATGTTATCTTATATAGTGGATCTCGGAACAATGCTGCAAAACTTGTCAAAAGCACATTGATAGATGCAATATTGATTAAATTATTTGATCATAACAATGCAGCAAACTTTTTTAAAAAAATTGGTGAAAAACTGTTGAAATTTTTTGACCTAGAAGATTCTATTAGAGCAAGACCATATTTATTTTTATATTACTTTTTTAAAATCACACTTTTATCAACGCAGCAAAAAAGTATTCAATCTAAACAAGACCTCGTGAATGCAATTAATGATTTTCAGCTGGGATCATTAAATACAAGACCATTATTTTTACGTTCTTTTTCAAAATATATGGCTAGTTTAATAAATACAAAGCTAGATGATGATGAATGTCACATTCTATTAGATAATGTATCTATCACTCTTAATGTAATTGAACAAAACATGCCACCGTTTTTGTTAGAGTATCACGCTAAGCAATTTTCATAAAGAATATGTTTATAAGAGAAAAGGCTAGAAGCCTTTTCTCTTAACCCATCTGTAAAATCCATCATATGTGGGTTTCTGAAGAATATCCATTTCCGAAATGATCAATTTATGAACAGATGCTAGAGATATACCTTTTGCAATAAAAAATTGAATTTTATCTTCATATAAATCCCATAGACTGGTACGCTTTTTTTTCAATTGTATTTCCATGATTTTTTCCTATTCATTGAATATATTTACCTATTTGTTTTATTTCTTATAATTTAAAAGTACTTTATCATATCGCTCAATTCTTATCTCAGGTAATGCTCCGTAATACTTGCCCTCTCATGTTTCATTTCCCAGCTTACTTGCTGTAGTGCTTGATCGTAAGTCAACCCGCCAATTACTTGAATCTTTGAAAAACGCTCCCGTGCAAAATTCCATCTCAATCCATGACTACCTTGGTAGTCTTGGTTAGTGATTTGAGCAGCTTTTTTAAGAGCGATTCTGTATTTATTCGCATCTATGCAAAAAACATCATGTTTCAATAAATGAGCTTTTAGCTGTTTATAGGTGTTAACACTGACAAGTAAGATACCAGGCTTGCCACCTTTTTCGATGTCAAATATTCGACCTTTTTGCATAGCTTCTAAGCTATCATATTCAATCCCTTGGAGTTGTTCTACTTTGCTATTGGTATCATCTATTCTTATATAGTCAATACTGTCACTTAATCGATTATCGTGTAGCTTCTGTGTTTTGATAGAGAGCAAAGGGTCAATGCGCTTGTCAAGGGCGGAGTTAAATTCAGCAGTTTTTTCGTAAAAAAATTACGAAACGTAACCTTAAGCACCTTGCGTTATTTCTTCTCCTTTCACCGAATTTTTAGCTTTAAACTTATACAAATCTGAATCTACGATTCCCTCATCTTTTTTCTCTTTTAAACGAAATGAATCTCCTAGAATATTGATAATATGGGAGTGATGTAATAATCTATCTAAAATGGCAGTCGTTACCACTTTATCATTGGCAAAGATGCCACTCCACTGACTAAAGACGAGATTGGATGTAACGATAGTTGCACCACGTTCATAGCGTTTAGAGATCACTTGAAAGAAATGATGAGCATCTTCTTTGCTCATTGGGAAATAGCCAATCTCATCAATGACTAATAACGCTGGTGCCATAATGGCTTGACGTATAAATGAATCATAGCGTTTCTCTTTTTTTGCGTTACTCATCTGCAAAATAAGATCAGCTACTGTGATAAATCTTGCTTTAATACGTTTTTGAACAGCTTGATACGCCAGTGCAATAGCCAGATGGGTTTTCCCAACACCAGAGTGTCCAAGAAGGATGATATTTTCATTTCGCTTGATAAACTCTAATGTTGAGAGCTCCTCAATTTGTCTTCTATTTACACCAACTGTGAAATTAAAATCAAACTGTTCAAGTGTTTTAATGGTTGGAAATCCTGCCATTTTTGTCAAAGTAGCACGAGAGCGTACAGCTCTATTGTTTGCTTCGAGTTTGAGTATCTCATAAAGATATTCACCATATTTCCAACCCTCTTTTGCGGCACGATTAGCCATTTCATGATGAACGTCATTAACGGTTGAGAGTTGAAGCTCTTTGCATAACGTTTCGATATGTGTATTTAATGCCATAATATACCTCCTAGCGTATAGGCAGGTAAAACTATATACGCTAACATAGGTATAAATTGATCGTAACTTTGAAGATCACGAGTGGGAATGTGAATAGTTATTCTATTGGATGTTTGGCTATCTTGTGTTACACTTTTAGTGGTGGCTTTGAGCGGGTGTATCCCATGATAAGTCTTAGGCAGAGGAAGCAACTGCAATTGCTCTTCTGCTAACAGATCAAACGGTCTGTGGAGTGTTGTTTGATGTATTCTCGCATTTGCTGTAAAATCTAACCAATCTATGACTGCCGCATTGGCATTTTCTAATGTCATCTTATAGCCCATCAGGGAAAGTCTCACTTTAAACATATTGTGAAAACTGTATCGGAAATAGTGATTAAATCTCTCTACTTTTCCCTTGGTTTGTGCACGATAAGGTTTACAAACTTTTAAAGCCATACCACAATGTTTTTGGGCAAAGTCGCGGAATTGTTCATTGAATTTATGCTTACCATATCCATAAGCATTGCGTTTGGAAATAACCGTCTTCATATTATCATAGAGTGCCTCATGTGGCACACCACCAAAATAACTAAAGGCGTTCATGTGGCATTTTATGAGAGTGTCTACTTTCTCATCCATCACATATTCCACATAAGATGCTCTAGAGTATCCCATAGTTGCAACAAATGCAGATAAATTATCTTTGGGAAATTCAACCCAATCCACTTGCATCTGTTGAGCCTTGTTTGTCTCAAATCTGACAAGTGGTTCTTCGTTTTTTACTTTCTGACGAAGCTCATAACGAAGCATAATATCTTTCATCCACCGAAGACTTCCTCGATAACCAAGTTTCTGAATCTCATCATATATGGATGTATTGGGGATAGAAATACCTAATGCGTGTGCCTCTTCTAGCATTCTTGCTATATTGGGCAGATACGGATCAACCGTTGTCTCTACAGGTTCTCTTTTTATAACAGGAATATAACCCTCTGGCAGCTTCGCATACTTCGCAACGGTATCTCTGTTAATGTCAAGTTTACGTGCAATAGCACTCTTACTCAGACCATCTTTGAGCATCTTATGAATCATTTTTACATCACCTTTTTTAAGCATCTGTCTCCTTTCAATATATTTGAAAAAAGACTTTAGCAGAACTAATCTGCTCATTTAAGCTTTTGGTTGTAAAAACTACTTTTTAGCAGCTTTTTATACTGCCCATTTTAACTCCGCCCTTGACATTAAAGAGTTGTGAGGCTCATCAGGATTGGTGTAAGCCGTTCCACTCGCTGCTATTTTTATGGTTATAGTGTACATTGTTTTTTTCCTTTATGTTATTTATCTCTTTTATTGATATAGATAGTAAAATCAACTTTTCGACCGATCATCTCAGAAAAGGCTTCAATATTTTCGATGCGAAAAATATATTTGCCTTTATCTAAAGAAATAGTCGTAATATCTCTTGTGTATGCTCCACTGCCATTACCTTTTGTCATGTAGAGATTATCTGCAATTAACTTCTTCGTATTGTCTTGATTGATTTGATGTATCGTTATTTTGATAGGAACAACGGTTCCATCACAATCATACGTTTCATCGATCAAATCACCCAATTCACTCTTTGCTAGTCTATAATCTACATATCCTACTTGCTTCCCATCACGTGGGTCATAGCTATTAAATCCTAGAAATTTCCATACTCTTTTACCATCCAGACCGCCATCTTCCTTGCGATCATGAACGGCAAACTGTAAAATCAAATGATAACTCCACGATTCCTCTATCTTTACTTCCTTTTCCACCACACTTCCCGCTTGGCTTAAGTCGATAGGAATACTAATGGGGTTTGGATTGCTACCAAAGAGCAAGCTAAACCAACCTGCATTTAAAAAACTAAGTAGTACCATGGTGATTACTCCTATTTTTAGCATTTTGTTTCCTTTGCAAGAGGTTGAATATCTACTACTTTTCCTTGTTGAAAGGTAACTTGAAAAGCTTGTAGTCCCTCAGTTGGGTATTGTGTTTCATTTTGGAATGTCATCCATATTTGACTATCATCAGGATGAAGTGTTTGTGCTTGTATGACACGGTAAGGGTCTGCATCATCCTTCCAATGTTTTGGGTCTGCAATGACTCTAAAAGCATAAGCTCCTCCACTAAGATGTGCTTGATAAGGATTCATCCCAAGTGTTATCTCTCCTTTTATAACAGCATCTTGAATGGTTTGAGGAAACAACTCAGGATAGGACACTATGGCATGTGCCACTTTTGTTTCTCGTGTAGTTTGCTGTTCTGTTTGGTTCATTCTACTTTCCTTGCTTTTTGTATAGTTTTTCTAGCTCACGCCACCCTGTTTTCTTCACCACGTTGTGCCCCTTTGTGTTGAATTTCATTTCTTACATGTAAAGATTTTAGTGTTGTAAAATGTTTACATGTAAAAAGGTAAAAGTTCCCACTACTCCCCTCCCCAACATCGCCATACGTCCCAACCACTTCACCTAAAGCATTGATGCTATAATTAATGCCATTGGTACTCAATGCTGTTTTAAAGGTTGTATTTGAAAGTAGTGTGTCATCGAAACTCTCTAAAGTATCTAACCCATAACGATAGACCATGGTGGAAAGGAGTAAGGTAGAAAGTGTGTCACTCGGTGTAGTGGTAAGTGTGGTTTGAAGATTGGTGATGAGTTCATCTTTACTTAAAGATTCACCGTACAGGGCATCACTGAGGAAGGCTATCATTTGGGAATATTGAAGCTCTTTATAGGCTTCATTCATCGCCACACTGGCTTCAGTTCCTATAACATCAGATGTCGTTACTCCATCGGCAACCATACTAAAGCTTTTTCCTGCAAAGGCTTCTAAGATGGCAACATCTCTGGCATAGGCATAGACTTCTTTGACTTTAATGGGTGTTGCATTGATATATCCGTAAGGATGGTTAAGGATGTATTGTTCTCCTCTGGTTGCCGTGGCACTGATGGTATCGGTACCACTCCAACGTGCGACCATATCTTTAAAGGTGGTACTAAAGTTAGCAAAGCTCATAGAAGAAGCATTGTTAAGAAGGTTAGTAACTTTAGCTTCTAAGACACTATCATCATTCATCGCATCTCTTAGGTCTTTGACTCTGCCACTGCCTTCAATGGTTGGAAGTGCCGCAACGCTTTCTTTGATGGGTGTGGTGTAGTCATAGGTGGTATCGGATTTGTTTTGGTAAAACCAGACGTCATTGATGGTTTTTGTTTGTCCATCTTGGGTAAAAGAAGAACTATCTGAGATTTGGTTATAAGCTTCTGAGGTTGAAGTCTCTGTGGCGTTTAGGTTAATGGAGGTGATGTTTAACTCTTCGAGTGTTTTAAGTTCATCTGAGGTACTGATACCATCGCTGTTGGTGTCCATCCAGACTTTAAGATGCGCGTAAATGCTATCTTTGGTATCTATGATATTATCATGATTTAGATCGTATTGGCTTAGGGCTGCAAAGCCATCTTTAGCTAAGGTACCATTTGCTAGTTTCGTGTTATTTCCAAAAAGTTCAGCTCCGTTAGTAACAACACCATCATTGTTTAAATCTAGGGTTAAGAGGCCATCACTACTTTCAGCCCATGATGTTCGTTCTTTAAAGCCATCTCCGTCCATATCGAAGTAAGTATTGGTTTGGGCAATGAAGGTTGATGTGGTTCCGTTTCCGTTTAGGTCTAGGACGAGTGGTGAGGAGAAGTTTTCGTTATGGCCTTCATTGTTGGAAACATCTGGGAGAATATCCTCAGCCAAATCAAACTCTTTTAGCCAATTTAAAATTCCGTCTTTAATCAGGTTAATATCATTCATTATTTCATCGGGATCGTAATTGTTAGAATCAAGGTAATCCAAAACAGCAAAACCTATACCAATGCCTATTAAAACAAAAAAAGGGGACAGGCTACTTTTTATCCTACTTTTTTCTTTTTTTTCTCTCAACATACCGTCTCTTTGTGTTTACTAGTGATTGGTTTTAGCTCACGCCACTTCACTCTTTTCCCCATCATTTGCTTCCCTTGGTTTTTGTTTTTGTCTTTACATGTAAAAAGATTTATTTCTATTTGAGTGAACACTATGCTAGTTCCTTACTAGAAATATGTGTTTTTAACATATTTCTCGCTTTGGCACCATAACGGAAATTGAGCATGGCAAGTTTGAGGAAGTATTCGCTTTGTTCATGCGATACAGCCTCTAACTGACAAAAGCGTGCCACCGTTTGAATATGACGCAAGCGGTGGTAATGTCTTGGTTTACTGGTTTGAATAGAATTAGGAATATCATTGTAAATATAATTCATTGTGGGATGTACACTAAAGCGCTCTTTACGGTATAAAAGACGAAGAAGTGTTAGGACATCATTAAAAATAGCATGATCGTTTGAAAATGTTACATCTCTTGCTATATCCGTGGTAATAATAGCACCGTTATGAATCGACCTTGGAGCTAAGATAAGTTCTTCAAGCGTTAGATTGGTTGGATCTACACTACGATTGATTCTTGCAAGATGGATGTTATAGGGCATAGTAGCAGGTAGTTCTAAGAGAAGATCATCAGCATCAACTTTACAAACATAGGTACCTTTAACATGCTGCAAGCCTATGTTAAAAGGTAAACCATCATGCCCTGATTGATAAGGTGTTTTGAGATAGGTAAATCCACTTTGTTTTGCAAGAGCAATAATGGCTGTATCTGTTGAGCAATCATCAACTAAGATAACTTCTAAAGGATCAAGAACACGAATATTTTCCAGACATGTTTTAAAAGCTTCATACGGTGGATTATAAAAGGGTACTACAATACTTAAATGCTGATGGATCATTTTATTTTCTTTCATGTAACCTTATTTTTTTAAAGGCGGTTATTGTCTATGTCCTACGGACACATTTTACATGTAAAGGCAATACGTGACTAAAGTAATGTATAAAGAGCGATTATCACACGTTGAGGAAATGTTAGAGAGAAACTATAGTAGGAAGGAAAGAGATTGAAGTCCATTAACGTTTGATCAATACTTTTTACCATCCAGATAATTCTACAGCTCAATACGCCCCCGTTTTGAGTTACGCAAATATATCTGATTGTCTAATGGGATATTATTTTATTCCCTTTAACCTTAAAATAGTAATAAATAGTATTATTGTTTAAATAATGCTACGAAAACATGTAAATAATGCATATTTACTAAATTGCTATATATTCGCATTTTGATTATTTTATAGTTTTGCAAGAAGTAATACTAAAATCTCATTCTAATAGAAAAAGACTTAAATAGCACTTCGTCCGATACTAATTACAAAAAATTCTATTTTCCCCTTTCATAATTACTTTCATATAAGCTAAAATTTCTTTTATACAAATGGTGTAATTTCTTCAAGGACGGCAAAAGAAGTGAAAAAAAATGAAACAACAATATAAAAAAATATCGTGTCAACTTTTGAGTATTTCAGAATCAAAATACTACAAAGACATAGCAAAAGAATCGCCTCCATTAATTTATGATTTTTTACAGTATTTCTCCCCTATTTATATTAGCGAGCAAATATATAAAATAAAATCTTCTCTCAAATATTTAAAAAATTATAAAAACTTGGATACTTCAATCAAAAAAAATATTGAATATGAACAACAATGGTCAGATAATGAAAAAATTATTCCACTTAATAATGAACTAAATTTAACCGTCAAAGAACATGAAACAGAATTAGACGTTTATAATCGTATGAAAAAAATATATGATCACGAAGAGAATGATCAAAATAAAGAAATTGAAACTTCTATAGATTTAAAAAATGAAGAAAATCCAATGTTAAAAAAACTAGAAAAAGATTTTTTTGACACTCTTTTTATATTGGAATATTCTAAATTAACACCTGAGCAACAAGATGATATGTTTAATAAAATACTAGATATTTTAAAGCAATTTGAAATTTCATGTAAAACGAGTATCTTAGAGAGTATAAAAACTACAAAACAAGAGGATAATACAGGGTCTAGTACACACAATGAAAAAATAGAATCTATAAAAACAAAATATTTCAAACACTATGAAGATCTCAAATCAAATGAATTAACACTAAAACAAAAAACGCGAAAAAAAGAAAAAATGACAACTTTATATAAACAATTGAGTGAAGAAGTAAATTCTTCTGAAGAAGCCAAACACATTCTTGGCTATGAAAAATGTGCTCTATTACCTATAGTTAAGAAGGAAGAACGACAAAAACAAAAAATGATAGATGAATCTACCTATGTAATGGATCAATTTCATTCAGAAAATTTTCTTTACATGCGAGAGAAAATTAAAGAAGACTTTACGCGACTCTCGAATTCTTATAAAGCATTTTTAAATACTTATAAAATAGATGACGCATTTGATCAAATATGGAAACTTACTTTTGATCAGTGGGCAGAAGAACTTGGATATATACCTTATTGTGAAGAAGAATATCATATATATCCAAGAGAATTTTATCTTTTTGAGATAAAAGGCAATCTACAAATTGAGCATCGATATTTACTGAGATATTATCATTTTATTCGAAATGAATGCTTTAATATACTATTAAAAATCCATAATAGAGCATAAAAAATGACAATTTTAGATAATTAAACATTGTTATAATATGTAATATTTTATGTATTATTATACTTAAAAGTGTCAATAAAAGATGATAAAAGTATGTGTTCTTAGCTAACTATTTTTTATAAAACACCTAAATTTAAGGATTTTGAACATGTTTTTCCATGAGTTCGAGTCCGGCCTCAGGTACCACCCTAACTCCCTAAAATACGATATTCCAAACCTTAAACTTTACTGGTGTCAATAATTGTCAAAATCATGCAATTATTTTGCTGATATCAACGGTTATTGTTCCCGTATAATGATTACGATTGACTTCATCTGTTTCATGACCCATTTGATGAAGAATCCAATCAAGAGGCAATCCAAATTGCTTTAGCATTGTATTATGCATTCGCCTCATTTTTTGTAAACCACCACCGCCTACAATATGAAGCTTTTTACACAATTCTTGAATAGATTGCGTAATGCTTGTTTCACTAAAATAGGGTTTGCCCTCTTTGGAATGAAACACATAGGTTGAAAGTCCCGTAAGCTGTCTTTGGGTTAAAAGAGCTTGTTTTGCTTGAGGGATTAAATCAATCAATCTGATCTTATCTCCTTTTGGCAAATCAATCGTACCTTTACGCACTCTCATGCACACATTGATTTTATTTTTATCCAAATCAATATTTTCCCATTTTAATCCTATATGGAGCACTCGATATTGAAGGATTTGGAGAATACGCATTAAATTCATCAGAGATTTTTGCTGGATTATCAATCACTTTTACAATGCAATCAACAATATCATCAATATATGTAAAATCTCTACTCATATGTCCAACGTAAACTTCCCTCATAGCCTAACTGTCAAGGGCGGAGTTAAAATGGGCAGTATAAAAAGCTGCTAAAAAGTAGTTTTTACAACCAAAAGCTTAAATGAGCAGATTAGTTCTGCTAAAGTCTTTTTTCAAATATATTGAAAGGAGACAGATGCTTAAAAAAGGTGATGTAAAAATGATTCATAAGATGCTCAAAGATGGTCTGAGTAAGAGTGCTATTGCACGTAAACTTGACATTAACAGAGATACCGTTGCGAAGTATGCGAAGCTGCCAGAGGGTTATATTCCTGTTATAAAAAGAGAACCTGTAGAGACAACGGTTGATCCGTATCTGCCCAATATAGCAAGAATGCTAGAAGAGGCACACGCATTAGGTATTTCTATCCCCAATACATCCATATATGATGAGATTCAGAAACTTGGTTATCGAGGAAGTCTTCGGTGGATGAAAGATATTATGCTTCGTTATGAGCTTCGTCAGAAAGTAAAAAACGAAGAACCACTTGTCAGATTTGAGACAAACAAGGCTCAACAGATGCAAGTGGATTGGGTTGAATTTCCCAAAGATAATTTATCTGCATTTGTTGCAACTATGGGATACTCTAGAGCATCTTATGTGGAATATGTGATGGATGAGAAAGTAGACACTCTCATAAAATGCCACATGAACGCCTTTAGTTATTTTGGTGGTGTGCCACATGAGGCACTCTATGATAATATGAAGACGGTTATTTCCAAACGCAATGCTTATGGATATGGTAAGCATAAATTCAATGAACAATTCCGCGACTTTGCCCAAAAACATTGTGGTATGGCTTTAAAAGTTTGTAAACCTTATCGTGCACAAACCAAGGGAAAAGTAGAGAGATTTAATCACTATTTCCGATACAGTTTTCACAATATGTTTAAAGTGAGACTTTCCCTGATGGGCTATAAGATGACATTAGAAAATGCCAATGCGGCAGTCATAGATTGGTTAGATTTTACAGCAAATGCGAGAATACATCAAACAACACTCCACAGACCGTTTGATCTGTTAGCAGAAGAGCAATTGCAGTTGCTTCCTCTGCCTAAGACTTATCATGGGATACACCCGCTCAAAGCCACCACTAAAAGTGTAACACAAGATAGCCAAACATCCAATAGAATAACTATTCACATTCCCACTCGTGATCTTCAAAGTTACGATCAATTTATACCTATGTTAGCGTATATAGTTTTACCTGCCTATACGCTAGGAGGTATATTATGGCATTAAATACACATATCGAAACGTTATGCAAAGAGCTTCAACTCTCAACCGTTAATGACGTTCATCATGAAATGGCTAATCGTGCCGCAAAAGAGGGTTGGAAATATGGTGAATATCTTTATGAGATACTCAAACTCGAAGCAAACAATAGAGCTGTACGCTCTCGTGCTACTTTGACAAAAATGGCAGGATTTCCAACCATTAAAACACTTGAACAGTTTGATTTTAATTTCACAGTTGGTGTAAATAGAAGACAAATTGAGGAGCTCTCAACATTAGAGTTTATCAAGCGAAATGAAAATATCATCCTTCTTGGACACTCTGGTGTTGGGAAAACCCATCTGGCTATTGCACTGGCGTATCAAGCTGTTCAAAAACGTATTAAAGCAAGATTTATCACAGTAGCTGATCTTATTTTGCAGATGAGTAACGCAAAAAAAGAGAAACGCTATGATTCATTTATACGTCAAGCCATTATGGCACCAGCGTTATTAGTCATTGATGAGATTGGCTATTTCCCAATGAGCAAAGAAGATGCTCATCATTTCTTTCAAGTGATCTCTAAACGCTATGAACGTGGTGCAACTATCGTTACATCCAATCTCGTCTTTAGTCAGTGGAGTGGCATCTTTGCCAATGATAAAGTGGTAACGACTGCCATTTTAGATAGATTATTACATCACTCCCATATTATCAATATTCTAGGAGATTCATTTCGTTTAAAAGAGAAAAAAGATGAGGGAATCGTAGATTCAGATTTGTATAAGTTTAAAGCTAAAAATTCGGTGAAAGGAGAAGAAATAACGCAAGGTGCTTAAGGTTACGTTTCGTAATTTTTTTACGAAAAAACTGCTGAATTTAACTCCGCCCTTGACAGGTATTACCAGTAGTAGTGACAGCCATCCCCATCCCCACTGCTACAGCAGGGATGGAAGTAACGTGCATTTTATCTGTAAGCGAGGTGTCATCTCCTAAAACGGTTTCTAGCGAGATATTTGAACCTGCAATACCAACATAATTACCACTAATCTTCAGTGTATGATTTAAATTTTGCCAGTAAATCAAACCTGCATTTGTGACATGACCTATTATATCGCCGCCCAGGTTGAGGTTGAGCGTGGAAGAGGCGTCGATATCCACATTGCCTATAAGAGCAAGAGTTGCAGGGCTGTTGAGAGTAGCACTGTTTTTAAGGAATAAACCATACCCTGTGTCATTTCCTGTAATAAGCGTACCATCAGTAAGGGTGACATTAGAAGCATCTATATTAACCGTTTCCCAATTCACAAGAACAGCACCAGCAAGACTCTGCATTGTTTCTAGGAATGTGAAGGTGTTCATAGCGCCATCAGAATCAATGCCTAAAAGATCGACTATTTCGACCATAGGTTCTTGGTCATCCCCATAGGGGAAATAGTAGGGGTTGATGCTGTTACTACCATCAAGCAAGGTGGCACTAGAAATATCGGCTTTTGATTGTCAAGGGCGGAGTTAAATTCAGCAGTTTTTTCGTAAAAAAATTACGAAACGTAACCTTAAGCACCTTGCGTTATTTCTTCTCCTTTCACCGAATTTTTAGCTTTAAACTTATACAAATCTGAATCTACGATTCCCTCATCTTTTTTCTCTTTTAAACGAAATGAATCTCCTAGAATATTGATAATATGGGAGTGATGTAATAATCTATCTAAAATGGCAGTCGTTACCACTTTATCATTGGCAAAGATGCCACTCCACTGACTAAAGACGAGATTGGATGTAACGATAGTTGCACCACGTTCATAGCGTTTAGAGATCACTTGAAAGAAATGATGAGCATCTTCTTTGCTCATTGGGAAATAGCCAATCTCATCAATGACTAATAACGCTGGTGCCATAATGGCTTGACGTATAAATGAATCATAGCGTTTCTCTTTTTTTGCGTTACTCATCTGCAAAATAAGATCAGCTACTGTGATAAATCTTGCTTTAATACGTTTTTGAACAGCTTGATACGCCAGTGCAATAGCCAGATGGGTTTTCCCAACACCAGAGTGTCCAAGAAGGATGATATTTTCATTTCGCTTGATAAACTCTAATGTTGAGAGCTCCTCAATTTGTCTTCTATTTACACCAACTGTGAAATTAAAATCAAACTGTTCAAGTGTTTTAATGGTTGGAAATCCTGCCATTTTTGTCAAAGTAGCACGAGAGCGTACAGCTCTATTGTTTGCTTCGAGTTTGAGTATCTCATAAAGATATTCACCATATTTCCAACCCTCTTTTGCGGCACGATTAGCCATTTCATGATGAACGTCATTAACGGTTGAGAGTTGAAGCTCTTTGCATAACGTTTCGATATGTGTATTTAATGCCATAATATACCTCCTAGCGTATAGGCAGGTAAAACTATATACGCTAACATAGGTATAAATTGATCGTAACTTTGAAGATCACGAGTGGGAATGTGAATAGTTATTCTATTGGATGTTTGGCTATCTTGTGTTACACTTTTAGTGGTGGCTTTGAGCGGGTGTATCCCATGATAAGTCTTAGGCAGAGGAAGCAACTGCAATTGCTCTTCTGCTAACAGATCAAACGGTCTGTGGAGTGTTGTTTGATGTATTCTCGCATTTGCTGTAAAATCTAACCAATCTATGACTGCCGCATTGGCATTTTCTAATGTCATCTTATAGCCCATCAGGGAAAGTCTCACTTTAAACATATTGTGAAAACTGTATCGGAAATAGTGATTAAATCTCTCTACTTTTCCCTTGGTTTGTGCACGATAAGGTTTACAAACTTTTAAAGCCATACCACAATGTTTTTGGGCAAAGTCGCGGAATTGTTCATTGAATTTATGCTTACCATATCCATAAGCATTGCGTTTGGAAATAACCGTCTTCATATTATCATAGAGTGCCTCATGTGGCACACCACCAAAATAACTAAAGGCGTTCATGTGGCATTTTATGAGAGTGTCTACTTTCTCATCCATCACATATTCCACATAAGATGCTCTAGAGTATCCCATAGTTGCAACAAATGCAGATAAATTATCTTTGGGAAATTCAACCCAATCCACTTGCATCTGTTGAGCCTTGTTTGTCTCAAATCTGACAAGTGGTTCTTCGTTTTTTACTTTCTGACGAAGCTCATAACGAAGCATAATATCTTTCATCCACCGAAGACTTCCTCGATAACCAAGTTTCTGAATCTCATCATATATGGATGTATTGGGGATAGAAATACCTAATGCGTGTGCCTCTTCTAGCATTCTTGCTATATTGGGCAGATACGGATCAACCGTTGTCTCTACAGGTTCTCTTTTTATAACAGGAATATAACCCTCTGGCAGCTTCGCATACTTCGCAACGGTATCTCTGTTAATGTCAAGTTTACGTGCAATAGCACTCTTACTCAGACCATCTTTGAGCATCTTATGAATCATTTTTACATCACCTTTTTTAAGCATCTGTCTCCTTTCAATATATTTGAAAAAAGACTTTAGCAGAACTAATCTGCTCATTTAAGCTTTTGGTTGTAAAAACTACTTTTTAGCAGCTTTTTATACTGCCCATTTTAACTCCGCCCTTGACATTGATAGTCATACTATCGCTACCATCCCCCAGAAGGACTTTACCAGAGAGTTTGGAGCCGCTTTCCATAGTCAGATTGGCAGAAGCGCTCAGGTCTTCGATGGCAGTGCCTGATGCATCTGAAATATCAGCTCCGCTGTTGAGGGTAATGGTGACGGGATCATAGTAATAGGAATTAGTCTGGATGCCGTTGGTCGTGGTACCAGAACAGGTATAAGTTAGACCATCGCTGGTAACACATGCAGCAAAAGCTGCACTTGAAAAAATATTGAGTAGAAACGTAGATGTAATAATGCTTAAAGAAAATCTTTTGATTTGATATTTTGAAATCTCATTCATGTTGTTATCCTCCTACCCTTTCGGAAGTTTTTTCATTATAGTCATAAATTTTATGCATGGTTTTCCTCCTTCTTGTTCAAAAACTCATAATTCTATTAATTTAAAATACCATTGTATAGCCGATGTAGTTTTTATCAAAGATAATTTGTGAGGGGAGGAATGATAAAATGCGAATAGGAGATACATTAGTAGCGAGAGAAATATACATATATATTCTTTCATTTTTAAAAGATAATTATAATTTTGATGTTTCAGCGTTCAAAGTTGTACAGAAAGTAAATATAGAAGAGTTAGCGAGTATAAAAGACCCTATAATCGTTTCTTATATCACTGAATTGCTTGATGAAGCTATTGAAAAAATAGGCAGTTGTTCGTTATTATTTAAAGTAGCAAAATCGATTTTAGGCAGTGTAAATGATCTTGGGCTTCTAGGATATATCATGCGACATTCTTCAAATTTAAATGTTGCTCTTCATCATTTACGTCACTATTACCCTCTTCTTAGCCCAAAAATAAAACCAATTTTATGTGTTGAAGATGGTTTAATTAAACTAACTTTGATCGCAAAAAGAACTTTGCATCTTGAAAAATATAGAGCTGAAATAAATTTTGCAGTTTTATTAGACATTTTGAATCAAATCAGTGAAAAACCAATTGTACCTGTACGGGCTATATTTCAACATTCAAAACCTTTAGGATATGATCGAACATATAATGATATTTTTGGAGAAAAAATATTTTTTGATAGCACTGAAAATGCACTGTATTTCGATAAATCCCAATTAAATATGCCAACACGGTATGCTAATCCTTATTTTTTTCAACTTTTTTCAACAGAAGCTAATGTGGTTTTAGAATTTAGAAATTATAAAACCTTTAAAAAGAGAGTTTGTGGATTGATTTTTTTAAATATGGGAGAACTCGATGTCTCTTTAGAAAGTGTTGCTACAAAAATGGGAATGCACGCAAGAACGATTCAACAAAATCTTAAAAAAGAAGGTACTAGCTTTACTTTGTGTCTCAATGAAATTCGGCAAAAATTAGCGATACATTATTTACTTAAAGGATTTGATTCTGGAACAATCGCAACATATTTAGGATATGCTGAATTAAGTCCTTTTTTAGTAGCATTTAAAAAATGGTATGGTGTAACTCCTCGAACTTGGTTAGAACAGCAGAAAGCTTAATTTTTCAGTATGTGCCCTACTTTTTTAAGGTAATACACCGTTGCAAAGGGAATGAAAAAGTCTTTTACATGTAATGCATTGATGATGGCATCATCTTCTCCTATATAGACTTCAATATTTACGCCTCTTTCTTGTAAAGAGCGCAAATGTGCCTCATCCCACGTGTAGTGCAACAGCTCACTTAGCTCTTCGATGCTCCCTTTTTTGAAAAATGGTTGCATATCAAATGTGGAAGGATACGCACAATTTTGCATAAAATTTTGCGTATAAGCGTCACTATTTTTCGTAAAAGAGAGGGTTTGGAGTTTTTTAAATTTGGCATTTTTATCCCCAAAAAAGGCAGGAGAAAAGAGCTGAAGTGTGTCGATGCGCTCTTTACATGTAAAGGCATATTCAAACGCTTGAATCGCACCATAACTAAACCCTGCAACACAAAAGGCACTTTTAATCAGATAAGGCTCAAACAGAGCCTCCTCATTTTTAAAACAAAAACCACTAAAGAATCGCATCAATAATCGCCTTAAGACGTGTACGAGAAATGCTCTCTTGCTCATACAACTCTTGCGCAATTTTTTCCAGTGGAGCATTCATTCCTTCCAAAAAATGTTCCAATTCGGTATGGGCATTCTCTAAAATAAGCAAAATATCACTCTCATACGGAAGCAATTTTTCACCCATAGCATACTGTTCAACCATCTCTTTGGCGATTTGTGTCGCACGGTTGATATCTTCGGTGGCATTGGTGAATTTTTCATTGTATTTGAGTTTCATAGCCACCATACCCGCTAAATAGACTTTAATTTTACTTTGCATCTGCGTTTTAGACTCAATTTCTCTGTCCATATCTTTAATGCGGTCATTGACAATGCTGATTTTGTCAAACTCTATCTCAAACCAATAAGCACACAACGCTTTAGCGGCTTGATAATAGGCTTGAATTTTCTTCTCATCATCGGAAAAACTGAGCACTTTTTTCTTGCCCATCAAGACTTTTTGACGTACGGCAATAAAATCTTGAAGCTCAATGATCTCGGCATGACGGCGCAGAGCGTTAATCGCTGCTTCATTTACAAACGTCGCCAATGCCGCACCGCTAAACCCCACACTCATGGTAGCTAACGCTTCAACATCAACATCAGATGGTTTGTTCTTCAAATATGTTTTAAGGATTTCTAAACGGTCATTTTTATCGGGTAGCGAGATAAAAATACGTCTATCAAAACGTCCTGAACGTAGCAGTGCCTCATCAATAATATCTATTTTATTGGTCGCCGCAATAACAATCACCCCGCTACTGTCCTCAAAGCCGTCCATTTCGGTTAAAAGCTGATTGAGGGTGGCTTCCCTCTCATCGTTGCGTGTGCCACCTCGTGCACGTCCTACCGCATCAATTTCGTCAATGAAAATAATCGAAGGTGCATGCGCTTTGGCTTGTGAAAAAAGCTCTTTGACCCTCTTCGCACCCATACCCACATAAATCTGAACAAAAGTTGCTCCACTTTGGTAGAAAAAGGGTACACTCGCCTCCCCCGCAACAGCTTTGGCTATCATGGTTTTTCCTACGCCAGGAGGACCTACGAGTAAAACACCTTTAGGAAGCCTAATACCATAGCGTTTATAGACGGCTGGATTTTTGAGAAAATCCACCACTTCTTCTAGTTCTTCTTTCACGTCTTGAATCCCCGCAACATCTTTAAAACTCACCTGTGCTCGGACAGGACGTATGATGCTACTCATAAACGGATCATAGCTCGCAAGGGCTTTTTGGTTAGCTTCTTGCTCTTTTTGGAGCTCTTCTGCTCTTTTTTTACGCGCGAACAGAAGCAAAATAAATAAAAGTGAACCCATTACCCCCACTAGCATTAAATCTTCCATAATGGGATTACGTTTATGTACTTCGATGGGCACTTTTTTAAGCAACTCTGCCACATCAATTCCATCTTTGATGATGACATACTGCTCATGTGTGCTATACAAAACAACCTCATTCTCTTCTACGATTGCTTTTTTAATCGCCCCACTTTCTAAAAGTGCATGGTAAGTGGGTAAATCAATGATTGTTGAACCATTACGGACATACCCAAAAAGAAGCAAAATAATAAAAACACTCAACGCCATGAGCGAAAGCATGAGTTTTTGAGATTTAAAAATGGGCATAATTTGCCTCCTGCCTAATGTCATATGATTCAAGCTTGACCCACTCTTTTAGCAAATCACGTTCGCTTTGAATCATCACTTTATTATAGAATTGGTCGTAGCCAACAAAAAAATTCTCTTTGTACTCTTCCACTAAAACCTCTAAAGGTGTGGTGTGGTTTTTTTCACGGAACGCACGATTTTTACGCTCAATAAGTGCTTCAACTTGCTGATGCCTTATTTTGGCAATATCACCTTTGATTTCTGGCTTCATGGTACTTGAGGGTGTGCCATCTCGCTTAGAGTAGGTAAAAGCATGAATATGCGTCAGAGGAAAGCGCTCTAGGGTGCTATACGCCTCTTCCCAAATAGCCTCACTCTCTCCTGGATGTCCGGTAATAAAATCCGTTCCTAGAGCAAACCCTTTTTCGCCAAGCTCCATAAACAGCTCTAAATCACGCTTAACATTGTTGCGTCGTCGCATCAGTTGAAGCATCGCTTCAGAAGTATGCTGAAGAGCGATATGCAAATGACGTTCTAACCATGGCTCATTTAAAATTTCTCTAAAACTCTCATCAATTTGTACAGGCTCAATACTCCCTAAACGAATCCGCCTGACCCCTCGAATCGCACCTAAGCGTTGCACGAGTCTGCCTAAACTGCTCCCTTTATCTTTGCCATAACTTCCAATGTTAGTACCCGTAAGTACAAACTCACCATAGCCATTGAGCGCTAATTTTTCAACCTGCTCAATAATCTTCTGCTCATCTTGACTGCGTGCGTTACCCCTGACAAAGGGAATAATACAGTACGAACAGCGAAAATTACACCCCTCTTGAATCTTAATAAACGCTTTGGTTTTGCCTGTGTACTCATGCACAATCGTTTCATCGAGTGAAGTTAAATCACCGATTTGAAAAAAAGGAGTCGCATTGTGAAGCAAGGTGTTAATGGAGCGCTTCTCCGAGTGACCTAAGACGCCAAAAACTCTATTTTGAGCAAAAAGAGCCTCTCCTTTACTCATAGCGCCACACCCCGCTAAAACGACTTTTTTTCCCAGTTTGGATGCGTGATTAATGTAGCTTCTAACCCCTGTATCTGCGCCATTGGTGACCGTGCAGGAGTTCACCACGACAATATCTGCTTCTGCCTCATGCTCCGTGACTTCAAAATCTTTGAGATTTTCCATCATCACTTGTGTGTCGTAAATGTTGGTGCGACACCCAAACGTTTTAAAAAAGACTTTTTTCATCAGGACTCTTTGGAGCATCATGCATCATGTGCGGTTTTTCTTGACGTGCTAAATTAATATTGGTCGTATGATACGCAATGGTAATATCAGATTCTTTACGAAAGGCATCCACGATTTCACTGCTAATGGTACTGCGAAGCGTTAAGGTTGCATACGAATTGGTCATATACCAACTGCTAATACAAAATCCCTGTGGCTCAATAAAGGAAAAGATTCGAGGCTCAACATTGGTATTTTTAAGGCTGTATTGACTGCGAAGCAAATTGAGTTGTTTACGAGCGATGTCGGTATACCCTTTGGCATATTTTTTGGTAATTTCACGGGCGATGTGCACTGCTTTTTTATGGTTTGAATCAAAGGTAATAAAAATATCAATACCATCCCAAACCGTACGAATCGTTCCATGCGTATAATTCGAAATCAAACTGGTAAAAACATAATTATTAGGCACAAAAACAATTCGTCCCGCACGCCTATTTTCACGGTAAGTGCTGATGGTAACATCTTCTAAAAGTGTCATGCGAAGGAGTGAAATATCAATAATATCTCCGATATACAGTAAGCCATCTTTTTGCACTTTAATGCGGTCTCCTACATGAAAACTGCCACCAAAAACGATGACCATCCACCCTAAAATGCTCATAAACCAATCTTTCATCGCAATCGCAATACCCGCTGAGGCAAATCCTAGTACGGTCACCAGATAAGAAACATTTTCAATGTACGAGAAGAGCAAAATCAACACAATCAAAGTGACGTTGACAAAATTGATAATTTTATTGACCGTATAAAAACGGTCATTGTCGGTGATATAACGTTTTGCGGCAAACTTTAACAACAAAGAGACCACAATCACCACAATAATAAAAATACCAATATTAAACGCCCGTTTCATCTGCACAGTAATATCTTGCGTAATGCGTCCACTCGCCTCGTCCACTTTTTTTACATGTAAAGAGTAACTGGTATTGGCGATCTCCTGTGCCGTAATAAACGCATTGAGCTCTTTTTGCGCCTCATAAATCAAATCTTCATTGATAACAGAAGCTTCCATACGGTAAATTTCTTCAAGCAAACCTACTTTCTCTTTTAGTTTACCCACGAGCACACTTAATTGATCCAGCCTTGTTTTATACTCAAGGCTGTCTTGTTTGATTTTTTTGATATACGAAAGCGCTGAAATAATCGCAAAAGGATTGGTGACTTTTGGGTAACTCTCAAGCTCTAGTGGCTCAACCAGTGTTGAAAAAGGAGAGTTTTTGAACTCTTGCAAAAGTTCAATCTGCTGTTTGAGAGACTCTTGTTTACTCAGTAGTTTTTCATAACGCTCCAAAGAAGCTTTATCTTTACCATTTTTAAATTTTTTACTCTCATGCTCAACCGTTGAGAGTTCTTCAAGGAGTTTTTGATAGTTCAAATAACTCGCATACCGTTTAAACCAAATATTATCTTGAATAGACGCATCAATCGCTTCTATTTTTTGACGAAAAGAGTCCATTCTTATCGTCTCTTCTAGTTTATTGGTCGTATTGGTTTCCGCCAAAAGCAGATTACATGTAAAGAAAATAAGCCATAAAATTTTTTTAGGCATTGGCTTCCTTTAATGCTTCTAAAACAACTTCTTTAGGGATATTTCGGGATATTTCATATCCACCAATGCCCTGAGCTAAAATAAATTTAATCACCGCATGCTCACTTTTTTTGTCTAAGAAAAAGGCATCGTAAAATGCTTCTACATTTTCAATGCGATAGTGTGTTGGCAAATCGTAATGCTCTAAAAGTGTAACAATACGAAGCGCTTCATCGGCGTTTAAAAACGTTAATTTTTGGGCTAAAATATTTGCCATGACCATACCAATGGCCACTGCTTCTCCGTGTAAAAAGGTCGTGTAGTGTGTCTGGTTTTCAATGACATGCGCAAACGTATGCCCATAATTGAGTACGGCTCGTATCCCCTGCTCTGTTTCATCCAAAGCTACCACACGAGCTTTAATGGCAATACTCTTAGCAATCGCCTCTTTAAGATGTGCCTCATCCTCTAAATCATGCGTTTCTAGCCACTCAAAAAAAGCTTTATCAAAGGTGACTGCCATTTTAATCATTTCAGCAACCCCTGCTGAAAACTCTCTTTTAGGAAGGGTTTTTAAAAAAACACTCTCACAATAAACCGCCCGAGGTTGCCAAAAAGAGCCAATCAGGTTTTTGCCATAGCTGTTGTTAATGCCTGTTTTACCGCCAACACTCGCATCGACTTGAGAAAGCAGGGTCGTTGGAATCTGAATAAAATCAATGCCTCTTTGGTAAATGGAAGCCGCAAAACCTGTCATATCTCCAATCACACCGCCACCAAAGGCAATCAGAAGAGACTTTCTATCCAAACGATGCTCAAAACACGCATTTAAAATGAGGTTAAGACTCTGCATATTTTTATACTGCTCACCATCTGGTAAGATGACACTGTAAAGCTCTTTGGCTTCTATCTTTTTTTGAAGCGTCTCAAGGTGTAAAGAAGCAACCGTAGTATTGGTGACAATCAGCACTTTCGTATCAAAATGTAAGGTTTCTAATTGGTCGATATAAACACGATAATCTCGTGAAGCAGGTTGGTTTAAAATGACATCAACATACATGGCATATCCAAATTTTTTTGATTTTATTTTACTGAAAAAGCGCTTAATTATGCATTGACTGGAATGAATAATTGGTAGTTATCTGCCAATTTAAAGTGTAATTTTTCCATATTGGTTGAAAAAATGGAGAAGATATTGGACTCTAAAACCTTTTGATTAAACGGTAAAAATTGCAAAATGGTATCTTGGTTTTTCAGTTTAATGAGAGGATTTTTCTCACTTTGAATCACATCAACCTCTCGCCCAAAAATCTTTGAAAGATTGTCAAAATGCTCAATCAAACTGCTATCACTCTTCTCTTCATCGGGTGTATACGTATAGAGTTTTAGTTTTAAACCGAGTTGTGCTGAAACATCAAAAATCACGGAGGATTCTTGTTCAATATCATGTGCATCACTGTTGAGAACAACCCCTTCACTCAGTGCCAAAAAGCCCCTTTTCCCAATTTTAATGACAGGAAGTTTTGTTTTAAAAAGTGTTCGTTTATTGTTATGAAAAAACGCATTCATCACCACGATCAGCCCAATATCCATCCGCTCGGTATCTTCTTTGAGCACTTTTCGAGGATTGGTTTGAAAGTAGTCTATCATCACGTTAATATGGTGATTGTGATAGCTTTTAATCTTTTCAAATGTTTTTGAATAGGTCGGGTTGATAATCTTTACATGTAACTTGTTACTATTAAGTTTAGAGTGAAGCAATAAAGCATCGTTAATCAAAATATCAATCGCTTTTTCTTCCATCTCTAGCATATCCACTAAACAGTAAATACTGCTTCCAAAAGGCGATGGAAATTGCCCTTGTTCTCGTTTAATACTTCGAAAAACACTCTGTAACACATGCGGTTCACCAATCATCAAAAGCAGGTCATTAGGCAAAAGCATCAAGGCAGGTCTAGGCAATAAAAGCGTGTTAGAGCGATACACCGCAGCAATGCGCCATTTACTCTGCTCAATAGAGGCTAAATGACGATAAGCATACGAGCTTCCAACAGGAATGGAAACTTCCATAATTTCACCAATGCCTAGTCCAATATTTTGCGCCACAATAGGCATATTAGGCAGGTGGTCTTTAAAACGAGAGGCTAAAATATCACGAGAATTAACCAATAAAAGTCGTTTATCATCATTTTCCTCCAAATCCAAATCCCATCTATCCATCATCACAACACGCACTTTACTGTCTAAACGTCGAATATTTTTATAGGTACTTTTAGCATCAAGTTCATTGGAGAGAAGCAACATCACTTGAAAGAATTGTTCATTTAAAACAACAGAAAGCTTATCAAAACTCGTAGGGTCAAACTCAAAAAATTTAAAATTTTCAGGACGTTTTTTCGGGAGGGTCTCTTCTTTATACGTTATAATCGTATAACTGTTCTCACCCGCTTCGCTCTCCATAACTTTTTCTAAAAATTGTTTTGCTAGAATGCCATCAGCGATGATTAATATTTTTTTCATAACTCAAACTCCCTCTTAATAAAAAAGGATATTGTAACAAAAATGGAATTTCAGATAGATAAAATAGACGGCGATGCCCGTGCCTGCACGATAAAAACAGCACACAGTACGATTCAAACCCCTGTCTTTATGCCCGTAGGAACTGTTGGTAGCGTCAAAAGTTTGGATGCTTTTGATATGAGCGAAATGTTAGGGGCTAAGATTATTTTAGGCAATACCTATCATCTCTATTTACGCCCCAACGATGAAGTCGTAAAACACTTTGGTGGTTTGCACGGATTTACCAAATTTCCCAATAGTTTTTTAACGGATAGTGGTGGCTTTCAAGCGTTTAGCCTTAGTGATATCTCCAAAGCAGATAAAGATGGCATTATGTTTAAAAGCCATATTGATGGCTCAACCCACTATTTTACCCCTGAGAAAGTACTGGACATTCAGTACAATCTAAACTCCGATATTATGATGATTTTAGATGATTTGGTGGCACTTCCTGCAACCAAAGAGCGTGTCGCACTCTCTATCGAGCGAACAACAAATTGGGCAAAGCGTGCGATTAGCTATCATCAAAAACGCCAAAGTGAAGGCGTGGGTCTTCATCAAAATATTTTTGCCATTATTCAAGGAGGAACCGATAAAGAGTTTCGCCGTATCAGCGCTCAAGAGCTCTGTGCTTTACCCTTTGATGGCTTTGCGATTGGGGGTCTTAGTGTCGGGGAAAGCAATGCGTTGATGTATGAAACAGTTGAGTTTGTCACACCTTTGATGCCTAAAGAGAAACCACGCTACCTTATGGGTGTGGGAACACCTGAAGATTTAGTCGAAAATGTCGAACGAGGGGTGGATATGTTTGATTGTGTGATGCCCACGCGTAACGCACGCAATGGAACACTCTTTACCTCCTTTGGGAAGATGAGCATTAAAAATGCAAAATTTGCACGGGATGAGAGTGCTATTGACCCTGAGTGTGACTGTTTTACATGTAAACACTATTCAAGGGGCTATTTGCACCATCTTTTCCGAGCCAAAGAGCTGACCTATTTTCGATTGGCTTCGATTCACAATTTGCATTATTATCTCACGTTGATGAAGCAGATGCGAGAAGCTATTTTAAAGGGTGAATTTCAAACCTTTAAAGCTGAGTTTTACAGGAAACGAGGCAAATAATGCGTTACAAAGTCGATGAAAAAGAGAGTTTTGAGCAGAGTTTACTCTTTTGGCTCAATCGTTTTATCAAATCCAAACTTACCTCTCTTTCCAATCGACACGTGGTTGAAAATGCCAAGCTCTCAAAAATTATTGGCACACTCAATCAAGGATGCACTTCTATGCAAGCCTTGAAAGATCTCTCCAAAGAGGCTCGAAATATCGGTCTCATTGGTATTAACCTTTTTATCAACCCTTTGGAAAAGTTTTACACGTATGTCGTTCCGCTCCAGCTACACTCGCTCAAAGAGATCGATGAAGAACTTTTAAGTGAGTTTTTAGCCTCGCAAACCGGCTCCCTCTCCGATGCGACTAAAAAGAATTACCGCATTGCCCTGCTCTCATTTTTTAAGTTTCTAGATAAACAAAATGAGGATGAAAAAGGCACTACGTACCAATTTCGTATTGAGCTTAAAAATTGGGGAGGACTCGGTGGAAGAAGGGGTGAAAAATTACCTGCGCATATGTATAAAGAGGAGATTACTCGCTTCTTAAAAGCCATTGAGGAAACAGAATTTAAACCTTACGCTCAAGCTAAAAACCGCTTATTAATTAAGATGATTTTATACACAGGGATGCGTGTCAGCGAGGCATTAGGTTTAAAGATAAAAGATATGGTCAAAGAGGAGAATTACCTCATATGCCACATTCGAGGAAAAGGGAACAAACCACGTACCGCCATGATTAAGTACGAAACGATTGAAGCGGACTTGCAGGAGTGGATGGAGTATCGAAGCAGTGATTCTGCGCTGTTGTTTCAAAGCCGAACAGGAAAGCCTCTCACCCAAGCGTATGTCAGTTACGTGATGGATAAAATGCTCTTTCACGCAGGAATTCGAAAGGAAAAAAACGGTGCGCATATGTTACGACACACCTTTGCAACGTTGTTATATCAAAAAAACAGAGACCTTATTTTGGTGCAAGAAGCACTCGGACATGCCGATTTAAATACGTCACGCATTTATACCCATTTTGATAAAGAACGTCTTAAAATCGCAGCAGATACACTGGATGGAATGTAGCATGAGTCCTATACAAGAAAATCTCAATCGTTTTCATCTCTTAGACCTTAAAAATCCTACACATCCTTCTATTTTTGTTCAAGAAGGTGCTTATGATATGCTTATTGTAGCGCTTCCTACCAAAGAGAAGGAATTGAGGATTCATTCGTATGCTTTTGTTTTTGAGGGAAGTCGTTATTACTACTTTGACAAAGCAAACCATACCTTTGAACTCTTTGAAACTTTGCATAAGGTCTATGACATTTTAAATGAAAAAACCAATGAAACAATGAAAATTGTTGCCAATATCCATGAGAGTATTGATTGGATGGAAGAGAGACTCTACAATACAGCCCCCTTTAACGCCTTTATACGTGATTGGTTGGGGCACAAAAAAGATTTAGCCCGTTTGCAACGTTTATTGGCTTTGGGTGCAGAAACGATTGAAGCATTCATTGAGCGGTACGAAGAGCGTGAAGATTTTTTAATGATTCATTTTAAAGATATTCATGAACATTTGGAGCGAACGCATCGTTCTGTCTTATTAGCAGGTGAAAAACTCAACAACCTTTACACCTTTTATACCAGCCGAAATAATGAAAAAATGAATCGTACTATTTATCTTTTAACGATTCTCTCTGGTATTTTTCTACCTCTAAATCTTATTGTAGGTTATTTTGGTATCAACACACAAGGACTTCCCCTCAGTGAGTTTCCAAAAGGCTCTTTAATCGTCGCAGAAATAATGCTAGGGTGTCTTATGTTTACCATAACCCTTTTTCTCTTTTTACGTAAAAGGTTCTAATAGCGTTTTTGCAGAACTCTTGGTACATTTCCTTCTTAGAAAATGAGTTCTGTAAGAAAGCTAATCTTTTCGATGCTTTTTGGGATAGTCAAAAAAGAGAATATGCCCACTCTCTTCTCCTATCTCTTGAAAATGTTCAGCCTCAAAGGCAATACAGACAATCGCACACGTTGGAATATTACTTAAAATAGCCCCGCTTAAACGCTCCGCCACTTCAGTAATCGTAGGATTATGTCCTACAATAAAGACAGAATCACACGTATCTTCTATCTGGTGTATCACATCCAAATAGGTTTCATAACTTCCTTCGTACAAAGCTTCATGGAGCTGAATATCTTTCTTATCATAACCAATAATCTCTGCTAAAGCTTTAGCTGTTTTAAGCGCTCGTTTTGCAGGACTGGAGTAAATCGTGTTGGGTAGAACATCAAACGATTTAAGTCGTCTTCCCATTAAACGCAAATCTGCCTTACCTCGTGCATTTAAAGGACGTAAAAAATCATCAAGTGTTTCATCACTCCAACTGGATTTTGCGTGTCTAATAAAGTAAATTTTTTTCATTTTAACCCTTTCAAAACACGAGTCTTAATAGACAAAATTCTTTTGTACCCATTGACGTACTAAACGTCTGTTAACGGCAAAAAAAGGCAACTCGGTTTTTAAAAAAATCTCTAATTTCTTCAGCGAATATTCATCCAAATGCAAATCTTCACCAATTTGATTGAGCATCATAAGCATCTCTGGTAAAGAGTTTGCATCAAACGCCTCATGACCTTCTTCTTCAAAATAACGCTCTGCATCAAACTGTTTCATATCTTTTTCATAATCGAGTTGTAAAAAATCTTCTGTAATATTTAAATACATCCACTAAACCTTTTTAACGTTGATAATTGAGGCGATACCCTATACCGCCTTGATTTTCGATGGTATCTTCAGGGAGTTTTTTACGTAAGCGTTTCACTAAAGCACGAATATTCTCTGTGGTGGTTAATTCTCCACCCCAAACATACTGCTCTATACGCTCAAAAGAGATATTTTTATCTAAATTTTTAGCAAAAAGATTGAGAAGTAAAATCTCTTTTTTAGCCAATTTAATCTCTTCACCCTCCCCATCAACTAATTTCTCTTGTTCAATCGAATAGGTAAATCCTTCAAACAAATGAATCAAACTCATTTTGGGTTTGCATAACTTTTCAATTTTCATCTCTAATTCGTACATGTAAAAAGGTTTTTTCAAGTATTCGTCGCACCCTTTGCAATACGCCTCTTGAATCGTTTCAAGCTCCACATTCGCACTAATGATAATCGCAGGAGTCGCATTATCCATACTACGAATCTCTTTTAAAAGGGTTAATCCATCCATGCCAGGAACATTAATATCTAGAATAAAACAATCGTATCCGTTGTCAATCGCTTCCAGTGCTTTTTTCCCATCGTCAAAAAGATCTACATGGTATTTCTTCTGCTCTAATGCTTCAACCACAAGATTGGCTAAACGTTCGTTATCTTCTAGTATCAATATTTTCATGCATCTCCTTTGGCTTTTTTAACCGTAATACAAATTTGCGCACCATTTTCTCTCTGTTTAGCGATAATTTTTCCGCCCATTTTATCTTCAATAATCAAACGAGCCATATACAAGCCAAATCCATCACCATTTGCTTTGGTACTCACAAAAGGATCAAAAATACTCTCTAAATTCTTCTTCTCAATGCCACATCCATCATCACTGATATCCAAATAGATGTAATGCTCGTCACTTTTAATTTCAATCTCTATCATACCTTCTGTTGGCTTTGTCTCTCTTTTTTTTATAATACTATCTTTTGCATTATTAATGATGTTTAAAACACACTGTTTAAATTCATTAGGATACCCAAACGCTAAAAGCGCTTCGTGCTCTTTTTGAAGAATCGAAAGGGTGATATAGTTGTATTTTACACTGTGATTTAGAACATTTAACAGCGCATCAACCGCCTCACGCACATTAAAAAGTGTCTTTTTCGTAGAAGGTTTGATGAATTGCCTAAAATCGTCAATGGTGTTAGACATGTATTTCACTTGCGTCATAATATCATCCACAAATTTTTGCGTATCTTCTTCATCTAAGACTTTTTTACGTCGTTTATAAATAAGTTCCTGAGCAATGGCTGAGATTTCAACCAAAGGCGTTTTCCACTGATGTGCGATACTAGCTATCATCTCTCCCACTTCAGACTGTTTGGAACGCTGAATCACAAATTGTTCGTGACGCTTTCGCTCCGTGTCAATACGTTTTTTCTCTGTAATATCCGTCAAAATCGTAACAACACCCGCTTCGTGATTTTTTTCATCGGTATAATACGTTCTTCTTGCTGAAAAGATTTTTTTCTCTTTATAAGGAATTTCCATTTCAATTTCAGCACTTTCTGGACTATCTAAGGGTACTTCTTGAATTCTATCGCAGATATCTGGCATAATCTCTTTAACATGCTTTCCAATAATATCAAAACGATCACGCTGTAAAATTTCACATAAAAGATCATTACATCCGAGTATTTTTCCGTCATTTGCTTTCCAAAAAATAGCACTTTGGATGTTATTTAAAAGCACATGGTCTAATTTATTTTGACGTAAAAGCTCCTTTTCAAGAGAAATCCGTTTGATGACATTTAAAATCAAAATAGTTGTCAATAGCAGCAAAAGAGGCATTAAGGCAAAAGCATTCTCCACAAATTTTTGATGCTTTTCATAAAAACTCTCCACCCCATTAATCACCTCCGAGGGAGAAGGAACATCACTTAAAGGAATACCAAATTTACGTAGGACATGATTATCAAAGGCATAGGTACCCACAGGAATATCAACAGGCAAAGTACGAATCGCTCGTCCTTGAATCAACGCAAACGCTTTTTTAACCGCCATCGAACCTTGTTCATAAGGGTTGACCACAAACCCACCAATAATACCTTCATTAAGATGTATGTGATTTAACGCAAAAACAGGAAATTTGGAGCGTTGAAAAAATTCTTGAAGTTTGTGATAGGGAACATAACTCCCATACATATCACGGTAAAAACTGGTAAACAAAATAACACTCTGTTTAGGAAGTTTGTTAATTTTTTCATCAATCGCATTAAAATCAATCTGATTATCGAACACCACTCTAAACTTATCTTTAAAAAAATTGGACTCCTCAATAATCTGATCTTTAATCACCAACGAAGAGTATGCATCATCACTGATAATATAAACCATTTTTGTTGCAGGAAAAAGCTGATAAATCAGTTCTAAATTTTTACGAATATCTTTATATTCCACCACACCTGTAAAATAAGGTTTATGATAAGGTGTGATATCTTTAGGATTAAAATTTTCCACCCCACAAAAAATCACAGGGGTATCCACAAAAAGTTCTTGGTGATACTTAAGTGCGAATTCATACGCATAATTATCTGCGGCAATAATCGCTTTATAGCGACGCTGAGAAAATTTCTTTCGATATAAAATCAGCAATTCCTCAAGATAGTTTTCAGATTCTATCTTCTTGCTATCCATATATTCAGTCGTCAGCTCAAATTGAGGATGTTTTTTCATCTCATCTTCAACACCTTTAGAGATACCATCACTCCATTTCAATCCTTTATTATACGAATGAAGCAATAAAATCTCATTGGCATGAAGGAATGAAGTATAAAAAAATAAAACAATTACAATTTTTAATAAATTCATAAGATTCCAGACACTTTTTTTTGTAATTCTAGCAAAAAAGTCTCATTTATATCTCTTTTCTCGCCCTATAATTACACCAGTCTTAATATTTTGAGATGTTGAGTTCAAATTTATTATGGAGGTTTCGCGATGTCGAAAAAAGCAATATCAATGCTGATTCCAGTGTTGGTGACGTTAGTCGTTTGGTTTATCCCTGCGCCTGAGGGATTGAGTGCAAATGCATGGCATTTTATGGCAATCTTTTTAGGAGTTGTTGTCGGTCTTGTTATTGAGCCTGTTCCTGCAGCACTCGTAGGTTTAGTAGGTGTGTGTTTGGTTGCCCTTTTAGGCATTATTGACCCAAAACCTGCTGAGGGTGTTAAATGGGCGCTTTCTGGTTTTTCTAACTCTATTATTTGGTTAATTTTTGCGGCATTTATGTTTGCAGCAGGGTACCAAAAAACAGGGCTTGGTAAAAGAATTTCTCTTATCATGGTTAAATTCATGGGAAAAAGCTCACTAGGTCTTGGTTATGCGGTTGCGTTTGCTGACCTTCTTCTTGCACCGTTTATGCCTTCAAATACCGCAAGAAGTGGTGGTACTATCTTTCCTATCGCGATTAATATTCCACAAATTTTCAACTCTCTTCCAGATAATGAACCACGTAAACTGGGTGCATACATTTCATGGGTAGCGATGGCTGCAACATGTGTGACAAGTTCTATGTTCCTAACAGGACTTGCTCCAAACTTATTGGCGGTAAACATCATTGAAAAAAGTGCCAAAGTAACCATTGAATGGGGTGCATGGGCTAGTATTATGGTTCCATTAATGTTACCACTTTTCTTATTGGTACCGTTGTTAGCCTACCTGATTTTCCCACCAACTCAAAAACAATCTCCTGAAGCACCTATCTGGGCAGCGGGCGAATTGAAAAAAATGGGTTCAATCAGTTTCAAAGAAATTATGATGCTTTTCTTTGCGGTTCTTGCACTTGTTCTTTGGATTTTTGGTAAAGAGTTAGGTGTTAACGCAACAATGGCTGCGATTTCTATCGTCTCTTTAATGGTTCTTTGTAATGTTATCTCTTGGGATGATATTATCGGAAACAAAGGCGCATGGAACGTTTTAGTATGGTTTGCTACCTTGGTTGCACTTGCAAGTGGTTTGGCAAAAGTAGGAATCTTAAAATGGATTGGTACTTTAGCAGAAGCTTCACTCTCAGGTCTTAGCCCAACCGCATTGGTTGTTGCGATGTTAATTGTGTTCTTTATCCTTCACTATTTCTTCGCAAGTGTCACTGCACACGTTTCAGCATTGTTACCAGTTTTCATCGTTATAGCAATGAAATTTGTTGCACCTGAGCAAATCCCAACGTTTATGATTTTATTATCAGGAACACTTGGTATCATGGGTATCATTACTCCATACGGTACAGGTCCTTCACCAATTTGGTACGGTGCTGGATATATTTCTCAAGCACGTTGGTGGGCACTAGGCGCTATCTTTGGAGCGATTTTCCTTGCGGTCTTACTTGTTGGAGCCTTCGTTTTTATGTAATCGTTAAAGGTACATCCCCATCGTGGGATGTACACTTCTAAAAATCTTTACATGTAAAGATTTTTAGAGGTGCTCTCCTTTTAAATGTAAACTCAACAAAGCACCTCTACACCTAGTACTATGTGTGACCAAAACCAACTTTTTCGGAGAGGAAAATGAGAGAAATCAAGTACGAAGACATCGTCAAGAGTGTAAAGGACATGATCCTTTATAGTGCAACGAATTTGCCAAAAGATGCGTATAAAGCAATACAAGATGCATATGACAAAGAGAAAAGTGAAGTATGCAAATCTGTATTGAAACAAATTTTGGAAAATGCGGATATTGCTAAAAATGAAGCAAGACCTTTGTGTCAAGATACAGGCTTGGCGGTTTTCTTTGTGAAAGTCGGAGAGGATGTAAAAGTTGTTGGTGGAAGCCTTAAAAAAGCAATCAACGAGGGAACTGAACTTGGGTACAAAGAGGGTTACTTAAGAGCATCTACCTGTCATTGGGATACCCGTGCAAATCTTAAAGATGAAGTGGGTTATAACTTACCAGCTATCATTCACTTTGACATTGTAGAAGGTGATAAAATTGAAATCGAATACGCTGCAAAAGGTGGCGGAAGTGAAAACGTTTCCCGTGCGACAGTATTCCCACCTGCAAAAGGTAGAAAAGGCATTATCGAATACGTCAAACAAGTGATTTCAGATGCAGGTCCAAATCCATGTCCTCCATTAACGGTTGGTGTTGGAATCGGTGGAACATTTGAAAAAGCCGTTATCTCTTCTAAACATGCACTTTTTAGAGACCTTGGCAGTAAAAACCCAGATCCAGTCCTTCAAGGTATGGAAGATGAATTAATGGTTCTTCTCAATAATTTAGGTATCGGTGCAATGGGTATGGGAGGTACACAAACGGTTCTTGGTGTTCACATTGAGAAAAATCCTTGCCATATCGCAAGTTTGCCCGTCAGTGTTAACGTACAATGCCACAGCTCACGTCACATGCACATTACGCTATAAGGAGAATTATTATGAGCAAAACTTACCATTTAACAGCACCACTTAGCGAAGCAGACGTTGTACAACTAAAAGCAGGTGATATTGTCTATTTAACAGGTGTTGTGTATACCGCACGTGACGCCGCACATAAAAAATTGGTTGACCTTTTAGATGAAGGTAAAGAGTTACCCTTTGATATGAAAGGAGCGGTTATTTACTTTGTTGGACCAACACCTCCAAAGCCAGGTGACCCAATCGGTAGTGCGGGACCAACAACATCGTACAGAATGGACTCTTACTCTCCTCGTTTAATTAACGAGCAAGGTCTTAGAGGGATGATTGGAAAAGGCAAACGTAATCAAGAAGTCATTGATGCGTGTGTCAAATCTAAAGCGATTTATTTTGGTGCAACAGGAGGCGCAGGTGCTCTACTTGCTCGTCAAATCAAAAGCGCTGAAGTCATTGCTTACCCAGAATTAGGACCAGAAGCAATTCGTAGACTTGAAGTGGTTGATTTTCCATTGACCGTTATCAACGATACCTATGGTGCAGACCTTTATAAAATTGGTCGTGCACAATACGAAGTATTTGAATAAATCATTTCCCTATCGTTGGCTTTTTGCAAAGCTTATTTTGTAAGAAGCCAACAGGGGTATTCTGCTAAGGAAAACCCCTGTGTTGAGTATGTCAAGAATTTTATGAAAACTCTTGATAATTACCCCATAAGAATGACTCTCTTTTGGGTGTTTCTTTAAAATCACCTTTTTTCTTTTCTCTCTCTTCCTTCTTTTCTGAGTGATAGAGAAAAAAAATAATCGGTGATAAAATATTAAATATTTTATATCAAATAAGTCTCCTCTAAAAACTTTAAGAGACTTATCTATGTAAGGTGTATGGGTAAGAAAAATGTCTATCTAAAAATCGGTGATAAAGGATAATGTATGAACGTAACGGTTGGTTATGGAAAAGATGAAACGTTTGAATTAGAGATTGATGATAAACACTTAATAGGTGTATATAACCCCAACAGTGTCCCCAAAATAGACTATAACAACGCCATTGATGAAGCACTCGCACATCCTTTGGGCAAAGAGAGTTTTGATCATTTTATTGAGACAAACGAGCGCATTGTATTTATTGTCAATGACGGTACACGCCCTACTCCTACACGAAAAGTACTCGCACGTATCTATCCTAAGATTAAAGAAAAGGATATCTACTTTATCGTGGCTACGGGATGCCATCGAGCACCCACGGAGGAAGAGTGGCATTTTATTTTAGGTCAAGAAATTTATGAAGATTTACATGTAAAGAATCGTTTATGGAGTCACGACTCTAGGAACGATTCGATGGTATATCTTGGAACATCGAGTAATGGAACAGAAATGTACCTTAATAAAATCGTAGCTGAGGCAAAAAAAGTGTGTGCGATTGGTTCGGTTGAACCGCACTACTTTGCAGGATACACCGGTGGAAGAAAAGCTTTTTTACCAGGGGTTGCGGCATACGATACTATCACGCAAAATCACCTCTTAGCCCTCCACCCTGACGCACAAGCACTCCGTCTTAAAGGCAATCCTGTCCATGAAGATATGATGGATGCCATGGGTGTGCTGAAACATATTGATATTTTTGCGATTATGACGGTTTTGGATAGTGACCATGACATCTGTGCGGTCAGTGCGGGTGATTTGAGTGATTCTTTTTATGCAGCTATTGATAAAGCCGATGAGGTTTTTTGTATCACGATTCCTCAAAAAGCAGATATTGTTATCTCTGTTGCACCTTATCCGATGGACATTGACTTGTACCAATCTCAAAAAGCCTTGGACAACGGAAAATTAGCCCTCAAAGAGAATGGCATTTTGATTATGGTGGCAAAGTGTCGAACGGGCATTGGCGAGGAAGGCTTCTTTAAGTTGATGAGCTCAGCCCCCTCAGCACAAGCTGTTCTTGATAAAATCAAATGTGGCTATAAGCTTGGCTATCACAAAGCCGCAAAAATGGCAGAAATCAACCTTTGGGCACAAAGCTGGGCGGTGAGTGAGCTCAGTGATGAGGAGATGAAAGCGGTGCATTTAAAACCGTATCATGATTTACACGATGCCTTAGCGGATGCAATAAAAGAAAAAGGTGAAAACGCACGTATTATTGTGCTTCCTTTTGGTTCTATTACCGTACCTAAAGTGGTTCAATAAGGATTTTTATGAGTGTTCTTTATTATGATTGTTTCAGTGGGATTAGTGGCGATATGCATTTGGGTGCTTTGCTGGATTTGGGTGTGGATGAAACACATCTAAAGACGGAACTCTCAAAACTTGGGTTGGATGAACACTTTAAGCTTGAGGTTACATCCTCAAGCAAGATGGGAATTTGTGGGACACGTGTTGATGTGAAACTAAAAGAAGAACGCCATACCCCTGCGAACACAATGTGGCATACCCACGCTCATCATCATGAACATCATCATGAACATCGAACGTATCAAAGCATTGAAGCACTGATTCAAACGAGTGACCTTTCTTCCTCCATTAAAAAGCGAAGCATTGCGATGTTTTGGGAAATTGCTGTGGCAGAGGGGAAAATTCATGGTAAAGCACCGCATGAGGTTGGATTTCATGAAGTGGGGGCGATTGATTCGATTGTCGATATTGTAGGGGCTGCCATCTGTTTTGAAGCGTTACATGTAAAAAAGATTATCGCTTCTTCTATCGAACTAGGAGGAGGTTTTGTCACTTGTGCGCATGGTACCTTCCCCGTTCCCGCTCCTGCGACTTTAGAGATACTCAAAGGCATCCCCATTACCCTCAATCGCATCCATGCTGAAGCCACAACACCCACAGGGGCTGCGATTATTAAGTCCAATGTTGAGAGCTTTGAAGTCTCACCTTGTTTCAATATCGAAAAAATAGGCTATGGCATTGGGCATAACGATTTCTCCATTCCCAATGTTTTACGTGTTTGTCTGATCAACGAAGAGACACGCCACGAAGAAGAGATTGTCCTAGAGTGTAACCTTGATGATATGAGCCCAGAAATTCTCGCTTATGCGCAAGAGAGGCTTTTTGAAGTGGGCGTTAAAGATGTTTATACCACCGCTATTACTACAAAGAAAAATCGCTTGGGCGTTAAGCTGAGTCTCTTAGTGACCAAAGCAAAAGAGCAAGAAGCGATGCGTATTCTTTTTGAAGAGACAAGCTCCATTGGACTTAGGCGTTACAAGGTCGATAAAATTGCTTTAGAGCGTCACATGGAACGTCTTGAAACTCCCTTTGGTCTCATTGAGGTGAAGTGCAGTTTTTATCAAGGAAAACTCCTTAAATACAAAGCCGAATACGAACAGTGCAAAAATGCCGCACGTTCTTATCATGTACCTATTTCAAAAGTATATGACTCTGTCTCTAGGATAATGGAAAAGAGAGAGAATGTTTGAAAAATATGAAAAGTTAAAGAGACTGCTTAGCTCTTATGAGCGTCTTATTGTTGCTTTTTCAGGCGGGGTGGATAGCTCTTTTTTACTGAAAACCGCTTATGATGTTTTGGGTGAAAATGTCTTAGCGATTAGCCTCCAAACACCCTATATCGCAGAGTCGGAGATAGAGGAGGCAAGGCGTATTGCTGATGAGATTGGTGCAAGGCATTTGGTGCTCGTAAAACCATGGATGGAAGAACTACGCACCAATCCAAAAGAGAGATGTTATCTGTGTAAACATGCCCTCTTCTCTTCCTTAACAACCTTTGCACAACAAAGAGATTTTCGTGTTATCGCAGAGGGAAGCAATGTGGATGATACGATGGAAAAACGACCTGGACGTGTGGCACTCTTAGAATTGTCGATTTTAACGCCTCTTTTAGACGTAGGACTAAGCAAAGCAGAGATACGTTTACTCTCAAAAGCGGTGGGTCTTTCCACATGGAATAAGCCTTCGTATGCCTGTTTATTGACACGGTTTTCATATGGAGTAGTGGTAGAAGAGTCCGCTCTGAAAAAAGTTCACGATGCAGAAGCCTACTTAATAGCACAAGGATACCCCAAGATGCGTGTACGCTATGAAGCCAATATAGCACGTATAGAGATGGAAAAAGAGGATGCTTTACGTTTGATGAATGATGGTGCTTTTTCAACCATCATTGAGGAGGTTAAGTCGTATGGATTTTTACATGTAACGCTTGATTTACAAGGATATCGTTATGAGCGAAAAGGAGTTTAGATGAGTGAATGTGCTCTAGAAGCATTATTGCAAGGAGTTAAAGAGGGGCATATCAGCATTCAAGATGCTGTGCAAAAAATGAAAGCCGCACCATTTGAAGATATTGATTTTGCCAAAATAGACCATCATCGCTCTCTTCGACAAGGGTATCCTGAGGTGATTTACGGGGAGAGTAAAACAGCTGAGCAGATCTTGGGTATCACCGAAAAACTCTTTGAAAAAGGCAATAACATTCTTATTACACGAGCCAGTATTGAAGTGTATCAGACTATTAGCGCACGCTTTTTAGAGGCAAAATACAATGCCCTAGGTCGAACCATCACGTTACATGTAACGTCTCTACCCAAACCAAACAGTTACATCGCTATTGTTGCGGCGGGAACATCTGATTTGTATGTGGTCGAAGAAGCGTATGAAACAGCGCTGATTTTAGGCAATGATGTTCAAAAAATTGTGGATGTCGGTGTGGCGGGAATTCACCGTTTGTTTGCGCATTTGGAAATCATACAAAATGCCAAAGTGGTTATTGTTATTGCAGGGATGGAAGGTGCGCTTGCAAGTGTTATTGGAGGATTAGTGGATAAACCTGTCATTGCCGTTCCAACCAGCGTGGGTTATGGGGCTAGTTTTGGAGGGGTTGCAGCCCTGCTTTCCATGCTCAACAGTTGTGCGAGTGGTGTGAGTGTGGTTAATATAGACAATGGCTTTGGTGCGGCGTACAATGCGAGTATTATTAACCATCTTTAATCTTTACATGTAAAGTTATGAAAGAAGTCTATTAGTTATACGCTTTTGTTGCACGCCTAATTTCCAAAATCAACTCTTTTTGACGTGCATACATATAGTGTAAAAGATACTCATCATAAGGCTTAGGCAAATCATCTAGCAAGACGACTACTTTTGTATGATCTTCATCCAGTTGCGAAATATGGGTCACTTTTGCGTCAATATCCATAATCACATAACCGTATTCACCAGTATCATTTGGAAGGGAAAAATTGAGATGGACTTTACTCTCTTTTAACTCTTCCTCTCGAAAAAGTTTTTTGATTTTCATCGCAATCGAATTCACAGAAATATCAAGAATATCCCCTTGCGCGGAAGAGCGTTTGGCATATTTGATGACAATGGGTGTTCTAAAACTTGTTTGCACACGAGTGTGCTGACGGCTGTTGGCGCTATTGGGTAAGAAGGAGAGATTTTTGATGATAGCAAAGGATTTTTTAATATCTAAAAATGCCACTTCTGCTCGGATATCTTTCGGAAAATTAGAGGCTTGAAGTACCGTTTCTCCCTCTAATTGCATCGCATAACCTTGTAAATTTTCACACGAAATGTGATACGTGTTATTGGACATTTTTAACACGGTTGAGGTGGTGTTAATACACAAACCTTTATAGATATTGAGCAGTTTAATAGGAAGTTTATTTTGAATAGCATGATGCATCAAATAAGCGATCTGCTCCCCCTCATCTAAAATATTATCCAGATACGCAACCTCATAATACGCTATATGTTCAACATCATGAGGGACTAAGGTCTGCGTGTTGATTTTTTCAATAATCTCAATGCTTTGGCTTAAATCAATCGCATCAATCTCCATCGCAGACGTGACAATCACAGGTTTTATTTGGGGATGAAAAGGCGTGTTGATAAGCTCTTTTTGAATATGCTTTGCCTGTTTGCATACATGCTCAAAATGACGTTTTTCACTCATTATAAGGTAGAGATTTGGACTCCATTGAACCAGTGCTTGATCCTCTTCGGTTAAGTCAAACAGTAAATTCAAAACCCTTTTTAATGTCTCATGCAAAGCTGAACCGCTGAAATTTTTAGAGAGTTTCTCACTATTTGAAATCAAAATAAAGGTCAATGCAATCTCTGTTTGCGTCACACTTTGCTGTGCCAAACGATCTTTAAGTTGATCGACAAAATCGAAACGATTGAGCATAAAAGAACAATCCTTTATCTCCCCTCTTGGAAAATCACTCATCAACGTTAAAATTTTTTCATTTTTCTTAGGAAAACATTTCACAATCGCCATATAATAAACATCATCGAGAACTATCATCCCATGTGCATCACTTTTATTTTCCAACAATGCCAAAACATCCTCGTCACAATACATCTTATCTTCAATCAACGCAACTTCATTGGTTTCATAAAGCCTCTGTGCTTTGGCATTCGCATAGACCAAATGGTTGCCTTGAAAAAGGAAAAAAGGAAAAAATTGTTCTATTTTAGTTTCAAGCTCTGTTTTTTTAAAAAGATGGAGCTTTTCATCAAGCTTATTGGGATTTTTTGAAAAAATAGAAAGAAGCGTTTTTTCTTGATTGAGAAGAGGAAGCACATCGGTAATCCCAAAATGCAAGGCAAATTTGAGGAGCAGTTTGTTTTCAATATCATCGGTAAAAAGATAAGTCACGATTGGCTTATATTTGGTAAAAAGGCTCACCAAACGTTTGAGCTTTTCTTTACTAACGTCACCAATTTCTATCAATAAAACATCCATATCAGGAAATGTTTTCATCTCATGTTCAACATCAACCGTGACAAAGTGTGCAAATTTTTTTTTGGCATTCTCAAATAAGGTTAATTTTGCCTCATGAAAGTAGAGATGTCCGATAGATAAATAGCGTGTCTCCTGTAAAAACTCTTCTAAAAGCATCCTGTTTCCTCATAATCATATGAATTTACATTCTACCAAAATTCATAGAAATTTTAATGATTTTTTAACTACAATGCCTTATTTTTTATAAGGAAATCCGAAATGATGTATTATTTAGCGATTCAGGGCAAACAAAAATTAAGTGGAAGCGTTCGTATTTCAGGCGCAAAAAATGCCGCATTACCTCTTTTAGCCCTTACGTTACTCTCAAAACGAAAAATAACCCTCGGCAATGTACCCGAAGTAGCTGATGTAAAAACCCTACTTCAGCTTCTTAGCAACCTAGGTGGTTCTTTTACATCTCAAGAGAAAAACAGATTCGAAGTCGATGCGACAACAGTAAATTCTGCGTGTGCCAATTATGATATCGTACGAAAAATGCGTGCTTCTATCTTAACCTTAGGACCTCTTTTGGCACGTTTTGGACATTGTGAAGTCTCTTTGCCGGGCGGATGTGCCATTGGTCAGCGTCCTATTGATTTGCATTTAAAAGCGTTAGAGCAAATGGGAGCAATTATTGAGATTAAACAAGGCTACGTTCTTGCTAAAGCACCCAATGGATTAAAGGGAGCGACAATTATTTTCGATAAAGTTACTGTGACGGGCAGTGAAAATATCATTATGGCAGCAGCACTCGCCCATGGAACAACCACCCTTTTAAATGTCGCTAAAGAGCCTGAAGTGGTTCAATTATGTGAGATTTTAGCACAAGCGGGGGTTCGTATTGAAGGCATTGGAAGTTCAAAACTAATCATAGAAGGCAGCAAAGGTACGTTGCTTGAAATTCCCGATTTTAACGTTATTCCTGATCGCATTGAAGCAGGAACGTATTTGTGTGCGGCAGCTATTACGCAATCTCACATTACACTCACACATGTCAATCCTAACCATTTAGAAGCAGTTATCTTAAAATTAGAGCAGATGGGCTTTCGTATTGAATCTAGCCAAGATACCTTAAGCATTTATCCGTGTGAGAAAATTTTACCTTCGGATATTGAAACCTCAGAATATCCAGGCTTTCCAACTGATTTACAAGCTCAATTTATGGCGTTATGCACCCAAGCAAAAGGCACGAGCATTATTGATGAACGTCTCTTTGAAAATCGTTTTATGCATGTTAGCGAACTTTCACGCATGGGCGCAAATATCAAACTCAAAGGACACAGTGCTACCGTAGAAGGACCCATGTCACTCAATGCGGCAGATGTGATGGCAACAGATTTACGAGCCAGTTCAGCACTAATTTTAGCGGCTTTAGTGGCAGATGGTGTCACAAAAATTCACCGTATTTACCACCTCGATAGAGGCTATGAAGATTTAGAAGGTAAATTTTCAAAGCTTGGTGCGCATATCCAACGACTAGAGGAGTAATCCATGCCACATGTTCACAGCCTCGCTTTTGATGAAGCCATCAAAAACTCACTCGCCCTAGCCACAACCAAACCCCATACAGAATGGGTGAGTCTCTTTGACGCACTAGGGCGTACCTTAGCAAAAGAAATAACATGTAAAAAAAATCTTCCCTCGTACACCAACGCTGCGATGGATGGTTTTGCCTTTACATATAAAGAAAATGTAGAGCAACTTCGTATTAAAAAAACGATTTTAGCAGGAGATGTTGTTGCTCCTTGCTTAGGTGAAAATGAGTGCTACAAAATTATGACAGGGGCTAAAGTTCCAGAAGATGCCGATACCATCCTTCCCTTTGAAGATGCACACTCTTATGATGAAACCAACGTCGTACTCCCCTCTAAACTCAAAAAAGGAAGTGCCCTGCGTCTTAAAGGAGAAGAAGCCCGCATCGGGACATGCTTACTTTCTGAGGGCGTTTGTATGACATCTCGTGAAATTGCCCTTCTTGCTTCGCAGGGAATTATGATGGTTGAAGTCTATAAAAAACTGCACATCGCTATCTTCTCCACAGGCAATGAACTCAAATCCCCATGGGAAAATGCTAACGAAAATGAAATTTATGATATCAATGCCATCTCGCTTCTCTCTCTCCTCAAAGAGCATGGATTTGATGCGCATTACTGCGGGGTTGTTCCTGATCATTTAGAAACCGCTACTGCCTATTTTGCACAAATGAAACAGTATGATGTGCTCTTAACCAGCGGTGGGGTGAGTATGGGAGAAGCAGATTTTGTAGAACGTGCTTTAGTCGCCAATGGTTTTGAAGCCTCATTTCACGGCATCAATATCAAACCAGGCAAACCCACCATGCTAGGAAAAATGGGAAGTATTCTCGTTACTTCAATGCCAGGGAACCCTTTGGCAGCGTATGTCAACGCCTTTGTTTTTGTTATACCTTTATTGAAAAAATTACAAGGACAAACAACCATCCATTTTGAAAAAATTGACGCCCTAAATCAAGAAGCTTTTTCCATGCGTTCAGGTCGTGTTAATCTTGTTTTAGGTACGTTTAGCAAAGGTGTTTTTCATGCGTTTGGAAAAAACAAATATGGCTCAGGTATGGTAAAACCTCTTATTGGAAGCAACGCACTTTGGATCAGTGATGAAAAAACAGAGCGTGTTGAGGCAATGGAGGCGATTAAAATCATCCTTTTTTAAAAGCATTTAAGGGTATTAATGCCCTTAAATCACCTTTTTTTAAATATTTTTTCTATAAAACATTGACATGAAAGGGTTTTTTTGATAATATTTCGTCCGTTTTGCGGGAATAGCTCAGTGGTAGAGCACAACCTTGCCAAGGTTGGGGTCGCGAGTTCGAACCTCGTTTCCCGCTCCATCTTTTTTTTACTTCTTTTATTCCTTCCCCTCTTTTCACAAACACTTTTCCTTGATAAGCGTTATTGTATTAAAGAAGATTCTCTTAAAGCCTCTTTTTTTGGCTATACAGGTCCAAAAGATTTTGTAGTTTTAGAAATTCCCAAAGATAGAACCTATTACAGTGTCTCTTCCAATACCCTTCTTCCTGTCTTTGAAGATCACAATGTCACACTCATCGACAGCAGTGGCGGAGTGGTAATCTTTCAACGTGACTGTGCGCTAATGGGCAAATCCAAGTTACTTGAAAATGCTTTTATAAAAGCCTTTCAAGAGAAAGCTCCTCACGTGCGTATTGAAGGAAAACCACACATTTTTATCAAACATTCTCTGCCTGAGGATTTTATACGCTACGACCTTCATACCATAGAACTCTCTAACACAACTCTACGCAAAAACAATGGCTCTTTTTTTGCCACATTTAAAATTGCCAACAAAGAAAAAAAACTCTATTTTTTCTACGAGATGAATGCTACCGCCCCTGTTTTTAAAGCAAAACATAATTTGCATAACGGTAAAATCCTCACATTTGATGACTATGAGACTGTTTGGCTACCACTCGATGATATTCCCCTTCGTGCTATCGTAGAAAAAATCCCTCAAAATGCTTTCGTGAAGGGAACATTACGGGAAGGACAGATTTTAGCTGAGTATCATGTTGGCATTAAAAAAATGTTCTCTAAAAATGAACGCATCAAAACGCTTTTTAAAGAAGAAGGATTGGTTATCGAAATACAAGCGACGCTATTAAATGATGCAGATGTGGGTGATGTTGTGAAAATCAGAACCGAACAAGGCAAAGTTTTGAGTGCAAAAATTATATCTTCAAAAGAAGCGGTGATTCTCGAATGAAAAAAATAGTCATTGGCATCAGTGGTGCTAGCGGTGTAGAATTGGGTTTAAAGTTTCTGCGTGCCCTTCCTTTAGAGATTGAAAAGTACCTCATTGTCTCAGACCATGCAAACGTCGTCTTTCAAAAAGAGTCCAATACAACCCTTCTTGATGATAACAATATCGGTGCCATAACAGCTTCAGGTTCTTTTAAAACAGATGCTATGGCGATTATTCCTTGCAGTATGAATACCTTAGCAAAAATCAGTTATGGTATAGCCGATAATTTATTAACCAGAAGTGCTGCTGTGATGATTAAAGAAAAACGCCCTCTTCTACTAGCCCCTAGAGAAATGCCTTTTTCACCCATTGCGTTAGAAAATATGCTTAAACTCTCCGCCATTGGGGTTCATATAGCGCCACCTGTTTTAGGATACTATGCCCAAACAACCACCCTTGAAGCAATGGAAAATTTTTTAATCGGAAAATGGTTTGATCTTTTAGGCATTGAACACACACTTTTTCCACGATGGGAGGGAGCATGAGAGTTGCGATTTATCCAGGGACATTTGATCCCATTACGAACGGACATATGGATGTCATTAAACGTGCGCGAAAACTCTTTGATAAAGTCTTAGTTGCGGTTGCCCTCTCTGAGGACAAACGTCCACTCTTTGACATTCAAACACGTGTCAAAATGGTTGAATCTGCTATTTGCGATTTAGAAGGTGTTGAAGTAGAGCCCTTTGATGGATTATTGGTTAATTTTTCAAAATCCAAAGATATCCGTGTCATGATACGAGGACTTCGTGCGGTCAGTGACTTTGAGTTTGAACTTCAAATGGGCTACGCCAACGCCTCTTTATGGAGTGAGATAGAAACAGTTTATTTGATGCCGAGCCTTAAAAATGCGTTTATTAGCTCCTCAGTGGTTCGAAGTATCGCAAAACACGGTGGCGATATTGCCCATTTAGTGCCTGAAGCGATTCAACCTTATATCAAAAGCAGGTTTACATGTATGTAATTTTTGAAGGTGTGGATACTTCAGGAAAAAGTACCCAAGTTTCTCTTTTTGCCAAACGTCATCCACACGTCCATGCAACCAAAGAACCAGGAGGAACGCCAACGGGTTCCAAACTACGTGAAATGCTTTTGGGTGGAGAACTCAAAGGTTCATTCAATGCAGAGCTTTTTCTCTTTTTAGCTGACCGTGCGTTTCATTATGATACCGTTGTTAAACCTTTACGACACGAAAAAATAGTAATGAGTGATCGAGGATTTTTATCAGGTATTGCATACGCTTGTGCTAACCATAGCGATATCGATGGTACTTTTTTACTCCAAATGAATCGTTTAGCGCTAGAGGAAGATTATCCTGAAAAAATGGTTCTTTTTGTGAGCAATGAACATCTCATCAAAGAGCGTTTGGGGATGAAAGAACACGATGCGATTGAAGAGCGTGGTGTAAGCTATTTGTTACAGATTCAAGATATAATGCGCCGTGTTGCAAAAACCTTACCTATTAAGGTTTTAGAAGTCGATGCCGCACAAGATATCGAAACACTTTACAGACAGATTGAGGAATTTTTAAATGATTAATGCTTTACGTGGAATGAAAGATACACTATCCCCTGAAAATGAAGTGTATGACTATATTATAAAGACGTGTACACGCATCGCACACCGCTATGGATTTTCATTGATTGAAACGCCTATCTTAGAAGAGACCGCACTCTTTAAACGCAGTGTTGGAGAGAGCAGCGATATTGTAGGTAAAGAGATGTACCAATTTAGAGACAAAGGGGACAATGATGTCTGTTTGCGTCCTGAGGGTACCGCAGGTGTGGTTAGAGCGTTTATTCAACAAAAATATGACAAAGCAGGTGGCACAAGACGCTTCTTTTATCATGGACCTATGTTTCGTTATGAGAGACCTCAAAAAGGACGTTTACGCCAATTTCACCAATTTGGTGTAGAAAGTTTTGGCGAAGCGGATGTCAGAGAAGATGCAACGATTATTTTAATGCTTAAAACAATGTTAGATGCTTTAGACATTGGGTATAGCTTGGAAATCAACTCCCTAGGATGCCCCTCTTGTATGCCAACATATCGCTCAAAGTTAGTCACTTTTTTAGAAAACACGGAAGGCTTATGCGAGGATTGCGAACGAAGAAAACTTACCAATCCTATTCGTGTATTGGATTGTAAAAATGAACACTGTAAAACCTTGCTCAAAAATGCACCGTTAATTATTGAGCATTTATGCCTTACATGTAAAGAAGATTTTGAGACATTAAAACGTATTTTAGACACATTTGAGATCTCCTACCACGTCAATCCAAAATTGGTTCGAGGGTTGGATTATTATTCTAAAACAGCTTTTGAATTTGTCAGTTCTGAAATTGGCGCACAAAGCGCTATTGCAGGAGGTGGACGTTATGATAGGTTGGTTGAGTTTTTAGATGGTAAAGCCACACCTGCGGTAGGATTTGCGATGGGAATTGAGCGTTTGATGGATTTAGTCAAGATGCCAGAACCAACACGTGAGGGATATTATATCGGTGCTTTGTGTGATGAGGCTCTAGATGTCGTTTTTAGACTGGTAGAGACTAAGCGCCTTGAAGCAAAAGTTTTAACCCATTATGAGGCAAAATCACTGAAAAATCATCTTAAACTAGCCGATAAAAATGAAGCAAAATTTTGCGTGTGCATTGGAGAAGATGAACTGGCTAAGAACACGGTTTGGATTAAAGATTTAGAGAGTAAAGAAGAAAAAATTATCGCTATGGCACAATTTTAAGGAGCACAACATTGGATTATGGTATTAAAACGTGGGGAAACGACAACTTCTTTATTGAAGATGGTAAAGTAAAAGTCAATACAGGGTGTGAACCCTCTTTGATGGAGATTATTCAAGAAATTCGAAAAGATGGCATTCGAGGTCCCATTTTACTTCGGTTCCCACATCTAATCCAAAAACAGATTCGCATGATTTACAAAAGTTTTTCGGATGCGAAAAGAGAGTTTAATTACGAGGGAAGTTTTAATGCGGTCTACCCTCTTAAAGTCAACCAATTTCCCAACTTTGTCAAAAACCTTGTCTCTTTAGGCCAAAAATATAACTACGGTCTTGAGGCAGGTTCCAAAGCAGAGTTGCTTCTAGCCATGGCATACAACAATCCTAATGCGCCCATTACGGTGAATGGTTTTAAAGATAACGAGATGATTTCTTTAGGGTTTATCGCTGCGGAGATGGGACATAACATCACCCTTACGATTGAAGGTATTAATGAGCTTGAGAGTATTATCTCTATCGCAAAAGATCGTTTTGGATGTGTGCCTAACATTGGTCTTCGTATTCGCCTGCATAGCTCAGGCATTGGTATTTGGGCAAAAAGTGGAGGAATTAACTCTAAATTTGGGTTAACCTCCACGGAGCTTTTAGAAGCGGTCAATATGATTCGTGATGCCAATTTACTTGAAAAATTTACGATGATTCATTTTCATATTGGCTCACAAATTACTGATATCGCGCCATTAAAAAAAGCACTAAGAGAAGCGGGAAATATCTATGCAGAACTTTGCCGTATGGGGGCAACCAATCTTAGAGCAATCAATCTTGGCGGTGGTTTGGCGGTGGAGTATTCTCAACATAAAACAACCCTACATAAAAACTACTCTTTAAGTGAATATGCCAATGACGTTGTCTATCTTTTAAAAGATATTGCTAATCGTAAAAATGTTTCAGAACCTGATATTTTTATTGAATCAGGTCGCTTTGTTGCGGCGCACCATGCCGTTTTAGTCGCCCCCGTTTTAGAGCTTTTTTCACAAGAATATACCGATCAAAAGTTGCATCTCAAAGAGAACAACCCTCCTCTCATTCAAGAATTATTTGATTTATTTAACACCATGAATCGAAAAAATGCCCTCGAATTTTTGCACGATAGTATTGATCATATGGAATCACTACTCACTCTTTTTGATTTGGGTTATATTGATTTACAAGACCGTTCAAACACAGAAATTTTGGTCAATCTCATTATTAAAAAAGCGGTAGGATTGATTGCCGATAAAAAATTAAATGAGATTTTAGACATTCAAGACCGTGTGCAAGAGCGTTATTTAGTCAATTTCTCATTGTTCCAAAGTCTGCCTGATTTTTGGGGCATTGAGCAAACATTCCCTGTCATGCCTTTGGATAGGCTCGATGAAACACCCACACGATCGGCTTCTTTATGGGATATTACCTGCGATAGCGATGGTGAAATTGGCTTTAACACCGAAACCCCTCTCTTCTTACACGATGTAGATATTAAAAATCGTGACTACTTTTTGGGCTTTTTCTTAGTAGGAGCTTATCAAGAAGTTTTAGGAATGAAACACAACTTGTTTACCCATCCAACAGAAGCCACTGTCATCATTGATGATGATGGATTTGAAATTCAAAACATGCTGGAATCTCAAAGCATTAGCGATATTTTAGAAGACCTTGATTATGACATCAGAGAGGTGCAAGAAAACCTTAATGAGCGTATTGAAGCCTCTGATATTATCAGCGAAAAAGAGAAAAAATATATTTTAGGTGAAATTTATCTTTTCTTAAATGACAATGGATATCTAAAAACCATCAATAGCAATGAAGGCGTAAACTATGAGTAAGATTTCATTGTGGGCGCATATTAAAGAGGATTTTGTACAACCTCTTTTACAAGACCCTGCAATTAACTCCAAAATAGAACTTTTTTTCAACTATCCAGGTGTCTGGGCAGTGGTCAATTACCGTATGGCACACGCTTTACATGTAAAAGGGTTTCGTACCTTAGCACGTGTAATTATGGGTATTTCACAGATAATCACCAATATTGATATTCACCCTGCTTGTACCATTGGACGGCGTGTCTTTTTAGACCATGCTTTTGGCGTAGTCATCGGTGAAACAGCCATTGTTGGAGATGATGTGCTGATTTACCAAGGCGTCACTTTAGGCGGGGTAAGTTTAGCACGAGGCATGAAACGGCATCCAACCATTGGAAATAAAACCGTTATTGGCTCAGGGGCAAAAGTCTTAGGCGATATTCACATAGGAGAAAACTGCCGTATCGGCTCTAACTCTGTGGTTGTCAAAAGCATCCCTGATGACTCAACGGCAGTGGGGATTCCTGCTCGTATTATTGAAAAAGGGCGTGATAAAAATCCTATGGCACACAATAAAATCCCCGATATCAATAAAGAACTTTTCATCTATATGTTTAAACGTATCAAAATTTTGGAAGAAGCTGTTTTGAAGAGCCATCATGATGCTAAAGTGAAAGATGATGAACTTGAGAGTATCTATAAATGTTACCTTGAATCGGTCAAAGAATAAAACTTTTTTGGAATGAAATAGTTAATTTTTCGCTATAATCTGCACGATATTTTTACAGGGGAAGTCTTCATGCTATCAAAAAGAGTTCAAGTTTTATCACCATCTTTGACGCTAGCTATCACAGCATTAGCAAGAGATCTTAAAGCACAAGGAAAAGATATCCTTAGCTTTTCAGCAGGTGAACCCGATTTTGACACACCACAACGTGTTAAAGATGCCGCTATTGAAGCCATTAAAAATGGTTTTTCAAAATATACTGCTGTTGCAGGTACGCCTGAAGTCTTAAAAGCGATTGCTGGAAAACTAAAGCGTGAAAATAATCTCGACTACACACCTTCTCAAATTGTTGTCAACGTAGGCGCAAAGCACTCGTTGTTTAACATTTTCCAAGCGATTATTGATGAAGGAGATGAGGTTATTATTCCTTCTCCTTATTGGGTCACTTACCCTGAAATTGTCAAATATTCAGGTGGTATCCCTGTGTATATTGAAACCGATGAATCCACAGATTTTAAAATCACACCTGCACAACTCAAAGCAGCTATTACACCTAAAACAAAAGTGTTGTTGTTTAACACTCCATCCAATCCAACCGGTTCAGTTTATTCAAAAGCTGATTTAGAAGGTATTGCGGAGGTTCTAAAAGGAACCAATATTTTAGTGGTTTCAGATGAAATGTATGAAAAGATTTTATTTGACAATCTAAAATTCACCTCAGTTGCATCTATCAGTGAAGATATGTACAACCGAACCATTACGGTTAATGGTCTGAGTAAATCCGTGGCGATGCCCGGATGGCGTTTTGGTTATCTGGCTTGTCCCATCAAAGAGATTGTCAATGCGATTGTGGATTTACAAGGTCAAAGCACTTCAAACATCAACTCGATCACTCAAAAAGCTGCCATTCCTGCCTTAGAAGGTGATGTCGATGCTGATATTGAAGCAATGCGTGTTGCATTTGAGAGACGTCGTAACATGGCATATGAACTGTTGAGTAATATCCAAGGATTGAGTGTTGTTAAACCTGCGGGTGCTTTTTACCTTTATGTCAATACCAAAGCGATTGAAAATGATTCGATGAAATTTTGTTCAAAACTCCTTGAAGAGACAGGTGTTGCTGTTGTTCCTGGACTGGGATTTGGAACAGAGGGCTATTTTAGACTCTCTTTTGCAACCGATGATGCTACCATCAAAGAAGGCATTGCTCGAATTAAATCTTTTGTTGAAAATTACAAATAACGCTTCTTTTAAAGGGTACTTAAAAAAGTACCCTCCTTTAAAAACTTCTCAAAAAAGTCTAATAGCTTTGCTAAAATTACCACATTATTTTGACCGATAAAGGACAGACATGAACAAATATGTCATCACACTTGCAAACACCTGTTTAGGGTGTAAGAAACCTTCATGCCAAAAAGGGTGCCCTGTTCAAACCCCAATTCCTGAGATGATTCGTCTCTTTTTAGCAGGTGAAATTAAAAAAGCAGGTCAAATGCTTTTTGAAAACAATCCACTTTCTGTTATCTGCTCTTTGGTCTGCCCTCATGAAAAACATTGCGAGGGGCACTGTATTTTAAACAAAAAGGGAACGGCTGTGAGTGTGGGAAGTATTGAAAATTATATTTCTGAGCTTTACATCAATGATAAACAGTTTGAAAAACCCATTCGGAATGGTCATAAAATCGCTATTATTGGTAGTGGTCCTGCAGGTATTGCTTTGGCATTTATTTTAGCGGCAAAAGGATATGAAATCACCATGTACGATGCCAACGATAAAATCGGAGGTGTACTTCGTTATGGAATTCCGGATTTCAGACTCGATAAAACGATTTTAGATACGATAGAGAGTAAACTAGGTCAATTAGGAGTCATTATTCGACCTAATATTACCATTGGTAAGAATATTACCGTTGGGGATCTTTTCCGTGATGAATTTAAAGCCGTTTTTATTGGAACGGGCGTGTGGTCACCTAAAAAGCTAGGAATTAAAGGGGAGAGTTTAGGACACGTCCATTTTGCGATTGATTATCTTAAAAGTCCTTCGGTGTATCGTTTAGGGAAAAAAGTAGTGGTTTTAGGTGCTGGAAATGTGGCAATGGATGTAGCAAGAACAGCGATACGCAGTGGTGCGCAAGAGGTGATTGTGATGTATCGTAAAGGCATGGAAGATATTCCTGCTTCTAAGCATGAAGTAGAATGCGCCAAAATGGATGGTGTCAAATTTGAACTCTACAAACAACCTATTGAAATTACAGAAGACGGAGTCAAATACCGAACCACTGATGAGCATCAAGAAGAGGGATTACTGAATGCAAATACTATTTTAATTGCCATCAGTCAAACTCCCAAAGACAATATCATTCAAGGTGCGAGAGAAATTGAAGTTGATGGAAAAGGTTTAGTCATTACCGATGAAAGTGGACATACAACCATGCAAGGAGTTTTTGCATCAGGGGATGTGGTAACGGGAGCAAGAACTGTTGTAGAAGCCGTTTCATTTTCAAAACGGGTTGCGATTGCGATAGAAGAGTATATTACTTCATTATAAAAGAGGTTTACATGTAACGCTTTACATGTAAGCCTCTTTTGTTTTTATTATTTTGATTCAGCGTTAAAACGCTCTTTTGCTTCTTTAAGCGCATTAATCAATTCATCAATATTTTCATAGGGAATATGCGCTTTCCAATCTGGCTCTTGCGCACTGTTTTTCAATGAAATTCCAATACTCACAACAGGAAATGAACCATTTCCATAAGGCTCTTCTAAATGTGATACGGAAATCATGCCATGTTTTGTTCCCGCCAAAGCAATTTTTGTTAGTACTGTATTTTTTCCACCCATTCTGAATCCTTTAATTCTTTTTGAAAAATCGAGCAAGTTTGGCATTATTTTTGAGCCATTCACTTTGCAATGTCAGAGGAAATCCACCATAGACCTTGCCTCCCTCGATTGATTTTGAAACGCCACCACGTGCTGCAATCGTTGCAAAATCACCAATTTCTAAATGTCCAGCTGTGGCACTTTGTCCACCCATAACAACATTGCGACCTAACTTACTCGAACCTGCAAGTCCCGCTTGTGCTACGATAATGCTGTAGGCACCAACTTCACAGTTATGTCCTATTTGCACAAGGTTGTCTATTTTTGTCCCTTTTTTAATGATGGTTGAGCCAAAAACAGCACGATCAATCGTACTATTAGCTCCAATTTCTACCTCTTCTTCCAAAATAACATTACCATGATGGTAAATTTTAACATGTTCTCCCGTCTTAGTATGCGCATAACCAAAACCATCACTCCCAATGACAGCTCCTGCTTGTATCATACAAGAATCTCCGATGATAGCGTTATCATAAATAACCACATTAGGATAAATAGTGACATTTTTTCCAATACGCACATCCGCACCAATACTTACATTGGGCATAATATAACTCCCCTCTTCTACCACACTACGACTGCCAATACTCACATGATGGGAAACATGAGCTTTGGGAGAAATATTTGAAGGCATAGACGTATCAAAAGGGGCTTTGGCAAAGAGTTTACTCGCATATGCCATACTCAAGTAGGGATTGTCACTCACTAAAAGACGACAATGAGAAGGAACAAAACCTTCAAAAGCAGGACTAACAATAACCGCTCCTGCTTTCGTTGTTTTTAAATCATCTAAGAGTTTTGGATCAGATAAGAAAGAGATATGCTCAGATGTGGCATCTTTAAGAGGTGCAAAAGAACGCACCTCCTTATCTTCTCCCTCAAAGGCTAACTGCATGGTTTGCGCTAAAAAACTAAGCTTCATCATTACATATCCAATGCGACAGAACCGCTTCTGACAATATCCGTAGGATTATATTTTTTCACTGCTTTTAAAAAGTTATCAATGCGATCATAATCATCAGCTACCATGATGACTATCGACTCTTCCCCACTGCTTGCAATCGTTCCATTATACGCTTTAAGCATCGCATCCAATCCATTAAAATCTTCACTAAGTGGAATTTTGACCAGTGCCATCTCTTTTTCAACAAACTGTCCTGACTCGATGACCTTGTAGGTTGGAATCAATTTATGCAACTGCTTCACAATTTGTTCTAAAACATGCTCGTTACCTGAGGTAACAATGGTTAAACGTGAGAGATTGGTTTTAGGAATAGGCGCGACGGTTAAGGAGTCAATATTGTATCCACGTCCTGCAAAAAGCCCAGAAATACGAGATAAAACACCATCCTCATTTAAGACAATAACCGATAAAACTCTTCTGGTATATTCCATCTCTTACTCCTTGTACTCAAGCATCATGTTATACAAAGTTCCACCCGCTGGAACCATTGGTAAAACATTTTCAAAGCGATCAACATTCACATCAATCATACAGACAACATTTGAAGCAACGGCCTCTTCAAAGGCTTTGTCAAACTCTTCTTTGGTTTTAACCCTAAACCCACGTCCTCCAAAACTCTCCACCAATTTTACAAAATCAGGTTGCATGGTTAAGTCGGTAGAAGAGTAACGTTTGTCATAAAAGAAAGTTTGCCATTGGCGAACCATTCCTAAAAATTGATTATTTAAAATGACATTGATGACAGGTATACGACTCTCAACGGCTGTCATCAGCTCTTGAATGTTCATCAAAATCGAACCATCCCCTGTAAAATTGACAACCGCTTTATCAGGCATTGCCACTTTGGCACCCAAAGCAGCTGGAAGTCCATACCCCATCGTACCTAAACCTCCACTGGTAAGCCATTGTCTAGGGTAAGAGAAGGGATAAAACTGTGCCGTCCACATTTGGTGTTGTCCCACATCCGTACAGATAACTGCTTTGTCACCTAAAATCTCTCCTACACGCTCAATCGCCCATTGCGGTTTAATGACCTCGTTAGAATCTTCGTATTTTAAAGGATGAATTTCATTGTAGCGATTTAACAGATCTCGCCATGGTTTATACTTTTCCTCTTTAACATGCTCTTTGGCTAAAGGCATCATCGCCTCAATAACATTTTTCAAATCCCCAACAATCGGATAATCAATCGGAACAATTTTACCGATGCTACTAGGGTCAATATCGACATGAATAATTTTGGCATGTTTTGCAAATTCGCTGAGTTTTCCTGTAACCCTATCATCAAAACGAGCACCAAATGCAATCATCAAATCAGCTTCACTCATCGCCATATTCGCACTATAACAGCCATGCATTCCAAGCATACCAAGAAGCAGTGGATTATCATGACCCATAACACCACGTGCCATTAAAGTTTCAACCGCAGGAATACCACACAAAGCCGCTAATTCTCTAATTTCAGATGCTGCGTCTGAATGAATCGCTCCACCACCAATATATAAAACAGGACGTTTTGACGCAACAATCGCCTCAATAGCCTTTTTAATTTGGCGAGGATTGCCTTTGTAGGTTGGCTTATACGTTTGCATTTTAATATCAGTTGGATAAGCAAAATGTCCCATTTGAGCTGTAACATCTTTAGGAATATCCACATGTACAGGACCCGGTCTGCCACTTCTTGCGATATAAAATGCCTCTTTTAAAATACGTGGCAAATCTTTAACATGCTTCACCAAATAGTTGTGTTTAACACACGGACGGCTAATACCCACTGCATCAATCTCTTGAAACGCATCTGTTCCAATCATACTAATAGGAACCTGCCCGCTAATCACCACCATAGGAATCGAATCCATATAGGCTGTTGCTAACCCTGTTACAGCGTTGGTGAAACCAGGACCACTGGTCACAAAGGCAACCCCTACTTCCCCACTGGCTCTTGCATAACCATCGGCTGCGTGAATCGCTGCTTGTTCGTGCCTTGTTAAAATATGTTTAAAATGGTTTTGTTTATACACTTCATCATAAACATTCATAATCGCACCACCAGGATAGCCAAAGACGACGCTGACGTTCTCCTTCCGTAGTGCTTCAATGACCATTTGGGAACCGCTTAACTCCATGACCTCTCCTTTCATATTTTTAATAACGGCTTTTGAGCAAAGCTCAAAAACCTACGTTGCACTTGCCGCTAAAGCTTGCCTCTTGCGAGGCAGAATATTTTACATGTAACGCAAAGCTCAAAAACCTACGTTGCACTTGGCGCTAAAGCTTGCCTCTTACGAGGCAGAATATTTTACATGTAACGCAAAGCTCAAAAACCTACGTTGCACTCCAACTTACCAATATCTTTACATGTAAAAGGGACAGAAAGTAAAAAATTTTTGATTATTTACCTTTTGTAGCATTTACAGTCTGTAAAAAAGTGGGTTATTATAGCAAAGAAATATTAAACTTTTCGAACACTATGCCCTAAACAACGCAGGTTTACTTTCTTAAATTAGACTTCTTGCAAAACACATTTTGTAAGAAGGAAAAGCACTAAGGGTACGTGGGCTTTTGACCAAAGAAAGAACAGTGTTAACGTAGCCCTTAGCGCTTTGCTTGAAAGGCATGTTAAGAGTTCTGTAAGAACTCTATTAAAAGATTCTAACCTTACCTTGACAATGAGCCAGTGCAACACCTTCACGCAGACCATCATCAATAACCACACAACGATCAAAACCCAATTTCCGCATAATCGCTTTGACAATTAAAATTCCCACAACGATCAAATCCCTGCGATTAGTACCTGTGTAACGTTCTGCATCTTCATGATTTAACGCAATAAGCTTTGTATACGCTTGATCAAAATCTTTTACATATAATACTTTTCCATTGACTTTCGATGCGTCATAATGCGCATAATCAAGCCCCTCTAAAAAAGCAGCAACGGTCGTAGGTGTTCCAGCAGTTGTTACTAATTGTAAATAATTCTCTTCAATTCCACCCTCTTTAGGAAGAAAATCCTCAATGGACTCTACAATACGTGTTACATTTTGTTCAATATCTGTTCGATACTGTTCGGCTACACTGATAATGCCAAAAGGGAAACTTTTTGTAGTTTTTTCGCCATTTTTACAAAAAATAAGTTCAGTAGAACCACCGCCTAAATCAAATAAAGCATACGTATGCGCAGCAAATCCTTCTCTTTGGAGCGCATGCTCAATCGCTAAAGAGGTAAAATACGCCTCTTGTTCGCCTGAAATAATCTCAAAATTAAGCCCAAAACGACGTTTTATCTCTTCTAAAATTTCTTGTGAATTCAAAGCAACACGCATGGCTTGGGTGGTCACACAAACAGAAGGTTCATGCTTGAAATCAAAAAGAGAAGAAGCCTCTTCGAGCGCTGAAAAAATAGCTCTTTGCGCCTCTTCACCAATACGCATGGTCGCATGTAACTCTTTAGCCGTACGCACAATCTTCTCGTACGTTCTAACTTTTACACGCTTTTGACACTCTATTTCAACAATACGTAACGTATTGGAGCCTAAATCGCACGCAATCATCTTCGACCACGAAACAATTTTACAAGTCCCCAAAAAATCAAGCGAATAAATCCAATCACTGCATAAACAATAAACGTATAAAGCAAAGGATGATACGGCTGATGGGACATCAACTGTTGAAAATGCTCGATAGGATGGGAAATCCATTGGTTCATATGTATACCTAACGCTAAAAATACTAACAATAATAGAAAAATAAAAAACTCTTTTTTCATAACACGTGCTTCACTTTCGAATAAGAATAGAGGATGGATTTTAAGAAAAAGTAGCTTAAGAGGAGGTTTTTTGATGTTACATAGTCGCTATATTTTCAGAAAATTATAAACAAGTAAAATTATTAAGTATAATTTTATTAACCAAGGAAAACCTCAGATTGTTGGAAGTAGAATGGGGGAACACAACAAAAAGGACGGACAATCTATGAAAAACGACAAAATCATAGAAGAGATACTTCGTGATCTTGAAAAACAGGAGAGTGGCCTTTCTCGCCGTGAAGCGATGAAACTTCTAGCCCTCTCTCCAATGGTAGCTGGTATTGTAGGAAGCAGTGCAACTGCAACTTCTGCAAAGGCAGCTTCAAATGCAATAGGAAAAATCGTCATTGTTGGTGGAGGACTCGCAGGTGTTGCAACCGCCGCTAAGCTTACGCACAACCTTTCAAATCCAGACATTACGATTATTGAACCTAACCCAACATCTGTTTCATACCAGCCAGGACAAACCCTCATTGCAGCCGGTGTTTGGCAAAAGAGTGATATCACCTATGAAACTGAAAAATTCATTCCTAAAGGGGTCAAGTGGATTCAAGACTGGGTGGTAGAATTTAATCCTGACGCCAATAAAGTGATTTTGAAAAATGGTACAGAAGTCAGTTATGACTATTTGATTGTAGCCACAGGTTTAATGCTCAACTTTGGCGCGATTAAAGGGCTTGAAGGTGAGATAACCTCTTCGGGGGAGAATAGCATTGTTAAAAAGAAAATAGGTAAAGAGGGAGTTTACTCTATCTATTTTGCAGACGGTGCCGTTGATACCTACAAAGGCATTCAAGAGTTAATTGCTAAGGCTAAGGCACACAAAGGCAGTGAAAAACTACAAGCGATTTTTACAGACCCAGACACTGCGATTAAGTGTGGTGGTGCGCCTAAAAAAATCATGTATATCGCCCATGATTTATTGAGTAAAGCGGGTGTGAGAGATAAAGTGGAGTTGACCTTCTGCCCTTCAGGTGATAAAATGTTTGGTGTACCTGAGTACCATGAAGCTATTTTAAAACAGTTCCAGGTTAGAGACTTTAAATGGGAATACAAAACCAATCTTGTGGCAATCGACACGGATAAAAAAATAGCAACGTTTGAGAAAAAATGGCTTGAAAAAGGCGAATACGACGAAGATTTAGAAGAATACACCATGGTGGTTAAAAGCCAAAATGTTGAGAAAAAATATGACTTTATTCATATCACGCCACCGCAAAAAGCCTCTGACATTGTTGGCAAATCGCCTCTTGGTTCTAGCAAAGGGTGGATGCCTGTGGTGAAAGAGACCTTGCAACATGTCACCTATAAAAATGTCTTTGGAATTGGGGATATTGCAGCGCTTCCTATGGGAAAAACAGGTGGAAGTGCGAGAAAACAGTATGGCGTTGTCGTAGATAATCTCATCGCCGTGATGGAGAAAAAAGAGAAATTACCTGCTGCCTATGATGGTTATACGGTGTGTCCATTGGTTACAAGTATAGGCACTATTATGATGGCAGAGTTTAACTGGACGGCGAAACCAACGCCTTCGTTTCCACTTGATCCAACACAAGAACGATGGATATGGTGGTTAGTGAAAGTTTATGCCTTAAAACCAATGACAATTTACGGCATGCTCTCAGGTCGTGCTTAATGAAACAGATGATACAAAAAGGACTAAAAATGAAAAAAATCAATGTAGCATTATCGCTGATGGTTGCCCTTGTCGTGTTAAGTGGTTGTGATTCGAAGCCAAAAGAAGAAGTAAAATCGTATAAATATACCACGGATGTTGTCTATAAAGAGACATGTCTGCATTGCCACGGTACAAAAGGTGAAGGTGTAGCGGAGAAAAAAAGCCCTGCTATCAACAAACTGACTGTTTGATATCAAAAATGGAGGCTTGGGTCAATCCACCGCCAGCGAGCATGAAGTGATGGAACACAACATGAAAAAACTGGCTGAAAAAGGGTATGACTACGACATTAAAGCGATGGCAAACTATATCTACAATAGCTTTCATCCCGCTCAATAAAACGGATACGGATGTTTTTTAAATCTCATAGAGCGCAAAAAACATCCTCCTCTTCCATGAATCATACACCGCCTCAAACGTATGTTTTTGTATGGCCTTTGTGTACGCGCATTATCCATTGGATTATTGCGCTCTCTTTTTTCTTCTCGTTTATCACATCCTTTTTTTATCCTCTTTTTAAATGGCATGTTGCCTTTGGATTTATCTTTGGGATTGTTTTGCTTTTTAGAATTATTTGGGGATTTATCGGACCTTCGTATGCTAAATTTAAAACTTTTAAACTCAGTTTTGAGGCTTTAAAATTCTATTTTGTTGAAAAAATTCAAAACCGATGGCGTAAAATCTATGCAGGACACAATGCCGCATCAAGCTGGTTTACGCTGATTGTCTTAACGCTTGGAAGCTTCATTGTTTTGAGCGGATTTATGTTGCAAGGAGTGCAAGAAGCCAGCGGTCTTTTTGCCTTTTTAAATCCTTCTTATTTTTCACACGCTTTCACGCTTTCCTTTTTTCATCAAGCCTTTTCCTACCTGCTTCTTTCCTGTGCCATCGTACATATTTTGGGTGTTTTGATTGAACAGTTTTACCACAAAACAGAGATGGTTTTTGCCATGATTACGGGATATAAAAAAGCAGAAGGCAAAACAACGCACATCTCAATGCGTTTACAATTTTTTGCCTATGGCATTATCTTTTTATGCCTTGCAATCCTTTTACATGTAAAGATAAATCCAACGACAATACTCACACAAAGCCATTTTGAAAATCGTGATTTTAAAGCAGAACATTTAGCCTATGAGCGCTGTGAAAAATGTCATAAAACCTACCCTCCTTTTATGTTACCCAAAGATTCATGGGTGAGGCTTATGGGAGGTTTAGAGAACCATTTTGGAGAAAAAATCACAGAACATAACATCACTAAAGCAGACCAAAAAAGCATTGAAGCCTATCTTGTTGCCAACAGTGCAGAACACTCTAGCCATAAACTTGCCTTCAACACCCTACACTCTTTAGGTGAACTTCGTCCCCTTTCTATGCGAAAAGTCCCGTACTGGAGAGAGATTCACAAAAATATTCCCATGCCAACAGACGTTAAAAATGGTTCTAACTGCTTTGCTTGTCATACCAACTTTGAGTATGGCATTTTAGATAAAGCGCATATCAAGCTCCATTAGAGTTCTTGCAGAACTCCTGACACGCCTTTAAAGCAAAGCTCAAAACGCAGTTTCTGTGAAAAGGCTACGTTAACACTAGGTTTTTTTTGGCAAAAAGCCCACGCACCTTTGGTGCTTTTCCTTCTTGCAAAATTAATTTTGCAAAAAGTCTATTTAAGTTCTTCATAAACCACCTTCTACAAAAACGCTATCCATAAGATAAAATTTTTTTAGAATCATCTTTTGGCTATAATCGCTTAAAACAGAGCAAAGGAAGACAAATGCTTTTAGGTATAAATATTGATCATATTGCGGTGCTTAGAGAAGCGAGAAAAGTCAACGACCCTGATCCTTTGGATGCCATCTCTTTAGTGAAACGTTCAGGAGCGGATCAAATTACCATTCATCTAAGAGAAGACCGCCGTCACATCAATGATGATGATGCTTCTAAAATCATTCAAAACGCACAACTTCCTGTTAATTTAGAGTGTTCTATTAATGAAGAGATTATTGAAAAAGTTTTAGAACTTCGTCCACACCGTGCAACATTAGTTCCTGAAAAACGTGAAGAAGTGACAACGGAGGGAGGGCTAGATGTGTATAAAAACCAAACACGTATCACAGATATCGCCAAACGTTTAGCCAAAGAGCATATTGAACTTTCACTCTTTATTGACCCAACAAGCGCTATGATAGAAGCATCTCAACAAACAGGCGCTCAATGGGTAGAACTGCATACGGGTCTTTATGCCAACATTTACGCCATGCTCTACTCTAACCTCTCTCGCTCAGCACATAGCATTAAAGCCTTAGAATTAGACAGAGAATCCTTACATGTAAAGCTAATTGAAGCCACGCATGAACTTGAAATGGCAGCTAAATATGCTCATCAATTAGGGCTTAAAGTAGCAGCAGGGCATGGATTAAACTACCACAATGTCAAACGTATTGTACAAATTAAAGAAATTTGCGAACTGAACATTGGACAGAGCATCATCGCACGCTCTGTTTTTGTTGGGTTTGAAAGCGCTATCAAAGAGATGTTAGGATTGTTACGATGAAAAAAATAGCGATTAGCATTGGGGATTTAAATGGAATTGGTCTGGAAATTGCGCTAAGAGCGCATGATGAAGTTAAAAAGCTGTGCCAACCGATTTATTGTATTAATGAAAATATGCTAGGTTGGGGGGCTGCGCTTTTAGGCTTAGATGTTCCTTTGGATTTTGAGATACGAGATTGTGGCAAAGTTTTTGAAATTGAAGCAGGTGTCTGTTCAGCAGAAGCGGGAGAGAGTTCGTATGACTCTTTTATTACTGCTGTGGCTTTGGCTAAAAGTAATGAAGTCAGTGGCATTGTCACCCTTCCTATTAACAAAGAGTCATGGGCAATGGCAGGACTGGAGTACAAAGGTCATACCGATGCACTCAGTGATTTATTGGGTTGTGAAGCGATTATGATGCTAGGATGTGAGGAGATGTTTACCATTTTATACACCCATCATATTCCTTTGTGTGATGTTCCGCATGAAATCAAAGCAAAAAAACTCAAACCTTTTTTACTCAAAGTCTATGAAGAGCTAGGGGAAGATAAAATCGCTGTCTTAGGACTGAACCCACATGCGGGAGATAATGGTGTCATTGGAGGAGAAGAAGAGGAGATTAAAAAAGCGATTGCAAAAGCAAACCACTTTTTAGAGCGTGAAGTCTTTATAGGACCTTTAGTTCCTGATATGGCATTTACCAAAGCCAATCGTGAGAAATTTCGCTACTTCGTCTGTATGTATCACGATCAAGGACTGATTCCACTCAAAGCACTCTATTTTGATGAAAGCATTAATGTAAGCCTCAATGCAGGCGTTGTTCGAACATCCGTCGATCATGGAACAGCATTTGATATTGCCTATAAAGATGCACATCCCTCAATACTCAGTTACGTAAATGCGATTAAAGAAGCAGTTAAACTCGCTAATGGAAAAAAATTACTTACATTTTAGAATCAGATAACGAAGAGAGTTTTACATGTAAAGATTTGAGCGTTTCTAAAGCGCTCTTTTCTTCGTTATTTTCAAGCGACATATCGTTATGCTGAGGTTTTTTATAGACCCTATCGTAATACTCCACTAAAAGCATCGCTACCACTTTTTCAAGGTCATGATGCTCATACGCTTCCAAAATCGCTTCTTTTATATTTTTTTGAATGTAAGGGGTGATTTTATACATCGCATGATAAAAAAACTCAGGGCTCATCGTTTGATAATCATTTAAAATACGTTGAATACGCTGTTCTAATGGCGCAAAAACTTCAACACGAAACCCTTGATGAATACGTTGATACAGCAGTGAAGGAATGGTACATCTACCCATTTTTTTACTTTCTGCTTCCACAAAAATATACGATTCTGGCGGCAATGCTCGAAGCCTCTCGTACAAATGATTTTCAAAACTCTTTTGGCTAGGCTGAATTCCTTTGATACTTCCAAAACTTGAACCTAAATGATTGGCAAGAGATTCAAGGTCTAAAGAAGAGGAGAGTTTTTGAAGCAACTCACTTTTTCCGCAGCCTGTATTGCCACCTAAGACAATAAAACGGTTGTGGGGCAAATGTTCTAAGTAATTTAAAACATGGTAGCGATAACGTTTATAGCCACCTTGAAGACGAAATACCTGATAGCCAATATGAGAGAGAATGATAGCCAGAGAACTTGACCTAAGCCCTCCTTTAGCACAATAAATACCTATTTTTGAACCTATTTTATAGGCTCTACCAATCTCCATTAAATGACGTGCAGCATTAAGGCAGATATAGTGTGCCCCTAAAAGCTTTGCATCGTTATGCGACACTTGTTTATAAACCGTTCCTACTTCATGATGTTCCGCGTCATTTAACGCATAATAATTAGAAGCACTAGGGATATGGGATTCATTAAACTCTTTAGGGCTTCGTGCATCAATAAGCAAATCAAAAGAGGATTTTTGCGCTATAAACGCCTCAATCTCTAAATCCTTTAGCATGAAAGATACTTTGGAATCAAACCTTTAAGATGTGTGTAGATTTTTTCAAAATCAGCCCCATAAACTCTGCTATCCGCAATGGTGGTAATAAAGTTGGTATCACCTAACCAGCGAGGAATCACATGATAATGAATATGTTCAGCAATGCCCGCTCCACCACTTTTACCTAAATTCATTCCTAAATTCACTCCTTGCGCTCCAATGCCCTCTTTTAAAAGAACAATACAACGCTGCACAATGAAAGAGATATGCATCCACACTTCAGGACTTAACGCTTCAACACAGTCAGTATGGTGGTGCGGAATTACCATAAAATGCCCAGGAGAGTACGGGTAACGATTCATAACAATAAAACAGTGTTCATCACGGTAAAGTACATGATGTTCTTCATCTTTTTGGGGATGGTTTGTAATATTACAAAAAACACATCCTTCTGGTTTTTCACTAAAATAAGCACTGCGCCATGGTGCGTACATATAATCCATCAATCTACCTTTTTTATCGCACGAAGAGAAGCTTCTATGTCATCTTCTCGCATAAAATACTCTCCAATTAAAAACGCATCTGCACCGACCTGACTTAGATGCTTAATAGTCTCTTTATCATTCAAGCCACTCTCTGCGACAATAATTTTATTTTGAGGAATCAGGGGCATCAGCTTTTCCGTTAAACTCATATCCATCTCAAACGTCTCTAAATTTCGATGGTTTATCCCGATAATATTAGCTCCCGCATACATCGCTTTGACTAAATCTTCTTTGTCATGTATTTCGACTAAAACTTCTAGTCCAAGTCGTAATGCATACTCCAATAAATGCTTAAGTTCAGTTTTACTCAGCGCTTTTGCAATCAATAAAATAAAATCAGCCCCATATACAAGCGCTTCTAAGATTTGATACTCATCAATAATAAAATCTTTACGCAACAAAGGGGTTGGAACATAACGGCGAATTTGAGTGAGGTATTCTAAGTTGCCTTTAAAATAGTGTGGCTCCGTGAGTACAGAGATAGCATCAGCGCCTCCAAGTTCATACGCCTTAGCAATCATCAAAGGGTCAAAATCCTCTTTAATAATTCCCTTACTTGGACTTGCCTTTTTGACTTCAGCAATAATGCGATAAGGGTTTTGTGGGGTCGCTTTCAGGTAGGGCTTTACATCACGAGGCATAAAAGGGTTGAAGGCAAGGCTTCTTCCCAACCAATCCATCGTGTACTCTTTTTTCTTTTTCTCTAAATCCTCACGTGTACGCTTAATAATCTCATCTAAAATCATTATTTTTTCTCTTCTAAACATTTTTTAATAGCATTAAGGTGTTCCAAAACTTCTTCTTCCATAATCGACTCACCCAACTCTTTGATGATTTCATACGCCTTTTCACATTGTCCAATCTTGTAGTATCCCCATGCCAATGAGTCAAGATAAAAAGGAGAATTGGGTTCCATTTTAAGGGCTTCTTGAACTAAACTAATCCCTTTTTCAATCTGCATATCATGGTCAATCAACAAATAACCATAATAGTTAAAATAGACCGAATCCCGTAAAACACTCGTCACTTCTTCAAATTTACTGGCAATCGACTGAAGCACTTCAGCCGTTAAATCATTCTTATGCAACTCATATTCATAAATAGCCATTTTTCCCAAATAATCAAGATTTTTACTCTCATTGTACAAACGCTCTGCCAATGTATAGGCATCTAAAAAACGTTTTTGTGTCGCATAAATGTGTAAAAGCATATCTTGATTGTAGGGAGTTTCTTGCAGAAAATCAATGGCACCTTTTGTATCTTTCATATACAACATCAATTCTATAATTTTTTTAGACAACTCTTCATTTTGATGCTCTTTATAGAGCTTTTTATAAGTTGCAATTAAGCCTTGTACATTGCGTTCTCGTCCATAAATCTCAATCAATTTAAAACACGTTTTATTGCCACAGCCTTCCATATTGGCATAAGTTTCTAAATGTGCGATAGCATCATCCCTACGATCCAAAAAGCGGTATTGTAACTCAACAATGTTAATGAGTAAATCCTCAGACTGTTCTTGTTTATAGGCACTTTCAAAATACTTAAGTGCTAGATCATACGCTTTCATTTGAAGGTATAAATTCCCAGCGATACTTAAATGTTGAACACTTTTATCGTGTGCGATGAGTTTTAAAATCTCTTTTTCTGCTTCTTCGTAGCGTTTTTCTTTCACCAACTGCCCAACCCACAAACGGTTAAAGTTTTTCTCATCAGGGTATTTTTGAAGCCCTTCTTGAATGAGCGTGGACGCATCAGGCTCGCCTAAAACAAACGCCAGTCCAGCATCTTCCATCAAATAAACTTTTTTTTGACTCTGTTCATACAAAAGATGGTAAATTTTTCTAGCATTGACATAATCACCATTTTGTTGGTAATTCAAAGCTTGCAAAATAAGATTGTCTTCTTCTTCAAACACTTTTTTAGTGGTTTCATTAAGCACAACAACCTCTTTTGTGCTACATCCTACGACTAAAAAGAGAACGACTATAAGCGAATAATACCGGGACATTCTGAAACTACCTCGTCAATGTTTTCTTTAAAATATTCCCAAAAAGGAAAGGTTCGACACTGAGATGGACGCACGTCATAGATGGAACAACTCTTTTTTGCTCTATCAAAAAAGATACACCCATACCCATCTTCATACGCAACCTCTTTAATCGTGAAACGATAGCGAATTTTTAGTAAATAGTTATTGATAAACGTCTCTTTTGTTAATAAAAGTTTTTCAGCCATGGCTGCTATCTCTAAGGGCGTCACCCAAATGTATCCGCTTTCGCCTATACAACAGCGTCCTTCACAACTTTGACACGCTTTGGGATTGAAGGCATAAGGATAATTTTCACAATAGATTAATTCGTCCATTCAAGACTCTTTGTTTGGGAATGTTTAAAAATTGCTTGAGCTTCTTCGCTCATCTCATTTTGCTGATACATCATTAAAGGTGCGTGGATTTTGCACAATGATTTTGAATTTTTACGTGCACTAACCAACACCAAAGAGGCTTCTTTATCCTCTTTAGGGTGAACGAAACGGAGCGCTTCAACGCTGAGTTTATTTTCAAGCAAAGCATGCATAACGTTGCCTAATTGTTTAGCATCATAGCAGAAACAAAAATAACCACGATTGGAGAGATTTTTACTGACCTTTTTCACAAAGGCCTCAAAAGGTAACGCACTACTATAACGACTTAAGCGCAGGGATTCATTCTCGCTTTTGACAACACCTTGATGATAAAAAGGAGGATTTGAAATGATAAAATCAAATTTAAACTCAAAACGCTCCTCTAAAAAATCCTTACATGTAAACGCTTCCATCTCTAAATGATTGGCTAAGGCATTGGCGTGTGCAATCTCACAATTTTTAGCTTGAATATCCAAAAGATGTACCTCTAAAGTAGGAAAATCACGTTTGAGCAAAAGTCCTAAGATGCCACATCCACATCCAACATCTAAAACCCTCCCTTTGGGTTTAAGGCGTGCGATAAAATCGTATAAAAAAAGGGTGTCACTGTTATAGCGATACCCTTCGTTGGGTTGAAAGAGTGTCAGCATTAGCGATAAACCTTGATTTGGAACCCTCTTGCCTTATCCAATTCAATGTTCGAAAGAGCATAGCTGATTTTTGCACCCTCTCCAAGCTGTTCTGTTACCAAATCACCTCCAGCTTTCGCTCTGGCTTTTCCTAAACCAATGTTTGCCAATCCACTGATGCGATCAATCTCGCTCTCTTCAACACCCATTTTTTTACTCTTAATCAATTTTAAAGAAGCAAATCCACCATTATCGACAATGGGAGTTACCTCAAAAAAGTATGAAGTATCGTATTGCGATAAAAAGGCTTTGACTTCATTGTGGCATTGACGAGAAATCGCATTGACCCCTGTTCCCATATCCGTACACGTAATTTGACTCACATAACTGAGCTTTTCACTCTTCTTCGTTACAGGAGCTGGTTGCGATGGCACTGCCACACTTTTTTTAAGAGCATTTTCTTTGGCATTCAGTGCTTCCAAATATGCCATCTCTTTTTGTTTTAGCTCCTCTTTGAGCTTTACATGTAAAGCCTCTTTCTCTTTCACCTCATCGTAAAGTTTTTTGAGTTTGACCTCACTTTCACGCTGTTCTTTTTCCATCATCGCTAGTTTTGAATTTAAGGCTACCACTTCATTACTGTGTTCCAAAGCACGTGTGGATTTTGCCTCTTCTTTTTTTACATGTAACGCTTCTAATGCCTTCTCTTTCTCTTTGAGACTCTCTTTAAGCTCCACAATCAACACATGCGCTTCTTTAAGTTTGCTCATCTCTTCTTTTTGATTTTTATCGCTTTGTTGATTAAGAAGGGCTAGATTTGCTTTGAGCGTTTTTAACTCTTGTTCATACGTTTGCGTTTGAAGGCTTAAAGCATCATTGGTTCGTACCAACTCTTCATTTTGATGTTTCATCCGATCATAATTCTCTTGTGCTGTTGTTTTATATTCATTCAGCTGTTTATCCAGTTGCAAGAGTAATTCTTGTTTATAACGATCAAAATGTGCTATTTTTTCATTGAAAATACGGTAATTTTTATTGTGTGTTTTGTTACTCTCTTCCAGACGTTTTTGCACTTCAGTTTCAAAATTTTGCGTTTGAGCTTCCAGAGTAGCAACCTTGCTTTCTAACGCTTTAATTTTTCCCTCTTTTTGCGTGCTTCCTTCCATCTCTTTTGTCAAAGAAGCCTCTAAGCCTTGAATGCGTTTTTGACTCGCTTCCTCACCCTCTTTTTGCGTTGAGACCAATGCATCGTAACGTTTTTTCTCCTCTTCAAGATAGTGCTTAAACTTCTCAAAATCTTTCTCATTTTCCAACATTAATGCTTCAATGTGCTTTTTCGCACTGGCAAGTTCAGCGATGAGTTGCTTTTGCTTCTCTTCCTGAGTCGTCACCTTTTTTAAAGCCTCCGCCTCTTTTGCCGCCAATGCCTCTTTCTCTTTGGCAAGCTGTTGAACATACTCCGCTTTTAAACGCTCTATCTCTTCTTTTTGTTCACGAATCAGTTGCTGTCGTTTTTCTTCTGCTTCGGTGAGTTTTTGTGCCTCTTTTTCTAAAGCAACGCCTCTTTCTTTCAGCTGATTCTCTTTTTCGCCCAACTGCTTTGTATGCTCTTCCTCTTTTAAACGCAATTTCTCATATAATTGAGTAATTTCTACTTTGAGTGTAGCGATATTTTTCTCATAAGGAGAGCGTTTAGCCTCTTCTTCTTCACGTACTTTTTGAAGTTCTTTTTCATGGGTAGAGAGTACTTCTTGTTGTTTGCGTTCAAAAGAGAGTATCTCTGATTTGAGTTTATTGTTTTCACTGTTTGAATTTTGAGAAAGTAGAACATTCTCTTTTTGAAGTTCATTGAGTTTTAGTGTCAATTCACTGATATTTTTAAAATGCTGTTCTTCTGCCTCACTTAAACGTGCTGTACTCTTCTCCATCCATCCTTTTTTCTCCTCATCGAATACTTGTTGCTGTGCCTCTAGTTTTCGCATGAGTTCATCTTTATCCGTTGCCATTAAAAGATTATCATGATGTAAAAAAAGTAATGTCTTCTGTAAACGAGCCACCATGCGTTTTAAATCATGCATGGTTAACGCATCTTCTGGAATTTTTTTTCCAAAATCATCCACATAATGCTCTAATTCTAAATTCTCTTCTTTACTTTGTGCCAGTGTCGCCTCTTTGTCAATGTAGCGCTTTTGTAGCTCAAGAGGCAAATCACTAAACTTAACATCTTTTTTAGGAATATAATTCTCACCTAACTCGTCAAAAGAGACACCATCAAAATTACCCAATGAGTAGGAGGCGATGCCTCCTGCAACCACAACAGAACCTAAAAAGAGATTGAGCCATTGCGAAGAAGAGAGCGTTTTTTTAAACATCCAAAACCTTAACTATGGTGTGTTTTTAACATATGTGTAACAATATAATACGCGTGATTTAAAGCAATAGCAATGCTTCCACCGCTTTTTACTGCAATATCACCCGCAAGGTATAACCCTTTTGTTTTCGTCTCATAGTTTTCATCAAATTCAGCCTTACCCTCTTCCGTGAAAGTAATACCGCATTTTTTGAGAAAATCAATCGGGGTTGTACCGCCAATCGCATAAATCACTCTATCATACACCGTATCGTACCCATCCGTAAAGTGGACTTTAGGCAAACCATTTTCATTTTCAATACTCACAATATCCATTCCCAAACGCAATCTGAGTTTTTCTTGACCATTGTATTCTTGAATCATTTGAAGGTTAATATCATTGAGTCTGCTAAAGCTCTCTCTTCTGTAATTTAATGTAATGTTATTGGTTTTTGAGAGTTCAAGGGCGTACTCTACCGCAGAGTTTCCCCCACCCACGATTAAAATTTTCTCATTTTGGGAGCATTTATCGAGATTGAAATTGATACGCTCTTTAAGAGAAAGAGGCAACGTATAGTCTGGTTTATTGGGTTTTCCCATCGTTCCAATGGCAATGACAACGTACTTGGCTACATACCCTGCTTTACTGGTCACAATACGAAATTCATCCCCTATTTTGCTGATACTCTCAACCTCACTGTTAAATGCGGTATCAATTTCGCCTTTATCAAGCAGAGAATCAAAATAGTTCAGTGTACTCTCTTTGGTGCCATCACGAAAATCAATGCTACCTTCTAGTTTAACCTCTTGCCCTTTGTAGTTTTTATCAACACGTTTATTATCTTTATAAAATTTACGAATGGTTTGGGAGTGGTTATCCCCTTTTTCAATCATCAAAATATTTTCAATACCCAACACCTTTGCTTCAACCGCAGCGCCAATGCCACCAGGTCCACCACCAATGATCACCAGATCATATATTTCATGCATGATATTTTCCTTATTTTTTTATCTTTATTAAGGTGGATTATAGCGTGGACATACTTATGACATATTAAATATAAAAAGTGTAAAATCCAACGAAATTATCGCATAAGAAAGGTCGTTTCGTGCAAACATTTTTAGAACATTCCAAAGAAGCCAGTCGGGTGATTGCCACACTTGATCCGAAAACCAAATGTGATGTTTTACTGGCAATGGCAGATGCCCTTGAGAAGAGTAGTGAACGTATTATCCATGAAAATCAAAACGATTTAGTTGAGGGTGAGAAAAATGGCTTAAGTGCCGCACTTATGGACAGACTTTTGCTCAATCCTAAACGTATCGCCGAGATGGCAAAAGCGATTCGAGAAATCGCAGCGCTCAAAGAGCCTGTGGGGCGAGTATTAGAGGGTTGGGTTGTGCCTAGTGGGCTTCGCATTGAAAAAGTGAGCATTCCTATTGGGGTGGTGGCGATTATTTATGAGAGCCGTCCTAATGTCACCAGTGATACCGCAGCGCTTTGTTTTAAAAGTGGTAATGCCTGTGTGCTCAAAGGGGGCAAAGAAGCACATCATAGCAACACCATCATTGCCACCATTTTACAAGAGGTTTTAGAAGCATATGGGCTTCCTAAAGCCATCATCTCTCTTTTGCCTGATGCGAGTCGTGAGGGGGTTGCAAAGCTCATCAAAATGGATAAATACGTCGATGTCATTATTCCACGAGGGGGTGAGGCGCTGATTCGTTATGTGAGTGAAAATGCGACCATTCCTGTGGTCAAACACGATAAAGGGGTGTGTCATACTTTTGTGGATAAAGACGCTAACCTAGAGCAAGCCATTGCTATTGTGTTAAATGCCAAATGCCAACGCCCTAGTGCGTGTAATGCGCTTGAAACCCTTTTGGTACACAAAGCGATTGCTTCTACGTTTTTACCACCGATGAAAGAAGCATTGGATGCTGCTGGTGCCCAAATGAAAGGGTGCGAACACACACAAGCGCTTTTACATGTAAGCCTTGCAAGTGATGAAGATTACCACACAGAACACCTGCGCAATGCTTTAAATATTAAAATTGTTGCGGATGTAGATGAAGCGATTGCACATATTGCACGGTATGGTTCATCGCACTCTGAGGCGATTTTAAGTGAAAACTATACCACGGCGGAGCGCTTTTTAAATGAAGTGGACGCAGCGAGTGTTTATGTGAACGCCTCTACACGCTTTACCGATGGTGGCGAGTTTGGCTTTGGTGCGGAAGTAGGCATTAGCACCAATAAACTCCATGCCAGAGGACCTATGGGCATTAATGATTTGACAACCTATAAGTTCAAAGTCTATGGCAAAGGGCAAATTCGCACATGAGCCATGAGGTTTTGCGCATTGACAACCTCTCATTTGGCTATACCAAAGAGAGGATTTTGTATGACAATTTTTCTTTACATGTAAAACAAGGTGAAGTCGTGGCGATTGTGGGTGAAAGCGGTAGTGGAAAAAGTACTCTGTTTGAACTGATTACAAGGAACCTTAAAGTACAAAAAGGAGAGATTTATGCCACTTCACTCTCTCAAATTTTTCAAGACCCTTACACCTCTTTTCATCCAACGTACACCATTTTCAACCAAATCAAAGATGTGGTTACCTCTCTTGAAGAACTGCCTATGTTGTTAGAATCTCTTCATTTGGAGAGCTCTTTGTTAGAGAAAAAACCGCATCAACTTAGCGGTGGGCAGTTACAGCGATGTTCTATTTTACGAGCATTGCTGATGAAGCCAAAGCTACTTTTAGCGGATGAACCCACCTCTGCTTTAGATAATATCACCAGCTTGCATGTCATGCAGTTGCTGATGAAAACGTTAGATAGTGTGGGTATTTTACTCATTACCCACGATAAAGCACTGGCACAATGGTGCAGCGATAAAATCATTGAATTAAAACCTTAACACATAGGAAGTATATGCACGCAATAATTGATTGGATTGTACAAACGGTTGGCGCTTTAGGCTATTTTGGTATTTTTGCCATGATGTTTTTAGAGAGTAGTTTTTTCCCTTTTCCCTCAGAGGTTGTGATGATTCCTGCTGGGTATTTAAGTTCCAAAGGAGAGATGAACCTCTTTTTGGCGATTGCGTGTGGCATTGTAGGGAGTATCGCAGGTGCGCTATTTAATTACTATATCGCTGTCAAATTAGGCAGACGACTCCTTTTAAAATACGGACATTATGTCTTCTTCACCAAAGAAACCCTCGATAAAGTTGAAACATTTTTTAAAGCTCACGGCTCTTTTTCAACCCTTAGCGGACGATTGATTCCTGTGATTCGACAATACATCTCGCTTCCTGCGGGACTTGCTCGTATGCATTTGGGGCTGTTTAGTTTTTACACAGGCGTGGGTGCGGGGATTTGGGTGAGCATTTTAGCGTTACTGGGATACTACTTTGGAGAAAACCAATCCCTTTTAGAAGAGAACTTACATACGATTACGCTATGGGTTATTGGATTTGTCATTCTTATTGCGGGAATTTATATTGGCTTACAGCAAAAGAAAAAACGTAAACGATAGGCTTTACATGTAAAGAGTTTTATCTTTACATGTAAAAAGGTTTTAACTACGCTAAAAAGCGCTGACGAGCTGCTTTGAGAGAGTCCGCAATCAAAAAGGCAAGCTCTAAAGCTTGGTTGGCATTAAGACGTGGGTCACACTGGGTGTGGTAACGACACGCAAGGTTTTCTTCGGTAATCTCTTGTGCACCACCGATACACTCTGTCACATCTTGACCTGTCATCTCTAAGTGAACGCCACCAGGGAAGGTGCCCTCTTCCTCATGGACTTTAAAAAAGCCCTTCACTTCACGTAGGACTTCATCAAACGAGCGTGTTTTATAGTTGTTGGATGCTTTGATGGTGTTGCCATGCATCGGATCAATACTCCAAAGAACTTGTTTGCCCGCTGCTTTGACCGCACGGACGAGTTTTGGGAATTCGGTTTCAATCTTATCCGCACCCATACGCACAATGATATTTAAACGCCCTGCTTCATTTTCGGGATTGAGTTTTTCGACCAATGCCATCAAACCTTCCACTGTGGTAGTAGGTCCTGCTTTAATGCCAATCGGATTTTTCACACCACTTAAAAACTCCACATGCGCTTCATCGACATTGCGTGTACGATCGCCAATCCAAAGCATATGCGCCGAACAATCATACCAATCGCCTGTCAAACTATCTTGTCGTGTCAAAGCTTCCTCATAATTGAGTAAAAGCGCTTCATGGGAAGTATAAACGACGGTTTCGTTAATATTAGGTGTATTCGTAGAGGTAATGCCACACGCTTCCATAAACGCTAAAGTCTCAGAGATGCGCTCACAAAGGTGTTTGTATCTATCTCCCAAAGGGCTTTCAGAAACAAAACCCAACGTCCATTTATGAACCTGATGTAAATCCGCCAAACCACCACGAGAAAAGGCACGAAGGAGGTTCATCGTTGCGGCTGATTGGTTGTAGGCTTTGAGCATTCGCTTTGGATTTGGAACACGGGATTCTTCAGTAAAATCAATATCATTGATAATATCACCACGGTAACTTGGAAGTTTCACCCCATTAAGCTCTTCATAATCACTGGAACGTGGTTTTGCAAATTGCCCTGCTAAACGCCCTACTTTAACGATGGGACAACCGCCCGCAAACGTTAAAACAACCGCCATTTGAAGCATCACTTTAAACATATCACGAATATTGACCGCATTAAATTCAGCAAAACTCTCCGCACAATCGCCACCTTGAAGTAAAAAGGCTTTTCCATGCACCACATCAGCCAAAGATGCTTTAAGTTGTCTCACTTCACCTGCAAAAACAAGAGGAGGATATTTGCTTAGTTCTTGCTCTACACTTTTTAAACTCTCTTGATTGGTGTAGGTGGGTTGTTGCTTAATTGGTTTTTCTCTCCATGATGAACGCGTCCAAGAACTCATAAAAGACCCTTATATGTGATTTTCTTTATTATAATTGAATTGGCTTTAAAGAGAATTGAATGGATTGGCGCTATGAGGATGTCTTAAACTGAGAGACAGTTTTACTCAGCGAATTGACATGGTGCGTCACACTGTCTGAAATGGTTTTTACGTGTCTATTAAGACGCGTTATTTCATAGACTTCACTGCTAATGGCATCGGCGTGTTGCATCGTATTTTTTGAGTCTTCATAAATCTGATAAATATCGCCTTTCATGGATAAAATCACCTCTTTTTGATCGACTAAAATCGTGTCAATACTTTTTAAAGATTGCATCGAAATTTCAACACCTTTATCAACGCTCTGATTGACATGTTGCATACTTAAAAGCGCATCATTCACATTTTCGTTAATATGCCGTACAATCGATTCAATGCGTACAGTAGCCTTATCGGTCATATCGGCTAGTTTTCTCACCTCTTCTGCCACCACCGCAAAGCCACGTCCTTGCTCCCCCGCACGACTCGCTTCCACTGCGGCATTTAAAGAGAGGAGATTGGTTTTATCGGTAATATCTTTAATCGTTTCAATCATCGAAGAAACCTCTGCGACATTTTGCTCCAAAGTGCACATAATCTGTGTGGTATCGCTCGCAATCACTTTAATATTTCCAATAGAAACCTCTACCTGTCCTAAGTTTTCAGCCACTTGCGTTTGTGTCTGCTCGATTTTTTGACTCATCTCGTTTGCTTTCGTGACAGAGTTTTGAATCGAGTGATTTTGGGTTTGAATATGCAAAGCAATATTTTGAATACTTTGCCCAATCTGTTCAATTTTCTTTCCACTCATCACAATCGTATTGGTGAGATGTTGATTGAGGTTGAGCAAGTTGAGAAGCGATGTTTTTGTTTTCTTTAAAATAGCATCAAAAATATCAATCACACTGTTAATCCAAATCGCCGTACGGCGGTTTTCATCTTTAGGAAAGACATGAAGAGAGGCACGTTTTGTAATATCCCCATCCCCTTCAACAAAACTTTGCAATAACGCTCTAAGCGATGCATATTGGGTAAAAAATTCTGAGAGTTCCTTGCCCATCATACTTAAAATCATCAAAAGTGAAGCAAAGGTAATCAACCCGACCTCTTGGAAATGACTCAAAAAAGGCATAAACGTAAATGTAAAGAGATACGCACTGGGAATAAAAATACCAATGAGAATTCCCATTTTCGCATAAATTTTATGACGAAATTGCATCATGTCATACACTTCTAATAAATCACCCTCGCACATCATGCCCCATTTATCCAAACTATAAGGCAAACTAAACGTAATCCCTTTACCAACAACAGGAATTCCTCGATAATCGGCATATCCAGGATAGGCACAAAAGAGATTTTCTCCCTTCTTAATTGTATTGGCAACCCCTTGATGAAGCGTGTTTGTCGCAGGATCATTAAATATAATCTCAAATTCCGTATGTTCTTTAATCGAAATAACCCCATGAGACGTATTGACCCCTTCTTTGAGATTTTCACCAAAACTAAAGGTATTGTCCTCAAAACGTGAACGAGAAAGTGCAGTGCCTGTTTTAACATTTTTACTAAAATAAGGCTCAATCATAAAAAGATAGTTATCCCCAGATTCTTTAAAAATATGCCCCGCTTCTCGTTGTATCAAGTCACTTAACGTATCATTCGCCACCCGTGCAATCAAAACATAACTTTCATTCTTACATGTAAACTGTTTCATAAACGCTAACGTTACACGATCATGAAAAGAAGAGTTTTTAGATTGAAAGAAAGACGTATCATCGTCTATATAAGGACCAAAAAGAAGCTGAGTACTGCCTAATAAAGTATAATCAATGGCTTCACAAAAACCATTTTCACTATAGGGATACTCTCTAGGCGATCGTGTGGATGAACTCCAAACCATCTTTTTAGAGCTATCCACCACAAAATACTCTAAAATGGATTCACTGAGTTTTTCTTGCTCCCTTAGCACTTGAGTCATGTCACTTTCCGCTTCCATCAACAAGGTAGCACTGTTTTCCACTTCACGCCATATCTCATGACTCCATGTCAGCAAAAGACGTTTACGGGTATGGGCAATCCCTTCAAAAGCTGTTTCTACTGCATGTAGCATTTTTTTATTGCGAAGCCATTTGGGTAAAATGTTCCATTTCTCTTTCAATGAAAGCATTCAAAACTCCTCTTGCTATTTTGATTCAATGTTCATCTATTCCAAGAACATTTCTAAGAGAAAAATAAGTTCAAAAACCTCAAAAAAGGTATTTTGCTCTCTTTTTATCCTAAAACTATACAAGAAAATAATCATTTATTATGATTAAAAAATAATCAACTAAAAACCAAAACAAATTTTACGCAAAAAGAAGTAACGTCTGTTGAAAATCTTATGTTAAAATGCAGCCAATTTAGTTTTACATGTAAGGATGGTAGATGGAACATTTAATTCCTGTTTTGATGGTTGTGGGAATGGTTGCCTTTATTTTAATCAAGCAAATAGGCAAAATTACCACGAAGCTTGATACGTTTTCTAAAGAGGATTCACACAATCGCTATGCTCAGTTTTCCAGCGTGATTCAAGAACACGTACGTGCCATTAAAAACAGTCTGGATAGCACAAAAATGGTTGAAGAACGCCCTTACCTCTTACGTGAAGGCAAAGAAGAAACAGAAGCCTTGGAGATACTTTCTGATTATATTCGTAAACTCGTCTTTTTTGAAACCCTTATGGCAAAGCAAAAAAATGCTCAGGAGATTGAAGCAGAACTCTTTGAAATTTTAAATGGATTAGAAAACTTTTTAAAGACGTACTGTGTTGATGGCGAAACACTGAGCGAAACACTCAGAGATCGTTTACTCGAAGCCTATGAAACACTTTAAAACAACACTAAAATAAAGTTGCCGTAAGTAGGTTTTTTAAAACCTACTTCGCATGGCGCATCAATGTTTCAACCGCACACTCAACTCTTTGAGGCAAATCTTTTGCTTCATAATCCACAAAGTCTATTTGAACTTTATAAACCAACACCTCTTCTACCATCACATTTAAGACCAAATATCCACGGTAAAGTTTACTCTCTTTTGTTTTTTTACCAGGATGTTCCATATCGTTTTCATAGACTAAAATAGCCATATTTACCTTGGGTGTACCACTTTTTTTCTCTTTAGCATACCCCGCTAAGGCATCATTCACACGACTCCTTGTCTCTTCAAGATTTACATAGGTAAAAAGTGTTGATGGACTATAGGTTGCTTTTTCTGCGCTAATACTGCTTTCAAAAGCACCCGCTTGAATCGCTTTTAAAGCCTTTTGAAATGGATCAGATTCATATATTTTTTCAAAAACAACCACCTCTTTATGACACGGTAACGCTGAAAGTTTCGCTTTTGAAGTCATTTTGGTATAAATACCCTCACCAATAAAATAGACCACCAAAAGACCTAAAACAATAAACAAAATTTTTTTAGACATAATAAGACTCTTTTGAAGAAGGAGGCATATGCCTCCTTGAAGTTAAATACCCAAATCTTGGCGTTTGAAATACTCTTGACCGACTTTACACAATGGACAGGCTTTGGGTGCTTTTTTGCCACGGTGAATATGCCCACACACTTCACATACCCAAATTTCCTCTTCTTCATCGCTGAAAAAGCCATCTTCTTTCATTGCATCCTGCAAGGCTTTGTATTCACGTTCATGCTCTACTTCCACTTTTCCAATGGCATTGAACAAACGTGCAAGCTCTTTATGCCCCTCTTCTTCTGCAATTTTTGCAAAACTAGGATACATAATGGTATGTTCATAATTCTCACCCGCCATAGCGCTATCAAGGTTTTTGAGTGTGATTTCAGTTTCTGCGCCATCAACCAATTTATGGTACGCTTTAAACTCTGCACGTGCATGCCATTTTTCATTTTCTGCGGCTTCTCTAAAATGGCGAGCAACGGCATGCCAACCCTCTTCTTGTGCGATATCTGCGAACAAATCGTATTTGTTACGTGCTTGAGACTCACCCGCAAACGCTTTCATCAAATTCACTGCGGTCAAATCGCTCGTCGTACAGGTCATCGCTTCTCCACAACAAACCAACTTTCCACCACCCACGTGCTGAACTTCAACCTCATTACCACATTTACTGCATTTATACGTTTCGTACTGTCTCATCTTTCCTCCTTATTGGGTGTAAAAATATTATCTTAGACTATCTTGACTTAATTTACAACTAAACATTAGATGATAAAAATTATTGCTTATAAAATACCTTTCTCTTTAAAAAAAGTCTCTATTGCTTTAAGAGAAAAAGCTTTATCGTAGGTAAAAAGTTCTTGCCACGTTTTTTCTTCTAAGCCATTTTTTGTCTCAATGCCATATTTTTGTTTTGCTTCTTCCACAAACTCTATAGTAAAACTCAGTAAAAGGGCATATTGTGAGGCGGTGAGTTGTTTGAGTAAATCAAATAAACGGTAGTAATTGACCATTTTTTTACTTGATTCCTCGCCCATACGAAGCGACCAAATGCGCCCAGCAAACTCATGCTGATAGACAACACCATTGCGTGTTTCCAGTGAAAAGGCTCTAAAAGCATGAAGAAGTTCTTGTTTGGGAATGTAGTGGTGGATATCATAAAAGAAAAGATAGATACTGAGTAAAAAAAGGTCTTCCACACAAGGCGCATACGCTTTGATTTCAAGACAAGTCTCTTTTTCGACATCAAGCTGCATCTTCAAATAAGCAAGATGTTTCACCCGCCAATTCTCTTTTTCTTTAACTCTTTTTTGCCACTCTATTAACGTAGGACGAGGAATATGGTAACGCTCAACTAAAGGCTTGTAAGACATCTGCATTTTCTTACTCCTGCTTAGAATTCTTCTATTCTAATACGTTTTAAACCAGAGTGCAAGGATTTCTAAAAAATGTATATCATTCTTTAAAATTAAAAAAGAATGATATACATAAAAGTAACACTAAATATGAAAGTGTTTTAAAAATGCAGGATTATTTTCAATCAAACCACGCTGAATGAGAGTTTGGATAACCTTTTGGTCACAATCGGTATCTTTAGGCCACTCCCTTGTATACCCATCTAAGCTATTTTTAGTGGTTGCATCCACCCCAATAAAAGCCTCATCCACAAAAATATCACGCAGTGCATCAATGTTATTAACCACACGCCAAACCAGCATGTACGCATTCTCCACATCGTTTCCAGTGGCATCCACCATAAAAACTAATTTCATATGCTCACGTAAAGGCTTTAACGCTTCATAAACCGCTTTGCCTACCCTCTTCTTTTCTATGCTAATGACCGTAATCGGTGTTTTGGTGTGGGTTTTATACTGTTTAAGCGCACATGCTTCAGGAACAAGTACTTTGACTTTTTCCAAAAGGGCTTCATCGCTTAAAAGCACTTTGGAAGGCTCACTCACTATCTCACCTGTACAATCCACGCCTAATTTTCCACCAAAAAGCGCATTGGGAGACGCATGATCTAAGGCATCACACACACCCTCGCTAATGAGCAGTGTTTTACTACTCACTCTATCAAGTATATAATCACTTACCTTCTCATAATCTTCCAAATCAGGGGCGTTTTCATCGACAAAAATGGCATGTTTGACAAAACTCATCTGCCCAACACCCCAAAACGCATGCATAAACTGTTTCGCATGTCCGGGGTAAAGCACATTCATCTTCGCCAAAATAAGGTTATGAAACACGCCATTTTCAGGCATATTATAATCCATCAAATCAGGTGCTGTGGTTTTTAAAAGCGGTAAGAAAATGCGCTCTGTCGCCCAACCCATGTATTTATCTTCCAGTGGCGGTTTTCCTACAACGGTGGCTTGGTAAATGGGTTTATCTTTACATGTAATGCAGCTCACATCCAGCACAGGATACGGCTCTTTGAGCGTATAATAGCCTGTATGGTCACCAAAAGGTCCCTCGATTTCCATCTTTTCAACATCCACCCACCCCTCAATGACAATATCCACATCCTCAGGAATGTAAATGGGATTGGTGAGTGATTTCACAAGGCGAGCATTTTTATCTTTAATGAATCCATAGAGTAAAAGCTCAAACATGCCTATTGGCATCGGCGCTTGACCGCACCAAATATAAAGTGGGTCTCCACCAATTCCAATACTCACAGGCATTTTTTGCCCTGCTTTTTTATATTCGTGGAAGAAATGAGCGCTGTCTTTATGAATCTGCCAGTGCATTCCTAAACGGTTTTTATCGTAGACTTGCAGGCGATACATGCCTAGATTTTGCTTCGTACCATCTAAACTTTGCGTATAGACCTGCCCCATGGTAATGAAAGGACCACCATCTTCACTCCACGTTGTCAGGATAGGAAAATCATAGAGATTTGGCTCGGTGTAAACTTTCGTTTGGCAAACACCTTTGCCTTTAAGACGTTTAGGCAACGCATTTTTCAAATTAAAAAGCGTTCCCAACATTCCCATTTTATCCATAAACGATGTAGGCGGTTTCATGTGCATTAACGCTTCTATCTGTTGGGCGACATCATTGGGATTTTTACCAAAAATAAGCTCGGTAGCTTTAGTAGAACCAAACACATTCATGAGCACAGGGATATCAAAGCTTTTACCCAGACGTTTGCTGACAGGTTTGGTAAATAAAAGCGCACGAGAGTCCTCTTTTTTTACCTCGACATACGCCAAGTGAGGAATTTCTAAGTCAATATCTAGTTCTTCATCAATAACACGTAAAAGATTATTTTCACGTAAAAGCGCTATGATTCGTTGCATACCTACCCTTTAAAAAATTTCGCTGAGTGCTATTTTCTCCGCACGTGCTAACAACTCCTTAGCCCCTTTGTCGATGACCTTTTGCGCTAAAACTTTACCCAGTGTTTCAAACTCTTCTCGTTTTCCACTCATAACTTCACACATCATCTGCGAGCCATCAGGAAGACCCAAAATTGCTTTTACATGTAAACTCTCTTGCGTGACTTCGGCATTCACCCCAATAGGCACTTGACACCCGCCCTCTAAGAGCGTCACAAAATCACGTTCGACTCTTGTCTCAATCATCGCATCCTCATCTTTCAACACAGAAACCAAACGCTCTACTTCAGCATTATCGACAATTTCAATGCCCAAAGCCGCCTGTCCGGAAGCGGGTATCATCACCTCTTTTGAAATAGGGGTAAAATAACGCACTTCTTCTTGAAGTCCTAAACGTTTAATCCCAGCACTTGCCAAAATAATCGCATCAAATTCACCCTCTTTAAGTTTTCGAATACGGGTATTGACATTGCCACGAAGGTTTTTAATGACAAAATCAGGACGAAGCTTTAAAAGTTGCATACGACGTCTAAGACTGGTTGTTCCAACAACTGCACCCTGAGGCAAATCCTCTAAACACCCATACTTTTCAGAGAGCATCGCATCTCTCACATCTTCACGTTTGGTAATCACGCCTAATTTTAAGCCTTCGGGGAACTCCATCGGTACATCTTTAAGACTGTGCACGGCAATATGCGCTTCCCCTCTTAGCATCGCTTCTTCAAGTTCTTTGGTAAAAAGCCCTTTTCCCCCAATTTTAGCCAATGGCGTATCTAAGATTTTATCGCCTTTAGTCATCATAATCGAAAGTTCCACTGCTAAGTGAGGATGCGCTTTTTCAAGTTCCGCTTTGACATGCTCTGACTGCCAAAGGGCAAGTTTACTACCACGGGTCGCAATAATTAATTTTTTCATCACTTTCTCTTTTTAATGGGATTTAAACAGGGTTGTTTTTAAACTTTGAGCACTCTCAAGTTCAATAAAATCTTTACTTAACACTACACCATCAGTAAAGACGATATCATTCATGCTGATACGCTTCTGTTCTGGTTTCGTTAAAAGAACATCTACTCGAATCAAATAAGCCCTCCAAGGCTTTCTCTGCGGTAAATCTTCTTTTTGTAAAATGGTCACTTTATCAAGCGTATAATTGGCGTTGGAAGCGACACTTTTTTCTAAAAAATCAATAACCTTCACATCCACCACATCAAACTCTTCTGCGTAGGCACTCATCAAAAAAAATGTACTACTTAGAGCGATGCTCATCAATAACTTCAACATCGATGATTTCCTCCTCTTTAAGCTGTGGATTTTTACTCCTAAAATGAGGCGGTTCTTTTTTTACATGTAAAAGCTTTGACGCGATTAAGGTCGCAAATGCGCTAAATTGCAATAAAAGTCCTACAATATCGCTGAAAAAGCCAGGAATAATCAACAATAAGGCCCCTACAAAGGACCACAGATTCAAACGCTCAAATGACTCAACACTAATCTCTCCTTGCATTAAAGCCTGCATATTTTGCATCAAGGTTAAACGCATATTCGCAAGCAATACAAATCCTACAATGGCAGAAAAAACAATCTCTCCAAACGTCGCAAATGCGCCAATAGCTGAAGAGATATTAACACTTACGAACACTTCGATAAAGAGATAGATGAGAAAATATTTCACGCTAAGAGTTCCCTTAGTTTTAAGAGTGCTTCTTCTTTTTTCACGACTGTTTTTTCTAATGTTTTACGCTCAACAATCTCCACAAAACCCTCTTCGAGCTCCTTACCCACAATCAGCGCATACGGAAGTCCTATGAGCTCATAATCTTTCATTTTAAAGCCAAAACGCTCATTTCTATCATCTAAAAGCACACTTAAACGCTCTTGCATCAAAGCACTATAAATCTCCTCAGCATACGCACTTTGTGCCTCATCTTTGCTGTTAGAGACAATAATATCTAAGAGGTATGGAGCGGTTTGCTTGTTCCAAATACACCCTTTCTCATCGTGGCTTGCCTCGATCATCACCGCTACCAAACGACTCACACCCACACCATAACATCCCATGTAAAAAGGTTGTGCTTTGCCATTTTTATCTAAAAAGGTTGCGCCCATCGCTTTGGCGTATTTTTGTCCCAGTTGGAAAATATGCCCGACTTCAATCCCTTTGGTAATGCCGAGTCTACCACCACAACACGCACACACATCGCCTTCTTTGACCGCAACAAGGTCTGCATATCGCTCTTCTTTGAAGTTAAACATCCCCACACCGACCATGTGATAATCCACCTCATTTGCCCCACAAATAAGGTTCTTTGCCTCTTTAAGTTCTAAATCTATGTAAAATTTTACACATTCTAGCCCCACAGGTCCGATAAATCCTGCTTTTAAGCCTGCTCGCTCCACCTCTTCAAGACTAGCATCGACCAAATCAAGCGCACCACACGCATTTTGCGCTTTGGTCTCTTGCAGTTCATCATTGCCACGTACAAAGAAAACAACGACCTCTTCTTTATCAACGTAAATTGCTTTTTTAACCACGGCTTTAATGCTGTAAAAGGCATCCACTTTAAAGAAGTTACACACATCTTCAATCGTTTTCATATCAGGTGTTTTAAATTTAGAGAGATTGGCTTCTGGTGCTTCAAGCGTGGTCGTTTTAGGAGCACGTTTAGCCGCTTCAATATTCGCCGCATACGAACACTGTTCACACACCACAATGTCATCTTCACCGTTTTGTGCCAATACCATAAACTCTTTACTACCACTTCCCCCAATCGCACCGCTATCAGCCTCAACCGCTCTAAAATCAAGTCCCAAACGATTAAAAATCTTCGTATAAGTTTGCTCCATCACGTCAAATTCAGCTTTCATACTCGCTTCATCCTCATGAAAGCTATACCCATCTTTCATAATGAACTCACGACCCCTTAAAAGCCCAAAACGAGGACGTGCCTCATCACGGAATTTTGTCGTAATTTGATACAAATGTAATGGAAGCTGTTTATAACTGTTAATGCGATTTCTCACGATATCTACAACCACCTCTTCATGGGTTGGTCCTAGTACAAACTCATTCTCTTTTCTATCTTTAATGCGACATAACTCTTTGCCAAAGACATCATAGCGTCCACTTTGTTTCCAAAGCTCAGCTGGACTGACCACACCCATTTGAATCTCTTGAGCACCCGTTTCATCCATCTCTTCTTTGACAACATTTCTGATTTTATCCAGAACGATTTTTCCCATTGGCAAAAAATTATAGAGTCCACTGCCCACTTGAACAATAAACCCGCCTCGCACCAAATACTGATGGCTTGGAAGCGTTGCATCCTTTGGCGCATCTTTGGTTGTTGGTGCATATAGCTTTGAAAATTTCATTATTTCACTCCCATTTGGTATTCACATTTGTATAAATTCATACGTTTTGTTTGGTCTTCATTGATGTTAAAAATATATTGAATCGCTTGGACAATCGTATCGGCTTCTGGCTTTTCAGCAACATCTTTAAGATTTTTAGTCGCAGAGTGCAAAAAGGCATTAAAAGCATGATGAAGCACCTTAGAGACCTGTTCTTGAAGTTCCTCTGGGATGTAGCCTTTCTTAATCGCTTTTTCTAACTCATGTATTGAACACTCTTTAGCATGGTCACGAATCTCTTTAATAATAGGATCCACACACATGCTTTGAAGCCATTTAAAAAAGTCCATGGTTGAGCGCCCCACAATCGAGTAGGCAATTTTAGCTTGCTCTTCTCGAAGCGACATATTTTTACTCACAATCTCTTCTAAATCATCCACCGCATAAACATGCAAATCTTTATACCCCTGCACTTCAATATCACGAGGTACTGCTATATCAAACCAATAGCGTGAGAACTCACGCTCTTCAACCATATCATCGGTAATGACACTATGAGGTGCTCCCGTAGCAGAAAAAACCAAACGGTAACGGTTAATGTACTCGGTAAGTTTAGCATACGGAGCAACGGTAGCAAGCTCCCCTAATTCTGAAGCTAAAGCTTGTGCATGTTCAAGGTTACGGTTGATAATAATAATATTAACTCCATTGGCGATTAAATGCTTTGCCGCAAGCTGACTCATCTCGCCAGCTCCCACGACAAGCGCAGTTAAGCCTCCAAGATTTCCTAACAAATCTTTCGCTTTACTCACCGCAACACTCGAAACAGAGACGGGACTTTTAGAGATATCCGTACGGCTACGCACTTCTGCGGCACAGCGAAACGCATGGTGCATCGCACGACCTAGTTTTTGCGCACAGTAGCCATTTTCAAACGCAAATTTAAACGCATCTTTGAGTTGCCCTGCAATTTGTGTCTCTCCAATGACCAAACTATCCAAAGAAGAACAGACGCTAAAGAGATGATGAATCGCTCCATTATCTTCGTAAATATCTGCTCTACCTTCTAACTCTTCTCGTGAGATGGTTGAGATAGCACTTAAATGAGCAAAAATAGAGTGCAAAGAAGCCTGACAATCAACCACACTCGCAATCACTTCCACACGGTTACATGTAGAGAGTAAAATCACTTCATTCACAGATTCACAGGCAACCAATGCTGCCATAAAATTCCGACTCTTCTCTTCAGTGTTAAATGCCAATTTTTCTCGAATAGAAATATCAGTATTTTTATGGGTAAAGCTAATGGTAAGATAATGCATTAAAAATTCCTTTCTATCATCTCTTTCATAATCGAACTAAGTCCCACATCGTCCTCATCTTTAATGGCATCTAACGCCTCCAAACCTAACGCTTTTGCATACGCAATAGCATCCATCAAAGCATCGGTTTCATGCATTTTTGCTTTAATCCACGCACTCTGTTCATCAGTGAGTTCTACTTGAAATAAAGAGCACAAGTAAGTTTGATCTTCGGGGGTTAATTTGTGATACATGTAAAGATAAGGTAAGGTTGTTTTTCCCTCTTTAAAATCATTGAGCGAGGGTTTGCCCAACACTTCACTGCTTTGAGTAATATCTAAGATATCATCAATAATCTGAAACGCAAGTCCTAAATTTTTGCCATAAAGTGCGTAAATATCGCCATTTTTACCACTCAGCAGTGCAGCAGCTTTAGCAGAGGCTTCAATAAGTGAGGCGGTTTTTTTATAAATCATATCAAAGTAAAGCGTTTCGCTCTCATTAAAACCGTGTGAAAGATCCACATCTAAAAGCTCACCGACAGAAAGAAGTGCTACCGCATTGGAAATCGTAAAAGCGACTTCTTGTGGCATATGTGTGAGTTCACTAAACCCTTTTGAGTAGAGAATATCGCCTAACATAATGGCGGTTTTATTGCCAAATAACGCATTGATGGAAGATTCACCCCGTCTGGTAAAGGCATCATCAATCACATCATCATGCAGTAAACTTGCCGCATGAATCAGCTCTACAATCGCCGCCAATTTTAAAGAAGCCTCACTCACGCCTGCAATTTTTAAAATCAATTTTGCGCGTAAACGCTTCCCTTTTGGAACCCTATGCAAGAGTTCAACACTACGTACATCGCCTAAAGAAGCGACCATCTCTACCATTAAGTTTTCGACTTTTTCTAACACCTACAATCCTACGGTTTCTTTTTGGGTCTAAATTCAACTTCAATGCGTTGTGCATTATCTTCTATAAATATATCTAAAATTCCCTCACGATTCCTTTGATCAAAGTCAGCAAAAACAATTCTAGCGTAGGTTTGCGCCACCATTTTATTTTCACCATCAGGCAAAAGAGGAATCACAATACTTTTTAAAGGATATTTTTTTTCCAACACATACTGTGTCGGATAGCCTCTATAGTTGACTAAAAGCGTCAACATATTATTGGTAAAGAGTGTCCAACGTAACTTCAGAAGATACTCATTATTTGGATTTTCTGCCGTTGGTTTTTTAGTCACCTCTTTACGATTAATCAACACCAACCCGACTTCATCTTTTTTAAGTACAAACTGATGTTGGTACTCGTACTCTATTGGCGCTGCAAAGAGTGAAAACGTACTTAAAAAGATGCTTAAAACTACACAAACCTTACTCATTTTGGCTTAAAATCTCTCCCATAAGCGCAATGAACAAGTCTTGATTGCGTTCTAGAACAGTATCACTCTTTTCTAAAAGGGTGGATTGAATCTCTTTTTCAAGAACCTCTTCACCCAAATGCTGTTCTAAGAGAAGTTCCATTGCATTGTAACGGTCGATGCATTGTAGCAATTTATTTTTAACAATCTCTCTATTTGCATGAAAAAGAATGTCAAAAAATTTACTTTGCGGTGTTCCTATTAAAAAATCATCGTCCTCTTCATTAAACATCTACACCCCTTTATCGTACTCAAGAAGAAGGGATTATAACGTTTCTCTTCTGAAAAACGCCTTCCCTATGGTGAGTGTTTTTCTCTCCTTATACACTAACAGTATGTTAGTTGAAGTTTAAAAACTAAAGCTTTTACCATTTCTAAAAAAGCCTTAAAAACGATGTTTACATATAATTATGTGTATAATAATCTGTAAAATTTAGTGCGTTAGTCAAGAGATGCAATGAAATACTTTATGTATTATTTTACCTCTTTTTTCTTTTTACATGTAAAGAACAAAAAGGGTAAAAACGCCCTCCTCTCTTTGAAAAATAGATCCCTGTTTTTTAATTACTACTTTTCTGATAAAGTTACTTGACATTAAAAAAGAATTGTTCTATACTTCTGGCAAGAAAACCAAAAAAGGATAAACTATGCATCAAGAAACATTGGCACTTCATTTCGGATACGATAAACAAAGTTTTGGGGCGATGTCTGTTCCTGTTTACCAAACAACCGCCTACGATTTTGGTTCTGCAGAAACAGCAGCAAATCGTTTTGCACTCAAAGAGTTAGGCCCTATTTATACACGACTGAACAATCCCACAACCGATGTTCTTGAGTCTCGTATCGCAGCGGTTGAAAACGGTGGCGCAGCGATTGCAACCGCAAGTGGTCAAGCGGCTATTTTTTATGCGGTTGCCAACCTCGCAGAAGTGGGCGATAACATCATTGTGGCAAAAAAAGTCTATGGAGGCTCCACCAGCCTTTTAACGCACACACTCAAACGTTTTGGCATTGAAGCAAGAGTCTTTGAGAGCGATGAAGCAGATGATTTGGAAGCCCTTGTCGATGAGAAAACCAAAGCCATCTTTTTTGAATCCCTCTCCAACCCGCAAATTGCGATTCCAAACATTGAAAAAATTGTTGCGGTGGCGCAAAAATACAACATTATCTCTATTTGTGATAATACCGTTGCTACCCCTATTCTTTTCCAGCCTTTTGCACATGGTATTGATGTGAGTGTGCACAGTGCGAGTAAATACATTAACGGTCAAGGAAGTGCTATTGGTGGTCTTGTGGTAGAAGCTAAAGGGCTTAATGCCAAACTCATTGGCAACCCTCGTTATCCACAATTTAATGAGCCTGATGAGAGTTATCATGGGTTGGTCTATGCGGATTTGCCCTTTCCTATCTTTTCACTCAGGATTCGCCTTTCACTCATTCGAGACATTGGAGCGACCATCTCGCCTTATAACGCATGGTTACTCATTCAAGGGCTTGAAACCCTTTCTCTTCGAGTCAAAGAACACTCACGCAATGCCTATAAAATAGCGAAATTTTTAGCGTCGCATCCAAAAGTTAAAAAAGTCTCCTATCCGGGGCTTGAAAGTGATGCTTTACATATAAGAGCCAAACAGTACTTTAAAGAGGCGCAAACATCGGGACTTTTGAGCTTTGAAGTGGAAGATTTTGAATTTGCTAAACATATTTTAAACAGCACCAAACTCTTCTCCGTGGTGGTGAATATTGGCGATTCTAAATCCATTATTACCCATCCAGCCAGCACCACACACCAACAACTTTCACATGAAGAGCTTGAACTTGCAGGAGTAAAAGAGGGACTCATTCGTTTAAGTATTGGGCTTGAAAATGCCGATGATTTGATTGAAGATTTAAGCAAAGCGTTAGGTTAAGGAGAAGCCATGTCATTACTTTCAACCAAAGGTATGTATGGTCTAAGTGCCATGTACCAGCTCTTTTTAGCCAAAAGCAGTAAACCTCTGCAAATTAAAGAGATTTCAACACGGGCTGAAATCCCTCAAAATTATCTGGAGCAACTCTTGATTTTATTGCGTCAAGCAGGACTGGTTAACAGTGTTAGAGGGGCGTACGGTGGCTATTTATTGGCTAAAGCAGCAGAGAATATTTTGATTAAAGATATTTTGATTGCACTAGAGGGAAATCTACTCGTCATTGATGGTGAGATAAAAGATCCTGTTTTACGCATTTTTTACGAAGAGTGCACCGCTAAGTTGCAAGAAATTTTCAATGTGCCTTTATCGGAATTTGACCTATACGCTGAGCGTTTAAGTCATCAATTAAACTATAGCATCTAATTTAAAGGAGATGAATATGTACGCACATAATGTTACCGAACTCATCGGAAATACCCCCCTTGTAAAACTAAATCATGCGTCTAACGCTTCAAATACGCTCATTTTAGGTAAATGTGAATTTTTAAATCCTTCGCATTCAGTGAAAGACCGTATCGGATTTCATATGATTAAAACAGCGCTTGAGAAAGGGCTTATCAACGAGACTTCTGTCATTATCGAACCCACTAGCGGGAACACGGGCATTGGGTTGGCTACGGTATGTGCGAGTTTAGGCTTAAAACTTGTGCTTACCATGCCAAGTTCTATGAGTTTGGAACGCCGTAAACTCCTAGCTGCCTTAGGCGCTGAGCTGGTTTTAACGGAGCCAACCTTAGGGATGAAAGGTGCTGTTGATAAAGCCAATGAACTTTCCAAAGAGATACCAAACGCTTTTGTTCCACAGCAATTTGCCAATGAGTCCAACCCAGCGATTCATTATCAAACCACTGCTGAGGAGATTTGGAGAGACACCGAGGGCAAAGTCGATATTTTTATTGCCGCGGTGGGGACAGGAGGAACGATTACAGGTACAGGGAAGCGTCTTAAAGAGCTAAATCCCAACATCCAAATCATCGCCGTCGAGCCAGAAACTTCCCCCGTGCTTTCAGGTGGAAATCCAGGCCCTCATAAAATTCAAGGCATTGGTGCAGGATTTGTTCCTTCTGTTTTAGACACAAAAATTTATAACGAAGTGGTCAAAGTGAGCTATGAAAATGCCATAGAAACTTCACGAGACCTTGCGAAAAAAGAAGGGCTCTTAGTGGGAATTTCAGCAGGAGCTAACGTTTATGTTACCTCTGAAGTTGCGAAAAGAGCTGAAAATAAGGGGAAAACCATTGTCACCATTTTATGTGACACGGGTGAGCGTTATTTGAGTGCGGGATTGTACGAATATAAAGAGTCGTAAAAGGACTTTTTACCTTTACATGTAAAAGATTCTGTGCTACTATGTGGGTATCAATTTCGAAGGCAAACGTGCATGAAAAAGATACCCAGCAAACTGATTAAAAATCCTCTTCTAATAGGTTTCATCGCACTCATGCTCAATCTTATTATTAGTACCATTCCTCTTCTTTTTTTATATGAAAATTATCAACAAGCGCATCAAAGCTTAACCCATTTAGAAACCTTTTTTAATTATCTCAATTTCATTGAACTCACGCTTCTTTATGCTCTCTTTTTTTCATTCATTTTTGCAAGCGTTATTGCGCTTTTCTCTTTTTTTCTTAAAAAATCTTACCTTCAAATTGAAGAGCTCTCCCATTTTGATGGACTCACCAAACTCTACAACCGTCTCATGTTTGTCACCCTTTTTCAAAAAGAGATTCAAAAAGTTAAGCGCTCAAAAAAATGCCTCTTTTTGGTTATTATTGATTTAGATGATTTTAAATCCATTAACGACAATTTTGGACACCTTATTGGTGATTTAGCGATTAAAACAACCGCTTCCACATTAAAAACCATTTTACGTAACTCAGATACGATTGGTCGTTTTGGTGGTGATGAGTTTGTGATTTGCATTGTGGATCATGACAAAGACGCTGCTTCACACACCGTTAATCGTATCTTAAATGAATTTAACCAAAAAAGTCTCCCCATCACACGCAATGACCAACCACATGAACTGCACATTAACCTAAGCATTGGTTATACCATGTATAAAATAGAAGATGATTTTACAACCATGCTCCAACGTGCCGATCAAGCGCTTTATATCTCCAAAGAAGCAGGTAAAAATACCGCAACTTTTTTAGCCTAAAAATGTAAATTCATACTTTTTAGAAGATTTACAAGCATTTGAAAAATCGTGCTACACTTTCAAAAAAGGCTCGAAGATGAAACACTTTATAGGCGTATGCATGTTTGCATTAACACTGTTTGCAGGAGATAAAATGTCACTTTATGATTTTGAAGTTACCACGATTGAGGGGAAAAAAACAACACTGGAAGCTTACAAAGGCAAGGTTTTACTCATCGTCAATGTTGCGAGTAAATGCGGTTTTACTTACCAATACGAAGGTTTGGAAAAACTCTACAAAACCTACAAAGACAAAGGCTTCGTTGTTTTAGGGTTCCCGTGCAATCAATTTTCAGAGCAAGAACCAGGCAATGAAGAGGAGATAAAAAACTTCTGCTCTTTAACCTACGATGTTACCTTTCCTATGTTCTCCAAAATTGATGTCAATGGAGCAAAGGCACATCCTTTGTATGTCTATCTTAAAAAAGAACAATCAGGATTTTTGGGGAGCGAGGGTATCAAATGGAATTTTACAAAATTCTTGGTCGATAAAAATGGACATGTCCTTGAGCGTTTTGCACCTACCACGAAACCTGAGAGTCTTGAGGAGACCATTAAGGGCTTATTGTAGGCATCCATTTTGGTTTGACCTTTTGAGCCTTTTTTTGCGCTAAACTCTTTACATGTAAAACACTTTCAACGACGCATTAATCAAGCTTTTACCCCTGCTTTTGTATAATCGCGTCAAACTAATGTATAAGGTACATAACTCCATGAGCGAAAAAAGCACCGTTTACAATCCAAAAGAGATTGAAGAAAGTTACTATAAAATTTGGGAAAGCCGAGGCTATTTTGAAGTAGATGGCAACAAAGCCATTCAAGAAGAAGGTAAAAACTTCGCCATCATGATGCCCCCTCCCAATGTCACAGGAAGTTTACACATCGGACATGCCCTCACTTTTACCCTGCAAGATATTATCACCCGTTTTAAACGTATGGATGGATTTAAAACCCTGTGGCAACCAGGCACAGACCATGCGGGTATTGCCACACAAAACGTGGTTGAAAAACAACTCTTGAGCCAAGGCATTAAAAAAGAGGAGCTTGGACGTGAGAAGTTCTTAGAAAAAGTCTGGGAATGGAAAGCGTACAGTGGCGGACAAATTGTTCACCAAATGCGAAAGCTTGGTGTCTCTCCAGCGTGGAGCAGAGAGCGTTTTACGATGGATGAAGGACTTAAAAATGCCGTTCGCAAATCCTTTGTGAAATGGTACGATGAGGGATTAATCGTTCGTGGTAACTACATGGTCAACTGGTGTACGCACGATGGTGCACTCAGTGACATTGAAGTGGAGTATGAGCAAAACAAAGGCAAACTCTACCACCTCAAATACTTCCTTAAAGATTCCAATGACTACCTCGTTGTAGCCACCACCCGTCCAGAGACCTACTTTGGTGACACGGCGGTCATGGTTCACCCTGAGGATGAGCGTTATCAACATCTTATTGGACACAAAGTGGTGCTTCCACTCATTGGTCGTGAAATCGAAATCATTGCGGATGAGCATGTCGATATGAGCTTTGGAACAGGATGTGTTAAAGTCACCCCCGCACACGATGTTAATGACTACGAAGTGGGCAAACGCCATAACCTAGAGTTCATTACGATTTTTGATCCAAACGGCATTTTAAATGAGCAGTGTGGCGCATTTCAAGGCTTAGAGCGTTTGGAAGCTCGAGCACCCATTATGGCAAAACTAGAATCAGAGGGCTTTGTCGATAAAGTCGAAGACTATGAAAATCAAGTGGGTCACTGCTACCGTTGTAAAAATGTCGTGGAGCCTTACATCTCAAAACAGTGGTTTGTTAAAAAAGAGATTGCTGAGGGTGCGATTGCAAAAGTCAATGAACATTTAGCGCAATTTTACCCAAGCCATTGGCTTAACTCCTACAATGCATGGATGAAAGAGTTACGTGATTGGTGTATTTCACGCCAACTTTGGTGGGGACATCAGATTCCTGTGTTTTATTGTGATGCGTGTGGGCATGAGTGGGCGAGTGAAAACGAAGTCGAACACACCTGCCCTAAATGCCAAAGCAAACAGATTCATCAAGACCCAGACGTACTTGATACATGGTTTAGCTCAGGCTTATGGCCATTTTCCACACTGGGTTGGGGCAATGGTGAAGCACTAAAAAATGAAAAGTGGTTTGAAAATGACCTCAAAGAGTTCTACCCTAACACGCTTTTAATTACAGGCTTTGATATTCTTTTCTTCTGGGTCGCTCGTATGATGTTCTCAGGTGAACACACCTTTAAAGAGCTTCCATTCAAAGACATTTACCTGCATGCACTGGTAAAAGACGAACACGGTCAAAAAATGAGTAAAAGTAAAGGCAATGTCATCGACCCACTCGATAGCATCGCAGAGTACAGTGCCGACACCCTTCGCTTTACCCTCGCCATCTTAGCCGTTCAAGGACGTGACATTAAACTAAGCTCTGAAAAACTAGAGCAAATTCGTAACTTTACCAACAAACTCTACAATGCTTCTCGTTTCTTACTGATGAATGCCTCCTCATTTGAAGATTTGGAAAAACTTGAAATCAAAACTGCTTTGGGCGCTTACATGAAGAGCCGTTTAGCCGTGGCGCAAGAAGAGGTACGTGAACACTTTAGTTCTTACCGCTTTAATGATGCCGCAACAACGCTTTACCGCTTTTTATGGGGTGAGTTTTGTGACTGGGGTATTGAGCTAAGTAAAGCAGACAAGCCTGCGATTTTAGAGCTAGGTTCTATCTTTAAAGAGGCGATGAAACTCTTACATCCTTTTATGCCTTTTATCTCAGAGTTTCTCTATCAAGAACTCTCCGACACCAACCTAGAAGAGAGCGAGTCCATCATGGTAAAATGCTATCCACGTGACTTAAAACGTGATGCAAGCATTGAGCAAACCTTTGAACTCGTCATTGAAGCCATTGTTGGCATTCGTCGTGCCAAAGCCAATATTGATTTAGCCAACAAAAAAATAGAACACGCTTACATTAAAGTTGAGAACAACCAAAACCTTAAAGAAGCGATGAAATACATTAGTTTATTAGCAAAAGTTGAAAATATCGACTTTATAGAGACAAAAATTGCCAATGCAGCGACCGATGTTGGCGATAACGTTGAGGTGTTTATTCCACTCAATGGCGTCGATTTAAGCCCCATTATTGAACGCTTAAATAATCAAAAAATCAAACTTGAAAAAGAGATTCAAAAGCTAAGCGGTATGCTTTCAAACGAGCGCTTTGTCGCCAATGCTCCTAAAGAAGTCATTGCAGAAAATCAAAAAGGCTTGGATGATGCTAGAGCTAAAATGGCGAAAATTGACGCAGAATTAAGTTCTCTTGGAATGTAAAAAGCTTTACATGTAAAAAGGCTTAGCGGCCTTAAGCGCTAAGCCTTTTTTTTATGCTTTAGGGCGAAAAGGCTTCATTACCTCTTCGTTACATGTAAGATACGCCCCACCAATCAAATCAAGACAGTATGGCACCGCAGGAAACACAGCATCCAAACACTCACGAATCGATTTTGGTTTCCCTGGTAGATTAATGATTAAACTCTTACCTCGAATTCCCGCAGTTTGACGAGAGAGAATCGCTGTTGGAACATACTTTAAACTCACTTGGCGCATCAGTTCCCCAAAACCTGGCATCATCTTCTCACACACCGCTTCTGTTGCTTCAGGCGTAACATCCCTAAGCGCTGGTCCTGTTCCACCTGTGGTCACAATAAGTGAGCAGCCTTGCACATCTGACATATCTTTTAAAGCCTCTTCAATCAGCGTTTGCTCATCAGGAATGACCTCATAAACACTCTCCCACTCAGAGCTTAAATACACGCTCAAAGTCTCTATAATCGCTTTTCCAGAGAGGTCTTCATACACACCCGCACTCGCACGATCTGAAACGGTTAAAATACCTATTTTTGCTTTCATACAAACGCTCCTATTTTTTCAAACGAACTCGTACACTTGCTTCATGCGCACCCAACCCTTCTGTATGGGCTAAAAGCGCACACGCCTCACCTATTTCTTCAATCCCTTGTTTGCTCATACTAATGATGGAAGAGCGCTTTAAGAAATTTTCAACCCCCAAAGGTGAGTAAAACTTAGCCGTTCCACCTGTGGGAAGCGTATGGTTTGGCCCTGCGATGTAATCTCCCATAGGCTCAGGCGTATAAGCACCCATAAAAATAGCCCCAGCGTGGCGAATTTTCGGCAATAAATCAAACGGATGCGATGTCACCACTTCTAAGTGCTCAGGGGCAATTTGATTCATCAAATCCACCGCTTCATCCATGCTAGAAGTGACAATAATCGCCCCACGCTCTTTAATCGAAACCTCCGCAATCGCCTTGCGCTCTAATGTTTCAAGCCACGCATAGACTTCTGTTTTCGTTTTTTCAGCAATCTCTAAAGAAGGAGTAATCAAAATAGAACTTGCCATCTCATCGTGTTCGGCTTGGGAAAGCAAATCAATCGCTAAATGGTGAGGGTTTGCACTCTCATCCGCCAATACACCAATCTCACTAGGCCCTGCTATCATATCAATATTCACTTCACCAAAAACCAATTTTTTAGCCGTTGCAACAAAAATGTTGCCAGGTCCCGTGATAACATCGACTTTAGGAATACTCTGCGTACCATACGCCATCGCCGCAATCGCACTTGCACCGCCTACTTTATACGCCTTTTTGATGCCACACAAATGCATCGCCGCCAAAAGCAGAGGATTAAGCTCATTATTGGGTGCAGGAGTACATACGACTATCTCTTTAACCCCTGCAACAAGGGCTGGAATGGCGTTCATTAAAAGAGAGCTTGGATACGCCGCTTTACCGCCAGGGATGTAAAGCCCCGCCCTATCCACAGGGGTTACTTTTTGTCCTAAAACCGTCCCATTATCTTCAAAATCAAGCCATGATTTTGGCATCATTTTTTCATGGTAGGTATAGATGCGCTGATATGCAAGTTCTAACGCTTCTCTGAGCTTTACATCCAGAGCATCATAGGCTTGTTTCATATCAGCGGTTTTCACTTCAAGGGCTTCATCATTTTCAACATACCATTTATCAAATTTTTCAATATGCGCCTTTACTGCGCCATTACCTTGCTCTTTAATCTCAGCAATAATAGTTAACACGATTTTGGAGACATTTTCCATATCCATATGCCCACGACGTAAAAGTTCATCAAATTGGGCTTTAAAATTTTCTTCATTCGTTTTTAAAAGTAACATATTTTCTCCTTCATAAGGTTTTAATTATAGTTTTTTTTCGCTTATAGCGTTCTTCCATCGAGATATTACCCAAAAGGCCACCTTGATGGAGGTAAATAGGCTCTCCTTGAAGGTTAGGTAAATGCTCTAAAAATACACTCCAGCCAACAGGATCATAGAGCAAATCAAACTCAACACCCATTTCCACCTTCAATTTCTGCCATAATACATACAATTCTATGTATAATTTTCCATAATGGTACTTTTTTGAACCTTCCAAAATCGTAGGATACATCTTTAAAGAAGGCTCTACCATCTCCCACTGCTTTTGTAAATAAGCACTATTGCCAACCGTGTTACATGTAAAAACAGGAAATGGTAAATGCTTTTGTAAAAACAGTGCGGTGGTGCCTGTACCTGAGGGTAAAAAGAGATAAGGCTCTTTGAGCCCCGCTTGATGAACATCCTCTTTAAGTTCATCGGCTAAACGTTTTATGCCCTCTTCCGCCTTGCTCTGGCGTCCACCTTCGCTTACATGTAAACTCTTCTCATCGATAAATTCAAGCGACGTTGCTTCCCTGTTAGACGACTCAATGAGACGCATCCCATTTTCTAAAGCAGCTTTATAATTGCCGATGGGATTTTCTCTTAAAAAAGATGGTACATGGTCACACACATAGATAAACTCCCACCCTTTTAAACGAGCCAAAACAGAGAGTGAATACATAGCATTGGATTGATTGGAGCCTGAGCTTACCACACGCTTAATATGAGGAAATTCATGCGTTAAAAAGTAGTGAAATTTTCGTGCTTTATTGCCTGAAAAATCAGGGTGCAACAGATCATCACGTTTAAGATAAAGGGTTCGATTTTGAAAAAAGTGTGATTGAAAAGCAGATGAAGAAAACATCTTTACATGTAAAAAGGAGAAAGCCTTAAAAAGGCTTTCTCAAAGATTAATTACGATTCATACAATTAAGGTCTTCAAAGGCTTGAAGCAGACGATTTTTCACCGTTTCTTCACCAGAACGAAGCCATTTGCGTGGATCATAGTATTTTTTATTGGGTTTATCATCACCCTCTGGGTTACCAATTTGTCCTTGAAGGTAAGCAGAATACTTTTCAACATACCCTTTTACCCCGTCCCAAAATGCCCATTGGGTATCAGTGTCAATGTTCATTTTAATGACACCATAACCAACTGCTTCACGAATATCAGCTAGTTCACTACCACTTCCGCCATGAAACACAAAATTGACAGGTTTCGCCTCTGTTTTAAATTTTTCCTCAATGTATTTTTGAGAATTATCTAAAATCTTGGGTGTTAAATGCACATTACCAGGTTTATAAACCCCATGCACATTACCAAAAGAAGCAGCAATGGTGAAATTTGGACTGACTTTCATAAGCTCTTCATACGCATACGCAACATCTTGAGGCTGCGTGTAGAGAGCTGAATTATCAAGACCTGTATTATCTACGCCATCTTCTTCGCCACCCGTACACCCTAGCTCTATCTCTAAAGTCATACCCATCTTACTCATACGTTTCAAATACGCCACACACGTTTGAATGTTCTCTTCCAAAGACTCTTCAGAGAGATCTAACATATGAGAGCTAAAAAGAGGTTTGCCTGTTTGTGCGAAATGTTTCTCACTCGCATCTAACAAACTATCAATCCACGGTAGAAGTTTACGTGCGGCATGGTCTGTATGTAAAATAACAGGAACGCCATACGCTTCTGCTAAAGTATGAACATGTAGCGCACCACTAATGGCTCCAAGCACACCCGCTTGAAGTCCACTCACACCCTTACCCGCATAAAATTCAGCACCTCCATTAGAGAACTGAACAATCACAGGAGAATTGGCAACTTTTGCCGCTTCTAAAACTGCATTTACCGAGTTTGTTCCTACAACATTCACCGCAGGAAGGGCATACTGATTTGCTTTGGCAATCGCAAAGAGCTTCTGCAAATCATCACCTGTCACAACCCCTGGTTTTATACAATCAAAAATTTTTGTGTTCAACATAAAACGCCCTTATTATTTGATGGTTACTTTAGCACCCTGACGTAATTTTTGCGCTTTATTGGCAACTTCAACACGGAATTTCTCCATTTTTAAACCATTTTCAATTTGTGGTTTAACCATCTCAAATGACGCTTTTTCAGCTGCTTTGGTATCTTCAACTAAAATAACATGGAAACCAAATTGTGTTTGAACAGGAGATTTTGTGTATTCACCTTTTTTAAGTGCAAACGCAGCGTCCGCAAAAGGTTTTACCATTTGATTAGCAGCGAACCAACCTAAATCGCCTCCGCCTTGACCGCTTGGTCCTGTTGATTTTGTCGTTGCAAGTTCAACAAATTTATCATTGAGTTTCTGACCACTGAGTCCACTCAATTCTTTAATCGCAGCTTTAGCCTCTTCTTCACTTTTAACTAAAATATGACGTGCTTTAACCGTTGCTGGTTGCATAAATTTATCGGCATTTTTGTCATAATAATCTTTCACTTCTTTAGCATCTACTTTAACGTTATTGTAGATTTTTTTCATCCAAAGCTCTAAAGAAAGATCCTCTTTGATACGCTTAAGTGCATCAGTATACTCTTTTTCTTTTTCCACACCACTTTTAACAGCTTCTTTGGTTAAAAGTTTACGCTCAACTGCTTGTTCAACAATTTTCTGTTTTGCATCAGCAGGAAGACTTTCAAACTTTGCACCTTGCATTGCTCGCATAAGCACAGCAATATCTTGATCGGTTACATCTTCACCATTTACAGTTGCATACACAGCCGCATTTAAACTCATTCCAAGTACCGCACATGCAATACCACTTAAGATAACTTTTTTCACTTAAATCCTTTGTTGAAGTAATTTGTGCATTTTATCCAAAATGATATTACGATTTCTTAAACAATATCTTAACTTCAATCTTTATCGGTATAATTTTCAGAAAAAATCGAAGAGTTAAAATGAAAAAAGCAACACAAAAAGAGAGTGAAATGATTAAAGCGCTTTTTTTAGAGCATTTTCCCCAAGCTGTGACCGAACTCAACTATCGTAATCTCTATGAACTTTTAGTCTCTGTTATGCTCTCCGCACAATGTACGGATAAGCGTGTGAACCTCATCACACCTGCTTTATTTGAGCGTTTTCCAACACCTTTTCATCTTGCCCACGCCAATCTTGATGAATTAAAATCACTCATCCATAGCTGTTCATTTTTTAATAATAAAGCCATTAACCTTATCAAAATGGCTCAAAAAGTCATGGAAACTTACGATGGGGAGATTCCCTTAGATGAAAAACAACTCATCGGACTCGCAGGGGTGGGACAAAAAACAGCCCATGTGGTGATGATAGAATACGCCAATGCCAATCTTATGGCAGTCGATACCCACGTGTTTCGTGTCGCACACCGTTTGGGGTTAAGCAGTGCGAAAACGGCTCTTAAAACCGAAGAAGATTTGACCCAACGGTTTAAAAAAGATTTGGCAACACTCCATCAAGCGATGGTTCTCTTTGGCAGATATACCTGCAAAGCCATCAACCCGCTCTGTGAGAACTGTTTTTTAAAAGCGTATTGTAAAACGACACAGAGCTTTAAGGTCTAAGACCTTTTAGCCTGTTACCGTATCTTTCCACTTAATGGAACATCCTTGTGAAGGGTGTTGGATTTTTGGAGCTTCTTGCTTACTAAAAAGAAGCATAATCGCTTCTCGCAAATCCTCTTCTTGAACACTCTTTTCATCTCTCCAATTATCATCTAATCTTCCGTGATAATACAATTTTCCCGCACTATCAAATAAAAACAGATCAGGTGTACATACCGCACCTAAACTTTTAGAAACCGTTTGTTCTTCATCAATAAGATAAGGATATTCGATGAAAAGCTTTTCAATTTTATCAAGCATATGGGCTGGAGAATCCTCAGGATAGTTAGGATGGATATTTGGATTGATCGCAACGGTGGTAATATCTAGTTTTTTAGCAAATGCCGCCACGGCATTAAAGCGCTCCCAAATAGCGTTGGCATAAGGACAATGATTACACATAATGGCAATTAAAAAGCCCCCTTTACCATAGAGTGCTTGACTGCTATAACGCACACCTTTAGGGTCTGCTAACTCAAAATGCTCCAATGCTGTTCCTAGAGGAATAGTCTGCGAATGTATCAGTGCCATCTTTTTTTCCTTATTGTTTCATTATAATTGCTTCAACGACGCTAGCTGTGTGGTACACAGAAGCGATATCACACTCTTCATTTAAAGAGTGAGGATAGCGAATGGTAGGTCCAATGGAAACAGCTTCAATTTTTTTGTGCTGTGAAGCTATCAGCTCACCACACTCCAATCCTGCGTGAATGGCTTTAAAAGGAGCGTGTGGAAAAAAGAGTTGCATACTCTCTTGCACATCCCGTGCGAAAATGCTAACTTCAGGTTTCCATGCGCCATGCCATCCCTCTTGTTTTACCTCAAACCCTAGCGCATGAAAAAAGGCATCTGTTTCATTGGCAAGTATAGCCAAATTTTCATCATCCATAGCACGTGCGGCACACGCTATACGAAGAGCGTTCTGCTCATAGGTGAGCGTTCCTAAGTTAATGCTCATCGATGGGATATCTAAGTTTCTATCCCACTCACGAACCCCCTGAGCAAAAGCACCCAATGCCTTAATAATCGCTTTTGATTCTACGATGCTATGCGTATACTCTGATGTTAAAAGAGGTTGAATACCTAAGCGTTTATCCTTTACATGTAAAGATTTTTCGGTTGCCACAACCGCCCAAGCACTGCGAGGAATAGCATTGCGCCTCTCACCACCGCCTAGTGCTACTATACGCAACCCTTCTTGTCCTAAAAGCTCATATCCTAAAGCCTTAATCGCTGAGGGGATTTTTTTATCGATATCCACCCCCGAATGTCCCCCTTGAAAATCAAACGCACGTATTTCATAGAGAGTATCGGTTGATTTTAGTGGCTCAAACGTCAAAGGCAAAGTTGCAATCACATCTACACCGCCTGCACATCCAATATAAATCTCTCCTGCTTCTTCAGCATCTAAATTTAAAAGCTTTGAAGCCTTTAAAGGAAGGGCTAAGTGCATCGCACCAATAAGTCCTACTTCTTCATCTACCGTAAAGAGACACTCTAAATGTGCGTGGCGCTCCATCGTCCAAAACATGATTGCCATACCCATACCATTATCCGCACCAAGCGTCGAGTTTTTGGCTTTTAAAACACCTTTGTCTTCTACAATCTCTATACGTTCTACCTCACCAATACACACCATATCATAATGCGCTTGTAAGCAGAGTTTGGGTTCTCCTTTGTGACATAAAAGGTTGCCAATAGCATCTTCTTCCACAACAAAACCACACCCTATCGCAAATCGCCTAATAAACTCTCGCATTTCTTGCGTATGATAACTGCACCGAGGAATGGCAGTAATAGCCCTAAAATGCTCTAAAATACGTTCCATTTGAACCCTTGAAAATTTAATCAATGAAATGCTATTATAGCTACTATGAAAACAATATTAATCCTTTTAACTGCACTGCTTCTTCAAGGTTGTCTCTATTTTAATGATCGGGGTGTCTCTCATCGTTATTACAATGGATGTAAAGAGTACTACGACAGTATGGGTATTTACCATAAAGAGTGCGACGAAAACCTTGTTGAATATAAAACAGTCACAGATGGGGTTAAAAAAGGGGTTAAGAAAAGTGTTGAAACCAGTAGAGAACTGTTTGAATAGAGCCTAAATGTCCCCACTTGATTCCCTGCGTACTGAACGCCTAAATTGGCTGACATGGAAAGATATTGCCCCTATGCGTCAAGCCCTTCAATCGCTTCCAAACATCGAACACACGCTTGTTACATGTAACGATTGTATCAGTATTGACTCTTTACATGTAAATGCTATGCAAAAAGAAATCATTCGTGAATGTGCCTTAGCGCTTCGTCCATGGCGCAAAGGTCCATTTGAACTTTTTGGGACGTTTATTGATACAGAATGGCAGAGTTTTATCAAATACAACCTTTTAGAACCCCACTTCCAACTAGAAGGAAAAATCGTCGGTGACATTGGATGCAATAATGGCTACTATCTCTTTCGTATGCTCACCCAAAACCCAAAAAAACTGGTTGGATTTGACCCCTCCGCCCTCTATAAAACCCAATTTGATTTTATCAACCATTTCGTGAAAAGCGAGATTGTTTATGAAATGTTAGGGGTTGAACATCTCCCTTTGTATGAGCATAAATTTGACATGCTCTTTTGTTTAGGGGTGCTTTATCATCGAAGTGATCCTATCGCCACACTTAAAGCACTCTATCAAGGCTTAAATCCCAATGGAGAACTGATTTTAGATACGTTTATGATTGAAGGGAACACCCCTGTGGCACTCACTCCTGCCAAAACGTACTCTAAAATTCCCAATGTCTATTTTGTCCCTACGATTCCAGCACTCCTAAACTGGCTAGAACGGGCTAAGTTTAGAGAGGTCGAAGTGCTTGAGGTTAAAAAAACGGATGCCCATGAGCAGAGAAAAACAGACTGGATTTATGGAGAGAGTTTAGAAAACTTTTTAGACCCCCATAATCCAGAGCTGACGATTGAAGGTTTTCCTGCTCCCAAACGTGTTTATATTAAAGCAAAACGTTAAAAGAGACGATTTGACTACACCCAATTATACAACAGCAAGGATGCTTTAAATGGCAAAAAACAAAATGAGCTTAGCACAAGAAGCCCTCGATAAAATTCCCTCTTTTGAAGATGAAACAGAGAGTGTCGAGGAGCTTTTAAATGATGGTACCTTTCTTAACGATGAACTTAAAACCCATCAAAAAATCAAAACAACGTTTTCTGGCTCATTGGTCGAACTCAAAAAAAATAAAGCAAAAGTTATCTTACAAACCACGCACGAGATGAGTGTGGATGAATTTGGACTCATTCACAGCGGATTTATTTTTGGTGCAGCCGAATACGCTGCCATTGCAGCAGTTAATGAAGAAAATATCGTGATTATTGGGTGCAAAAGCAAATTTTTTGCACCCGCCAAAGTGGGAGACCTTATTGTCTTAGAAGCACAAGGACGTTTTGAAGAAGCCCGTAAACGTGAAATCAAAGTCGTAGGATTTATCAATGAAATCAAAGTCTTTGAGGGCTTATTTCACGCTATTATTCTTGAAAATCATATTTTGAAAACAAAAATTGATGAACTTCAAGCCAGTATGCAAGGTAAAGACTTTTCATAAAACACGAAGCCACTGGGGTATATTTTGACGTTCACTTTGAAGTGTTGTCGATGCCCCATGTCCAGGGTAAATCTTCCATGCTTCCTCAAGGTGTAAAAATTTTTCTAAACTATGTCGCATCTGCTTTGCATCACTGTACGGAAAATCATACCTTCCAATCGAATTTTTAAAGATAAAATCTCCACTAAAAAGGGCATCTTCTATCAAAATCGCACTGCATCCTGGTGTATGTCCAGGAAAATGCAAAAAAGAGACCTCAATCCCTGCAATATCCAATTTTTCATCGGGTTCTACACAGACATCAGCTTTACTAGAAGGCGTTCCTTGCAAAAAAGGATCATTTTCCAACATAAAACAATCCTCTTTAGGGGCATAAATAGGAATATGCAGTGTTTTAGACAATGCTTCATTGCTCCAAACATGATCAAAATGACCATGGGTGTTTAAAATCGCCACAGGATTTTTCACTTCCGCTAAAACCCACGATGTTGCATTGACACCGGGGTCAATAATTAACTCTTTTCCATGAATAAAGACAATATAACAATTGGTCGCATACGCACCACACGCTTTACTTTTAATTTGCATTTCTAAACTCTCTAAAGTATGATAAAATTCGGAGTGATTTTATCACATTTAAGCTTGAATCCGCAAACCTTAAAAGAATGCATTAATTGTAGGTTTTGTATAATGATTCAAAAAACTACGCCAATAAAGGTCATTATTGTGAAGACATATGCATCACTCGAAAATCACCTCATCACTTTTTTACAACACGAGGTTAAAAAAGCAGGTTTTTCGAACGTTATCGTAGGGATTAGTGGTGGTGTTGATTCTGCTGTGGTTGCGGTCTTGGCACAAAAAGCATTCAAAGAGAATTTTTTAGCTCTTATGCTCCCTTCCTCCACTTCAAGCAAGGCAAGTTTAGAACATGCCACGGAACTGTGTGAAAAATTTGCTATTCGTGTTGAGAGGATACCCATTGGAGCACTCGCAGAGAGTTACTTTCACAATGACCCACATGCGTCAAAACTGCGTATTGGAAACTTTTGTGCACGGATGCGTATGGCTGTTTTATATGATATCGCTGCACGAGAGCATGCTTTGGTTCTAGGAACAAGCAATAAAAGTGAAATTTTACTCGGATATGGAACGATTTTTGGAGACCTTGCGTGTGCTCTCAATCCTATCGGAGAACTCTTAAAAACAGAAATTTTTGCCTTTGCAGAACACTTAGGTGTCCCCTCTTCTATTCTCAACAAAGCACCTTCTGCTGATTTGTGGGAAGGTCAAAAGGATGAGGAAGAGTTTGGGTTTAGTTATGCGCAGATTGATAAAGTTTTATTGACGTATTTAAAAGAGCACAAAAGTAAAGAAGAACTTCTTGCTTTAGGCTTTGATGCAACACTGGTTTCCATGATCTTTGAGCGTATGACAAAAAATGCGTTCAAAGGTAAACTCCCACTAATAGCCGACATATCAGCAATACACTAAAGGAATCTTATGAAAGAAATACCATTTTATAAACCATTTATCGACCAAAGAGAAAAAGCGTTAATCAACGAGGTTTTGGATTTAGAAAAAGCAAATAAAGTTGTTACTTTAGAGCAAGAGTTCATGAAGTACATTCCGTGTGGTGATGCTATTTCAACCGTTAATGGAACAGCGGCAATGCATCTTGCTATGTGTGCCTTAGACCTTAAACGGGGTGATAAAATCATCTGTTCTGTCAATGCGTTTCCCTCTGTTGCTGAAGTCATTAGGCATTTTGACGCAGAACCTATTTTTGTAGATATTGATAAAGATGATTTTAACATTGACGTCGAGCAACTTGAAAATATCCTCAAAAACAATACGGCTAAAAAACTCAAAGGGGCTTTTATCAGCCATGTTGCAGGACAACCTGCTGAACTGGATAAAATTTATGCACTGGCAAAAGAGTACGATATTAAAATCGTTGAAGACGCAACAGCAGCCCTTGGTTCAACCTATAAAAATAAAAAAATCGGCTCTTTAGAAGCGGATATTACGGTTTTTCGTTTTAACCCACAAGCAAACTATTCGATTTCAAGTACAGGTATGTTAACGACAAAAGACCCTGAACTTGCCAGTCGTGCGAGATTGCTTCGCAATCATGCCATCGTAGGAGAAGGTTGGGATAAATTTGGTAACTTAGGTTATGTCTATGACGTCGTTGATATTGGTCTTAAATACGACCTAAATGAACTCAATGCCGCTTTTGCGATTGGTCAGTTGGAAAAAAATGAACAGTTTATTGAGAGACGTTTGGAAATTGCAGATATCTACAACCGTGAACTTGCATCGTGCCCACATGTCTCAACTCCTGTGAAAAAACGAGATCATATCTACTCTCAATACATTATCAAAATTGATAAAAATCGAGATAATTTTGCCAAAGAGCTTAAAGAACGTGGCATTTATACTGCATTACACTATATTCCTATGCATTTACTAAGCTATTATAAACAGAAGTACAACTTACGTGTCAATGATTTCCCAAGAGCCTTAAGCAATTATCAACAAATTTTATCATTGCCTATTTACTGTAGTCTCAATGACAAAGATGTACTCTATATTTGTGAGCAAATCAAAGAGATTGCTAAAAGCCGTGACTAAAAGATCCCGTCTTATTTTATGGGTAGAAGAGTATCTCTTTTACCCCTCCTCTTTTTTTCAAAAATTTCTCTCTTATCTTCTATTGCCCTTTAGTGTTATCTACTGTGGAATTGTTTTATGGAAGCGCTATCAAGGAGAAAAACACCAACGCTCTTTTAATATTCCTATTATTAGCATTGGAAATTTAACCGTTGGAGGCAATGGAAAAACACCTTTTTGTATTGCCTTAGCACACGAATATGAAAATGTTGGCATTATTCTTCGAGGGTATGGTCGCAAATCTAAAGGTCTTATCTTAGTCTCTGATAGAGGTCAAGTTTTATGCGATACCATGGCAAGTGGGGATGAAGCCATGCTCTATGCCAAATCACTCCCTAAAGCAACAGTTATTGTGAGTGAAGACCGCATTGAAGCGATTCGTTTTGCAAAAAAACGGGGTGTGAAACTCATTTTTTTAGATGATGGCTTTTCGAAAAGTACTATTGCCAAAATTGATATTTTAATGAGGCCCTACCCTGAACCCACGAATACGTTTTGCCTTCCAAGTGGTCCGTATCGCGAACCCCGTTTTTTATATGAACGTGCGGATCTCATCATTTCAGAGGAAAACGATTTTACTCGCCATGTTACGATTCTCAATCCTACATCACGTATGCTTTTAGTCACGGCTATTTCTAAACCCAGCAGACTTGATGCCTACCTCCCTGAGAATGTGATTGGTAAAATTGCCTTTGAAGACCATTACATGTACACCGAAAAAGAGCTTCTCTCCCTTCTTGAGACACATCAAGCCAGTTCGATATTAACGACGCAAAAAGATGCTGTTAAAATGACAACCTTTGATATTCCTCTCTCCATACTCAAGCTAGATATTGAGATTTCAGAACAAACGAAGGGAAACATCAACACACTTTTAGCTCACCTAAGCTAAAATAAATCCTCTCATCTATGATCCTAAAGGATACATCGTGCACAAAAAAATTCAACAAGCACAAATTTTATTGGATGCCCTTCCGTACATCAAACAATTTAGTAAAAAAACGATTGTGATTAAGTATGGTGGTGCTGCTCAAATCAATCCAGAACTCAAAGAAAAGTTTGCACAAGATATTGTTCTACTTTATCTTGTCGGCATTAAACCTATTATCGTTCATGGTGGTGGTAAAAAGATCAACGCACTTCTCGATAAATTAGAAGTCAAAAGTAATTTTATCGATGGTCTTCGTGTGACGGATGACCAAGTGATGGAAGTCGTTGAAATGGTTTTAAGCGGAAGTATTAACAAAGAGATTACAACCCTTTTAAATCATCATGGTGCAAAAGCGATTGGAATTACAGGAAAAGATGCCAACTTTATCCATGCCAAACCTATGGATGATGGTAAATATGGACGCGTAGGTGACATTACCAAAATTGATAAAAAAGTGATTAAACATCTTATCCGTGAAAAATTTATTCCTGTCATTGCACCCATCGCCGCAGGAGATGATGTCAACCATCCAGGCTACAACATTAATGCGGATTTAGCAGCCAGTAAAATTGCCGTTGCCTTGCAAGCGAAAAAGATTATTTTTCTCACAGATACCCAAGGTGTCCTAGATAAAGAAGGCAATCTTATCTCAAGCTTAGATAAAACAAAAATTAAAGCATTGAAGAAAGATGGCACGATAAGCGGAGGAATGATTCCAAAATTAGATGCTTGCTTAGAGACCATTCGTGGAGGCGTTGAGTGCGCACATATTATTGATGGGCGTATTGAGCACTCTATTTTATTAGAACTGTTTACCAAAGATGGTATTGGTACCATCATCAAAGAATAAGGAAATCATAATGTTTATCGAAACCCGTGGAAACGATGGTATCAAACCTCAAAAAGTCCCTTTTTCCTATGCAATTTTACATCCAAGTGCAAGTTTTGGAGGATTGTATGTTCCTGAAACTCTCCCTAAACTGGATGCACATTTTTTTGAAAATGCTGCAAAAAAAAGTTATAAAGAGATTACTCTGGATATTTTAAACCTGTTCCAAATTGACATTGAAAAAGAAGTTATGCAAAAGGCAGTTGCTCTGTATGATGCCTTTGATGATGCACATGAGCCTACCCCATTGGTGCAAATTGAAGATGACCTCTTCGTTAATGAGCTCTACCATGGACCAACTCGTGCCTTTAAAGATATGGCACTGCAACCTTTTGGATATATCCTTTCTCATCTTGCGCAAAAGCTCAATGAAAAATACCTTATTTTAGCCGCAACCAGCGGAGACACAGGTCCTGCAACACTTGATACCTTTGCGAACAAACCCAACATCAATGTTGTCTGTCTTTACCCTGATGGAGGAACCAGCGATGTACAACGCCTTCAGATGACCACACAAACAAGTACCAATGTCAAAGTTTTAGGGATTCATGGAAATTTTGATGATGCACAAAGTGCCCTCAAAACTTTACTCGCCTCTTCTACTTTTAAAGAGGCACTTGAAGCTAAAGAGATTAAACTCAGTGCGGCAAATTCGGTCAATTTTGGGCGTATTATTTTTCAAATTATCTACCATATTTATGCCTATATTGCACTTTTAAAGCAAGAAAAAATCAAAAATGGCCATCCTTTTTATACCATTATTCCTAGTGGAAATTTTGGAAATGCTTTGGGTGCGTATTATGCAAAGAAAATGGGATTGCCGATTGAGAAAATTCTTATTGCGTCCAATATCAATAACATTTTAACAGACTTGATTACCACAGGTGTGTATGACCTTCGCCATCGTCACTTACTTCAAACCACTTCTCCTGCCATGGATATTCTCATTTCATCCAATGTAGAGCGTGTTTTATTTGATAAATTCGGTGCCTCTCGCACTAAAGCATGTATGGAAGCATTGAAAGAAGAAAAAATCTATACCCTAAACGCTGATGAATTAGCCCTTCTTAGAGAGGATTTTGAAGCAGTGTATTGCGATGATAGCTTTGGAAAAGAGCAAATTCATCACTATGCGAACAAAGGGTACATTATGGATCCACACACCGCAACATGCCTTAAAGCCTATCAAGCACTTAAAGCAAAACCATTGCCATGTGTGCTTTGCTCCACAGCAGAGTGGACAAAATTTGCGCCAACCATGATGAATGCACTCAATCAAGACACGAAAAAATACAGTGACAAAGAGGCGCTTGTTGGTATCGAACACTCTTTACATGTAAAGATTCCAGCATCCATTCATGCCCTTTTTAATCAACCCGTGATTCATGACAAAGTTGTCCATAAAGAAGCGATTGAAGCAGAGATTTTTGAGTTTTTAAACCTTACATGTAAAAAGGAGTGCAAGTGATTATTATCCCTGCACGCCTTGCTTCTACACGTTTTCCCAATAAAATACTCGCTGACATTCATGGACTTCCCATGGTTATTGCAACAGCAAAACGTGTACAAAATCTTGATGATGTCGCTATTGCCGCAGATACTCAAGAAGTAGTCACGTTGGCACAGAAGTATGGTTTTAAAGCTATTTTAACCTCACAAGAACATCAAAGTGGTACGGATAGAATTAACGAAGCTGCTTCAAAACTAGGCTTAAGTGAAGATGAAATTATTATTAATGTCCAAGCTGACGAGCCATTTATTGAAGAAGCTGTTGTCCAAAAGGTGATTGAAAAAGCCAAAGTAACAGATGCAATGATAACCAGTGCCTGTAAGAAAATTTCATCTTTACATGTAAAAGACCCGAATCTCGTCAAAGTGATTTTGGACGTCAATCATCAAGCCATCTATTTTTCCAGAAGCCCTATTCCCTATGATAGAGAAGGTGGATTTGATGGCTATTTTGGACATCTAGGCATTTATGCGTTTCGTAAAAAATCGCTTGAAACATTTTGTTCTCTACCGTATGCGCCTCTTGAGCATATCGAAAAACTAGAGCAACTGCGTGCCTTATACCATGGATACACCATTGCGATGGTTGAAGTGGAAAGTCAGAGTTTTGGGATTGACACGCCAGAAGATTTAAAAAGAGCACTCACTTTTTTTCAAATGAAACAGTAAAGAGCTTTTGCTCTTTACCTCTTTTAGAGTTTAACCTCTTCATAACTCTCTTTTTCAAGATTATAAACATAGGCTTCCATAGGATTTTCACCGACTTGAAACATGATTTTACACGCATCAAAACCTGATTTTTTTAAACCCTTTTCCGTGACCTCTAAAACAAACGCACGGGTACTAAAAAGATGTGTTGATGTATCACCTTCATAGGCAAATTCTTCACCAGTGATAGGTGTAAATCCCTCTTTTTTCAAATGTTTTTCAAAAACTTCTCTATTTTTTAATCCCTCAACCTCTACAATTAAAACCACATGCATTGCCACGATATTACACTCCTAACTTATCTAAATGTGCCAAAAATTCATCGGCATTTTTAAAGCCAACCAAGCGTAATTCATGGACTTCCTTTCCTTCTTTAAAAAACAAAATTGCAGGAGGACCATAAATATTAAACGCCTTTTGAAGGGCTTTATCTTCAGGAGTATTATAAGTCACATCGGCTTTTAACAATGTAAAATGAGCTAGTTTTGCTTTCACCCGTTCATCCCTAAATGTCAACTCGTCAAACTCAACACAATTCACACACCAATCGGCATAAAAATCTAACATGACAGGTTTTTTTGATGCTTGAAGCGCCACCTTGAGTTCTTCAAGGCTTTTTACTTTCGTAAAAGGCGAGGATGGACTCGTTTCAACTGAGGTTTTAGATGTTAATGTTTCCAAAGGACGTAAAGGATTCGTTGCCCCACTAACAAAACCAACAAAAATTAAAATACCATAGACCAAACAGAACAACCAAAAACTTTTGAAAAGCCTTCCCCAACCCTCTTTAGCAGACTCAAGCGCACCAAAATAAATCGCCGTACTGACGAGCAAAAGACTCCATAATACCATATTCAAAGAAGCAGGAATAATACGTGAGAGCATCCACAACGCTACGCCTAAGAGCATAATGCCAAACAGTGTACTCACCCGTTGCATCCACACGCCAGGTTTTGGCATGTAACGCCCTGCTGTTGTCCCAATCATTAACAAAGGCGTTCCCATACCAACACTCATCACAAAAAGTGCCGAACCGCCTAAGAGGACATCTCCACTTTGACCAATATACATCAGCGCTCCAGCTAATGGAGCAGCCACACACGGTCCTACAATCAATGCGGAGAGAAATCCCATAATAGCAATTCCAACAATACCTTGCGTTTGAGCCTCTCCTGTTTTTTTACTCACCTTATTTTGAATAAAAGAGGGCATTTTAAGCTCATAAAATCCAAACATTGAAAGCGCTAAAAAGAGAAAAATAGCACTAAAAAAGGAGATGACCCACGGATTTTGCATGGAAGCTTGAAGATTTGCGCCAAATAAAGCAGCTAAAACCCCTGCGATTGTATAAGCACATGCCATTGCCAACACATACACTAAAGAGAGCATAAACCCTTTTTTAGCACTCATATTACTATTTGGCTGAGAAATAATGATAGAAGAAAGAATCGGTATCATAGGAAAAACACACGGTGTTAAAGATAAGAGCAATCCAAATCCAAAAAAACTGAGCAACACCCATGCTCTGTCTCCTTGCATGAGTTGTTGTGTAATGTGGTCTTGTTCCGATAAAGAGTTAGAAGCTGAAACACTTTGTGTCGAAAAACGAAACTCTTGACTTAATGGCTGATAACAGATACCTTGCGTTGAACACCCTTGATAAGAGAGTTTGAAGGTCACATTTTTTGCATCTATGTGTTGTTCTTTCAAAAGTGCAAAAGGAATTTTTAACGTAAAAGAGTTGTGCTGTACAAGACTCTCATGGTACATCTGCGCTTTAGGGCGTTCCACCAATGCTGTAATATCCACGACTTTAGGCTGCGTAATTTCGAGCTTAATTTTAGTATCATAAAGGTAAATACCCTCACCAAGTGTAACATCAATCGCAATGCCTTCACTCTCTTGAGAGAAAAGAATCTTAAACGCCTCTTCAACACTCAAAACTTTTGATGTCTGAGCACTAAACGCCAAGGAGAAGGAAAAAAAGAAAAGGATAAAAAAGCGGATAAACTGTTGCACAAAGTCACCTTTTTAAAAAATATTCTTTATTGTAGCGAAGAAGCATAAATCTTTTTTAAATTAAAAAGAGTATGCTATTTTGATAAAGGAGTATCCATGAGTAAAAAGAAGCATAACGAGATTCTCTATAAACCAGAAGAGATTGTTCATTCACAGAACACAGAAAAAGAAGAGAAGGTTCAACTGTGGGTTAAAAAAAGTGACATTGCCTATGAAAAAGAGCTTAAAATCCTTCAAATAGAACTGTTAAAATTTCAAAATGATGTCAAAGAAAAGGGACTTAAAGTACTCATTCTCATTGAAGGGCGTGACGCAGCAGGTAAAGGTGGTACCATTAAACGGATGACAGAACATCTCAATCCCAGAGGTGCTAGAATCGTAGCGCTCTCCAAACCTTCCGATACAGAACGCACACAATGGTATTTTCAACGCTATGTTGCACATCTTCCTTCTGCAGGTGAAATCGTTTTTTTTGACCGTTCATGGTACAATCGAGCAGGTGTTGAGCCTATCATGGGGTTTTGTACGCCAAAAGAGCATCAAGAATTTTTACGTGAAGTACCCACTTTTGAAAAAATGCTGACCAATGCAGGGATTATGCTCTTTAAATTTTATTTTTCTGTGAGCAAAGAGGAACAAGCCAAACGCTTTTTAGAACGTAAAAATGACCCTCTTAAACAGTTTAAACTCTCACCTGTCGATGAAAAAGCACAGGAGTTATGGGATCAGTATACACAAGCGAAGCAAAGTATGATTCTTGCCTCACACAAACCCTATGCTCCATGGATTATTATTCACTCTGATGATAAAAAAAGTGCAAGGCTCAATACCATCAAATATATTCTCAAAAATGTAGAATACCCACAAAAAATTCATAAAAAGGCACTCAAAGCAGACCCAAAAATCGTCCAATCAGGAACAGATTTTTTATTACATGTAAAGAAGTTTATTAACACAAATGGGAAATTAAAAGTTTGATGTATTCGGTATCTAACTTATTTTTTCCCTCATCACGCATTAAAGCAAGGGCGTTATAGGTGCTATAAGCGCCACGATAAGGCTTGTTCGTAATTAACGCATCAAACATATCGCAAATCGCAATCACTTTTGCAAAAGAACCTATATAAATTCCTATACGTCCTCGTGGATAACCACTACCATCAAGGCGTTCATGGTGATCTTTAATCGCATTTAAAATGACCCGATCTCTGATCCCACTCTTTTTCACACGCTCCACACTCAACTCAACATGACGTTGCATCATCTCGATTTCTTTTGGATTTAAAAAATCAGGCTTAGCTAAAAGCGCTTCATCCAACTCACATTTTCCAATGTCATGTAGCATTGCAGCCAAAACAAGCTTTTTTTGGGTGACTGGGTTAATCCCCATATGTGCGCCTAAGAGTGCGCTAAAAAAAGCAACCTTAACCAAATGTGCCGAGAGCAAATCCCTTTCATCTAAAAAAGTATTGAAATGAGAAAGCCTAATACGATACTCATTCACCAAAAAAACCAACTCATTGACAAGCGATTCAAGAGCATCTAGCGGAAGCGTTTCTTCCTTTTGCTTTAACCATACATCAAAAAGAACTTTTGAATTTTCATAAATAGCATTGAGTTTTTCAGTGATATTTTGCGTGTATGCTGTAATTTTCGAAATTCCTAAGGCGTTTTCACATGCTTGAATATAGGAAACCTCCTCTTCATCCATCAAGGTACAAAGTTTGGAGCCATGCTCAAGACAATACGCCTGATAATCAGAATAATCACGATTGTGTACATAAATATGCAAGTGACGTTTAATCAATGTAGCATAAATACGTTCACTTAAAAACGTACCTTTCTCAATTACAATAGCAAACCCGTTAAATCGCTGAATATAACAATCAAAATTTAGGCATGTTCCACGTTTTAAGAGACGTTTATCAATGGGAGTAAACCCTTGTTTGAGAAAGATTTTAATGACTTTTGCCATCGACCAATACCTTTATACGCTTCACTGCTTTTTATGAAAGATATTGTATCACAAGGAGGAGATAAAAATGAGGATTATAAGAAAAGGTTGCCCCAATGGGGCAAAACCTTTTACATGTAAAAGCGGTTATTCTACTTCAGCGTCGATAACATCGTCATCTTTTTTAGCTTTTGGTTGCTCACTATCAGAAGCCCCACCTTGCTCTTTTTTATACATCGCTTCAGCCAATTTATGACTTGCTTCACTTAACGATTTTACTTTTGCATCAATCTCATCTTTACTTGCACTCTCATTGGCGAGAACATCTTTAAGCTCTTTAAGTGCTGCTTCGATTTTTGCTTTCTCTTCAGCACTGATTGCATCGCCCATTTCACCTAAAGATTTCTCAGTTTGGTGTGCTAATGCATCTGCTTGATTTCTTGCATCAACGGCTTCTTTACGTTTTTTATCCTCTTCTTTATGAAGCTCTGCATCTTTAACCATTCTCTCGATTTCAGCATCATCCAAACCTGAACTACCAGAGATTTTAATCTCTTGCGCTTTACCAGTGGCTTTATCTTTTGCAGAAACGGTTAAAATACCATTGGCGTCAATGTCAAAAGAGACTTCGATTTGTGGCACACCACGAGGTGCAGGTGGTATATTGTCAAGATTGAACTGACCTAATGATTTGTTGTCCCTTGCAAACTCACGCTCACCTTGAAGGGCATGAATGGTCACAGCCGGTTGATTATCTTCTGCGGTTGAGAAGACTTGAGATTTTTTAACAGGAATGGTGGTTCCCTTCTCAATCAACTTCGTCATAACGCCACCTAATGTCTCAATACCAAGGCTGAGTGGCGTAACATCTAACAGAAGAATATCTTTCACATCACCTTTAATAACCGCACCTTGAATCGCAGCACCAATGGCGACCACTTCATCAGGATTGACGGATTTGTTCAGCTCTTTTTCAAAGAACTCTTTTACTTTTTGTTGAACTAAAGGAACACGTGTTGATCCACCGACCATAACAATCTCTTTAATCTCCCCTTTTTTCAAATCAGAATCATTCACAACTTCTTTGATTTTTTTAATCGTAAGGGCGACTAAATCTTCAATCATTGACTCAAATTTTGCACGAGTAATTTTTTTAACCAAGTGCTTAGGACCTGTGGCATCGGCTGTAATAAATGGCAAGTTAATCTCTGTCTCGTTAGAAGATGAAAGCTCTTTTTTCGCATTTTCAGCTGCTTCTTTAAGACGTTGAAGTGCCATAACATCCGCTTTCAAATCAATACCATTCTCATTTTTAAATTCTGTGACTAACCAATCAATTAAACGGTTATCAAAGTCATCACCACCTAAAAATGCATCACCACCGGTTGAGAGAACTTCAACAACATTATCGCCTGTCTCAAGTACCGTTACGTCAAATGTACCACCACCCAAGTCATAAACAACAATTTTCTCAGCCTCTTTTTTATCTAAACCATACGCAAGTGCTGCCGCTGTTGGCTCATTGATAATTCTTAGAACATTAAGACCTGCAATCGTACCCGCTTCTTTGGTCGCTTTTCGCTGAGAGTCGTTAAAGTAAGCAGGAACGGTAATAACAGCATCGGTTACCTCTTCACCCAGAAAACTTTCTGCATCTTCTTTAAGTTTCATCAACACTTTTGCACTGATCTCTTGTGGTGTAAATACCTTGCCATCAATTTCAATCGCACATGCACCATTTCTATCAACAACCGCATAAGGAAGACGTTTTTTAGCCTCACCTGCTTTTTCTTCATTGCTCATTAAACCCATAATACGTTTAATAGAATAAATAGTACGTTTTGGGTTGGTCACTGCTTGACGTTTGGCGGTATCACCGACTAAAACCTCTTCTTTATCCGTAAATGCAACAACAGATGGGGTGGTATTTTTACCCTCTTTATTAGGGATAACTTTGCTCTCCCCTCTTTCATAAACACTCACACATGAATTCGTTGTTCCTAAATCGATTCCAATCACTTTTCCCATTTTTTATCCTTTGATTTTTATTTTTGACACGCCAACAAAGCGAAGCTTCTTTTGGCTACGTTAGCCACTAGGGCACTAAAGCTTGCCGACACGTCGGCAGAAACTTACATTTTTATTTGACAATACTCACCATCGCTGGTCTTAAAATACGCTCTTTAATTTTATAGCCCTTTTGAAAAACTTGTAAAATCTCACCGCTTGACTTCTCCTCACTCTCTACTTGCATGACTGCTTCGTGGAAATTTGGATCAAACGTACCTTCAATATCGACTAACTCAACACCATGTTTTTCAAAAGTTTTTCGAAATTGCTCAATGGTCAATTCCAAACCTTCTTTCACTTTGACGAATAAATCAGCACTATCAACGTCCGCATTATTCCCCGCTAAAATAGCCATTTCTAAAGAATCAATAGCCGGTAAAAGGTCTCGTGCAAAGACTTCATGCGCATACGCAATCGCCTGCATTTTCTCTTTTTCTAAACGTCGTTTCATATTGTCAAAATCAGCATTCGCTCTTAAATATTTATCTTCAAGCTCAGCAACTTTGGCTTTTAATTCCTCAACTTCGCTTTTTTGTTCACACGAGAGTGCTTCCTCATCCAGACAACACTCAGGAACAATCTCAGCGGAAATATCAGCAATACTTTGCTCTTCTTTTACTTTTTCATCCACATACTACTCCTTAACTTGATTAAAAAATGTTTCGAAATCACTCTCAATTCGTCCAAAACAAAAAAGATCAACCGTTGATTCTTCATCAAGGAGTTGTGCCTTTTGTTTAATCGCCATACATCCTCTTGGAACAAACCCATCAAAATAGAGCCCATTTTCAATCGATTTTACAAAATGAAGCATTTGAAAGGTACGAATCAATGCATCATTTTGTAATTCATGTGCAATGGAATAAATAACCTTATCTCCCTCTCGCAACAATGAAGCGTGTGAAAAAAGAGCTAAAAGCTTGTCGTGAAGCTCATAAAGTCCCACCTGAGCGGCGATATCTTTAAGCTCTTGCATCGTACATCCTATAAATCTCTGTAAAAAATGCTCGACCTTATTATTATACTGCAAGACAACCTCATGCTTATCAAAAACCAAAATTAAAAAACGCTTATCAACCACAAGAATCTCTTTAAATAAAAGATCCGTTGACGGTTCAACAATACAAAAAAGCTGATGGGAATGTGTCACATGTTTAAGGGTATCAATGCTTTTTAATTTCACAGGATGCGTGACATCAAGCTTCTCTTCCCAATAACCTCTTAAGGCACTCAGCGTTGGAACTCGACCACTGCTTACATGTAACTGTTCAAGAGAACCCTCATCAGAAAGTTTTTTAAAATAAATACGAATCGTAGAAGGGGAAAGTCCTAAGGTCATCTTCATCTGCAATTCAGAAGAGCCAATAGGTGCTTTTGATTTTAGATATGCTTGAATAATCGATTCTAAAATCAACTCTTGTTTTGAAGCTTTTTTCATTTTTAGCACTCTTCCCCTTTAATTGCTGATGGAATTATACAACATTGAGTGTGGTATTGTCAAGCAATAGAGAAAAAAAGCCTCACTCTTTTTTTACATGTAAAGAGAAAGGCTGATTTTTAGTAGCGAACAGGGTGTTTTGAGCGTTTTTTGGTACGAATAAAAAGAAGTTTTAAAAAGTGTCTAAACTCATTTTTTTTCTCCTTTAAACGGGAGAAAAAACCTTCATTATGATGGAGTGTTGTAAAAATTTCATTTAAAGCTTGTCGCTCATCTTTAGATAGAGTGCTCATTCGTTTTCATCCTTTAATTCAGTCACAATCCGTTTAATCAAACGAATCGCATCCCCCTCGTCCAAAACACCCAGCATTTTAAAAATTGCCGATGCTGCTTGTGGCTGAGAGTTACCAAGCCTCCAATCTTGATAGGTTCGCATTGAAACTCCAAGTTTGTCTGCCATCTCACGCTGAGAAATCTTTTTGCCCAAAAATTTCGATTCGACAGCATTATGAAGAAGATTGAAAATATCATTTGTTTTCATGCCCATGATTCTAGCTAAGGCAGGTTTAATTATACATAAATATGAATAATTTATACTCTATTCTATCTTAAAAAATACATTTTACTGTTTTTTTATAAAATATATATACATTTTATAAGTTAAAAAGTTATTTTTATACGTTTTTCTGTATAAAAATAAAAAAAGTTGCAGAAAAGGAAAGAAACTGTTTTCGACAAAAGAATAAAATGAGTTTTGAAGGTTACATGTAAAGAAGAAAAATAAAAAGGAAGCAAAGGCAAAGAGCCTTCGCTCTTTACCAAAAAGGCACTGACTATTTATCTCTAATAGAAAGCTCTTTAATGATTTTGCTGTATGTAACAAAATCTTTACGTTTAAGATATTGCATCAATCGTTTACGTTGACCAACGAGTTTAAGAAGTCCTAATCGTGAAGAGTGATCTTTTTTATTACTCTTAAGATGTTCTGTTAAATCACTGATTCTTTTAGAAAGAAGAGCGATTTGTACTTCTGGAGAACCTGTGTCTCCCTCTTTTCTGCCAAATTGACTAACAATTGCTTGTTTTTGCGCCGAACCTAAAGCCATAATGACCTCCTGAGTTGGTAATTTTAATTTCTTTTGGTAAAAACCAAAGCTTGGAATCATAGCGAAAAAAAATAAAATTGTCTAGCACATCTTTTTTTAAATTTAAAGCAAATTATAACGTTTATTTAGTACAATATTTATCTTATTTTTACAAATAATGATTTCGACCTAGGGAACAACCATGCTCTTAACCAAAGCGAGTGAATACGCACTACTATCATTAATTATTATCGCGCAGAAAAATACGCCTCAGGATGTCGATACCCTTTCAACGCAATTAGGACTTTCGAAAAGTTTTTTAGCTAAAATTCTTCAATCCCTTGCAAAAGAAGAGATACTCTCCTCTTTTAAAGGTGCTCATGGTGGTTTTATGCTTGCTAAAAAACCTGAAGAGATTACCCTAAAAATGGTCGTTGAATGTGCCGAAAAAAAACAAACCGTTGTGTTTGAATGCTCACCTTCAACACAAAAATGCCCTGGTGGCAAAGGAGATAATTGTCGTGTCTGGCCTGTTTTAAACAAATTACAGTCTAAAATTGACCTCTTTTTAGATACGATGACCCTTCACGATATTATTAATGAAAATTAAAGGCATTGATTGGCAAAAAATCAAAATTCACTTCTTGCAAAGGTTATTCCTTATTTAGAACCTTTAATTAAGGCTAAAGACTTAACCGTTGTCATCTTTATTGTCTCTATTCTAGCCATCATTATTGTCCCATTACCTAGTCCTATACTTGATTTTTTTCTTGTCATTTCACTTTCCGTTTCGGTTTTAATTATTTTGATTTCACTTTATATACCAAAACCAACCGATTTAACGACATTTCCAACGCTTATTTTGATTATTACGCTTTTTAGACTTGCCTTAAATATCTCAACGACCCGTATGATTTTAACCAATGGTCATGAAGGTCCCGATGCGGTGAGTGAGATTATTTCTAGTTTTGGACAGTTCGTTGTCGGTGGTAATTATGTTATTGGTATTGTTGTTTTTTCAATTCTCGTTTTAATCAATTTCATGGTTATTACCAAAGGTTCAACCCGTGTTGCAGAAGTTGCTGCACGTTTTACCCTTGATGCGATGCCTGGAAAGCAAATGGCGATTGATGCGGATTTAAATGCAGGACTCATTGATGAAAAAACCGCGCGTAAACGCCGTGAAGATATTATTCAAGAAGCTAACTTTTACGGAGCCATGGATGGTTCGAGTAAGTTTGTTAAAGGTGATGCTGTTGCAGGTATTATTATTACCATCATTAATATCATTGGTGGTTTTCTTATTGGATCCTTTCAGCACGATTTAGATTTGGCTGTCAGTGCCCAAACCTATACGATTTTAACCATTGGCGATGGTCTGGTCTCACAACTTCCTGCACTGATTAGCTCCACCGCCACAGGTATTATCATCACCCGTGCCAATAAAGCAGATGAGCAAAGTTTCACCGATGGCGCTGTTGAACAACTTTTTGGAGAGTACAAAACCCTTCTCATTGTTGGCTTTATCTTGATTATGTTTGCGCTGGTTCCAGGACTTCCAACCCTCTCCTTAGGCTTTGTAGGCTTACTCTTTTTGGGGCTTGGATATCTTGGTAAACAGACGGCTGAGGGGCATTTTTCATTACAAAAATTCTTCTCACAAACACCTGCTGCGATGCAAAAAGCACAACAAGAAGCCGAAAGTAAAGCGCAAAGTGCACACGCTCAGAAGAAAAGTCCTGAAGAATTACGCAAAGAGGAAGAAAATACCCTCAATGACATCTTAAAACTTGAAATCCTAGAACTTGATTTGGGCTATCAACTCATTAAATTAGCAGACCCTGCTCAAGGGGGCGATTTATTAGACCGTGTGAAGAGTATGCGTCGCAAAATTGCTTCTGATTTTGGGTATTTGATTCCACAGGTGCGCATTCGTGATAATTTGCATCTAAATCCAAATCATTACCAATTATTACTCAAAGGCATTGAAATTGGTAGCGGGGAAATTTATCCCGATAAATTTATGGCAATGGACAGTGGTTTAACCATCGACAAAGTACAAGGTATCCCTACCAAAGAACCTGCATTTGGTTTGGATGCTATTTGGATTGATGCCAATGCTAAAGAAGATGCCATTATAAAAGGATACACCACAGTTGATCCTGCAACGGTTATTTCAACCCATTTAAGTGAGCTCATTAAAAAGTATGCCGAGGAGCTTCTCACCCGTCAAGAAGTTCAAAGCCTTGTCGATAAACTCCAAAAAGATTATCCTGTGGTGGTTGCAGATTGTCTTAAAGTAGCAAATGTCGGACTCATTCAAAAAGTACTTAAGGCACTCTTACATGAAAAAATACCGATTAAAGACCTTTTAACGATTGTGGAGACGATTAGTGATGTCGCAGAAGTCACTAAAAACGTGACCATCATTGTGGAGCAAGTTCGTGCAAAACTCTCTCGGGTTATTACCAAACAATACAAAGATGAAAATGGCATTTTAAAACTCCTCACGTTCAATGCTGCAACCGAGCAAAAGTTGCTTGATGCCCTAAGAGAACGTGATGGAATACGAGATTTGATTTTAAATATTGGACAAATCAATACCCTCGTTAAAGCATGTAGCGATGAAGCAACCAAACTTTTGCATAAAGGCATTGCGCCTGTTGTAATTATCGTTGATCCACTGCTACGTAAGTCGCTCTCCGATATTTTCGAAAAATTTGGTCTTGATATTGTTGTGCTCTCACACGCAGAAATTGATTCAAGCTCAAAATTTGAAGTGATGGGCTCCATCGAAATCGACAAACTCTAAATTAACTCAACTAAGCATTAAGGAATTTTATGAACTATAAACTACATCACCTCTCGCATACCGATTTGGATGGCTATGGCTGTCAAATGGTGAGTGCTCATTTTTTTGATTCAATCAGTTTTTACAACTCTAATTATGGCAAAGAAATTAACGAATGTTTTAATCAAATTTTAGCCCAAATACAAACCTCCTCTTTTGAAAAACATGTGATTCTTATTACCGACCTTAACCTAACGATGGAACAAGCCACAGAGTTTCAAGCCAAAGTAAATATTGCTGAAAAAGAGATACTTTTACTTCTCTTAGACCATCATAAAACAGGTGAAGAGTGCGCGAATACTTATGAATGGTATTACTTAGATTCCAGTCGCTGTGCCACTAAAATTACCTATGATTTTTTCAGTGCTCTTTATGGACACAATGAAGCCTTATCTCATTTTGTAAATGTGGTCAATGCTGTGGATATTTGGTTAGAAAATGACCCTCATTTTGAGTTAGGAAAAGTGTGTATGGGACTTGTAAGTAGTGCTAAAGAGGTCAATAAAATCATGTTTCCTGAAGAAAACACTCAGTATATTTTTTCTCTTCTCTCTCAAGCCCAAGCCTTCTTTACATGTAAAGATGCGCACATCGCTTTAGATGATGCCATCCATGGAATTAAAAAGAGCTACTTTAAGAGTAACAAAAATGACACCCTAAGCAATCTTATTTCTGCGTACAATGTTCGTTTATTAACCCAAAACAAAGAGAAAATGCAAATTAATTACAAAGAATATAAAGGGATATTGACCTATAACATTGGCAATGTATCTGTCATTGGCAATGACTTCCTAAGCGCTAACCCTGATTTTGATTTTTTTATGGATGTCACCTCTAAAAAGACCATTAGTTTACGCTCTAGCGGTAAAGTAGATGTCAGTAAAATCGCCGCACAAATCGCCAATGGTGGAGGACACCACAATGCAAGTGGCGGTCTTCTCAGCAATTTCAAAGACGCTTTTATCTATGATAGTATCAAATCTCAAGTGATGAATATCATCGCCAACAAAGGATAAATAATGGATACAAAACAACTCGAAAAAGAACTTCAAAATGCCAGAGATGAAATCGAAGAGATGGCGATGCAACTTGCGGATATGCTAGGTGCAGCACTCTATTTTGCGGGTGTGAAGCAAGAGGATTTGCCAAAAGCGATTGATCTTTATGTCAATAGTTTAGATGAAGTTTTTGAAGATGAAGATGAAGAGAGTGAAATGGGCTTTGAAGAGGTCATTGAAGTGATTAATTTTATGAAATCCAAGCACCCTAAACTCTTCCAAAAATAGCATTTTAAGAAAAAGGGTTTACCCCTTTTTCGCTATAAATGTCGCAAAATTTCCCCACTTAAAAATGGTCTCAATCGTTGTAAAACCAATATCTTTCAGCATGGCTTTATTCTCTTCTTCGGTGTAAGGAATCAAAACATTTTCTAGGGCTTCTCTTTTTTGCGCAATCTCAAAATCACTATACCCTTGTGTGCGCTTAAACGCATAATACAAATCAATCATCTCTTTATTAAGCACTTTATCGTCAAAGACAATTTTTTCACTAAAAAGAAACAATCCATCAGGGTTGAGTGCGTCATAAATTTTACGTACAAAATCACCTCGTTGCAAAGGGCGAATAAATTGAAGCATATAATTAGCAATAATCACATCTTGATGGCTAAGAGCTACTTGCGTAATATCTGCTTCTTGAAGCTCTATTTTTGCGCCATACGCATGGACTTTTTGCTGTGCAATGCGCAACATCGCCTCAGCATTATCAATCCCTAAGAGATGATAGCTTTTGTTCATTTTATGCAGAGCAAGAAGGGTATTTGCCGTGGAACAGCCAAGGTCTACGACGCGCGCATTCTCTTTTACATGTAAACAAATCATTTTACATGTAAGCTCTAAAACTTCTTTGTAAAAAGGAATGGAACGCTCTAGCATATCATCAAAAACGATGGCGACATCCTCATCAAACTCAAACTGTTTACTAATGGGTTTTGTAAAGACCTTATCCATGTGAGCTTATCTCCCAAAAGTCACCCAAATAGAATCGACAACTCTTTAAAAACTTTTGGGCACTTTTAATATCACACTCAATTTGCTTTTTCAAATCACTGAGTGCATTAAATTTTTGATTTTCACGTAAAAAAGCAACAAAGAAAAGTTCCACAGGTGTTGTTACCTCCAAAATATCTTCTCCAATAATATGCGTCTCAACAGAAAACATTCCATCCGTACTGTGTCTTGTCCCAATAAATGAAACCGAATCATATACGTTTTGTCCAATACGTGAACGTGTCGCATACACCCCTTCATGCGGAATCAAATAGTCTGAAATTTTCAAGTTTAAAGTCGGAACCAACTCTTTTTTTCCAATCCCCTGCCCACTTACAATACTCCCTGTGATAGAGTACTCACGCCCTAAAAAACGATTTGCCTCTTCAATTCTTCCCTCAATTAAATAGGTTCGAATAAGACTCGAATGAATGGAAATTCCCTGATATGTAAACTCTTCAACAACTTCAACTTCGCCATCAAATAATTTTTGCAAATCATAAGCATTACACGCACGATGTTTTCCAAAGAAGAAGTCATACCCTACAACAATTTTCTTCAAGTTCACAAACTCTTTTTGAAGCAAGGCAATAAACTCAGCACCGCTTAAATGTTTTACCTTTAAAAAATGTAAAAACATACACGGGCATCCCGCGTATTCGCTACGCTTAATACCTGGGGTTAAGTTGGCTTCATCTTTATCAATGACACATAAAGCGCCATGATGCCCTAGGCGCTTTATGAGCTGCCGATGTCCCACATGAATGCCATCAAAACTACCGATGGCAAGTGTATCAACACTCTCTTTTCTTAAAATAGTAGAACGTTTCAACATTCCCCTCTTTTCCTTTGATGCGAGATTCTTTTTTCTCTATAAGTTCCCATCCTAGAGCCACCGTTTTTGATTCAAACTGTTGTTGCGCACGGACGATAGCCGCACCATCTTTGACAACACCTTTGGTCGTACGCTTAACATTTTTTCCCACTTCAAATTGAGGCTTAAACAAAATAATAATGTCACATTTTGCCAAACGGTCAATCTCTCCTAAAAGAGCACTCACCCCAATAAATGAAACATCACAACTGACCATATCATACGTCTTATTAGGGGTAAAAAGTCGTATATCACTATTTTCATGTAAAATAATGCGATTATCGACTCTAAGAGTGGAGTGAAGTTGCTCACTTCCCACGTCCACCGCCGTCACACTCTTCACTTCTTCTTCTAACCAAACTTGTACAAATCCACCTGTACTACTGCCAATATCCAAGACCTCTAAGCCTTTTACATGTAAAGAGAGATCATTGATAAATCCACGCAATTTAAGTCCTGCACGGCTGACATATTGGGAAATTTTTTCAACATCTACCTTATCATTCTCACAGACTTCAAAAGAGCTTTTACGCTCTACGTTACCATTCACCCAAACACTACCCTCTTTAATGAGTTCAGATGCTTTATTGCGACTTTGAGCGAACCCTTTTTCAAATACATAATTGTCTAATCTCATATTAACATCTCATTTACTTCCGCTTCACTCAGCGTTTTGACACCCAATTCAAGTGCTTTGTCCAATTTACTACCTGCCTCTTCCCCAAAAATCACAAAATCCGTTTTCTTAGAGACACTGCCACTCACTTTCGCTCCTAAAGATTCAAGCATCGCTTTCATCTCATCACGAGATTTGGACATAGAGCCTGTTAAGACAACCGTTTTGCCTGTAAAAACCGACTCTGTAATTTCAAGTTTTGATGCCACAGGCGCAATAATCCCCATAAGCTCTTTGGTCTCAACGGCATTGACGTGAATAAACTCCACCAAACTTTTTGCCATCTCTTCACCAAATCCCTCTAAGCCAATAATCTGCTCGTGCGTTGCCTCTAACCACTCTAAGCCAAAGGTTCTCGCAATCTTTTTAGCCGCTACTTCACCAATGTGCTCAATGCCCAAAGCATTAATAAACTTCTCTAAAGCCACCCCTTTACTCTGAGCAATCGCATCCAAAAGGTTTTGTGCTTTTTTAACTTTAAATCCCTCTAATGCTAAGAGCTGCTCTAAAGAGAGTGTGTACAAATCTTTTACATGTAAAACCACTTTTTGCGCATAGAGTTGCTCAATAATCTTATCACCAAGACCGTCAATATTGAGCGCTTTTTTCGAAGCAAAGTGAATCATCGCTCCAACAACCCTCGCATCACAGGAGAGGTTTTGACACTTAATAAGCGCTCCCTCATCCAAAAGTTCTCCCCCGCATACAGGACAGACCAAAGGACGTTTGGGAATGACTTCTGTGCCGTCCCTGCGCTCCACCAACACTTTAATAATCTTTGGAATCACATCACCACTACGAATAATAATAACACTATCCCCTATGCGAATATCTTTACGCTCAATTTCATCAAAATTGTGAAGTGTGGCGCGCTCCACCACAACCCCTTCAATATTCACCGCTTCGACTTCCGCCACAGGTGTGACCACCCCCGTACGTCCCACTTGCAGGGTAATGGCTCTAAGCTTTGTTACCTTCTCAATGGCTGGAAATTTAAACGCCACCATCCATTTAGGATACTTCACGGTATAGCCTAACTCCTCTTGTAAGGCAATTTCATCGACTTTTACCACCATGCCATCCATCATCATCTCAATGGCATCACGTGTTTCAATCAATTCGTGATAAAGCATATGAACGTCTTCCACGTTTTGTGTGACAACAATGCGTGGTGGTTGTAAAAAACCCAAATCATACACAAAGCGCATTTTCTCACTTAAACGTGTCTGCACTAACTGATTTTCCCCAATGCCCCATGGATAAAACATCAATTTACGTTTAGCTGTTACACTCGTATCTAACTGTCTCAAACTCCCTGCGGCTGCATTTCTAGGATTCGCAAAAAGTGGCTCATTTGTGTGCAAACGCTCCTCATTTAAGCACTCAAAATCCGCCTTTTTAATCACCACTTCGCCTCGAATCTCAATCAACCCTTCATAGGCAATCTGCAACGGAATAGAACCTATCGTTTTAACATTTTGCGTGACATCCTCGCCGATGCTTCCATCGCCTCTGGTAATCGCTTGTTGAAGCACACCTTTGTCATAAATAAGGTTCATACTCGCCCCATCAAACTTAGGTTCGCAATAAAAGGTAAAATTTTCTTTAACTTTTTTAACACGCTCTATCCACGCATCCAAATCGTGTTCATCAAAAACATCTTCCATGCTCCACATACGGGCTTTATGCGAGGCTTTATTAAAACCTTCAAGCACCATACCACCCACACGCTTTGTAGGGCTACTCTCATCCGCAAAGAGAGGATTTTCCTTCTCAAATGCCAAAATCTCATGGTAGAGCCTGTCATACTCTTCATCACTGGCAATGGGCGCATCATCGACGTAATAGGCTTTTGCCCACGCTTTTAAAATCTCTATTTTTTCACTGTATTCTTGAAAATTCATGCGATGTAACTGCTGTAAATAAGTTTCATAAGGGTCAAAGCGACCATCGTAAGGAAAAAGAGTCGAATAAACTTCACCTCTTTTTTAATCACCATATTTGAGCCAAAATAAGCGCCTATTACCTGTCCAAAGCCCATCAAAAAGCCGATGGCAAAAAGTACATTCCCACTCCAGAGAAAAACCGCTAAAGAGACAATGTTACTGGTAAAATTCATCACTTTGGTTTGTGCGGTGGCTTTTTTGAGGTTAAGTCCTAAAAGCCCCACCATAGCTATTGTCCAAAATGTCCCCGTTCCAGGTCCTAAAAAGCCATCGTAAAATCCAATCGCCAAACCGAAAATAAAAAAGAAAAGATGTTGCCCTAGATAAGCATGACGGTCACTCTCCCCCATTTTAGGCGATAAAAGTGTATAAATAAAAATCGCCACGAGCATGACAGGAATCGCTTTAGCGAGCATATTAGGATCCATCAGTAAAATAGCATAGGTTCCAAGAGCGGCACCCACAAAGGTATACAAAACACCTTTGGCTACTTCAGACCATTTAATAAATCCTTTGCGAATAAAATTAAACGCTGCCATACCACTGCCAAACGTGGCTTGCAATTTATTGGTCGCTAACGCCACATGCGGAGGCATACCAGACGCCATTAACACAGGAATAGTGATAATGCCTCCCCCACCTGCAATCGCATCAATAAACCCTGCGACAAACCCTGTCACCACAAAAATCACATAATAATAAAATTCAAATTCCATCTTTTTTTACGTCCTCATGCCCATCTTCTAAAAGCATTGCTTCATTTTCAGATGTTTTTTCAGCGTTTTCATTGTTAAGTGTCTCTACTCCTTCGGTGGGAGATGGCACTTCCACTAAAGCATCACTCGTCTGCTCTTTCGTTTCTAAAGAAGTATAAAGCTCCAATGCCCCTTTGGTGGCGGAAGAAACCTCGTTATAACTTCCATCTCGAATGTGTCGCCAAATATCCCGCTTGACAAGACTAAGAACGTAACGTCTATCACCACCAACAACCCGCCCTAGTTCATGTCCTCCACACGCATTACACATAAAAAATGTTATTTTATTTTGTAAATTCTCCTCAGAACGACAATTTTCATCATCCACCATCAGCATCGCTTGACACTTAGGGCAATAACACCACAGCCCTATCACTTCGTCTTTTTTATACTTCCATCGCCATAACACTTTAAACAAAATCATTTCACGAAAATGATAATACTTAGGTCTCATTAAATAACGCACCACAAAAGGGGATGCAATTAAAATACAACAAATCGCCACCGCACCACTATGAACAACCCATAAAGGAATCTCATAAAGAGTACTGATACGGCTTAAAAGGTCAACAATTTTTTCCAAAGAAATATCCTAAACAATAGTCTGAAGCGCACGTGCAACGCTGAGTGCCTGCACATGTTCATACACATCATGCGCTCTAATAATACTTGCTCCATGCTCATACGCTTTTACATGTAACGCCAATGTCCCCGCTAAACGCTTTTCTATAGGCGTAGCAATAATTTTATCAATCATAGATTTTCGACTCGCTCCCACCAAAAGAGGATAACCAAAACGTAAAAAATGCTCATGATGTTGAAGCAGTTGTACATTCTGCTCTAAAGTTTTACCAAAACCAATTCCCACATCCAAAATAATCTTCTCAATTCCAAAGCGTTTTGCTTTTTCAATGCGTTCTTCAAAAAACGCATCCACTTCAAGCACAACATTCTCGTACTTTGGGGATTCTTGCATGGATGATGGCTCACCTTTCATATGCATCAGCACCACACTTGCCTGATGCGTTGCCGCCATACGTGCCACATCATCATTGGCTAACGCAGTAATGTCATTGACGATTTGAAATCCCCTTGAAAGCGCATACTCTAAACATAAAGGGGAGTAACTATCAAGCGAAAATTTGGCTTTACATGTAAGATGATGTTGAGCGATCAAATCCACAATGGGGGCAATGCGAGAGAGCTCTTCCTCTTCACTCACACCAACACTACCAGGACGGCTTGAAACACCACCCACATCAATGATGCTTGCACCCTCTTCTATCATGCGTTCAATGTGCCTTAACGCAGCTTTCCCACTAAAACGACTGCCTTGAAAAAAACTATCTTCATTGGTATTTAAGATGCCCATAACTGAAAAATCATGTTTACATGTAAAGCGTAATTCCTCCAACTCTTTAGCTAACGCTTTCAATCCAAAAGGCTGAACTCTCTCTTTGATACTCAGCTCTTTTAACTGTTTATCATTCGCTATTAAAAGCGCATCCACCATAGGTACTTTACATGTAATCGTCTCTTTAGGAACGGCTAAATCAGCACCAATGGAAAGAGCGTCTTGTTTTAAAATATTGGCAGCAGGCGTTTTTAAATCTTTGATATAGATAAGATTGAGATGCGCTTTTTGCTTTAAAATCGCACACCCCTCAGGGGTAACATCCAATTTTTTTAAAAGTGCTTCAAGAGGTGTATGAGAGGAGAGTTTATAACAATTCATCGATGTTTCCTAAGCATAATCGTCAATAAAAGTGTACTTAAAATCGTTTGAGCTTTGGAGTTTAGCTCAACCAAATGCACCAATTTTTGAAAACCTTCTAATTCATTTTCACTAAAACGCAGGTGATGTTCATGCAGAGCTTCATAAATAATCGCCTGAACAAGCTCTTTAAGTACCCCTTTTTCACAACCTTGATGCTTTTGAACAAAAGGATAAATATCGCCTAAATCGAGTCGTTTCAAGTCAAGTCCTGAATGCATCACCTCACACTCAGCCACTAACTCTTTTTGAACCAAACGAGAGCGTATCGTAGGAAGCAGTGCTGTTTTAGAAGGCGCAACCACAATAAAAATAATATGACGTGGAGGTTCTTCCAAAATTTTCAAAAGGGCATTTTGCGCTTCAATGCGGTAACTTTTTGCCACTAAAATCAAGTATTTATGCGTAGCTTCGGCGATATACGCCTCTTTAATAACCTCTTTGGCATCTTCAAGTAAAAATTCATCTTTGAGAAAAAAAAGGTGACGTGCTTTGGTGTACACCTCTTCAAGATGCGCTTTGGCTTTTTCCACATTTTTCGAAATTAAAATATGGCTAAAAACCTCTTCTTCACTCGTTTTCAAAGGTAACCTCAGCAAAAAGTACCGCATCAATACTTTTATCTAAGAGTCTAAAAAGCTGAATTAATTTTATATCCAAACTATCATCATCACTTAAAAGATAAAAACTGTTTTGAATATGCTCATCCATAATCCACATAAAACTATCATCTTTACGTTTAGCGATTTGCATTTTAATATCGCTGTTTTTACCCACGTAAAAAAAAGTATAGCCACTGGGAAAAGCTTGAGAGAGCATATTTTCTAAAAGTTCAATATCATCTTTTGTTTTGACTTGATACAAATTGGGATAGAGCGTTTGCAAGGAGATAAAAGGCAATATCGGTCTATTTTTATGATGGTTATTAATGGCTCTGAGCATATAGTGACAAAACCATGCTCTATCCTCATCGGTAATGACAATAAAGGTATGCCCATCTAAAAGGTTTTTAAGCATGGAAGCACAAAGCGGTACCCATTCGAACCGCTTCTCTTCCATCCAACTCATCGTAGAGCCATCTTTTCGTATCTGCTCTAGCGTCCAGGTTAGAAATTTTTGCATCAACTATTTATCCAACTGATACGCACTGTGCAGAGCACGAACGGCTAATTCACCATATTTGGCTTGAATGACCATCGAAATTTTAATTTCACTGGTACTAATCATCTCAATGTTAATGCCCTCTTTTGCCATCGTATCAAAAGCTTTACACGCCACGCCACTGTGTGATTTCATACCCACACCCACAATCGAAACTTTCACAATTTCGCTATCGTACTCCACGCCCTCACTCGCCTTGAGCTCATTCATCGCTTTTTTCGTCATTTCAAGTTCATTTTGAGGAACGGTAAAGCCTAGATTGGTGGTACCATCGTGTCCTACATTTTGAATAATCATATCAACATTAACGTTACTGTCTGCTAGTTTTTTGAAAATCTCAGCGGCGATACCGGGTTTGTCTGTTACGCCACGAAGAGTCACTCTAGCTTGATTTTTATCGAGTGCAATACCGCTAACTAATGGTTGTTCCATAATATTATCTTCCTTTGTAATAAGTGTTCCCTCATTGGTGTTAAAGCTACTACGTGTCACTAAATTGACATTAAGTTTTTTTGCCATTTCAACCGAACGGCTTTGAAGTACTTTCGCTCCAAGACTTGCAAGTTCAAGCATTTCATCGTAACTGATTTTATCTAGCTTTTTTGCTTTAGGTTCAATACGTGGGTCTGTGGTATACACACCATCCACATCGGTATAAATCTCACACAAATCTGCTTCCAACGCTCCTGCAATCGCCACAGCAGAGAGATCACTTCCTCCTCGTCCAAGGGTTGATACTTCACCATTATGTGTCACCCCTTGAAATCCCGCAACCACAATAATCTTTCCCTCAGCTAACGCCTCTTTCATCGCACGAGTGTCAATATGCTCAATACGAGCCTTCGTATGAACATCATCGGTGACAATTCCTGCTTTTCGACCACTCATCGAAACAGCGTTGTATCCCTTTGCTTCTAAAGCAATCGCTAAAAGCGCACTGGTAACACGTTCCCCTGAACTGAGTAACATATCTACTTCACGAGCATTAGGCGTGGCACTAAAATGTGCAGCAAAATCTAACAGTTTATTGGTCTCTCCACTCATCGCAGAAACCACGACAACAAGGTCATGCCCTTTTACCTTACTCTCAATGACTCTATTAGCAACAGCCTCGATACGCTCGACATTGCCAACACTTGTACCACCGTACTTTTGAACGATCAACATCTTAAAGATACCCTTCTTTTTTAAAATAGTCTAACACTTGTTTATAGACAGGTCGTTTGAAAAAGGTAATATGATCAAATACCTCATCCACATTCACAAATTTAAAGTCACAGAACTCTGGCTCTTTGGTGACAAGATTGATTTTATCATCTTGCTTGAGTCTTACTAAAAAATATTTTTGGCTTTGACCATCAAAAGGGTACATCTTCTGAGCAATTTTTTGAGGGAAATCGTATTGCAGCCATTCAGGGAACTCTGCAATAATTTCAACATCACCCGTTCCAATCTCTTCTTCTAGTTCACGAAAAAGTGCCTCTTCAGGGGTTTCACCCTCATCAATTCCCCCTTGTGGAAATTGCCATGCACCTTCAATATCACTACGACTCCCAATAAAAACCTCACAGTGAAAAGGATACTTAGAAGAGACCACCACCGCAGCAACATTAGGTCTGTATCGTTTTGGTGATTCCATAATTGCCTATTACCTCTATATTTTTGTTACAATGGTAACGAAAAAGTCATTAAACTTGCTTGATATAAGGATTTTCGTGTTAGCCTATATGCATATCCCCTTTTGCGACAGTAAATGCCCTTACTGCGCTTTTAACTCTTATACCAACCAAAGCAAACTCAAACAAACCTACATGCAACGCTTGATTGAACAGCTACGCTTTGAGTTAGAAAAATTTAACGTACAAAAAGGTGAAATCAACTCCCTATTTATTGGGGGAGGAACACCTTCAACCATTCCTGCTTCGTGGTATGCTCCTTTATTTGAGATGCTTTCTCCTTATCTTAGCAAAGAAGCAGAACTGACCTCCGAAGCCAATCCTCACTCAGCGACCCAAGCATGGATAGCAGGGATGAAAGAGCTAGGCATCAACCGCTTAAGCTTTGGTGTACAAAGTTTCAACACAGAAAAACTCCAATTTTTAGGGCGAAACCATAGCCCAAAGATGGCAGAAGAAGCCATTATCAATGCACACCATTTAGGTATCCAAAATATCTCTTTAGATTTGATGTATGGCACAGCACTTGATACCCCGCACCTCTTACGTGAAGATTTGAAATACGCACGCATGCTTCCTATTAATCATCTCAGTGCTTACGCCCTCACGCTTGAAGAAGAGACTCCTTTTTATACCCAAAAAAATGTTATCAATAGCGAGGAAGCCCTTGCAAGAACTTTTGTACAGGAGATTATTGATGCGGGATTTCCCCAATACGAAATTTCAAACTTTGGCAGCTATGAGAGTTACCATAATAAAGGCTATTGGGAACATCAAGATTATTTAGGATTAGGGGCTGGAGCGGTTGGATTTTTACACCATCAACGTTTTTATCCTGCTAAAAAAGTAGAAGATTACCTCCAAAATCCATGCTATCAAGCGATAGAAGAACTCAGCATAGAAGAGTTACATGTAGAAAAAATTTTTTTAGGATTACGTAGCTGTGTGGGCATTGATAGAACCATTCTCAATGCTAAAGAAGAAGAAAACGTAGCCCTTTTACTTCAAGAGAATAAACTTACATGTAAAAACAATCGTCTTTATAACAAGGACTATTTTTTAAGTGATGAGTTGGCGTTATTTATCACCCGCTAACGCCTCATCCTCTTCCATCGCAACCTTTAAAAGGGCTTTTGCTGCTTCTCGCCCTTCGTTGACAATGTGCTTTACATGTAAAGATTTCAGAAGCTTCTTCTCATCATAATCACTCGCTTTGGCAACAATTTTAATGGGTGCATTAAACGACTTTAAAATTTCACACAATAAAATCAACTTTTTTTCATTATTAATCGCAACAATCACCGCTTTAGCATTTTCAACAAAAGCATTTTTCAAGATGCTTTTTTCCGCCGCATTGCCAAAATAGACAGGCTCACCCCTACTTTGACCCAATTTAACCAGATTAATGTCATGCTCTAAGACCACATAATTCACATTCATCTTTTTCAAACGATAGACAATTTCCTGACCTAACTTTCCATACCCACACACGATAATATGATCTTTAATGCCTGATGAATGAATCATAAAATCTCCATTGCTAGGCTCTTTGGTAATGGCATCGACAATTTTTTTCATATTTTTTAAGATAAAAGGTGTCATGACCATCGATAAAACAACCGTCACAATCAAAATCTGAGTCACGGTGTTACTGAGCAAATGACTCGAACTAGCGAGTGCTAAAATGGCTAAAGAAAACTCTCCTCCTTGACACAAAGCAAGTCCTGTTTTAAGCGCAACCCTACCACCCACAGAGAAAAATAAAATGGCAAAAACAACGGCAATTTTCAAAGCTAACATCAACACCAACGAGAGCAAAATCATCTCATAATTTTCAACCATCAGATTAAAATCAATTTGCATCCCCACGGTAATAAAAAAAAGTCCTAACAATAAATCACGAAAAGGAACAAGGTCAGCCTCAATTTGATGTTTGTACTGACTCTCAGACATCATCATGCCCGCTAAAAAAGCACCCAGTGAATACGAAAATCCTAACATATGTGCCAAAAACGATGCCCCCACCACAAATAAAAGCACCCCCGCAATAAAAATTTCCTGTGTATCTGCCCAAACTACCAGCGATAAAAAACGATTGAGAACATATTTACCGATAAGATACATCAATCCTAAAATGATGACTACACTGTAAAATGTCTGCAATAAAAGCGCAGAAAGAGTGCTTTGTTCGTTGGAAAAGATATGAATCATCAACAAAATCGGAATCACTGCAATATCTTGAAACAACAAAATACCTAAGGCTTTTCGACCATAAACGGTATGAATCATTCCCTTATCGTTAAAAATTTTCAAGACAATCGCAGTAGAAGAAAGGGCTAAAGCATAACCAATCATAATGGCACTTTTTTTCTCCATGCCAAATAAAAACTCAGCACTTAACGCAATCACACCGCCCACAAGTCCTACTTGCAAAAGACCATAAAAAAAGACATCTTTTTTCATTGCCATCAAATGCTTAATGGAAAACTCAAGCCCAATCGTGAACATCAAAAAGACAATACCAAACTCGGCAATATGCGTTAAAGAGTCGTTATTACGCCCCAATTCAAAAAGATACGCAATAGCAAAACCTGTAAAAATATACCCGATAATCGTAGGAATATTAAACCGTTTTAAAATAATGTTCAAAAATGTTGCTATTGCCGTAGCACTGAGAATGATCGTGAGTAAATTATCCAAAATTACTCACCAAATAAAATAATTTCATAGCTGTTTTTGTGTTTCACCAAAGGATTTTTAGTTTGCGTGTTCTTTTTAGAAAGACCACTCACTTCTGTACGCAATGATTCGATAAGGACTTCATATTCATCGATTCGCTCTTTAAGTTGCATAATAATATCCACACCCGCCAAATTAACCCCCAAATCCCGTGTCAAGCGTTGAATCATCTTGATTCTATCAATATCGCGTTGAGAATAAAGTCTCATTTTACCATCCGTACGGGAGGGAATCACCAACCCCTCACGTTCATATTGACGCAGAGTCTGCGGGTGAATGGTTAACACTTTGGCAACAACGCTGATAAGATACACAGGTTCTTCATAACCATGATGCATACAAGACTCCTTCTTAGTTTGGTAGTTTAGTTTCCATCATCCCTTTAAGCTCACTATCCAAAGTGACTAAAGGAGGTAGAATGATATTTGCCACAAGATACAAATCACCTTTTTGTTGCGTTTTTCGATTGAGTGCACCATACTCTTTAACCCTAAATTTTTGTCCGTTTTTAGTCTCTTCTTTCACTTTTAGGGTAATCTCTTTGTAAAGAGTATCCACCGTAATCTTTCCACCAAAAAGTGCCGTCTTTAGAGGAATATCAATCGTTTTAACCAAATCATCCCCTTCTCTGGTGTATTCAGGGCTTGAAGCCACTTCAACATTTAAAATCAAGTCACCTTTTTGCCCTTGAAAAACCTTGCCCTTCTCTTTTACACGCATCTTTTCACCACTTTTAATGCCTGCTGGAATCTTCACATCAAAGTTTTCATTATTGTATGAAAGAGAGTGTTTCCCTCCTAAAATTGAGACATTGAAAGGAATGATAATTTTGGCACTGACATCTAAATCAGGCTGTGAGAAACCTCCAAAGCCTCCGCCACCAAAACCAGCACCGCTAAAGCCACCAAATCCTCCTCTAGCACCACTAAAACCTCCAAAACCGCCTCCTCCTCCAAAGATAGAGCGTAAAATATCATCCAAATTAGCGCCACCTTGAGAATGAGCAAAATCATGGAAATTTTGTCCTCCAAACATACTATCGCCATACTGATCATATTGACGGCGTTTTTCTTCATCACTTAAAATTTCATACGCCGCATTAATCTCTTTAAACTTCTCCTCCGCACCCGCATCTTTATTGATATCGGGATGATACTTGCGTGCTAAACGGCGATACGCCTTTTTTATCTCTTCCGCACTCGCATCTTGCGATACGTCCAATGTGTCATATAAACTCTTACTCATTGTCATAAACCTCGTATAATATTTATAGCAATTATACCATAAAACTTTAGTCTATGTGAATCAACTTAAAGAAAATTCTGTGGAAAATATTTACTTTGTGTTTACCTCAGTTCTTTATAATTTCTCTGTATCATTTAACGAAAGTTTTATTAAGGAGCTTCCCATGAATAAGGTTATCTCTCTCTCACTACTCACCGCACTATCACTCTTTGGTGCGTCAATCACTTTGGAGCAAATGCCCAAAGATTCTCAGCGTATAGACGCAACCCAATCCAATGTCATTCTCTCCTATCATAATGCCATCAAAGAGAGTAAAAAAAGCGTTGTCAATATTGCTACCACAAAAAAAAGTAAACAAAACGATGAACTCAATGCCCTAATGCAAAATCCCTTTTTTAAAGAGTTTTTCGGCAACCGTCTCCCTGAATTTAGACAACAAGAACGCAAATCGCACTCATTAGGCTCTGGTGTTATCATCTCTAAAGATGGATACATCGTAACCAACAACCATGTAATCGAAGGTGCTGATGAAATTGTTATCACTTTGCCTAATGATGAAAAAGAGTATAAAGCCAAAGTCATTGGCGAAGACCCAAAAACAGACCTTGCTGTCGTTAAAATTGATGCCAAAAATCTCAACGTGGCACAATTTGGGGATTCATCAAACTTACTAGAAGGTGACGTAGTCTTTGCCATAGGCAATCCTTTTGGAGTAGGCGAAACAATCACCCAAGGAATTATCTCAGCATTAAATAAGAGCAATGTCGGACTTAACCAATACGAAAACTTCATCCAAACGGACGCCTCCATCAATCCAGGTAATTCAGGCGGCGCTTTAGTGGATAGCCGTGGTGCACTCATTGGAATTAACAGCGCCATTCTCTCAAAAAGTGGTGGCAATAACGGTATTGGCTTTGCGATTCCCTCTAATATGGTAGAAAAAATTGCAAGCAGTTTGATTGAAAGTGGGAAGGTTGAAAGAGGCTATATGGGTGTTTCCATTGCTGATTTGACCAAAGATTTGAAAGAGCTGTATGAAAACAAACAAGGTGCCTTGATTTTGATGATTGAGAAAAATTCTCCTGCGGAAAAAGGAGGATTGCATGTTTCAGACTTGATTTTGGAAGTGGATGGCATTAAGATTAAAAATGCGAATGAGCTTAAAAATACCATTGCTTCTATTTCCCCTGAGAAGAGTATTGCCATTACTTACGAGCGTGATAAAAAAGTCAAAACCACTAAAATCAAACTGACAAAAATGGATTCGCAGAGTGTGACAAGTAAAGATGGTAAAAGCACTTTAAGCTCCATTGAAGGCTTAAGCATCGTCGAAATCACACCCCAAACAAGACAACAATACCAACTTTCCAGAGATGTCGAAGGTCTGTTAGTCATTGAAGTGGAGGAAGAGTCAAAAGCTGAAAAAATGGGATTTAGAGAAGGCGATATTATCATCCAAATTGAACAAATGCGCATTACTTCTCTTGAAGATTTAAATCAAGCACTGAAAGAATACAAAAACAGCAAAAAGCGAGTCATTATCAATCGTCAAAATTATCGCGCTATTCTTGTCATGCCTTAAAAATAGGAGGTTTTTACCTCCTATTTTGTTATAATATTTTTTACATGTAAAAAAGAAATGAGTGCTATATGACAAAAATTTTAATGATTGAAGATGATCTTGAACTCGCCGAAATTCTTATGGAATATTTAGAGCAATTTGAGATGAGCATTACGGTTGCGGATGATCCTTATATGGGACTTTCTACGCTCGACACCCAAGCCTTTGATTTGGTTATTTTAGACCTCACACTCCCAGGCATTGATGGACTTGAAGTCTGTAAAGAGATACGTAAACGCCATACGCTACCTATCATTATCTCCTCTGCACGTACTGATATTACCGATAAAGTGACTGCGCTTGAAAATGGAGCAGATGATTATCTGCCAAAACCTTACAATCCACGAGAACTGCAAGCACGTATTATGAGTTTATTGCGAAGACAAAAAGGGCTTCTTACCACAGAGCAACTTCCCCAAAAGCAAAAAGCATTTCATCTTATAGAAGAGCAAATGCGTATTGATTTTCAAGGCAAAGAACTCCATTTAACAGCTGCAGAATACGGCATCCTAGCCTATTTAATTAAAAAAGAAGGTGGCGTTGTTTCCAGAGAAGAGCTTATCTATAATATTGAAGTGATTAGTGAAGAGACGACCAATAAAAGCATTGATGTTATCATTGGTCGTATTCGCCAAAAACTAGGAGAAAATCCTAAAGAACCTCTTTATATCCACGCTGTACGTGGGATAGGATATAAGTTTATTCAATGACAAAATCATCCATTTTTTACAGTATTACCTTTATTTTTGCGACCAGTATCGTGAGTATTTTTTTAGCTCTTCTCTTTCTCTTAGAGTATGACAAACAATCCTACACGGATAAACTCAATACCAAATACTCTATTATTTCTCGTGCGACTTTGTTTCATCTGAACAATTTTATCACCAATGAAGAACTCAAAAGGCAAGTGCAAGGCTATCAAATGAGAGAAATTACGGATAAAGAGGCAAAAAATGCCATCATTGCACGAGCACAAATTATTCAAAAAATTTCTGATAAAATAGGCACCAGTGCTATTTTGCGCTTTGAAAATGACCACTACTTGCACATCGAAACCAAATATGCTTCTCTGCTTTTAAAAGATGAAGATTTTCAACCCTACCGTTATGATTTGATTAAAACCATCTTTGGAAGCGTTTTTGCTATTATTATCGTCGCATACATTTTAACCATCCGTAAACTCAAACCCCTTCGTAAACTCAAACGACAAATGGATCGCTTTGCACAAGGAGACCTCAAAATCAACTGCAAAACAGATGGGGAAGATGAGATTTCTCAAGTTGCCAACTCCTTCCACAATGCTGTTCAACAAATCAATAAACTCAATCACTCCAGACAACTCTTTTTACGCAATATTATGCATGAACTCAAAACGCCTATTACCAAAGGGCGTATTAGTGCTGAAATGTTGGAGCAAGGCAAACAAAAAGAGCGTCTGATTGCAACCTTTGAAAAATTAGAACTTTTAATTAATGAATTTGCTTCGATTGAACAGATTACTTCAGGAGAAGGACTTAAAAATGTCAAACCTTACTTGTTAGTAGATTTGCTAGATGAAGCGATTGATTTAGCAATGATTTCGCCCTCACAGGTTGAAAGTGAAATTATTGATGACCAAATAGTGTTACATGTAGACTTTAGACTTTTTACAACTGCCATGAAAAATGTCATTGATAATGGCATCAAATACTCCACTGATCAAAAAATAAAAATCTTAGCAACCCACTCTAAAATTTCATTTATTAGTCAAGGTAAACCCCTCACAAAAGAGCTTTCGCACTATTTAGAACCTTTTGTCCAAGAAAAAAATTCCCATCAAAGTTTTGGATTGGGTCTTTATATCGTCCATAATATCGTTAAAGCACATCACATTGATTTTACATATGAACACAAAGAAGGCAATAATTATTTTAATTTTGAGAAAATTGAAACATTACTCTAGTTTTTAGAGTACAATTAAAATAAATTGCTCTACGAGGAGTGCTTATGTCTGGTATTACATTTTCAAATAACGATTTAAATCATTTTATTGAACATCATATTGCCTTACTTGAGCGTTTTGGCATTAAAGATGAAGTCCCATTTTCTCTCATTTTTTTCTCTTTGGAAAATAAACAAGAGATGGATTGTTTACAAATGTTTCAAAACATTTTACGTAAGACAGATGCCATTTTTAACCATAGCAACCACTATGTCGTTATGCTCACAGGAACGGATTGGAATGGTGCGACAGAAGTCTTAAAAGGGGTACAAGAGTTCTTAGATCAAGAACCTGTTGACACGATCGTCTGTTATCCAGAAGATGGAACGAGTGCCCAAATGTTGCTACAAAAGCTTAACCAGATTGTGGAAGATCAATGTAACATTACTTCGGAGTTTTTAACACGAATGTAAAGTAGATTTTTCAATCTACTTTACTCATTTCGTAATGTATCTAAAACATTAATTTGTGTTGCTTTATACGCGGGATAGTACGATGAAAGGGTGACGATAATCGTCGTTCCTACAACAATTAAGACAAAATCAAGTGCTGAAAGATCCAATGGAAGACGTGCTGTCCCATAAACATCCGCAGGCAAAGAGATAAGGTCAAAAGAGCCTAAAAGGAAAAGAGCTAAAAAACCTAAAGCAATACCAAAAAGCATCCCCCCTCCCCCAATCACAACACCTAAATAAAAGAATGTATTTTTTATCTCTTTTTTATAGGCACCTAAGGAGAGCAACAAAGCGATCTCTTTACGCCTATTCATGACAGTCATTAACAAAGAACTAATAATATTTAAAGATGCAATTAAAATAATCAACATCAACACAATAAAAAGTGCTCTTTTCTCAAGTGCAAGGGCTGCAAAAAAGTTACCATTCATTTGCCACCACCCGACAATACCTAAATCTTCAGAAAGCACACTTCGAATTTTTTCAATATCCGCAAAAGGGTCATCAGAGTAGATATGAATACCATCATAAAAACCCTCTTCATACTGCAAAACTTGTGCTAAAGAATCTAAGGTTGTATACATATACGCTTTGTCATACGCCATTAAACCGGAGCGAAAAGAGCCTTGATAATTAAAACGCTTCATTTTAGGAATCAAACTCATCCCACCAGGGTCATTTTTCGTAAAGATGAGTGTTGCTTTATCTTCAGCGGAAAAGTGATGTGTTTTAGCAATCTCACTGCCTGTAATCAGGTCATATTTGTCTAATGTCTTACCTGCAATCGCCTCTGCTAAAATAGCATTAATCTGTGCTTCTTGGTCAAAATTAACCCCAAAAAGCATCCCTCCCTCTAAACGATTTCCTTTTTTCACAATCACTTGCGTAGAAATATACGGACTAAATTTTAAAGCTGGAAACTGGGCTTTTAAACGCTCTAAATCCGCATGGCTAACCAAATTAAAACTACGAGAATAAATAGAAAGTGGATAATTCATCGTAAAAAGTTTTTTCTCAAACTCTTTATCAAAACCATTCATAATCGCCATCGCAACCATTAAAACCATCAATCCAATAGCCACCCCAAAGAAGGCTAAAAAAGAGATGACTGTAATAAAAGGTTGCGATTTGTCAAAACGCAAATACTTTTTGACAAGATAAAAACTAAGATTGGTTTGCACGCACAGCTCCTACGCTAGAAGCCCTTTTTTAGGACCACTCTTACCACAACATTGCTTATATTTCTTACCACTTCCACAAGGGCATGGTTCATTACGTGCTGTTTTTTTCTCTTTATCGTCCTCTTCATCTTCAAAAAGATTTTGATGATGTAACGTAGCATTTGCATTTGCCTCTTCCATTTTACGGATCATCTCTTCCATTGCACGGTGCTCTTCTTCTTCTTTATTATCGCGCAGTTGAACAATATGCAAGGTTTTAAAACTCTCAAATTTAATCTGTTCTACCAGTTCAATAAAGAGATTATAACTCTCTTTTTTATACTCCGTTAAAGGGTCTTTTTGATTGTATCCACGAAGACCAATACCTGTTTTAAGAATATCCATCTGGTACAAGTGCGCTCTCCATGCATTATCCAACACTTGCAAATATAAAATACGTTCTATCTCTTTACGTTGTGTCTCATCCACAACAGACATTTTCACGCTAAAGCTTTCTGAGAGCTTCTCAACCACTAAAGCCCGTAATGCTTCAAAATCTTTATTTTGTAAGCTCTCAATTTCAAAATCTTCATTGAGTTCATCTTTAAGAAGTGAGACTAAACGCTCAAGATTATACTCATTTTGTGAAATAGCTTCATAAATTTCTGCTTTATAGAGAAGATTGGTCACAAATTCAAAACGAATATCAACGATTTTGGTCTCAATATCATACTCAGGATTTAAAAGTTCATTTCTAAAATTGTAGATCGTTTTACGTTGTTTATTGGCGACATCATCATACTCTAAAAGATGCTTACGAGACTCAAAATGTAGAGCTTCTACTTTTTTCTGAGCATTTTCAACCGCACGAGTCACCATTTTTGACTCAATGTGTTCACCCTCTTCAATGCCTAATCGCTCCATAATCGCTTTAATACGATCACTGCCAAAAATACGCAATAAATTATCTTCAAGACTCAAATAAAAACGACTCTTACCCACATCGCCTTGACGACCTGAACGACCACGAAGCTGATTGTCGATACGTCTGCTCTCATGGCGCTCTGTTCCAATAATATACAAACCACCTAAGGCTTTAATCTCATCCGTAATTTTAATATCAACACCACGTCCTGCCATATTGGTTGCGATAGTAACAGCACCTTTAGCACCCGCATCCTTAATAATTTGTGCCTCTTTTTCATGGTTTTTCGCATTTAAAACAGAGTGAGGCACTTTCTCTTTTTTTAATAACGCATGCAAGAGTTCACTTTTTTCGATAGAAGCCGTACCGACCAAGACAGGCTGACCTTTACTATGACACTCTTTAATATCTTTAATCACCGCTTCAAATTTTTCACGCTCTGTCTTATAAATAAGGTCATTCATATCTTCTCTACGCATTGGCAAATTCGTAGGAATAGAGATGACTTCCAAATTGTAAATTTGAGCAAATTCTGTGGCTTCTGTTTGTGCAGTACCTGTCATACCTGCAAGCTTTTTATACAGTCTAAAATAATTTTGAAAGGTAATATCTGCGAGGGTTTGAGACTCTTCTTTAATCATCACTCCCTCTTTTGCCTCTAGGGCTTGATGCAATCCCTCGCTAAAACGTCTTCCTTCACTTAAACGCCCTGTAAATTCATCTACGATAACGATTTCACCCTCACGCACCACGTAATCTACATCTGCTGTAAAAAGATAGTGTGCCTTTAGCGCTTGGTCAAGATGATGCGAGAAAACGGCATTTTCTAAGCTATAAAGGTTATCGACACCAAAAAGCTTCTCCGCATTACTAATTCCATCTTCTGTCATCAAAATAGTTCTGTTTTTTTCATCAACAGTAAAATCACTCTCTTTAAGCAGTTTTCGAGCAACACCATCTGCAATTTTATAACCATCTAAAGTTCGATTGGCAGGACCAGAGATAATCAAAGGTGTACGTGCTTCATCAATTAAAATTGAATCCACTTCATCCACGATAACAAAATTGTGCACCCGCTGAACTTTCTCATCCAAAGAGTAACGCATATTGTCTCTTAAATAATCAAAGCCAAACTCATTGTTTGTACCATAGGTAATATCTGCATCGTATTGCGCTTTACGCTGTACATCATTTTCCAAATCATTCGTCACGATACCAACACTCAAGCCTAAAAAGTTATAAATACGTGACATCTCCATCGCATCACGCTTTGCAAGATAATCATTGACAGTGACAACATGGACACCCTCTCCCGTCATCGCATTGAGGATAACAGGCAATGTTGCTACCAGTGTTTTTCCTTCACCTGTCTTCATTTCAGCAATGTCGCCGCCGTGTAGCACCAAACCACCAATCATCTGAACATCAAAATGGCGCATACCTGTGGTTCGTTTGCTCACTTCTCTTGTAAGAGCAAAGACATCATTTAAAACATCGTCTAAAGATTGTTTTCCTATTTGTACAGCACTTTTTAAATTATTGAAAGTCTCTTTTAAAGCATCATCACTTAATGGTTCATAGGTCGTTTCCAATGCATTAATTTTTTTAACACGCTGAGCGAGTTCTTTGACAACACGATCATTTTTCGTGCCAAAAATTTTACGAATCAAACTACTTAATATCATGCGATTTCACCTCAATGTTTCTTTGTATTTCAATGTTTGTTTTAGATAAAACTTATGATTTTATCATACTTTTACTATCTATTTGATAAAACTCCATATCTTAATTGCCTACGATAGGAGTCTTTTATGCGATTTGCCCTACTTTTATTCACCCTTGCCTCACTCCTCTTTGCCAAAATTGATTCGTTTAAAACAATTCAAAGTGATTTTGTACAAAAAGTGACCAATGACCAAAATAAAACCATTGTTTATCAAGGCGTCTTTTACGCCACACATGATAAAAAAGCTCTCTGGATTTATGATAAACCTGTTGAGAAAAAAATCTATTTTAATGAGACACGTGTTTTGATTATTGAGCCTGAATTAGAACAAGTCATCATCACAACCCTTGAAAATACGCCCAATATTGCGCAACTTCTTCAAGAAGCCAAAGAGATATCTACCAATACTTATGTCACAAAATTTATGGAGACGACCTATACTATTTTGGCAAACACTCACGGTATTGAAAAAGTCCTCTATAAAGATAAACTGGATAACAGTGTTGAGATTCTTTTCTCAAACCAAAGCACAAATCTTTTCTTAGATGACACACTCTTTAAGGCTGATATTCCCAAAGGTTACGACATTATTCGTGAGTAAACACGTTTACATGTAAAGCGTATGGGCAATAAAAAACCCATACGACTACTCTTTTTTAGAAAGCGTTCTTAAAAATAAATACCCAATCACTCCAGACGTAAAAGACCCCAATAAAATTGCTAATTTATCTGCGTAATGAAACATATCTGTATCGTTATACGCCAAGGTATTGACAAAAAGACTCATGGTAAATCCAATACCTGTTAAAATGGCTACACCATAAAGTTCTTTAAAATTACTGCCTGAAGGTAATTTGGCGATCCCAAGCTTAATAGCAAGAAAACTAAACACAAAAACACCTAACTGTTTTCCTAAGAAAAGTCCTAACATAATGCCAAGGGAAACATTGGAGAGAACAGCAGAAGGAGATAAGCCCCGTAAATCAACACCTGCATTGACAAACGCAAAGAGTGGCAAAATAAAAAACGAAACCCAATAATGTAAATCATGTTCTAACTCTTTTGACATAGAAAAGCGCTCACCATGCTCATTGATTGAATAGAGTGGAATACTAAAAGCAATCAACACCCCTGCGATAGTCGCATGTACACCTGATTTTAAAACACTCACCCAAAGCACAATACCCACTAAAATATACGCTGCTTTTTTAGCCACATTCATTTTGTTCATTAGCATTAAAACGAGCAGTGCTATGGCAGCAACACTGATGGAGAGTATGGAGAGTTCACTGGTATAAAAAAGGGCAATAATAACAATCGCACCCAAGTCATCAATAATAGCTAATGCCATAAGAAAAACTTTTAAAGAAGCTGGAACTCTTGTTCCTAAGAGAGAGAGAATACCTAACGCAAAAGCAATATCTGTTGCAGTAGGAATCGCCCATCCATTCATTGCAAATGTATCCGTAGCATTAAACGCTATAAAAATCAGTGCGGGAACTATCATTCCACCTAAAGCAGCAATCGAAGGGAGTGCAATTTGAGCACGAGTAGAAAGTTCCCCCTCTAAAACTTCACGCTTCACTTCTAAACCAATTAAAAAGAAGAAAATAGCCATTAAGCCGTCATTCACCCACAATAATAAAGGTTTAGTGATTCCAAATGTTCCTACACTCACTTGCACTGGTATATGCAAAAAAGCGGTATAGATTTCTGCAAAAAAACTATTTTGTAAAATGAGCGCACACAGTGTCACAAGGATAAGAATAATTCCAGCTGAAGATTGCCGATGAATAAACTCTTGAAGTAGTGTTTTTAACATAAATACCCTTTATAGTAGACTTCTTGCACCATCTTTTAAACAAAAAGGGTGACACAACAAGGCTCTTTTTTTCATGGTATCATAGAGAGGTAAACAATTAATAAATCACTAAACGTCCAAAAATCATTTACCTAAACAAAAACTGCCAAACATTTTATCTAAAATCTCATCTCTATCAAATGCCATCGAAATAGAAGAAATGGCCGTAATAGCATCATTAAGATGAAAAGCAAATAGTTCTAATTGCCCTTCATTAAGAAGCAGTGTAGAGGTTTGTATATTTTCATAGGCTCTTCGTACGGCATCAATCTGCCGAGAGGATGTCAATAAAAGGCTATCTTCATACACCGTTTGATCCAGAATCGTTTGTAGTGCTTTTACAACACTCTGTGTCTCTTTTTGACACGTCAAAGAGATCACCTCTTTTGATAAACGCTTGACATCAAAAGCATTTGGTAAATCCGTTTTATTTAAAAGACTCACAATCTGTTTTGAATCACGATAACGTTCCAACAAAGAGAGTATTTCTTCATCTTCATCATCGCATAAACGACTGTTATCAAAGAGCGCCAGTACAATTTCAGACTCTTCGATTGCCATAATAGAACGCTCAATACCTATTTTTTCGATGCTATCTTCTGTTTTACGAATGCCTGCCGTATCCACAATCTTAACCAAATGCGTGCCTATACGAATCTCTGCTTCAATCGTATCGCGTGTGGTTCCTGCCACATCACTAATAATAGCTCGCTCATAATTTAAAAGGTTGTTTAATAAAGAGCTTTTACCAACATTAGGCTTTCCAATAATAGCAATTTTGAATCCTTGCATCATCCCTTGACGGCGTTTACTGCTCTCATATGTTTTGAGTAACTCTTCTAAAATAGCATCCAATTTTTGCTGAATGGTCTCTAACATATCTTGAGGTAAATCTTCTTCTGCATAATCAATATTGACTTCCACAAAAGCTAAAATTTCAATTAAAAGATTTCTTACATGTAAAACAAACTCTTTTAATTCACCCTTTAACTGTCGTGTCAACATTTTAGCAGCATCCACACTCTTTGTTTCAATGAGTGCAGCAATCGCTTCTGCTTCGCTTAAATCAATTCTACCATTTAAAAATGCCCGTTTGGAAAATTCACCTGGTTGGGCTAAGCGTACACCATAATGCAATAACGTTTCCAGAACCATACTCGCAACCATGCTTCCACCGTGACACTGAAACTCTACGACATCTTCAGCCGTAAAACTGTGCGGAGCTTTAAAGTAGATAACAATCGCTTGATCCACAACATCATGGAGCTGATCGTACAAAAAAGAGAGGGTGGCTTCTCGTGGCTTTAACGAGACTTTTTGTGTCAGTTTTTGAGCAACAAGAAGGGCATTAGGACCGCTAACTCGAACAATAGCAATCGATCCAATGCCCGAACTTGTGGCAATAGCAGCAATCGTATCTATGCGTTTTTCCTATTAAAATCATTGACGACAATAAATTTACCGCCATCTTTTCCTGATTTAATTCCAACATATTTTTCAGGAAACTCTGCACGAAGCACTTCCAGCGCAATTTTGATCAATACACCATCTAAAATTTTAGTTTGACCTTTTCCACTGGTACGAATTCTCTCAATGACAGGAATCAAATACTTTTCAATCATCTCTTCTTGATTCTTCAAAAATTCAGCAATCTCAAGACGAATATTCATGCCATGCTTAATATTGATCCAATTATAGAGTAAGTACGAAAGGGCCTTATAGCGATACCCCTCCTTACCAATCAATAAAGCAGCATCTTCCCCACTAAATTCTATCAAAATCGTATCTTCATTGTATTTTGAAACAATAGGCGATTCTAATGTAAAACAACTGTACTGAAAAAGATGTTTGATTTGTAGGCTCACTTCCTCCACAACATCGCTGATTGAGCGTTTTTCATGATGAAAATTTTGATCAACCACCGTAGGACTTAGTGTATGTTTTGTCTCTTTGAAACTGTTTTTTACTTCCTGCGCAATAATCTCATTTTTTACAACCATCTCTTCCATAACAACGGGAGTAACAAGCTCCTCACTTTTTTCAGAAACCTCATTGAGAGATTCTCTATTTTTATGTTTTGGACGTCGGTTTTTTGAACGCTTATGACGCTCTTTACGCTCTTCATTTGAAACAGTCTCCATCGAAACATGTTGCAAAGACTCTTTAGAAGTCGGAGTTGAGATTTTTTCATCCCTCTCCTCTCTCTTTTTGTGAGCACCCTTACGCTGAACTTCAATAATAGCATTCTTTTTAAATAATCCTAAAAAACCATTGGAACCATTTTGAATAATATTAATATCCAATTCTACAACTGAACACGATAATTCACGTGCCGCTTTAGAATAAGCTTCTTGAAGTGTGGATGCCTCAATCCTAATCATTTTTCAGCCTTTTGTTCTTCCTGCTTTTTCGCAAAAAGTTTATTGACATAAAACTGTTGAACAATCGATGCTAAATTGTTAGTAAACCAATACAAAGTAAGACCTGCTGGGAAAGTTACAAAGAAAAATGTAAAAATAAGTGGCAAGTATTTCATAATTTTTTCTTGCATCGGATCGTTAAAGGTTGTTGGGGTAATTCTTTGATGTAAAAACATTGTAAGACCCATTAATACAGGTAAAATAAAATAAGGGTCCATCACCGCCAAATCCTGTACCCATAAAATCCATGCAGCACCTTTAAGCTCAATCGCATTTTGTAAAACACGATAAACAGCAAAAAAGACAGGAATCTGAAGCAAAATAGGTAAACATCCACCCATAGGATTTGCACCATGCTTTTTATAGAGCTCCATCATATGAATATTAAGCTTCTGTTTGTCATCCCCATATTTCTTTTGTAACTCTTTGACTTTAGGAGCAAGCTCTTTGAGCTTATTCATAGAAACCATACCTTTATACGTCAAAGGATAAAGCACTAAACGGACAATAATGGTCATAGCAACAATCGCCCAACCCCAGTTTCCAAAAATACCGTGCAAGAAAGACAAAAGTGTAAAAAGTGGTTTAGCAATAAACGTAAAAAAGCCATATTCAACCACATCTGTTAACCCAGGATGAATCTCTTTAAGTTTGACATACTCTTTAGGACCGACATAACCGCTTAATTTAAAATCATCATTACCTTTAACAAATAAAAGAGGATTGCTCTCTTTACTAGGTAAAATAACCGTTTCTAATCCACTGCTTAGCTCATAAAAGAATGTTGTGTAGTATTTATCAGCAGCTGCAGCAATACGTGCATTTGAGAACTTTTCATCCCCTTTTGCATCACCATCGGCAATGGTTTGAACCGTATCATCTGCTTTTTTAATCAATGCACCATGAAAGGTATAACTATCAATAGCCGCACCTGGTCTAAAACCAGGAGAGATAAAGTAATCTTTAGCATTTGAAAGCTTTACATGTAAATCATACTTTCCTGATGGGAAAAAAGTGATACTTTTTGTTAAAGTTATTTCACCTAGCTTTTGTGTCAAATCAACCGTACTACCTGTTTCACTGACTTCTACAACACTTTTATCCGCACTGTAAGACATTAAAAAAGCATCTGAATTCACTGCTTTATCACTAAAACGAATCTCTAATGGTAAAACACCTTGTGACGCATCAATCAACTGAATACGCTCACCTTTGTCATCTTTATATTTTGATTCATTAAGGTAAAACTTTGAAATACGTCCTAATCGATCAATATGCATTTCATACGAAGCTGCTTTGATTTTCACTATGACTTCATTCTGACTTTCTTTACCTACTAAAGGCGTTTGAGCAATTTCTTGACTGCTGGTTGCTTCTTTAAATTCAGGAGCACTTGTAGCAGAAGATGCAGGTGTGGCTTGTTCTGTTATAGAACTATTTGTTTCAGCTAACGGGGTATTTTTTGGAATAAAAAAGTGATCATAAAAAGCAAAAAATAAGAATGATAAAACTGTAGCGATAATAACACGCACCTGAGGAGTAAGTTTATCTGTCACGAGATTCCCTTTTGTTTCGATGTTTTTAAAGCTTTTACAACGTAAAAACTTCGGTTGTTTTTTGGTACAAACCAAAAAATTATAACGGAGTGATGCAGAGGTTTTTGAAGCAAAAGAAGTGAAAATGCAAACGATTTCATAACAACGGGATAATCAATACCCCCAGCAAAAAGTTGATTGCATTTTAAAATTCGAATAAAACTATAAAAGATAGCCTTTAAAAAACCATTGTGTAGAAGTTGTTCTTTGGCATAATTTGAACACGTTGGATAATACCGACAACTTCCATAGCCAATCAGTGTAAAAAACTTCTGATAAAGCTTTATTAAAAACAGTGCGAGAACTCTCATTCTTTAACACAGTTCATTTTTTTCATAGACCATAAAATACCCTTTTTTAAAGCATCATATGACAAATGATTTATCTTTTCTTTTGCTACAAAAACGTACACACCATCTTGTAAAGTGTGTTGAATTTCTAAAAAAATAGCGCGAAGTCGCCTTTTTGCTAAATTTCGCTTAATAGCATTTCCGACTTTTTTACTTGCCGTAAAGCCAACTTTTTTTGTTGTATCATTATTATAAAAAACTAAAGCACCTTCATGGTGCCACTTTTTTGCATAATTATAAACAGATGAAAACTCTCGTGTTGTTTTGAGAGTTTCATACTCTTTTAAGCGGCCAATCTTCTTCTACCTTTAGCACGACGTGCTGCAATGACCTTACGTCCACCTTTAGTTTTCATTCTAAGTCTGAAACCATGCGTACGTTTTTTAGGTGTAGTATGTGGCTGGTACGTTCTTTTCATCTAAAAAGTCCTTTAATAAAAAATAATTTAAGGTACGGATTTTACCTTAGCTTTACTTAAAATTGAATAAGCTTAAATTAAGAAGATATCCTATGCTTCGTTCTTTGTTCACTTATTTTAAGATAAATATAATTTTTGTAATACTAAAATGACTCCTCATCTTAATATTCTTACCTTTTGCTTTGAAATTTAAAAGTAAAAAATTCTATAAGGTCGCTACTGTGTTAAAAAAATTTGCCTTTCTTATTGCTCTTGCCTTTTTGCCTTATGATGGCGTTGCCTGCGGAGGAAGTTGCTTAGAGTGCCATCCAAAATTGCTCCCATTCATTGATGACAATGATCATCGTATCTTAAAAGAGTGCACATCCTGTCACAATACACCCTCAGAACATGGGCAATGTGGACAAGACTGTTTTGATTGTCACTCACGCACTAAAATTTACGCACAAAAAGATGTTGAAGCCCATCAAGCATTAAAAGCATGTGTTGCATGCCATAAGGAAAAAGAAGAGTTGTTACTTCAAAAACCATCAACTTCGCCTAGCCAAGAAACACTCATCGATCTTTTAAAATAGAAGCTATAGCTTCTCCCTTCACGGGGGAATGTGACATGATATTTTTCCACATCAGATCAAAATGTTTACGAATAAAGCCTGTTTTATGAGGAATGGTACACTGTGAACAATCTAAATGCATCACGTTTTCATAAATAAACCATGTTGCTTTTCGAGAATGAATCGAACATTCACTTTTCACACACATTCCATTGATCTCTTTTAATCCTAAATCATTAAACCGAAAATAAGGACATGCACACAAATAGCAGTTTAAATTATCCATGGTATGGCATTTCTCATGCGATTCGTATAAAGGGCAAAACTGTGGCTCAGCATTACACATATGCTCATACGCAAAATAAGCAATTATCTCTTCTTTATCATCCCCTTTACATGTAAGCTTTTTCACAATTTCTTGATGCTTAATATTATGTGCCAAAAACCAATCAAAATAAGCCATTAAATGCTCTTTTCCTATTAAAAAATCAGTGATTTTATTGTAAAATTTTACGAAAGGAAGGCTATGAAAAAATTTTTAACCATTTTAACGCTTATTTCAACACTTTTGGCTGAAAATCCTAATGATTTAGATGAAATTAAAGAAGAAGATATCCCAAAAATTCTCTCTATTATTAAAGATGGTACCAAAGAGCATTTGCCTATGATGCTTGATGATTATACAACCCTTGTGGATATTGTGAGTGTTCAAAATGCTATCGAATACCGCAATCGCATCAATTCAGAAAACGAACACGTTAAAACGATTCTAAAAGCAGATAAAGGAACGCTTATTAAAACGACCTTTGAAAACAACAAAAGTTACCTTTGCAATGACTATGAAACACGTATGCTTCTTAAAAAAGGAGCTATTTTTATTTATGTCTTTTATGACTTAAGCGATACAGAACTTTTTAAATTCTCAGTGCAAGAAAAAGATTGTCAATAACTTCTTACATGTAAAACACTCTTTACATGTAAGAAGTCTCTTTCTTAATGGCGAATTACAATTTTTCCATTCTCTGCATCAATGACGATCCCCTCACCTTCGTGAAGTTTATCTTCCAAAATCAACTCAGCCAATTTATCCTCGACGAGTTCATACAAAGCTCTCTTTAACGGACGAGCACCATAAACAGGATCAAATCCAGCCTCAGCTATCAAACTTTTAGCCGTCGTTGTCAATTCTGCTTTAATCTCTTTATGAGCAAGTTTCTTTTCAATATCACCAAACATAATGGTAACAATCTCACGTAAACCATCTTCACTCAGCGGATTAAAGATGATGATGTCATCCAAACGGTTTAAAAATTCAGGCTTAAAGTGCATACGTAACTCTTTCATCACCTCTTCGGTGCGTTTTTCGCCCTCAAACTCCATAATTTTGCTACTTGCGATGTTAGACGTTAGAATAATAATCGTATTTTTAAAATCAACCGTCACACCTTTATTATCCGTCAAACGCCCTTCATCCAACACTTGAAGCAAGATATTAAAGACATCGGGATGCGCTTTTTCGATTTCATCAAAAAGAACGACGCTGTAAGGTTTTCGTCGTACTGCTTCAGTCAGTTGTCCACCCTCATCATAACCCACATACCCTGGAGGTGCTCCAACCAAACGACTGACGGAATGTTTTTCCATATACTCACTCATATCAAAACGAATGAGCGCTTTGGTGGTATCAAATAAAAAGTTAGCTAACGCCTTCGCACTTTGTGTTTTACCCACACCTGTTGGGCCAAGAAAGAGAAAACTACCAATAGGTTTATTTTGCTCACTCAGTCCTGCTTTATTACGTTTTATCGCACGACCTATCGCCTTAATGGCAGCATCTTGACCGACCACTTCTTTTTTGAGATACTCTTCTACATGTAAAACTTTTGCTTTCTCACTTTGGAGCATTTTATTGACAGGAATTCCCGTCCATTTGCTAACGATGGTCGCTATCATCTCCTCATCGACGCTATTTTTAAGGAGCGTTCCACTTTCCACCATCTTTTCCCATTTGAGTTTTAACTCTTCCTCTTTTTTCAAAAGCTCAGGAAGTTTGCCATACTCAATTTCAGCGGCTTTGTTAAATTCACTCTGTTTTTTCGCTATCTCAGCTTCTCTACGCAGAGCTTCTGCTTGTGATTTAATGGCTGCAATATCATTAAAAACCTGTTTTTCATTTTCAAACTGCGTCTCTAAAGAACGCATCTTCTCTTTGGCATCGCCTAGCTCTTTTTCAATCGCACTTAAACGCTCATCATTCTTCTTGTTTTTTTCCATTAAAAGCGCTTCTTTTTCAACCATCAACGTACTAATTGCACGCTTAATACGACTAAGCTCTGTGGGTTCACTCTCAATTTGCATCTTAAGCTCAGCAGCTGCTTCATCAATTAAATCAATCGCCTTATCGGGTAAAAACCTATCAGAAATGTAGCGAGAACTAAGCTTCGCCGCGGCAATCAATGCGGAGTCTTGAATACTCACATTGTGATGCGCTTCTAAATGCTCTTTAATCCCTCTCAAAATCTGTAAAGCTTCGTTAATGCTAGGTTCATTCACCGTTACAGGCTGAAAACGGCGCTGTAACGCCGCATCTTTTTCAAAATATTTGCGATACTCTCTGAGCGTTGTCGCACCAATCGTATGCAATTCACCACGAGCTAAAGCTGGTTTAAGAATGTTAGCCGCATCCATACTACCCTCACTCGCTCCCGCACCGACGATGGTATGGATTTCATCAATAAATAAAATGACATTGCCACTTTTTTTCACTTCATCAATCACGGCTTTAAGACGGTCTTCAAACTCGCCACGGTACTTTGCTCCCGCAATCAAAGCGCTCATATCCAAAGCGACCACACTTTTATTTTGTAAACTTAAAGGCACATCATTATGGGCAATTCGAAGTGCCAATCCCTCAGCAATCGCCGTTTTACCCGTTCCAGGTTCACCAATTAAGATAGGATTGTTTTTCGTTTTTCGAATCAAAATCTGCATCATTCTTTGAATCTCTTCATCCCGCCCAATGACAGGGTCAAGTTTGCCCTCACTGGCAAGTTTAGTAAGATTAATACCATACTTCTCAAGCGATTCGAGATTTTCATCGGCACTTTGCTTGTCTATTTTTTTACCGCCACGCAACGCTTCAAGATTTTTCTTAAATGCTAAAAGATCAAGATACTTACCTAAAATTTTTTTCAAAGGCTCATTCTCAATGTTTGCGAGTAACCACGTATCCACAGAAAGGTAGCTATCCCCTTTTTGCTTCATTAACCCCTCTGCTTTTTGAAGAGATTCAACCAAAGTGCGTGAAAGTGAGATATTTTCTTTGCTAACATGCGAAGCAGTAGGCAATTTTTGCACCTCGCTTTTCACTTCAAGTTCTATTGCACTCTTGTCAATGTTCATTTTATTAAAGACTTGATTGAGGATGGAAGCCGAATTGGTAATCAGTCCCCACGTTACATGTAAAGGAGTGGCTTCATTATTTTTGGAATGCAACGCAAGGCTAATCGCACTCTCTATCGCCTCTCGCATCTGATTGGTAAGTTGTTCAAAAAGTGAGTTCATGAAAGCTCCTTTGTATTTTTCTATAATTCTACAACTTTAGTCTAGTGTTGTCAAGTTTATTTAGCCAATAAGAAGCATTTTCGCTTTCTAAAATCCTTAGAAAACTCTGCTCCTTTCATGGAAGTTTTAGGGAATCTGCACTATAATCTCCCTTTTTAGACACTAACGCATCTCTCATGCGAGGAGCATACCCATTCTATGAAACACTTACCCTTTGCTACGATTGGCTTTGTTGCCACATTTGTAGGTATCACAACGTTTTTTTCCTCCACACTTTTAGCAGACAGTGCCGATGGAGAGAAAAGTAGACTTGCCTCATTGGCTAAATTTACACGTGTTTTAGCCACTATTGAAAAATATTATGTTGATGACATTCAAATTGATGAAATTGTTAAAAAATCAATTGAAGGACTCTTAAATAATCTGGATGCGCACTCTGCCTATTTAGATGAAAAACACTTTAAAGACCTTAAAATTCAAACAGAAGGTGAATTTGGCGGTTTAGGTATTACGATCAGCCAAAAAGATGGCGCCTTAACTATTATTGCACCGATGGAAGGAACACCTGCGGATAAAGCAGGCGTTAAAGCAGGCGATATCATCTTAAAAATCAATAAACAATCTACACTGAATATGACCATTGATGAAGCCGTCAATCTTATGCGTGGAAAACCAGGTACAAACATCGAACTCACCATCGTCAGAGAGGGAGAAAACAAACCTCTAATATTCGCTATTGTTCGAGATATTATTAAAATTGAATCCGTCTATTCGAAGAAAATCGAAAACGAAAACATTCTTTACCTCCGTGTGGTGAACTTTGATAAAAATATCGTAGGCGATGTCCAAGAAGCTATTAATAAAAACAAAAAAGTACAGGGTATTATTTTAGATCTCAGAAACAACCCTGGTGGACTTCTCAATCAAGCCGTTGGATTGGTTGATATTTTCGTCGAAGATGGCATTATCGTTTCACAAAAAGGACGTTTGGAATCTGAAAATGAAGAGTATAAAGCTACCAAAGCAGGTACGATTACTAAAACACCTTTAGTGGTTCTTGTTAATGGTGGAAGTGCGAGTGCGAGTGAAATTGTGAGTGGTGCGCTCCAAGACCATAAACGTGCAATTATTATTGGTGAAAAAACCTTTGGAAAAGGGAGTGTTCAAGCCGTCCTTCCTATCGTGGATAATGAAGCCCTTCGTTTAACCATTGCGCGCTATTATCTTCCAAGTGGACGAACTATTCAAGCTGAAGGTGTTACGCCAGACATTATTGTTTATCCAGGAGAAGTGCCTCACAAAAATAATGAACAAACCCTAAAAGAAAAAGATCTCAAAAAACATTTAGAGGGTGAACTTAAAAAAGTTGATGACACTAAAGTCGAAAAGAAAGAGAAAGCAAAAACAAAAGAGACACAAAAATTAGACAAAGAGATGATTACACACGAGAATCTATTTAAAGACTTACAACTCAAAAGTGCTGTTGATGCGATCAAAGTACTTGCAATCAAAAAATAAGTGAGGAGCGAACGTGAACAAAGGTGCATTACTATACGAAGGTAAAGGGAAAAAACTCTTTTTAACCGATGATGAAAATCTTTTGGTTTCAGAGTTTAAAGATGATTTAACAGCATTTAATGCCGAAAAAAGAGGGAATGAAGCAGGTAAAGGTGCACTTAATTGTAAAATTAGTACACAACTTTTTCATCTTTTAGAAAAACATGGTATTCAAACGCATTTGGTAAAAACACTTGACGATACACATCAACTCATTAAACGCGTTCAAATTATCCCTATTGAAGTCGTTGTCAGAAATATTGCGACAGGTTCCTTATCGAAACGTCTTGGCATTGCAGATGGTACGGCTCTTCCTTTTACATTAGTAGAGTTTTATTATAAAGACGATGCGCTAGGTGATCCAATTATTAATGATGAACACTGCTTACTCCTTAATCTTGTAAAAAGTGAATCTGACCTTGAAGAACTCAAACGTTTAGGGCGTGAAATCAATGTCATTATGAAAAACTTTTTTGCAGAACGTAGACTTAAACTGGTTGATTTTAAAGTTGAGTTTGGGGTTGATCCAGAAGGTACGATTTTACTCTCAGATGAAATCAGTCCTGATAGCTGCCGTTTTTGGGACATGGATACCAATGAAAAATTAGATAAAGACCGTTTTAGACAAGGCTTAGGTAACGTTAAAGTAGCTTACGAAGAAGTCTTAAAACGTATCTTAACGCACTAAAATTTTAGAAGGACATAAAAAATTATGAAAGTTATCGTAAATATTCAACTTAAAAACGGCGTACTCGATCCGCAAGGCAAAGCGGTACATCATGCCCTCAGCTCTTTAAAATTCAACGAAGTCAATGAAGTACGTATTGGCAAACAAATTATTCTTGATATTGCAGAAAGTGATATAGAAAAAGCAAAAGCACGTGTCACTGTTATGTGTGATGAACTTCTTGCAAATACGGTGATTGAAGACTATAGCATTGAGTTTCCAGCATGTTAGTTGCCGTAGCTGTCTTTCCAGGAACAAACTGCGAAATTGATACCAAATACGCTTTTGAAAAGTTAGGACAAAACGTTGTTCTTGTTTTTCATAAAGAAGAAAAACTCCCAGAAGGAACGGATTTAGTCGTTCTTCCTGGTGGATTTAGTTATGGTGATTACTTGCGTAGTGCGGCCATTGCAAAATTTTCTCCTATTATGAAAGCTGTCATTGAATTTGCACAGCAAGGGGGAAAGGTATTAGGTATTTGCAATGGTTTTCAAATGCTTGTGGAAGCAAAACTTCTCCCAGGCGCTATGAAACGAAATGAAAGTGTTCATTTTATTTCTAAATTCCATCCGCTTAAAGTCATCGCTAATGATAATACCTTTTTACAAAAATGCAATATTGGGGATATTCTCACTATTCCTATCGCTCATGGTGAGGGAAGTTATTATATTGACGAAGCTGAACTCAAAGAGCTTTATGCAAATCATCAAGTGCTCTTGAACTATTGTGACGAAAAAGGGAATCTTGAAAATCCAAATGGTTCTGTGGATGCTATCGCTGGAATTTGTAATAAAACAAAAAATGTTTTTGGTTTGATGCCTCATCCTGAACGTGCCGTTGAGACGATTTTAGGCTCTGATGATGGCATTAAAATGCTACAAGGTTTTATAAGTTAATTTTATGAAGAGACTTTTTTCACTTTTGATCCTCTTTTATGCACTCTTTTCGCCTCTTTTGGCGGAAGAGAGTGTATATGAGAGTTATTCCAAATCCCTTTTTCTTTCCATTGAAGATACCCCAAAAAAAGTGTATGTAGGGCAAGTTTTTCCTATCAAAGTTAAAACGATTGTAGCCCATACAAAAATTGATGCACTGAAAACAACATTTTCGGATGCGAAAAATGTTGAGATTATCAATGCCAACGCTCCATGGGAATTATCTCAGGACAATACCTATACCAACACGTTTTATTTCAAAATCAACGCACCCACAGCATTTTTGCCAACACTTAGTGTAACTCTGGTTCAAAATAAAACATTGATAGAGAGCACATCTCTTGAACTCTCTACTCCAAACATTGTTCAATTAAAGAAAGATCCCTTATTTAGTGCAGTCATTGCCAATACGCTTTCTATCAACAAATATAAAACAACCACCTTTGATGCTAAAAATATCATTACTGTTCTTGAAATTGAAGCCACCGGTGCCAATTTAAAAGATTTTAAACTCAGTGGTATTGCGAAAAGTGGTATTGACTCTTTTTCAGATAATGGAACCAGTCAAACCATCTATTATTATGCTGTACTTCCTAATTATCAAAAAAACTTTGAGTTTACTTATTTTGATTTACCGAGTAATAAATTCACTAAAATTTCACTGCCTTTAACCATTGAAAATGAAGAAGTGAGCACACAACTAGGGCTCAATCCTAAAGAGAGTATTTTTGAATTTTATAAAAGTATCGCTTATGCACTTTTATCGTTTACTTTTTTCCTTCTCTTAATTTTCTACCGTAAGTGGTACTATCTTCTTTTATCACTCTTATTTCTTGGACTTTACTTCTTAGATCAAAATCCACTGAATCATGTCAAACTAAAAGCCGGTAGTAGCATGAAGATTTTGCCGATGGAGCGTTCAACCGTTTTTTATACGAGCGATGCCCTCTTAGAAGTTGAAAAACTAGGAGAGAGAGAAATATATATCAAGATTTTACTTCCTGATGGAAAAATTGGATGGACAGAACGTGAAAATATTATCAAGAATTAGAGCTATTTTTATTGCTATTGAATTTAGCATGACAGTTTTATTGACCATCGTTTTGATGTATCTTTTCCCAAAAAGTACACGAACTATTCGTCGTTTTTGGGCAAAAATGCAAACCTACCTTATTGGCTTTCATATCGTCCAAAAAGGGGCGATGGCAGAAGAAACGACCTTGTTGGTTATGAACCACCAAAGTCTCTTAGACATTGTGACTTTAGAAGCGATTCATCCTAGGGATTTATGTTGGGTAGCTAAAAAAGAGATTGGGGATATTCCTCTTTTTGGGCATATTTTAAGAGCCCCTCGTATGATTGCGATTGATAGAAATGATAAACGCTCTATTGTAAAACTCATAAAAGTTGGACAAGAGAGACTCAATGAGGGACGTATCCTTGCTATGTTTCCTGAAGGAACCAGAGGTCATGGCGATAGACTACTTAAGTTTCAAAGTGGCGCTAAAATTTTAGCAGAAAAACTAGGTCTCATTGTCCAGCCAGCGGTCATTGTTGGAGCACGTCATGTGCTTGATTCAAAAACACTCATGGCAAATGGTGGCGATATAGATGTTATTTTTTTAGACCCAATCAATCCAAAAGAGGATGAACACTGGTATGAAAAAATGCATGATGCTATGAGCAAAACCTTACAAGAGCATACTTCTTCCAAATAAATTGCCACAAAAGTGGCTTTTTCTCTTTGCTATTTTTGCTACAATGGCACCACTTTTTTGGGTTTTTCAAAGTGCTTTTTTCTTTACATGTAAAGCACTTGAAAAAATCCAATTACTAAAGGAAATCGACTATGTCAAAACATCAATTTCAAACCGAAGTAACACAACTTCTCGATCTTATGATTCACTCTTTGTATTCAAACAAAGAGATTTTTTTACGTGAACTTATCTCCAATGCGTCCGATGCACTCGATAAGTTAAACTACCTCACACTAACCGACGATACCTACAAAGCACTTTCTTATGTGCCACGTATTGACATTGCCATCAATAAAGAAACTAAGACACTAACACTTAGCGACAGCGGTATTGGTATGAATGAAGAAGAGTTAATCGAAAATCTCGGAACCATCGCTAAAAGTGGTACCAAATCATTTTTACAAAACCTCAGTGGTGACAAAAAGAAAGACTCTAGCCTCATCGGTCAATTTGGTGTTGGCTTCTACTCTGCTTTTATGGTTGCCAACAAAATCGAAGTCATAAGTCGCAAAGCTGGCGAAGAAAAAGCCTATATGTGGAGCAGTGAAGCAGGAGCTGAGTATGACATCGCTGAAGTGACCAAAGAGAGCCATGGTACGTCCATTACCCTTTACCTTAAAGACGATGAAGATGAATTTTTAGAGTTTTACCGCATTCAAAGTGTCATCAAAAAATACTCAAACCACATTCCTTTCCCTATTTTTATGGACAAAGAAGTGAAAAAGTATGATGATGAGGGCAAAGAAAAAAGCTCTGAGATTAAAAACGAGCAAATCAACAAAGCCAGTGCCCTTTGGACAGTCGCCAAAAGCCAAATCAAACCTGAAGAGTACAAAGACTTTTACCAACAAATCTCTCACGATAGCACCGATCCACTTCTTTGGAGCCACACAAAGGCTGAGGGTAAATATGAATACACCACCCTCTTCTACATTCCTTCCACTCCTCCAATGGATTTGTTTAGAATGGACTATAAACCGGGTGTTAAACTCTATGTTAAACGCGTTTTCATTACGGACGATGAGAAAGAGTTATTGCCAACCTACCTTCGTTTTGTCAAAGGTATCATCGATGCGGAAGACCTACCACTCAACGTCAGCCGTGAGATTTTACAACAAAACAAAGTGCTAGAGACCATCAAAAAAACTTCGGTGAAAAAAATCCTCAGCGAACTTAAATCACTCAAAGAAAAAGAGAACGATAAATACCTAGAGTTCTACAAAAACTTTGGGCGTGTCATTAAAGAAGGTCTTTACAACGACTGGGAAAACAAAGAAGCCTTGCTTGAATTAGTACTTTTCAAATCTTCAAAAAGAGATGGTTTAGTAAGCCTTAAAGAGTACAAAGAGGCGATGAAAGAAGATCAAAAAAGCATTTACTACATCACGGGTGAAAATGAGAAATTACTGCGCAATTCTCCACTCATTGAGCAGTTTAAAGCCAAAGACATTGAAGTTCTACTCCTTGATGAAGAAGTGGATGCCATCGTCTTCCCAATGGTCGGTGAATACGATAAAACCCCAATCAAACCGGTCAATAACTCTGACATTGACGAAGAGATCAAAGAAGATAAAGCGAAAGTCGAAGAGGATGAGAAAACCTACAAAGAGATTTTAGTCAAAATGAAAGAGATCCTTAAAGACGATGCCAAAGATGTCAAAATCTCCAGTCGTTTGAGCGATTCTCCATCATGCCTCGTGTACGATAAAAACGACCCAGACTTCCAAATGCAACAGATGCTAAAACAGATGGGACAGGACAATCTCCCAGCCGTTAAGCCTATCTTAGAGATCAATCCTGAGCATGAAATTTTCAAAAAATTAAGTGCCAAATCTGATCTTTTAGAGCTTAATGACATTGCTTTCTTGCTTTTGGATCAAGCCAAACTTCAAGAAGGAATGAAGATAGAAGATACCGCCGCGTTTGCAAAACGTTTGAACCGTTTTATCGCTAAAGCGCTTTAAAACATGCTTTACATGTAAGGATTTTTCCTTACATGTAAAAGCTACATTTATATCCTTCATTTATTTGTGCATATCAAACTGTTTTGTATATAATGTTCTTTGCATAAATAGTTAGATGGAACCTACTGGAATTAATTAAAATGGAGTATATATGAATGTAATTCCTGATTATCAAAGTTTAATGTTGCCATTGCTAGAAATTTCTGGTGATGGTAATGAGCATTTGTTACAAAATATTATTGAGTTACTCTCAACGAAATATAATTTAACTCCCGAACAAAGAAGCGTTTTGTTGCCAAGTGGTACTCAACCCATTTTTGATAATAGAGTTGGTTGGGCGAAAACATACCTAAAGAAAGCAGGTTTAATTGAATATCCAAAAAGAGGATATTTTATTATTACTACTCGTGGTAAAAATGTATTGTCTAGTAAACCTAAAGTTATCAACAATAAATTTTTAAAACAATTTGAAGAATTTAATGAATTCAAGACAAGAAATGTACAAAGTACTGAAGATAACGAAATTAATGATATTGATACCAATACCAATCAAACACCCCAAGAATTAATAGATAATGGTTTTTCTCAAATTGAAAATTATGTAAAAACTGAATTGCTTGAACGATTAAAAAATGTTAATCCTTATTACTTTGAAAAAGTTGTATTATTATTGCTTAAAAAAATGGGCTATGGGGAATTTGTTGAAACTCCAAAATCGAGAGATGGGGGAATAGATGGAATTATAAATGAAGATCAATTAGGTTTAAGTAAAATTTATATTCAAGCGAAAAGATTCACCGATGGGAAAGTTCGAGAAACTGATATTCGTAATTTTATTGGAGCAATGAGTGGAGATACTGAAAAAGGAATTTTTGTTACAACATCAGACTATGATGAACATGCAAAAATTAAAGCAAAGGATGCACGTCATAAAATAATTTTGGTCAATGGTCAAAGACTGGTTGATCTAATGTTTAAGCATGGTATTGGTGTTCAAACAAAAAACATATATGAAGTAAAAGCTGTTGATAATGATTTTTTTGATACAGACAACATCTAACAAGTCGATCAACCCGACGTTTCTTTTGGCACACTTTTTGTTTTCAAGGTAAAATCTAATTCAAGAAATATGCCAATTTTGCTACGCAAAAACGGAAATGCGAGTTGACTTTATGTTATCTAAGAAAAATATTATACATGTAAAGAAAAAAAGAGAGCTAACCTCTTTGCATGTAAAGCGTTATTGCCCTCACCGCTTCAGGATACGCATGGGCATACTTTTGAATCCCTGAGCCAAAACTCTCCAACATATCTTTCACACGAACAGACAGTGCGGTGTCATCTTCAATCTTCGCCAATTCAAAAAGATTTTTAATCATCGTTGAGAGTGGGCTTTTGTAGCTATTGTCTTCCAAAACGGCCTTAGCACGAAAGGCTTTGTCGGAGAGATACCACGTCTCTTCTTTGTAAAATTTATGCTCTGCCTCATGGCTTAACTTTTTTGCTAATTCCAAGTAATGTGTCTCTTTCGTATGTGTGTAGCCACGTAGTAACGCTTCAATCACAAAAGCATAATCTTCGAGCAATGCTTCCACTTTCAAACTGCCACCTAAGACGATTTGATGGTACAAAACGCCGTTTACATGTAACGTGCTTAAAAGCGTATCTAACACATTTTTCGCTTTCTCAATTTTACCTGCCTCAAAAAGTGCTGTGATCATTAAAGCGTTCCACGAGGTCAAAATTTTGGTGTCGATAAACGGATACGCTACCTTTTGACGTTCCTCTTTTAAAATAACAACAGCGTCATTCAACCGAGCAGGTTTTTCATTACATGTAATCACAGGATTAGTGCTCTGGTGTTCAAAATTGCCAAACTTTGTGATGCCAAAATAGTCCATCACGGTTTTGGTTTCGACCTCACTGAGGCCTCCTTTTAAAAGCGCTTCTTTGGCTTCTTTAAAACCAAACACAAAGTATTTACCCTCTTCTCCTTCAGAGTCTGCGTCACTCGCACTGAGGTAAAGTCCCTCTTTTAAAAAGCGCTCATCCATCGCTTCGATGGTTTTATCGACGACCTCTTTAAACAGCGGTTTTTGTGTCAGAGTGTACAGTTTGGCATAGACTTCGATCAGCTCAGCATTGGTATAAAGCATCTTTTCAAAATGAGGAATCACCCATGCTTCATCGACACTGTAACGGTAAAATCCACCTTCGATTTGGTCGTTGATGCCTCCATTTGCCATGGCTAAAAGTGCATCTTCACTCATATACAACGCTTCAAGGTTTTTGGTTTGGGCGTAAATATCTAAAAGAGCATTCCATGTTGAAGCATGTGGGAATTTTGGAGCATGTCCTACACCTTTAGAGACATCATCATAACTTGCTTTGACATTGCGCACAAACGCTTCTAAAACACGCTCTTTATCAATGTGCTCTTTTTGCTCAAAACTGCGCTCATACTGCTTAAGTGCTGCTTCAATACTCTGCGCACTCTTTTGAACTTCCTCAAAATCATCGTCAAACTTACCTTTGATGAAACTGGTCAGTTCACGAAATCCCATGCGTCCTTGCATACTTTGAGGTGGCAGATATGTTCCTGCAAAAATAACCTGCTGTGTGGGTGTCATAATGATACTCAGCGGCCAACCACCACTGCGTTTGGTGAGCAGATAATGCACGTCTTGGTAGTATTTATCCAAATCTGGCATCTCTTCACGATCGACTTTGATGCTTATGTATGAGTCGTTGAGCAGCTTTGCACTCACTTCGTCCTCAAAGGTCTCTCGCTCCATCACATGACACCAATGACAGGTGCTATACCCGATGGAGAGAAAAATCAGCTTGTTTTCATTTTTGGCTTTTTGTAGCGCTTTATCGCTCCATGCCATCCAATGGACGGGGTTGTGAGCGTGTTGGAGTAAATAAGGAGAATCCTCATGGATTAATTCATTGGTGTGCATAAAAAACCCCTCTCTTTTTAGGAGTTATTTTATCTCATTTAAATAAGGTAAGGCTTTAAAAATTATAGTCATTTTTATAACCTTTGAAAAGATAAAGAGTTTGCTTAGAGTGCGTTAATTTTTAAAACTCAAAATTGAGTCATAGCCAAAGCTATGGCGATGTTTTTAGTTTTGAAAAGTGATGTGCTATGAGCGATACTCTTTTTTCAATAGGTTATGAAAAAGGCTATTGTACCATGCCCGCTTCAACTAAAAAGGGTGAATGCGTGTAGCTGATCTTCTTAATCTTGTCATACTTCGCATAGGAGAGGTAGAGCATATCTTTTGCCCGTGTGGTTGCCACGTAAAAGAGGCGTCGCTCCTCTTCAAGGCTTCCGCCTTTTTGCATCAGTTTACGGTTAGGAAAGCGTCCATCCATCAAATCAATCACATAAACCTCTTTAAACTCAAGCCCTTTACTGGCGTGAATACTGAGCAAATTCACCCCCTCGCCCTCACTCATCTCATTACTGCCCAGCGTTAGCGCATTTAAAAACCGCTCACTAGAAGCATACGAACTTGCCAAATCTTTGAGCAAATGCCCTTTACGAAAGATACGAGAGCGAGCTTCTGCTTTTTGCTTCTCATCCACACTACCATCTTTTTTAATGGAGCGCTTCACCGAGAGGGTTTCAGCCATGGCGCTAAACACTTCGGAGCTTAAGACGTGATTGATAAGACTTTGTGGGGTCTTAATGCGTGTGGCATGTTTCATAAATTTATAAAACTGGTGCAAAAACTTTGCACCATCAATGCTTAAACGAGGGTGTTTTAAAATGGGGTTCGATAAGAACTGCTCTTCAAACCCCAAATCATAAAAACGACTTACACTGCCTAGATCATACACATCATCAAAAAGCCCTAACTGGTGGTTTTTAGGACGTTTCTTAAAAATCTCCTCAACACCTGCTTTGGGATGAAAAAAACCGTTGTAGATATTGCCCTCTCCTAGTTTAAACAAGCCATCAAAAAGCTCTTTGGAGAGGGAGCTTCCCACACCTCTAGCATACTCAAAGGTGTGAATAAACGCCATCATATCTTTAGGATTGACCACGACTCCCACCAAATCCAGCATGGCTTTGACTTCAGCAGAGTCAAAAAAGCTAATGCCCCCTTTACGTTTACACGCAACGCCCTGCTCTCTTAAGGTGGCTTCAATGCCATCGGCACTGGAGTTATTGCGAAAAATAACGGCAATATCAGCGTGAGCATTACGTGAATTTTTAATGAGCGAGGAGATAGAGTGGTACTGGGCAAACAGTTCATCGTAAATGAGCAGTTGTGGCGCTTCAAACGCTCCATCACGGGTCACTTCCAAACGCTTTTCATAGAGTCTTGGATTTTTCTCAATGACACGATTCGCCAAAGAGAGAATTTTATGGGATGAGCGATAGTTTTTATTGAGCGTAAAAACATTCGCCCCTTCATAACGCTTGGCAAACGAGCCAATAATATCGATATTTGCGCCATTAAACGCATAAATACTCTGGTCATAATCCCCCACGCAAAAAAGTGATTTGGAGCGAAACGCATCGATGAGTGAGCCTTGCAGGGTGTTAGTATCTTGATACTCATCAATTAACACCTCTTCAAAAAAGAGTTCATGCTCCTTCTTCAACGCCTCACGCATAAAGATGAGTAAGTCATTAAAGTCCACATAGCCAAACTCTCGTTTTAAGGCTTGAAACTCCTCAAAAATATCTTCATAAATATCAAAGAACACACCATGTTCGCTGTCATTTTCCTCTAGCCACTGCGTAAAACTCTGTGTGACGGTGCTGTTTTGATAGAGTGAAAACAAATCATACAAATACTGCGCACTGTACGCTTTGACACCTGATTCAATGTGGTCAAATCGCCTTCGCTCCACAATGCTTTTGAGTAAAATTTTAAGATCTTTAGGCTGTTTAAGCACAATGTTTGAGCCCATTTTTTTAAGCAAACGGTAACTCACGGCGTGAAACGTGCCTGATTCAATTTGCGAGGTGATGGATTGAGGGAAAAAAGCACTCACACGCTCTATCATCTCAGCGGCAGCTTTATTGGTAAACGTTAATAGCAAAATTTTTGAGGGTGCAACGCCATTTTTTAATAAATACGCTAGCCTTGCAACGATGGTCGAGGTTTTCCCCGTTCCCGCACTGGCAATGATAAGATTGTAACCTGATGGTGCTGTAGCAGCACTTTTTTGTTCAGTATTAAGTCGGCTTAGAGGCATAACTATCCTAGAAAAATTTTTGAGGTCGCATTCTAGTCAAAAAGAGCCTAAAACAAAGTAAATCCCTTACAAATACCAATGACGCTGTACCAATTTACCCTCTTTGTGCTCATCAATGTAGACACGCTTAGGTTCATCATCGCTCAACCATAAAAGATAGTTCATCTGCGGTGTACCAATCTCTATACGCTTTTCGACAACTTTATAATTTCCCTTGGAGAGCTCCTCAAAAACACGAGAAAGCACGTGATCGGTACGAGGGAGGAGAAGCTCTTTAAGATTGATAGCATCATGCATAAATTGATAAATAAGCTTTTTTTGAAGCATTAAGGTTGTAAAGTAGGAGGCACTTTCACGGTACTCTTTGGTGCTAATAAGATTTTTACTGATATAACTTAAGGGTTGAATGGCATCCACTTTCGCACACGCATCGCCAATAGCAACCAAAATCTGTTCATTGCGCTCATTTTTCAGATAAAACTCCGCTCCATCTGAACACACCTTTTCATAACGCTTCGCTTGATAATCTTTTAAGACATCATTATACGAATAAGCATAAAGAGAATGGCATACAAAAACACTCACTACAATCAAAAGTTTCATTGTTGTCCTTTGTAAAATTCTAAAAGCTCTTGTAACTCTTTGGATTTGATATACTCTAAAATACGCTCTAAAGCATCAATAGCAACCTCTACTTCACCCAAAGCAAATTTGGATTTTGCATAAATAAGCCATGTTACGTCACTGTTAGGATTGAGTTTATTGGCTTTTTTTGTCCACGCAATCGCCTCATAATACGCTTTTTGCTCAAAATAAAATTGGGCTAAGGCATACGCGTTTTCATAATTCGACATTTGCTGAAAATGGTTCATCAGCACTCTTTCCGTATGCAAAAGATGATTGGCGGCTTCTATCTCTTTTTGAGGCAATTTCGCCTTTTTTTTAGGGGTGAAGTGTGGCGCTAAAAATAAAACAGGCTCGTTGAATGCTTCAGGCTCTTTTTCTACTTCTACGACTTCAACAACCGTTTCATTCACATCCTCTACACGCTCATGAGGCTTTGGCGTTTGAGCTTCTTCGCTCAGAGGCAAAGAGAGCGTCTGAGAAACTAAAACCTCTTGAGGCGGTGTTTGCTTTAACGATAATATACTTCCCACACACACAACGCCAACACCAATTACCCCAGCGCCTATTTTAAGCAACTGTTTTTTATAGAGCGTTTTACAACGTTTTTCAAGTTCTTCAAATCGATTATGCGTCACGAATGATTCCTATGTCCAATGCCGTCATGGTTAAAACACATCGGTTAATGGTTGTGTATTTAGATTTGTCATTTTTTTGAGCAAAATCAAGCAATTTAAAAAGCGCATAGAAAAATTTTTTAATCGTACGAAAATTACCTTTAGCATAACGAGCAATTTTTTTGGCATCACGAATTGAAAACATTAAAGCAATTTCACCTTGCGAATGTGCCATTAACTGCGCTTGAAGATAACGGTACAACTCACGCTCATGCAACATTCCATAAACAATACTCTTTGCCACAAAAGGCTTCAATAAAGGCTGTGAAAGAACTTTTTTTTCATCCTCTTTATGCAAGGCAAAAACACATTGAAAAGATTTTAAACGCACTAATCGTGCGAGTATTTCATATTGGCGTTCACTTAAAAGTTGCGCCTCATCAATGAAAATCGTACACTTCTCTTCTGCGTACAACTCATATAAAAATACTTCATGTACCTCTTGTGCCTCTGTTTCATCAAAGGGTAATCCTTTAAGGGTATAAAGCTTTAAAAAAAGTTCATGCCACTCAAAGCAAGGATTATCCATAAAAACAGATTCTAAAACGAAAAGTGGAGAGTGATGAAGCATCAAAAGCGTGTGCGTTTTTCCAACCCCTGGCTCACCCAAAAGAAAGAGCACATCATGCTTTTTCTCTTTTAATGTCTCAATGAGTGTTTTACGAACTAATTCCGCACTCGTACTATCAAAATAGAACGAAGTATCAATGCTATCTTTAAAAACACTTTTGGCAATTTCGAAGTTCTTCATTTCCACACTTTTTAGTAAATAATAGGCGATTTTAACATATTCTTTTCAAAGCATCCTGAAGGCATCTCTCTTCTTAAAAATTAACGGCATTTTCATCGGGAAGAAGTGAACGTTTTGGAAGGGGTGGCGCTAAGTTGAGTGGTTGAAAAGGTTGTGAAGGAGATGCGTGTTGCTGAGGCTGTTGGGTAGTTTTAGGCGCACTACTTTTTTGCTGAAAAAGTGCCTCTTTTTTAATCGCCTCAATAATCTCTTGCGTTGTAGGATTGGTTTTAATACTCAACTCTTTAATGTAAAGAGCATCAATAACGAGGTTATGTGTTTTTTTCGCATAGGCAATTAAGGTCGATTTGAAGAGTTCTTTGCCCCTAGAAGTCACCAAATCCTCAGCATAATAACTTCCAATAACGATATTTAACGCATCAACGGCTTTATGCTCACTCTTTTTAATCTCATTGCCCTCAAATACCAAACTTACGCTCACTTCCACAGGTCTTTTATCAAGCTTTGAAAAGACATTGGCGTTGAAATGCTCTAACGCCAATGTCTCAGCAAACACGCTTACATGTAAAGATAAAAAGATAAAAACAATGTATCGCATACTTGCCTTTTTAGACGGATGTATCAAGCACATTTCCGCCAAGTTCTTTAATTCTGGCATCCACTTTTTCGAGTGCTTGTTGCATCGTAGTATAGCTAATTTCAGGCAATTTTCCACCCCACATCTGCTCAGCTTCCGCAAAACCTCTGAGCATTCCCTCTCGTCCTGCTTGCAGTTTTTGCATATCATCTCCCGCACCACCAATGACAAAATTGGCAATGCGCTCACTCGTTTGAGCAATGCCAAAAAAGCCATCTTCGGAGACAAGCTCTGATGCTTCACTTTGGCTCAATTCACTTAAAGGCTTTCCCGTGTAGCCAATATCTGCCAAACGAAAGGTATCGGCTTGTGAGCTAAAGCTTTTTTTAGCCTCTACAAGCACCTCTTCCATGTACTGTGTAATGTAGCCATTAACAATCTCCTTGGCACTAAGATTTTTCTCTTGTGCTTCACTCACTGTCACAGCTGACTTTGCACTGTATGTAGCATTTGATGTACTGCTGTAGGTTGCATTAAGATTCATAAATACCTCCTCATTGTTCTTTACATGTAAATCGTCAAAAGCCATCAAAAAGTGAATCGCTAGGCATCTCTTCTATGTATAAAATCTCCGATTTTTCGTAAAACTCTCCTACTTTTGGCGAGACCTGAACACACCGCTTGACATGCTCAGCAAAACGCGCGTATTGGTAGTCAATTAAAAGCCCCTCAGGGTAGCGTGATCGTGAAATAGCCACGTAAAATTGGCTCTTTTCAAAAATGGTGTTGATGTTACATACGAGTGAGTCGATGCTCATGCCCTGAGATTTATGAATCGTAATAGCGTAGGCTAGTTTGAGAGGAAACTGCTCAAGGGAAACTAAGGGTTTATCCTGCACTTCGCCATTTAAAAGCACGTTTTCATGCAGAGTGTACTCTTGACGCTCCACTCTTACCAAATCACCCTCTTTTTCAACCACCACCTCTTTTTCATCAATGGCATGCACAATGCCCCGCTCACCGTTATAGTATTTGCCCCATTTATTCGTACAAAAAAGCACTTTTGCTCCCACTTTAAGGGTTAAATCCGCAGGTACAGGAAGGGCATTTTTCCACCCTTCGATTTTATTTACATGTAAAGATTTTTCGTGCACTTTTTCTTTGGCTTTAAGGAGGATGGGTTCACTCTTGATTTGCGCTAATTTTTGAATGTTCAAAAGCTCCGCCTCTTTATTTCTACCAAATAAAACCGTAGGCTCCGCCTCCCAAACATTCACATTGCCACGCAAAGCTTCCAAATAGGAGAGTGTCTCTGGCGTTAATGTCCCTTTTCGAATCAAACGCAAATGCTCAAAAAAACGCTCATCTTGCGTTCGTTTTGTTTTGGTCAGCTCTACAACCCTAGGATTAAACGCACTCCATGCACTGCTCTCAAACGCATACTCAAGACCGCCGAGTAAAGAGCCCTCTTTGCCTTTGGAAACAGGTGGAAGTTGAAAAAAATCACCCACAAAAAGGATACTGCCCTCAAAACCATTGTTGCGCAGGCGGTAATAAATCATATCGAGTAAATCCGCTGAAACCATGCTAATCTCATCAATCACCAGCAAATCACACCGTGCAAGCACTTTTTTAATCTCAGAAAGCCTCGCTTTGGCATAACGGTCATGGCGCATCAGCTCATCCAAATGAGCACAAATGCCAAAAGCAAAAAAGCTGTGCACCGTTTGACCATTGACATTCACCGCACTCACGCCCGTGCTTCCTAAAACGACCACTTGTTTGCCAATTTTTCGAAGATTTGTCACGACCTCGCCGACAAGATAGCTCTTGCCAACACCCGCACCGCCTGTCAGCAACACATGGCGTGTTTGTAAAATTTCAATGAGTTTTAACGAAAGGCTCAATGGGTATCCTAAGTTGTTTTTGCTATTATAGCACGTACCAAAATAAAGGGGTAAACCGTGCAATACCGCATGCTATTTCTTTTTACATGTAACCTTCTTTTGCTTAGTGGTTGTGCCATGAAAGAGCAGACGCAAACACCCTCTGCACTCAGTGGGGATTCCCAAGCGATACTTCTTTATCCGCAACGGGTAGATGCATTAACGCAAAACATTGCACCACACACTATTGCGCAGGAAGATTTCACCTACCGTTACTATAAACCGTGGTTTAAAACGCATTTAACACATAAAAAAGAAGACGCCTCATGGGCGAATAAATCCTATGGCATTAAAGGGCGTTACTATGGTGAAAATTTACAGCTGATCGGCGATGAAGAGATAGACACGCTCATTAAAAGTACCAATTTTGAAGCGTATGGCAGTGTCAATGCTTATGCTATGATGACGCAAAACGAGCAAATGCGCTCCCTCCCAACTCACAAACCTTTTTTTAAAAAAACCACCCTTCCAGGAGAGGGGTATCCGTTTGATTATTTGCAAACCTCGCAAATTCACATTGCAGAACCCATTTTTGTATCACACTACTCACGAGATGGAGCGTGGGCGTATGTGGAGAGCTCTTTTGCGGCGGGGTGGGTTCCTAGTCACAGTTTTGTTTGGCTAGAGGCAATGGAGCGTACAGCCATCCTTCAAGCACCCAAAGTGGCTATCATCCACGATAATGTGCCTCTTTATAACGCCCAACAACACTTTGTCACTTACGCTAAAGTAGGCGCACTTTTTCCTATTGAAGGGGAAGATGAGAACTTTTACCATGCCTTCATTTACACCAAAGATGTTACGGATAGAGCGTATAAAATGACTCTTTTTGTTCCAAAAAGTTTTGCCAAACCTGTACCTATTGCTTTTTCAAAAGAGAATGTAGAACAACTCTCTTCAACCCTATTAGGCGAAAAATATGGTTGGGGTGGATACTTGCAAAATCGTGATTGCTCTGCCATGACCCGTGATTTTCTAGCCCCTTTTGGGGTGTGGATACCCAGAAATTCAGCCGCTCAGAAGAGTTTTGGAGAGTATATCTCCCTGAAAGATTTGTCACCAAAGGAAAAAGAAGCCATGATCTTAAAAAACGGTATAGCCTTTTTAAGTCTTATCTACCTCAAAGGTCACATTATGCTCTACGCAGGTGAATTTGAAGGTAAACCTCTTGTCATGCACAATGTTTGGGGTGTTCGTACCCTAGAAAATGGAAAAGAGGGAAGAAATATCATCGGCAAAGCCGTCATTACCGACCTTTATGTGGGGGCGAATCAGCCCAATGTGCCAGAAGCGGGACTGCTTATCAACCGTGTAGAGGGTATCACTAAACCTACAAAAACCACAAGCCATAACCTCGTGTACAAATACCCTAGTGTTAAAAATATTAAAGACAACAGCGTCTATTTTATGGATGGAAGTAGCCTTGCGTATGATGATAAAAAAGAAAAAAGCTTTAATGAATTGCTTGAAAATGCGGACATTGAAGATATGTTTACTGGGAAGTATCCCGCTTTTGCACCTATCGCACCCCCAGCCCTCAATGACGACCCAGGTCGCTTTCGCAATGATGCGTTTTTGAAAAAACTTTATGGCGAGAGTAAAAAAGAGATAGAAAAAAACTTAACCGACGTGGTATGGCTACAGAGTCACGGTGGGAAAAAACTCAAATTTAACCAAAATGAAAACGCAAGTGCGCAACTGCAAAAAATCTCCGACGAACTTGACCGCTTACCTGAAAAATATATGAAATACCTGATAAATCCAGCAGGGACTTACTACTACCGAAAAATTGCAGGTACAAATCGTCTTAGCGCACACAGCTACGGCATCGCTATTGATTTAGAAACACGCTATTCACGTTACTGGCAATGGGATAAAACCTACGCCTTTCAGAACGAATTTCCCAAAGAGATTATTGATATTTTTGAAAAACATGGCTTTATTTGGGGTGGTAGATGGTACCACTACGACACCATGCACTTTGAGTATCGACCTGAGTTGTTTGAGAGTATAGACTAACAATAAGAGCTTTACATGTAAAGCTCTATTTCGTAAACCCACACGCCTTAATGTCTTTGTCATCTTCTTTGACAATCGCTTGCGCTGCGATCACGCTCTGCCCATTAAACGTCACCGATGGGTTTCCGTGTAATTTCCAACCATCATTTAAAAACTTCGTAATCCTCGCACAAAATTTTGAATCATCAACACCTGTGATAAGTTTGTACTGCATTTTTGCTCCTTTGAAATGTTTACATGTAAACGTTATTAAGCTCTTTTTCTATTAACAATAATTTTATTCTTTTTTAGAGAACTTGTTGAAATATACCTTTTATTGTCTAACGCTTCAATTAGTGCTTGATTGAGGTCACTAGCCTCAAATTCTATTGGTTTTGCCCCTTTCTGGCTTAAATCAGAATATGGATTATCAAGTTGAGTGAGATATTCACTTATCTTTTCAAGTTCCAAATAAGGTATGTGTAATGTTAAAATTTCCAAAGATTCTTTCAAAGCACTTTTTTCAAATAAGACTTCAAATAAAGCCATTGGCATTTGTTTTGAATTTTTAATATAAAGATTATTTGTACTTATTGCTAATTCTTGATTCTCAAAAACTGATGTATCAGCTTTTTCCATAAAAAATAATTTTTCATCCACAGTAAATTTTTGAGAATTTAAAATTTGTTGATAGTCACTAATGTGTAATTCAAATTCATCTATCTTTTCCAATAACTCATTTTTAAAACTTTCTATTAACACAATGACTTTATCAACACAATATTCTCTTAAATTATCAAGATTTTCCTGTGCCAATTTTAATTTTTTATTCTCCAACAAAATATCAACTTTTTTCACAGACAAATTATTTATTTTCAAATTTGACCATCCAAAAAACCAAATGCCTTTTACGATAAACTCATACGCAGTATCTGAAATTTCATTTGATAACAAAATCACTTCCGAAAATCTTTGTAATACTTCTTGTGTAAAGGTTGATTCATTATTCATTTTGTTTTTTGAGAGTTCACTATAATTTTCTTCTTCATTAAAAAAATCAGTAAGCGTCTTATTTAACTCATTTGCTTCTTGATAGTAGTACAAAACATTATCCCATGTTGGAGTAGCTTTATTAAGAGAAAATACATTTTCCCAAATTTCTTTATCATTTAATTTTGAAACATCTTCAATTTGGACTACTTCTTTTTGAATAATTTTTAGTTTATTTTCTTTCTTAACGTCCTCGTTATTGAGTAATTCGATAACCACATCTTCAGATTCTTGCGTATTTGTTTCTATTTTCAAGAAGACATTTTCGATGTATTCATTGATGTTTTGTCCAATGTACTCAACCAACTTGGAAGCATAAGTCGTTTTTAGGGTCGTTAGATGAGCTGTTTTTAACGCTTCTGAAAGTTCACGCTCAGGTTTACCTTTTACATAGGCAACTTGATTTATCATCTTTTCGTTAAGCGCATAAAGATTTTCTTCATAAATAAAATTAAACAACGGTGGATTATCTGTTGGATTTTCGATATAACCATATTTCACATTCAGAGATTCAATGAGGCTTTGAAATTTTTTATTATCAGATTCTGTATATTTCTCTAGCGTTTCGTTATTTTGAAGATATAGTTTTAATGACTGTTCAATGTTAAGGGTAACAAGTTCTTTGACACTTAAATACTGAAACAAAAGTTTAAAATACTCCTCTTTTTTCTCTTGAGTTACATTGCTTTCATTAGCAATATAAAACCACAAGTTTTTCCAAAGAGTAGCTATCTTTTTAACAAAAAAAGCACTTTCAACCGTCACTAATACAAAAGATAAAACAAACTCTCGTGATTCCTCACTTTCATCTGCTAGCTTTTTAAATAACGAGCCAAACTTATCCTTTAAGAAGTTCTCTTCTCTTTTTTGAACACAATACTCCACTAAGTTATAATTTAAGATTGCTTTGGAGTTAAATTCGCTCTCTTTAAGATGCAAAACAATCTCTTTTTTATTGGTTAATTCAAAATCAGTAGGAAACATTTTTCCATCTTTGACAGCTAGGACAAACTCTCTATCTTTGTATGTCAAACTTCCTTCAAAAAAGTGCGAAATATACCAATGATAATCCTCGTCGTCGATATACCCTTCACGAATAAGATATTTTAAGAGAGATTCATCTTTTATTACCAAAAAAATTTCGTCTGAAATTGTTGTTTTAGAAAGATCACTAATAGAATACTTTTTAATTTTATGCTCTTCAGCGGAAAGTACTTCCAATTCTTTTTTTAAAAGTTCCAGCTTTTCATCGCTCATTTCTAATATAAGCTTTTCTCTTTCTCTATACGTATGCGTATTATTAACATCTTTTTCAATATCAGCAAAAGAATAACGCCGATCGATATTTTGAGTATTTATAAGCTCTTCAAATATGTTTGCTTGTACTTGATTTGAAATATCTGATATATTAAAATATCGACTATTATTAATATTAAACTGCGTAGAATCAACTTTTTGATAAATTTTAAGAAGGTACACCATCCGAAGCTCTTCAACAGTTTTTTGTCTCTCTTGTGCTAGCAACTCTTTTCTCTTAGTTATTTCATCGTTTTTCTCATGCTTCTTTTGTGTAACATCATTGGATAAAGACAAAATCCAACTTAATCTCTTACTAAAAATTGTATATAAACTACCTTCTCCCTTGTGCAACAATGCAAAATCCTTGGGATAAAAGTTTTTATATATAATCATCGCCAACAGCTTTTCAGCAGAAAAATACTCAGAATTTCCAATTTTATTTTTGTACAACTTATATTCATTGTGAATGTTGATTAAAAGCCTCATTTCATCAATATAAAGTGCAATATCTCTTAAAAAATCATCACTAACCTTTTCACCTTTAAATTTTTCTTTCATTTTTTGGTAAGAGCTTGTTGAATTAATATAAGGGATAATAGGCAAGATAAAATCAAAAAATTTCGTTCGATCTTTATTATCTATAAACATATCATCCTTAATTGCATATATGAAGATAATACGTCGTCCTACATCTTTTGAATTATTGAGTAGTGTATTAAGCTCTCGCAATTTTATAAAAATTTCTGTATTGTCAAACCTATCTAAATCTTCAACGACAACCACGTTAAACTGTGTCACTTGGAAAAAATACAAAATCTCATCTAAATGTTCATTTAAGATGGAAGCTTTATCTTTGTTAGCAACTTCCATTTCTCCATTTTTGAGATTGAATTTACTTATTTTTAAATTTGATAGGTATTTGATAAATTGATAAAAATAATACAAGCCTATGGGTAAGACAATGAACAAAAATAACATTTTAGATTCATTCAATGCGCTAATAAAATCAGCTTGTGATACCTGAAGAAAGGCACTTGCTTTGGTAGGAAAATAGATTGAAAAAACATAAGATAAGAAAAAAACTATGGCAACTACGTGTAGAATAAGAAAAGATTTTTTAAGATTTTTGATTCGTTTAAACCGTGAATAGGGAATAGTTTTGTCACATTCCTTATAAAAAATTTGTTGTAAAATACTTTTTTCGACAAGTTGTTTATCCTCATCCGTGGGAACTTTTCCTGTTAAGTCTTTAAATGTCGCTAGCGAAACATGAAGATAATTCCAATCTACGTCATTCTTTTTTTCAAAGGTTCTTAAAAAACTACTTTTTCCTGAACCATAAGCACCAGAAATAGCAATGTTGTTTACTTTGAGTGTCTTTAGTGCATATAATAACGCTTGGGAATATTGTCCATCTTCATCTGCATTTTCATTGGGAATTAATGCTTCATATTTGTTTGGATTATCTGTTACGCCATAACTAATTTTATTCATAATTAAAAGATGTAACTGTTTTAATTTTTGCATCAACCAGACTAAAAATTTATCAATATAAACTAAAAAATCCATAATAAAACCTTTACTGTTTTAAGTTTTTTTTAAAATAAGAAAACCATTCATTTCTTTAGCATCATCTTTAGATGTAAACGTATTTTAGTCTGTTTCACTTAAAAGATTGACGATAAGTTTAACCATCAACTCTTTTTGCGAAGAGTCACTTGATGCTACCAAAAGTGCTAATGAAACTAAAGCGTTATCGTTTATCTTTGGTTCTCCATTTGCCTTGTAGCGCATGAAGTGCATTTGAGTCGTAGCCTTGAAGCAATGCCCATGTTTTGGCGTAGTTGTTGATGATGTCAAGCAAGCCTTTGGCTTCGTTGCTACTCAGCTCTTTTGTTTCGATGCTTTTTCGCACTAACTCCATCGTGGCGGTGAGTTCACTCAGGCTTTGAGCGTTGATGCGTTGGTGGTTGATGGCATAACCTTTGATGAGATACTCTTTGAGGATTTTACTTGCCCAAATGCGAAACTGCGTTGCATTTTTAGAATTAACCCTATATCCAACAGAGAGCACAGCGTCTAAATTATAAAACGATGTTTCGTATGTTTTCCCATCGTTGGCAGTATATTCCAAAATGGAATGAACTGAATTTTTATCCAATTCTCCTGATTTAAAGATATTGCTTAAATGCTTTGATATAGCTGGTTGCTTTGTGCCAAATAGTTCAGCTATCTGAGCTTGATTGAGCCAAAGAGTCTCATGCTCCAAAGTAACTTCTAAACTCACGTGCCCCAAATCGTCAGTGTATAGAACGACATTTTGCTTTTCCATTTGAGTTTTCCTCTTACATGTAAAGATTTTGACTCATTCTAGCGCTATTTATAGTACACCATTAAAAATATTTCAAAATGGTATCAATCCCTAGACTTAAGTCAAGGTTTTTTGACCAAAAAATAAGATACGATACCTTTTCATAATGCGCTAAGGGCTTACAATGATTTTTACAACACATATTTCGTCAACAACACCCTTCCAGAACCTAAAAGCACACCCCCATCGCATCTTCTTTTTTGCGGGGATTGTTCAAAGTATTCTCTTTATTGCTCTTTTAGGGCTTAACTATGGAGGGCTGTTACATGTAGAAATAGCACTAAAGCTTTACCATGCGTACACACTCATTTTTATCGTCTTTACACAGTTCTTTGCAGGGTTTTTACTGACAACATTTCCACGCTATCTCTCCATGCCTCCAGTTTCTCAAAAAGAGTATTTGCCTATCGTTTGGCTTATCAATGGTAGTGCTTTTCTCTTTCTAGGACTATCCTTTGTCTCAGAAATCGCTCTACTAGCGCCTATTGGTATCATTCTTATAGGCTATCTTAAACTCTTTTTGTTACTGCTTGATATGCAAACCAAAAGTCGTGTGACTCATAAAAAAGATACGACATGGATGTTGGTTGGTTTTGCTTCTGGCGTTGCAGGACAACTGTTGTTTATGATGGATATTTTTTTGCCTTTGTATGCGGCTGCTTTAGGGGTAAGTTTTTATCTTTATACCTTTTTTATTGTTATGAGTGTTTCACAAAAAATGATGCCTTTTTTTGCTTCAAATGCTGTTTTAGGCTATACCATTCACAAAAGCCCTCATTTTTTGAGTGTCTTATTTTTAGGACTGCTCAGCAAAGTTTTTCTTGAAACCTTAGAGTTCAATGCGTTTGTTGCAGATGCGTTTTTATTTGGAGTAATTACGTACGAGCTTATAAAATGGGACTTGCCATTTTCAAAAGCTCCTGCGATTTTATGGGTTTTATTTCTCTCGATTTGGTGGGTGCCTGTGGGATTTGGGCTGTTTGTCATTCAAGACTTTAGTGCTCTTTTAGGAGCGCCCATTTACGTAGAAAAATCTCCTCTACACACACTGGCTCTTGGCTATTTTACAACCGTTCTCATAGGCTTTGGGACACGAGTCATTTTAGGACATTCAGGGCGTATCCCCAAAGCGGATACCTATGCGATTTTCCTTTTCGGGCTGATTCAAGTCATGACGCTTCTTAGAATTATGGCGGGACTCTTCCCTGCGTATGGTTATTTTCACGCCATTTTAAGTGTTGCGGGATTATGGTTGATTATTTTTGGATTGTGGGCAAAACGGTATATTGCTATTTTATTCGAGAAATAACCTTTACATGTAACGCTTATTTCTCTTCAATCAGCTCCATATCGGTTGAAAAATCTTGATACTCTATCTTCGCATCTTTAAGATTTTTGGTTGCTTTTGCACCCAAACGCTTTAAGTTCTCCACACGTCCTAAGATATTGCCAGAACCTTCACTGAGCTGTTTGTGTGCACTCTCATAGCTATTATTGAGGGTTTGAAGCTGTGTTCCCACTTTTTTAAAACTCTCCGCAAAGCCGACCATTTTGTCGTACATCTTCCCTGCTTCTTCAAAAAGCTTTGAAGCTAGAGTGCTGGATTGTTCGCTTTGCCAGTAGAGATAAATCGTACGAAGTGAAACGGTCAGCGTTGAAGGATTGACGATGGCGATGTGTTTACGCAAGGCATATTCGTAGAGTTTTGGGTCTTCATGAATTGCCACAGAAAAGGCTCCCTCAATGGGCACAAACATAAAAACGTATTGAAGCGTTCCTTGTTTATAATGCGCATAGTCTTTGCTATCAAGCGTGTCAATGTGTTCACGAAACGCCAAAGAGAGTGCTTTAGAAGCGATGCTTTTCTCTTCATCACTTTGCGCTCGAATCAGCTCATCGTAACTGTTCAATGAGACTTTTGAGTCGATAATAATGGTGCGCTCTTGAGGGAGCTTAATCACCACATCGGGGCGTTTGGTGCGCCCTTCTTCATCTTTGTAACTCTCTTGTGTCTCGTAATGCACCCCTTTGATAAGTCCTGAGTACTCCAAAACACTCTCCAATATCATCTCACCCCAACTGCCTTGCGCTTGTTTTTTGCCTTTTAAGGCTTTGGTGAGGTTTTCCGCTTCTTTGGAGATATTCATCCCAGCCCTTGCGACCAGTTCTATCTCTTTGGAGAGTTCTGCAAATTTTTTGATGCTCGATTCTTGGGAGGTTTCTACACTTTTTTTAAAGGTATCGAGATTTTCTTTAAACGGTTTTAGAAGCGTTTCAAGCGATTTTGTGGAGGCAGTATCGAGTTTTTGGAGTTTGTGTTCTAGGTGCGTTTCCATAATAGCATTGAGCTTTAACTCTAGCTTTTTACCTTGCTCATCCAAATCAACTTTAAGTCTGGCATTGCCCTCTTTTTGTGCTTCTATCTCAGCGTTTAGTTTGGCGTTATGCATGTTTAAACGTAAATTTTCCGCACTCAACTGTTCAAATTTTACGTACATGTCACGCAAAGCCTGTTCTTTTCCATCTAACAACGCTTTCATCCAAAAGCCAAAAGCCACCATCATTCCTAGAAATAGGACTAAAACAGCTATGATTACCATCTCTTGTGGCATGCTCACTCCTCAAAATTCTTTACATGTAAAACGTATTATTCGATATAAATGGTGTCTAAAATTTGGTTTTTAAAGCGCATATTTTCCAAATTTTGCTTTAAAATGCGGTTCTCTTCTTTGAGAATGGAGTATTCACCATAAAGCTTATTGATATCACGGCTCATATAATAAATTTGATTTTTAATGTAAATTTTTGGCAATATCACTAAAAATCCGACGCCCATGACCAAATAGATTAACAATAAAAAACGAAAATCAAGATTTTTTTCAATTTTTTGTTCCGCATCGTACTGCTCTAAAAGCTCATTTTTATCGTCCATTTTTACCCTTCTATCTTAAACACACGAAGCCTTGCACTTCTACTTCGTGGATTTTTTTTAAGCTCTAAAGGTGAAGCTTCTATGGGCTTTTTACTGATAATTTTTCCTAACGCATGGTTATTACCACACATGCAACGCATGACGTGTGGCGGGCAGATACAGTTTTGACTCCAAAATTTAAAGGTCTGTTTCACAATACGATCTTCTAAGGAATGAAACGAAATAATCCCTACGATACACTGCGTAAAACCAGCGTTTTGAATGCTCTCTAAGAGCTGTGTTAACACACCCAATTCGTTATTGACCTCGATACGAATCGCTTGAAAAAGAAGTGTTGCGGGGTGAATACTCTTTTTACCTGGTATTTTTTGAGCAAGAAAAGAGAGCTCTTTAGCACTTTGTATAGGCGCTTTGAGGCGTGCCTCACACATCAGTTGCGCCATCTTTTGATACGCATGAATTTCGCCATATTCCCTAAAAATAAACTCAAGTTGTTCTTTTGTGTAGTGATTAACCACTTCATAAGCGCTCAGTGATTGATGGGGATTCATCCGCATATCAAGCACCTCTGAATCAAAAGCAAATCCACGCTCTTTTTTATCGAGTTGCAAAGAAGAAACCCCAATATCCGCTAAGATACCACGAATCGGTAAATGTGCGTACTGAGCAATAACAGAGGCAAAATTTCCATGATGAAACATAACACGCTCACCAAAACGCTCCAAACGCTTTTTGCTAAACGCTAATGCCTCTTCATCTTGATCGCACCCAATTAGCCGTATATGTGGATTTTGTTCTAAAAGTGCTTCACTATGCCCGCCATATCCAAGCGTACAATCAATAATAACGCCATCAGAGATATTAGAAAAAGCCGCTTTAACCTCTTCTAAAAGTACGGGAATATGGGGAATGTTCACGCAAAATCCTTCGTTAAAATGTCTATTTTATTAGAGTTCTTACAGAACTCTTGACACACCTTTAAAGCAAAGCTCTAAAGGCTACGTTAACACTGGGTTTTCCTAGACGGAATGCCCACGCACCTTTGGTGCTTTTTCTTCTTACAAAATGAGTTTTGCAAGAAGTTTATTATAAATCATTAACACTTACAATCGCCTCATACGCCACATCCATCATCCGCTCAATCTCTTTACATGTAATAACATAAGGGGGCATAAAATAGACAATATTTCCCAAAGGTCTAAGGATGACTCCCTTTTTCATGGCATACTCAAAGATTTTGAGATTGACCCGAAAATCAATGGGGTATTCTTTAAGTTCAACCGCTGCTATCATGCCTGTTTGACGAATAGTTTGTACGTTAGGAAGTGCTTTAAAACGCTCTAATTGCTCAGCAATAAACGCTATTTTTTCCTCATTTTTTTCTAAAATAGACTCTTGCTCAAAAATATCTAACGTTGCATTGGCCGCACTGCACGCTAAAGGATTTCCTGTATAGCTATGGGAGTGCAAAAAAGCCTTAAATTCTACATAATCACCATAAAAAGCCTCATAAACCTTTTGCGTGGTTAAGACTACTGAGAGAGGAAGATAACCTCCCGTTAGCCCTTTAGAGAGTGTCATAAAATCAGGACTAACACCTGCATACTCACACGCAAACATTTTCCCTGTTCTCCCAAAGCCAACAGCGATTTCATCGGCAATGAGGTGAATGTCATAGCTATCACACAGTTTGCGAGCAAGTGTGATGTAGAGTGGATGATACATATGCATTCCCCCCGCACACTGCACCAAGGGTTCAATAATAAACGCAGCAACTTTTCCTTCATACGCCTGAAACACTTTTTCAAGCCCCAGCGCTGCCTCACGAGCGGCCTCTTCACTTTGATCTTTTGGAACGGGGGCTTGTAGGGTTTGGAGTAAAATATCTTCAAAAATCTCTTTATAGAGTTTGACATCGCCTATGGCTAAAGCGCCTATGGTCTCGCCATGATAGCTATTAGAGAGGGAGACAAAAAAAGGACGTTTTTCGCCTCTATTTTTATGGTATTGAAAGCTCATTTTAAGTGCCACTTCAATCGCACTAGAGCCATTATCCGCATAAAAACACTTTTGCAATCCTTTTGGAGCAAGCGCACACAAACGTTGTGAAAGTTGAATGATAGGTTCATGCGTAAAACCTGCAAATATCACATGTTCAAGCGTATCAATCTGCTCTTTTACTTTTTGATTGATATAGGGATGACAATGCCCAAAAAGATTAACCCACCATGAACTAACACCATCAATATAAGCGTTATCTTCAAAATCATACAGATAAACGCCTTCTCCTTTTTTGATGGGAACAAGAGGAAGCGTCTCGTGGTCTTTCATTTGGGTGCATGGATGCCAAATATATTTCAAATCTTCTTCAATTAAACAATCTTTTTTCATACGTGAATAAACCTTTTTTGTTAGGAAATGAGAGCGAATTTATCGTTATTTAATAACTATACGGCTAGAATTATAACAAAATACAAAGTTAACAAAGGGTAAGAATGATTACGTGGATGCAACGTCACAAAAAATACCTAGTGGTCACCATCTGGATTAGTACAATAGCGTTTGTCGGTGCTGGTTTTGTTGGATGGGGGGCTTATGATTTAAATCAAGACAGAGCAGCATCCGTTGCAAAAGTAGGAAATAGAACAATCTCCGTTCAAGAATTTCAATCCGCTTACGCAAGTCACTACAATTTTTACAACAACCTTCTTCAAGGACAACTCACCCAAGAACAAGCAGAACAAATGGGTTTAGATAAAATTGTGATGAGTAGCTTAATCAATCAAACACTTCTGCTAAACTACGCAGATGAATTAGGGTTATTGGTGAGTAAAGAAGAGACAATGGAACGTCTTAAAAACAATCCAAACTTCCAAGAAAATGGTGTTTTCAACAAAGAACTCTACTATACTATTTTGAAATCAAACCGCATTAAACCCAATGATTATGAGCATGAACTTGCCAAAGAAATCTTACATACCAAACTAGAAAATATTTTCAAACTTCCCGCTTCTGATAAAGAGATTGAGATGTTTGCTTCAGCCTTTTTTATGGAAGATCGTCTTGCGATTGAGACTATTAGCCTAAATGCCAATGAAGTCAGCGCAGACGAAGAGGCAATCAAAGCCTATTGGGAAAAAAATAAAGCAAACTACTTAACGCAAAAAAGTTATACCCTTGAACTGCTTAACTTGCCTCCTTCAAAAACCCCTTTTGATGACAAGACATTGGAAGCCTTTTATGCTGAAGAAAAACACAATTACCAACATGCCGATGGAAAATTGATGCTTTTTGAAGAGGCGAAAGAGAAACTTGCCATTGATTTACGTCTTAAAAACGATAAAAAAAGTGCATTGGAGAGTTTTTTAGCCTTTAAAAAAGGCGAAATAAATGCCACTGAAACAAAAGTTGTGTATGATACAGACAGCCTCTTCCCAATGGATAAAATCCAAATTGCAGCCAAAGATGAAGTCTTAAAACCTGTCATTATCAATAACCAATATGTTGTTATCCGTGTTAAAGAGATCAAATTTCCTGAACCGATGTCTTACGAAATGGCAAAAAAAGAGGCTTCAAATGACCTCTTAAAAACACTTAAAGAAGAAGCTTTAGAGAAAAAAGCACACGCAAAAGTAGAACAATTTAAAGGTAACGATATTGGTTTTGTTAGCAGAGATTCTGTCAAATCAATCGCTGGACTCAATGAAGCGAAAAGCGCAGAGTTTTTAAGTCACGTTTTTGATAACACAGCCAAAAAAGGTTATAAAATTATTGATGACAAAGCCATTGTTTACGAGATTTTGGAACAAAAGTTGCTTAACTCTGATAAAATCAAACAACATGTTAGTTTGATTAGTGATAATGTTTCACAAATGAAACAAAAAGAGTTAAACCAAAATCTTATTAAGAAACTCGCTGCGACTTATAAAGTCGAGCAATATTACAAAGGAAAATAGTTGAGCACTACAATTTTAGGTATTGACATTGGTTCAACCAAGATTTGCGCTATTATTGCTCAAAAAAACGATGATGGTGACATTAAAATCTTAGGGGCAGGTATTTCGAAGTCTCAAGGTCTTAAAAAAGGTATTATCACTAATATTGACCTCGCTTCAAAATCGATTCGCAGTGCGCTTAATGATGCCAAAAGAGTTGCTGGAACACAATACGAAAAAGTGATTGTTTCTATTTCGGGTGCTTACACGAAAAGTGTTGATAGTAGCGGTATTGTCAATATTCCTAATCGTGATATTGGCATTAAAGAAATTAATCGCGCGATGCAAATGGCAGACCACAATGCCAATATTCCTAATGAATATGAAAAACTCCATGTACTTCCATACAACTTTAAAGTCGATGACCAAGAGTTTATCGAAGACCCATTAGGAATGAATGGAGCACGTCTTGAAGTTCAAGTACATATTATCACTGTACAAAAATCATCGCTGAGCAATCTTAAAAAAGCAGTCAAATCAGCAGGTGTTGAAATTGATAACATTGTTTTAGGCTGTTATGCCTCAGCTATTTCCGTATTAAATCATGATGAAAGAGAACTCGGTGTTGCCGTTATTGATATGGGTGGTGCAACGTGTGATATTATGATTCATGCGGGTAACTCGATGCGTTTTAATGACTATTTAGGTGTAGGCTCACTCAATATTACCAATGACCTTTCAACAGCCTTACACACACCCCTTAGCGCAGCAGAAGAGATAAAAATCAATTATGGCTCCCTAAAGGGAAATTCTAATGAACTTATCGAACTTCCTGTTATTGGTGATGATGGTTCAACCCATGAAGTCTCGCTCAACATTGTTTCTAATGTCATTTATGTACGTGTTGAAGAGACCCTTATGATTTTAGCAAAAGCACTTGAAGACAGTGGTTTTAAAGAACAAATTGGTGCGGGTGTTGTTTTAACAGGTGGTATGACAAAATTAGAAGGGATTCGAGAATTGGCTTCTGCTATTTTTGATAATATGCCTATTCGTATTGCCAAACCTAAAGATGTTGATGGACTCTTTGAGACACTCAGAGATCCAAGTTATGCAACAGCGATTGGTCTCATTTTATACGGTGGGGGGTATTTTACGCCCTATGAGATTGATTCTAATAAAAAGTTACGCTATAAAAATGAGACAATAGAACCAAATCGTCATCATCATCAAGAAACCTTGTTTGATGATGATCTACCAGAAGAAAATGAAACACCAACAGCACTTCCTGTGGAGAACGCAAAGGAAAAACTCAAAGATCTTGCGAATATCCAAGAAGAACATAGTGAAGGGTTTGGCTCTAAACTATGGAATAGATTAACACAATTATTTTAAGAGGGGTAAGAGGGATGAATGGATTTAGCATAGAAGAAACAAAATGTGTTTATGGGGCTAAAATTAAAGTTATCGGTGTTGGTGGTGGCGGTGGTAATATGATTAACCACATGGTACGAGAAGGTGTTAATGGCATTGAACTCATTGCTGCAAACACGGACGCACAAGCCCTTGAGCACTGTTTAGCAAAAACAAAAATCCAATTAGGTCGCAAAGGATTGGGTGCGGGTATGCGCCCAGATGTGGGTCGTGAATCCGCATTAGAGAGTTATGAAGAGATTAAAAGTTCCCTCGAAAAAGCAGATATCGTCTTTATCGCTTCAGGTTTTGGTGGTGGTACAGGCACAGGTGCAGCACCTGTCGTTGCACAAGCAGCGAAAGAAGTGGGGGCATTAACGGTTGCGGTTGTTACACGTCCATTTTTATTTGAAGGTAAAAAAAGAGCTAAACTTGCAGACATTGGTATCAATGAGCTTCGCAAAGAGAGTGATTCTATTGTAATCATCCCCAATGATAAATTGCTCTCGATTGTGGATGCAAAATTTGGTATTAAAGATAGCTTTAAAATCGTTGATGACGTCTTAAGCCGTGCGGTTGGCGGTATGAGTTTAGTCGTGCTTTCCTCTGGACAAAGTGACATTAACGTTGACTTTGCAGACGTTCAAACGGTTATGAGTCATCGTGGTATGGCACTCATGGGTATTGGTGAGAGTACTGGTGAAGATGCGGCGATGGAAGCGATTAAAAGTGCTATTGAGTCACCATTGCTTGATAATATGTCTATCAATGGAGCCTTAGGCGTACTCGTTCATTTCCACATCCCTCCAACCTACCCTATTACTGAAATTAGTAATGCGATGGGGCTTATTATGGATTGTGCGGATGAAGATGCGGATGTTATTTTTGGTACAACAACCGATGATCATATGGCAGAGAACAGTGTCAAAGTTACGATTGTAGCAACAGGTTTTGAAAATAAAGCAGAAGTTAAAGAGCTTAAAATGCTCAATAGCAATCAAGAAGCAATTAAAAAAGAGCGTATTTTACGTATGAAAAAAGTAAGTGGTGGCTATGAAGGACAAGATGATTATCTTGACATTCCAACCTTTATCCGCCATCAAATGGACTAACTTTTACCCAACCCTCTTAAAAAAAAATAAGAAGCTTTGCGCTTCTTATCTCCCCTTTTTTAGCGCTTTGCTAATAACCATCCTCGCCTTACAAAAAGTCCTAACTGTGCAATCATTAAGATTTTAATCACCAACTCACTTTGTTTATGCATCTTATAAAAAATTTCTGTGGCTGTCTGCTCAGCACCCATATGTTGTGCATGAACAATAAACGGAGTGTAATAAAAAAGAAAAAGTCCCGTAGCAATCGTTACCACTAAAGAGCTCAAGAGAGAAAAAAGATCAAAATTCTTGCGCATCATCATCACTTGTACTTCATAAATCATGCTATACAGTGCGACAAAACCTATTAAAATATTCATCTTTAAAAAAACCTGCGTCATTAAAATTCCACTTTGAAAATGGCTTAAAACACCTTCCCCTAAATAGTCTTGGGGAAAGAAAATAACAGGAGCAACCAAAGCACCCGCCGCAATTTCTACACCAATTGCAATTCCCAATAACCCCAAATAGAGCAACGTCAAACCTTTCATCTCTTCTCCTTTATCCAAAATCCACGATCTAGCCCTGCTAAATCTTGATAAAAATCTACCACCAAATCTTTTTGCTTGGCATAATCCATGATGGCATAACGCTGATCGTACCCCATTTCACAGGCAAGCACTTTAACCTTCCGCTCACAAAAAAGATCCATAATATGACACAACATCTCATCACCCCTTACTCCTCCAAAAAGTGCTAGGGATGGCTCATAGGAAAGATTTTCCTCTAAAGCTTCATGATTTGCAATATAAGGAGGATTAGAGACTATCATATCAATAGGCTCAGATACACCATCCAAATAACTCCCCTGCACAAATGCGATTCTCTTTGAAACGCCATGTTTCACAGCATTTTTCTGACTTACATGTAACGCCTCGTTTGAAATATCAACCGCTGTGATTTTAACATCAGGAAGCATCAAAGCCAACATAATACTAATAATCCCACTGCCACATCCAATCTCAACAATATGTGCCTCTTTGGGCAGAGTTTTGGCAAGTTCAACTGCTTTATCCACCAAAATTTCCGTCTCAGGTCTAGGAATGAGCACACGTGCATCGACCTCAAATTCTCTGTCATAAAAAGAGGCTCTTCCTAAAATATACTCTAAAGGCTCATACCGTGCACGTCTTTTAAGCGCACTGTGCCACCACTCATTTGGCATCATCTCATCATCACTGTGCGCAACCAGCCAACTCATCTCTTTTTGAAGCATTTCGCCTAAGAGTAACATGGCCTCTTTTTGAGGGATAGGAGTTACTTCTTTTAAACATTCAGCCCCCATCTGCAAAATCTCTTTAATTTTCACGCATCTCCCTTTAATAGAGGCATTCCCAATTTTTCAAGACGCTGTAACAATGGAGGATGCGTAAAATAAAGCACAATACTCAAAGGATGCGCATAAGGAAAACTTCGGTTTTCATCGGCAAGTTTGACCAGTGCGGAACACAATGCCTCCTTACTCTCACACTCACTTCCATACGCATCCGCCCTATACTCATTGTAGCGACTCACGAGTCCAAAAAGTGGCATAAAGATAAACGAAACCAATGGGGAGAGTAATAAAAAAAGTATCATGACACTTCCCGCTTCTTTTTTTACATGTAAAGCATCAAAAAGAGTTTGAGGAAGATTGCCAAAGAGTGCAAACATCACAAGCAACATCACCGCACTTGAGGCGATATTTTTAAGAATATCTTTGTGCTTAAAATGTCCTAACTCATGTCCTAAGACTGCTAGAAGTTCTTGTTTTTCAAGTTTAGCTATCAATGTATCGAACAACACCACCCGTTTGGAACTTCCTAAACCTCCAAAATAGGCATTAAGCCGATTGTCACGCTTACTTGCATCCAAACTAAATACCCCACTGCTCTTAAGCCCCGCACGTTTCAGTAGCGCTTCAATAGAACTTTTTAAACTCTCATCTTCCAAAGGGGTGAGTTTATTAAACATCGGGACAATAAAAATAGGATAAATCATATTGATACATAAAATAACCCCCAAAGAGAACAAAAAGCCATACACCCACCAGTAGGTAAAGTACGCCATAATCGCACTCATCGCCCAAAAGAATGCCCCGCCAAAAACCAAAAACATTCCAGCAGCTTTGATTTGGTCAAACAAAAAGGTACGACCATCAATCGTTGAAAAACCAAACGCTTTATCTAACCCAAACGTTTGGTATATCTCAAAAGGGAGCATCAAGAGATAATTCATCGCTATAAAAAGCATGACAACCACAACTGAATGCAACAAAGCATTCTCTAAAACCACAAGCTCATTCACAAAAGCAATACCAAAGCCAACCCAGCCCATAAAAAGCAAGGTTTCATACACAATACTTGCAAGTGCAAATTTTTGTGTTGCTATCTTATACTCTGCTGCTTTTTCATAATTTTGTGCAGAGAGAATAACAGGTGGCAATGCTTTAGCCTTTTTCACATGCCCTATTTCCAACAAAGCAACATAAAGTCTAATGCCACTGTAACACATATACAGCGCAATCACTATCCATACCATCGTTTACAATCCTTCTTTATCTCAATAAGGTGAAATCATAGCAACTTTTTTTCAATATTTGATAAATCATGTAACACATATACAACACTCAAACGTTACAATGCGCCTAGAAAAATAGTTTACATGTAAAAGGGTTTAGTCTTTTATTAGGATTATGAGATTAAAATGCTATCTTCAATCAAAAAAGGGGTTTTTATGAATCTTTCTAAACAGCTGTATATGATGCTCTTCATTATGACGTTGGGTATCTTTGGTGTCTTTTTTATAGGCTTTAGTAAAATGAATACGGTTTATGAGGAGACAAACTATGCCAATATTAACTCTTTACCTAGTATTGACCTACTCAATGAAGTGATGCAAAACGGTGCTAGTTTACGCTTCGATATATGGGAACACATCTCTGCTGAAGATATGCAAAGTATGAAAAAAGAAGAAGAGGCGATTCAAAAAGTCAAACAAGAGATCGACAAAGGGCTCAGTAGCTACGAAACTATGCTCTCTAACGATGAAGATAAAACACTCCTTGCAAAAGATAGAGAAACTCTTGCAAAAGCTTATACTATCTTAGAAAACGTAATGAAACTCTCCTTAGACAATAAAAAACAAGAAGCTACAAAAATGCTTAATGCCAACCGCCCCTCTTTATTAGCCTTTACCCAAACTTTGGATAAGCATATGATCTTTAACCAAGAACTTGCCCAGCAAAAAGCAAAAGAGGCAGCTTCTGCAAAAGATAATGCCAATACGATGATGATTCTCCTCTCCCTTGCAGTTTTTATTGCCTGTATGGTGGTGGGGTATATGATTCGTAAAAATATCCTAGAGGGCGTTCATCTTATTCGAGATAGCATCACCCATTTTGTTGAGAAAAAAGAGTTGAAATTCCGCATTGTTTATAACAGAACCAATGAAATTAAAGAAATTGTTGAGAGTTTTAACCATTTGGTTGAAGCCCTAGAGCATACCATCGTCGATGCCAAACACTCTTCCAATGAAAATGCTTCGGTTTCCCATGAACTCAGTACCACAAGTATGCAAATTGGACGTAATGCAGAGCAAAGCTCTACCATCGTTTCCAATACCATTTCAGAGATTGCAACCATTAAAACCTTTGTACAAGAGACCAGCAAACTCTCTGAAGAGATGAAAATAGAAATTTCAACAGCACAAATACGTTTAGAAGACGCTAAGCATGAAGTCATTGCCCTTCGCAACGAAGTCGAATCTGCGAGTGATGAACAAAGCGCCTTAGCACAAAAGCTAGAGCAAATGAGCCACGATGCTGAACAGGTCAAACAAATCCTCACCGTCATCTCCGATATCGCAGACCAAACGAACCTTTTAGCACTCAATGCCGCCATTGAAGCCGCACGTGCGGGTGAACATGGACGTGGCTTTGCCGTTGTTGCGGATGAAGTGCGAAAGTTAGCAGAACGTACCCAATCCTCTTTAACCGAGATTAACGCAACGATTAATATCATCGTCCAATCCATCATTGACTCTTCAGAGCAGATGAACAAAAATGCTAAAAATATCCAAAGACTCTCCACCGTTTCAAGTGGGGTTGAAAAGACCATCGTAGGGACAACTGAAGTCATGCAAGCCAGTGTTCAAAGTGTCACCACCAGTGCCACCAACTCACAAAAAATAGCTCAAGATACTGACAAAATCGTAAATATGGTCACTAATATCAATGCAATTACCAGTGAAAACGCTAGAAGTGTTGAAGAGATAGCTTCCGCAGCAGACCACCTCTCTAAATTGGCTGAAAATCTCAACCTCAAACTCAACCAATTCCGCTCTTAAATCCTTTGCTTTTAGGGAATGTGATAGACATTCCCTCCTCTTTTCGTGCACTAAGACATCATGGTATAATACGCCCAAAAAATGAAATGAGGCACCGCTTTGGCACTGTTAGATTTAATTGGAATACACAAAGCATACGAAACCCAGAAAATTTTAACCAATGTTGATTTTTCACTCCACGAAGGAGAGCGTGTAGCGATTATTGGAAAAAATGGTGGCGGAAAATCGACCCTCATGAAAATCGTTTATGGCATTTTAGAAGCCGATGAGGGACGAAGGATTTTGCAAAAAAATATTAAAGTCGGTATGTTAGACCAAACACCCCGTTTTAAAGAGGGTATGAATGTCAAAGAGGCGATAGAAGAGGAATTAAAAGAGCTTAAAAACGCCAAACTTCGCTACGATGAAATTTTAACACTGCTTGAATCAAACTTTCATAATGACGCCCTTTTACACGAACAAAGCCACCTTGCCACGTTTTTAGATATGCACGACGCATGGAGTTTGGATGAAAAAATTGAAAAAGTCTTACAAGAGTTTGATCTCAAACAGTTTGAAAACAGCGATGTCAATCTACTCAGCGGAGGAGAACAACGCCGTGTGACCCTAGCTGGGCTTATCTTGCAAAAGCCCGATATTTTATTGTTGGATGAGCCAACCAACCATTTGGATGTTTACATGGTTGAGTTTTTAGAAGAGATGATTTTAAAGGGAAAATTTACCCTGCTCTTTATCTCGCATGATCGTTATTTTATCGACCATTTGGCGACTCGAACGATTGAAATTGATGAGGGAAGTTTGCGTAGCTTTGAGGGAGGCTATGAAAATTATCTTACATGTAAAGAGCTTTTAATTCTCTCCCTTCAAAAACAGCATGAAAATCTTCTCAAATACCTCAAAGGCGAAGAAGAGTGGTTGCGTCGTGGCGTCAAAGCACGGCTTAAACGTAATGAAGGTCGAAAACAGCGTGTATTTGAACTGCGTGAAAATGCGAAAAAAAATCCCTCTTTGGTGAAAAAACTTAAACTAGAACTGGAGAGAGAAAAGCATAATTTTAACGGTGAGAAAATCCTAAACAAACAAAAAATGCTCTTTGAAATGTACAATATCCAGAAGAAACTTGGCGATAAACTTCTCATTCGTGATTTTACAACCCGTATTTTACAAAAAGACCGTATTGCGATTGTGGGGAAAAATGGAGCGGGAAAATCAACACTCTTAAAAATTCTCCTTGGGGATTTAAGTGTGGATAGCGGTGTTTTCAATAAAGGTGATTTCAAAATTGGCTATTTTGACCAACAACGCTCTATGCTGGATGAAAACAAAGACCTCATTGAAACTTTTTGTCCTAATGGCGGTGATAGAGTTGATGTTAAGGGCAAAAATATGCACGTTTTTGGTTACCTCAAAAATTTCCTTTTTCCAAAAGAAGATTTAAATAAAAAAGTGGGTGTACTAAGCGGTGGTGAGAAAAATCGTGTCGCTTTAGCCCTCCTTTTTGCGCAAGAAGTGGATTGTCTTATTTTGGATGAGCCGACCAATGATTTGGATATTCCAACGATTAACATTTTAGAAGAGTACATTCAAAGTTTTAATGGAGCGGTCATTTTTGTCAGTCACGACCGCTATTTTGTCGATAAAATAGCCCAAAAGCTCTATGTTTTTAAAGGTGAAGGGGTTGTCGAAGAGAGTTATCAAGGCTACAGCGAATATTTGGAAATTGAAAAAGAGATTAAAGAGCTGGAGATGATGGAAACATCTGAATACACACCAAAAGAAGAGCCAAAAACACAAAAAACCAAAGAGACACCACCCACTAAACTGAGCTACAAAGAGCAACGTCTGCTTGAAACACTCCCCTTGCAGATTCAAACCTTAGAAGATGAAATCAAAGAGATTAAAGCCTGCCTTTCCAATCCAGCGTGTTACCAAAATATTGGACTCACACAGCTCTCAAAAACACTCGAAGAAAAAGAGGCTTCTTTAGAGCCTCTGATTGAAGAATTACTGCTGATTGAAGAAAAAGTAGAAATGATGCAAAAGGCTTAACTGCCCTTTGCATTACACTTTAAAGCTTGAGAGCGTCTCTTCGAGTTGAAGAGAAGTTTGCAACATTTTTTGAGAAATTTCAGAGAACTCTGAAGCAATCGCTTTATTGCTGTGTGATAAAGCAAGTGTTTTTTGCATCTGTTCCATCATTTGTGTTGTCATTTGAACACTCTCAACAACTTTTGCCGAGGCTTCTTTTGCGTCATCCATAGATTCTAACGTACGCTTTTTCGTCTCAAGCGTTTCAGCTTCGACTTTGATAGCATGACTTGAAATCAAATGAATATTTTCAGCGTTATTTTCCATATGTGAACTCAACTGTGTCACGCCTTGTACGATCACACTAATCGTAACGTCAATTTCCGCTAATGATTTTTGTGTACGCTCAGCTAACTTTCGTACTTCATCAGCTACCACCGAAAAGCCTCGTCCATGTTCCCCAGCCCGTGCGGCTTCAATAGCGGCATTTAACGCTAATAGGTTGGTCTGATCGGCGATCTCTTTAATCATCGCAAGAACAGACTTAATTTGATTGGTTTGAGTCACCACACTTTGAACCTGTTGTGCCATCGTCTGTTCATGCTCACTGGCAAGATTGATTTTTTGAACGACCTCATTGAGTGAAAGGCTCATGGTTTCTAACACATTAAAAGAGGCACTGTTATCTTCTACCGCATGAAGGGCTAAGCGTTTTGATTCTTCCAAGTGTCCTTCAATTTTCTGCATCAAGCCAAAGGAGCGTTCGATTTGGAGAGCTTGTTCTCCTACACTCTTTGAAAAACTTTCAGCATTTTGATTGAGCGTTTCACCCGTATGTTCGACATGATGCGAAATACCCTGAGAGGTGAGAATAATGGAGTGAATTTTTTCAATAAAAAGATTGATAAAACGAGCGATATCTCCCATTTCATCTTTGCTTTGAATATTAAGCCTTGCTCTTAAATCACCATTTCCACCGCTTAAATCCCTCACCCTCTCTCGTAAAAGTATCAATGGATTTCCCACAACACGTCTAAGAACAAGCATGATTAAAACCGATGTTATTAAAAGTGACAGCACGAAAATAGTGAGCAATTTCCAACTAATTTGCGAAATATAATCATCAATCGCATCAAATGAAAAGGTCATATCCATCACACCTAAAACATCGCCCTCTTTTGAGGTTGGATGACAAGAGAGACAATCTTTTTCTGCAATAAGTGGTTTTAAAAGCCGTAAACGATGCCCCTGTGCATCATCAAGTTCGATATTGCGAGGGTGGGGATTTTTGAAGATAGAAACAACAGCTTCATCATTGGAAGGTTTTGCTTCTATGCCAAACGTCTCAATGACCGCTAAAGACTGATGAATTTTCAGCTCTTTAATGCCTTTCATCTGCCCAGCCTCGTGCAAAGACTTCTCAATCAATGCTCTATCGCCTAGATTCATCGTAGCTCGCACCGTTTGAAAAACAGATTGACTGAGCAAATCGAGGTTATTTTCACTTTGAAGTTGGGAAGATTTTTTGAACTCCCCAACAATGAAAAATTGTAACACACCAAAACTAATCAACAACAAAGGGATAAGCGTTAAGCCTATTTTGAAACCGATACCTCGTAACATCATACGTATCTTTTTACATGTAAAGCTATTTTCATCAACATAATCACTCCTCTATGCACTACTCTTTTTCTAAATTTGATTTATTATAGTAGTAATAGCTGAGGCAAAAGTTAAATTTTTTTTTAAAAAGACACCTTTTAGCCACACAGTTCCTTTTTTACCTCTTCACTTGCCATGCTTATATTCCATGCAGGTTCCCACACCAATTCTATTTCGCAAGAGTTAACCCCTTCAAGTTTTAAGACCGATTCTCGTGTCCACTGCTGAATCAGTTCATGCAAAGGACATCCTTTAGTGGAGAGGGTCATTGTGACATGAACATTATTTTCCGCATCCACTTTTACCCCATAAATCAGTCCCAAAGAGACAATATCAAACCCAACTTCTGGGTCAATGACGGTTGAAATCGCTCCATACACGTGCTCTTCTGTAATCATTTTAAATTCTCCTTCATTTTAAAATTAAACGCATAAAACGCATTAAAAGCAACCAATATCAACGATACAATCAACGTAACACTTCCCACGAAAAAGAGTGTTGGCATTTGCATCACAACCCCCACTGATTGAATCATCACCGCTAAAAATAAAAGATACGTCTGCGTATCCGCTATTTTTGTATGCACCATTTGATGGAGTAATGGCACTTTTTGCTTTCCCACCAATGGTGAAAATTTCTCATACCAAATCAAAAATGGCAAAATTTTATAAATATGCCCGACAATAAACGAAAGTAAAAAACCAAAAAAGAAAAGCACTCCTGAGAAAATGGCTAAAAACTCATCTCCTTGAACCATGTAAAGCACCAAACTTAGCACACTAAGACTGAGTGCCATCCATGCAAACACGATATTTTTCACCCAATAATCATTCTGCTTACGCACCCTCTGATTTAAGATAATGCCCATTTGAATCACATACAAACCAAGCCCCACCAGTATCAGCAAGGTCGCTAAAAACTTAAAACTCTCCCCTAAGCCAAAAACAAACGTTATCATGCCCAGTACAATGCCTAAAGGATAGATACAAAGGGCTGCTTTAATCCAACTATCTTTAAAACTATGAGAGAGTGAAAACATAGGAATTAAAACCATCGAAACCCCCATAACAATCATCATGACAAAGCCGCCTAAGGTTCCAAGTACATGGGCTTTAATCCACGCATCAATATCAATCGCTAAAATTCCATGCCCAAGCGTCAAGCCAATTAAAAGTCCTAAGCTTACCGAGATAAAGAGAAACAACGTAGCAATCAGTAAAAACCACCCGACTACGCTCATCACTTCCAACCGATAAAAGGTGATAAACACATTGACACAAAAAATCAGCATCGTAAGATAGGTAATTACCGCACCATAAGGAATGAGCAGATGCAGAGCATCAACGTAAAATCCACTCACCATTAATGAAAGACCCAACACGTACATGTAAAACTGCACATACGCAAAATCTTTCGAAAAAATAGGTGCTTCAAGCACCACAGGTAAAAGCTGATACATCGCCCCAAAAATAATCATCATCACAAACCCTAACAAATAGAGATGTGAAAATGCCGCTAACGATGAGGAGACCATGTAGCCTAAAATATCAGACCCCATACCCAAAAGCAAAAGTCCGCTTAAGATAAGAAAAACAATCCCAGCGATAAAAAAATGCGCTACTAAAACAAAAGGCGGTGCCATTTCTGTGGCAAGTGAAACTTTCATTGGCTCACCCCGCACAATGCTTTTGACTTAAATCAGCCTTGTCACTTACACCCTCTTTATAGGAGAAAACCAATTTTTGTTTGCCCCCTTCCAATTCGGTGACATCAATCGTGTAAAAATCACTCACTTTGGCTAAAAGTCCCGCGGGAGAGCGATGGTTAATCATTACGACTTTTTTGCTCGGTGCGTCTAAAAGCTCTAATGCCAACATCGCATTCACCATCGGTTCAGGGGGAATACACATAGAAGTATCAAACTCAATATACTCAATGCCATCATGCGTATAGGTGACAAAAGGAACCGTTGCATCGTTTACATGTAAAGAAATAGGTGTCATTGTTTCATCCTTTGCGTTATTTTGATGAAACTATAGTGCAAGATGGGAGGGATTTCCTTAATCTACATCAAGAAAAAGAGAAAAAATGTCCGAATTGAAGAAGAAGCCCACGAAAGGGGCTTCTAAAGAAGTTTTTAGTGTAAAAAGTGTCTCACACCTGTAAAATAAAGCGCCATGCCATGCTCATTTGCAGCGGCAATCACCTCATCATCCCTAATGCTTCCACCTGGTTCAATAATCGCTTTCACACCCGCAACGGCCGCGGCATCAATGCTATCACGGAAAGGGAAAAACGCTTCACTCGCAAGTGCAGCACCACTGACATCAATGCCCATATCTTCTGCTTTTCTTAGCGCTGCTTTCGCCGCATCCACACGACTGGTCATGCCCATACCAATCGCAACCATGGCGCTATCTTTGACATAGACCACACAGTTTGATTTGGTCAAACTTGCCACTTTATAGGCAATTTCAAGGTCACTCATCTCTTGCTTGGAAGCTTGACGAGTCGTGAGGCACTTCGCTTGTGTGACCTCTTCATCTTGGACGACATCACTCTGCTGAAATACAAAACCACCATCCACATGCTTAAAGTCGTACGCATCTTCACTCAACACCAAATACTTACTCTCTTGCGTAAAGATTTTAATGCGTTTTTTGCTTTCAAAAACCGCCAACGCTTCTTCATCCACGTTCGCCGCAATGATCACTTCCACAAAAATTTCATTGATTTTCTCTGCTAAGGCTTTATCTAACGTTCCATTAATCGCAACCACCCCACCATATGCCGAAACAGGGTCACATTTTAAGGCTTTCACGTAACTATCAAGCAAGTTTTCACCAATCGCAAAACCACATGGATTAGCATGCTTGATAATACACACCGCTGGGGCTCCCCCAAACGAAGCCGCAATCTTCACCGCTCCGTTAATGTCTGTCATATTGTTAAAACTTGCCTCGCCTTTGAGGGTTTTAAAGTTATTCGTAAAGAAATAATCAAACTCGTATAACGCCCCTTTTTGGTGTGGATTTTCACCATAACGGGTATCGAACGCTTTAGTTCCTACGATAAACTGTTTTTCACCAAATCCACCGTTAAAACGCTGATTCATATAATTAGCAATCATGCTATCGTACGCTGCAGTATGCTCGAAGGCTTTAATCATTAAAGAACGTCTAAATTCAAGGGTATTACTTCCAGATTTTAACACATCAATCACGCCATCATAATCCAAAACATCGGTGACAATCAGCACATCGCTAAAGTTTTTTGCCGCACTTCGCACCATCGCAGGACCGCCGATGTCAATATTTTCGATAATTTCATCAAAATCATCCGTCTTTGCAATCGTCTCTTTAAAAGGATAAAGATTGACACACACCACATCAATACCAAGAATTCCATGCTCTTGCGCTGTTTTTACATGTAAAGGTAGATCTCTACGGTGTAAAATCCCCCCGTGAATCATAGGATTAAGGGTTTTAACCCTACCATCAAACATCTCTGGAAATTTTGTCACTTCTGAAATCTCAAGTGCGCTAATGCCCTCTTCTTTTAAGAGTTTATACGTCCCTCCCGTAGAGATAACCTCAAACCCAAGCTCCACCAAATCTCTTGCAAATTCGACAATACCTGTCTTGTCACTGACACTGATTAACGCTCTCACATGATTCCTTTTTATATTACTTTTATTAATAATTCATTGATGTTTTTATTTTACAATATCTTCCTTTTAGGACGGATTAAAAAACGTCCCACACCTTTGTTTGGAGCCAAATATGCCCCCTTCTTCACCCTCAAAATCCATATGGATAACGCTTTTTGCCACATGGCTTGTCGCTATGATAGCAACCCTAGGCAGTCTCTTCTTTAGCGAAGTGATGCTTTTTCCACCGTGTGTCATGTGTTGGTATCAACGCATTTGTATGTATCCTTTAGCGCTTATGCTCTTCATCGCTTTGCTCTTCAATGATAACAAAGTCTTTCTCTATGCGATGCCTTTAGTCGTTGCGGGACTCTTTTTTGCCCTTTACCATAACTTCCTCTCATGGGGCATTATTCCACAGAGTGCGGCTCCTTGCACACAAGGTGTTTCATGCACAAGCGAATACATTAACTGGTTTGGTTTTATCAGCATCCAATTTCTCTCTTTGAGTGCGTTTGTTATGCTTTTTATACTGCTACTTGTTTTAAAACGAAAGGAAAAATAATGAAAAAACAGTGGATTCTCTTAAGTACACTCGCTCTGTTTATTGGGCTTTATATTGCAGGAAGTTATCTTTATACTTCAGCAAATCATACCATCCCCAACGAGCAACAATCTTCACTCTATCGTAGTCATGCCTTCGTGGTTGGAAAAGAAGACGCACCTATTACCATTGTTGAGTTTTTTGACCCAGCATGCGTTACATGTAAAAACTTTTATCCCTTTGTCAAAGAGTTTCTCAAAAAACATCCCAAAGAGCTAAAACTGATGTTACGTTATGCGCCTTTTCATCAAGACTCCTCCATTGTTGTCGCCATGATAGAAGCCTCTCGTCTGCAAAACAGATACCTTGAAACCCTAGAAGTCATCTATCGGTATCAAGACCAATGGGTCAGCCAACACACACCTAACATTGCACGTATCTGGAGTTTCTTACCCGAAGCGGGAGTCGATATCGAAAGACTTAAAGAGGATATGAAAAAACCAGAAATTGAAGCCATCATTGCTCAAGATATGGCAGATGTAAAAACCTTAGGCATCAAAGCAACGCCTGAATTTTTTGTCAATGGCAAACCTCTGGTAAAATTTGGATATAAAGAGTTACAAACGCTTATTGAGTCTGAATTATAGAAAAACCCTCTAACAGGGTTTTTCCTCGTGGCACTCGCAACCGTGAAGACGAATCTCTTTGCGTTTTTTTGCGGCCTTAAACCGCTTAATTTGCGCAGGTGTTTCAGGAACCAACTCAGGTACGGGTGTCGGTTTACCATCTTTGCCAATCGCCACCATCGTAAAAAAACAACTGTTAGTATGCATCGTTGTTCCTTTTTGAATATCCTCAGAAATCACTTTAATCCCCACTTCCATCGACGTTTTGCCCGTATAATTCACACTGGCTAAAAATGTAAGCAGTGAGCCTACCGAAACAGGATGTTTAAAAATCACCTGATCAACGGACATCGTCACAACATAATGCCCACAATAGCGTGAAGCACACGCATAGGCTACTTGATCCAGCAATTTTAAAATATCACCCCCGTGTACATTACCTGCTAAATTGGCTTTATCGGGTGTCATTAAAACTGACATCGTTAGCGTGTGTTTTTCAAACGGAGTGGAAAGCATTTTCTTCCTTTACATGTAAAAAATATCAAACAATTTCCTTCATTGTAGCATATTGAAAACGTACTCTTTCTCTCAATTCTAAGACTTTTCATAAAAATTCTCTTTTTTTTCATAACATTTCAAACAATATGCGATAGAATCATTAGGCGAAAAAATATTAAAAAATGAACATGAAACACTATTTATTCAAAAACATCAAAATGATTCTACTCTTTAGCATAGGTTTCTTTATCCTTATTATTGCTAATTATTGGATGAATCTCTCTATCTTAAAAAGTACCATTTATGATTTGCAAATTCAATCCATGAAAGATGTTTCAAATCATTTAAATGAATGGTTAGAGACCAAAATGAGCTCGCTTTATCTTGCAAGAGATTTTGTGAGTAAGCTTCATCCAGATGAGAACGAAAAGCGTATTCACGAAATTTTAACCAATAGTTCTAAACTTGCTGGTTTTGCGACTCTCTTTATGCAAGATGCTTATTCGCCTACCCTTCTTCCCCTCGAACAAGGTTCTCTCTGCCACGCTCCAAACACTTTTTTTTATCATGAAAAAACCCTGCTTGACAATACACTAACCCTACATTTTAATTCCTGTCATAAAGCAATGAGTCTTGTTATGTGTACGCCCCTTTACATGCGTAACACTCCCACACGAATGTTGTGTGGGACACTTCCTTTAGAATACATTCAAGCAGAAATGGAAAGTATTTCGCTCCCTTATGATGGTAAGGCTTTTTTAATTAACCAAAATAAGCGTATTTTAGTCCACAGTGATACAAACAATTTTTTCAAACTCTTTCCTTGTGAATTAGATAAAAACTCTTGCCACCTTGTAGAAACAAGCAAATGTTTAGAAAAATATATCTTTTCCTACGCTCCTATCAAACTCTTAGATGGCTATCTCATAACCCAACTGGACAAAAAAAAAGTGTATGAAAAAGTGGATATGCAACTTTTCATCAATATCTTCATTTACACCGTAAGCCTACTCTTATTTATACTCTTAAATCTTTTATACAATACCTTAGTCTATAAAAATGTTGAACAATTATCTTCTGCAAAAGCATTGATTCAAAATTTTATTGATCATAATGAAAAAGGGATTTTAATTGCCGATGCAAACCAAAACATCACCTACTACAATCAACGATTTTTAGAACTGCTTAGAGTCTCAAACTTCGAATCAAAAACGAATTATTTATCAACCCAACATCCGCTTTATCAGAACTTACCTCCATGGGTTCAATCGTGTATGGAAAAAATGATACAAGCAACCATCCAAAAACAAAAAACATGGAAAAATGCTTTTTCATTCTCTTACAATAACGAACTCCTCCATTTTTTCTGCATCATGTCTCCCCTTAAAGATGGGGAAGGAACCTACAAAGGAATTATCGTTATTTTAGATGATGTTACCGAAAAGACGAAAGAAAAACAGCAAAAAAAAGAGCAAGAAGATATTCTTTTTCAACAAGCAAAAATGGCCGACCTTGGACAAATGATAGGTGCTATATCGCACCAGTGGAGACAGCCTCTAAATGCTATTTCTATTTTGCTGGGAAATTTATTGCAGTTTAAGAGCATGAAGTGTTTAAGCGATGCTATTTTTGAGGAGAATCTTCAACGAGCTATATCCAATACACACTATCTCTCAACCACCATTGATACCTTTAAGAATTTCTATTTGCCTGAACAAAAAATACAAACTTTTGATTTAAAAATTGCCCTCGACGAGACGCTTTTCATTATAGAACCTCATTTCAAAAACAGTTCTATTTTCATTGATGTCATCACAAAAAAAGAAACCTACCCGTGTCAAACCTATAAAAATGAATTACAACAAATCATCGCAAATCTCTTATTTAATGCCAAAGAAGCTTTACTTGAGAGCACAACCAAAAAAGAGTTCACCATAAAGATAATTCTTGAAGAGACAGAAACAGAGTATCGCATCAAAGTAGAAGATAATGGACCTGGAATTCATACGAGTATGCGAACCTTGTTATTCAAACCTTTCAAATCCACCAAAGGTTCTAAAGGAACAGGGAATGGTCTATACTTATCCCAATTAATCGCCACACAAAAATTAGCAGGAACCCTCTCTTTGCTCTCTTATCAAAATCCAACAACATTTCTACTTTCATTTCCAAAATACCAAGGAGCCATTTAATGCTTGACCTTAGCATACTCAAAAAACTATCTAATCTTAATGTACTGATTGTCGAAGATGATGAAATGACATCTTATGCATTAAAACAATCTTTAATTTTGCATTGTCATCATGTTGATGTCGCCAATAATGGCATGCTAGGATTTGAAATGTTTGAAAAAAATCGCCATGATGTTGTCATTGCAGATATTAATCTTCCTGAAATGAATGGCTTAGAAATGGTTGCCGCTATGCATAGCATTGCACCCCATTTACCTGTGATTATCATGACCTCGTATGATAATTCAGAAAATATCGCTGAGAGTATCCACCAACGAGCTTATAGCTATCTGCGAAAGCCCATCCAAATTAATGACTTACAAACTACCCTTCTCATGGCGACCAAAGACATTTGTATCCATTGCGTTTCTTTACACAACAACTACACATACGATATAGAACATAAACTGTTGAAAAATGTTGGAAAAACGATTACTTTGACAAAATCTGAAAGAGAGTTATTGCATCTTTTAGTACTCAATATCAATCAAACCATTGATTATTTAACGATTGAAAATTATGTATGGAAAGAAAAAAGCATGAGTATTCAATCCTTACGTATGTGCATCAAAAAAATTCGCAATAAGACTTATCCTGAGATTATCGAAAATGTTTCAGGATATGGCTACCGTGTTATTTCTTCTTAATGCTATCATCCACGACACTCCTTCACATAAACTTCTTATATAAAATTTATTTTTTAATTATTTTTTTATAGTTAAATTCAAGGGTAATAACATTTTAAGGAGGTCATTATGGCTGATATTACCCGACGTAATTTTGTTAAACTTGGAGCACTAAGTGCAGGAATGGTCGCATTAGGCGAAAATACCCTCAGTGCAAGTGCGCTTGAGCAAAAAGGTGTCAAATACGATCAAGAATATGATGTTGTGGTTATTGGTTCTGGATTTGCAGGACTTGCCGCAACGATTACCGCAGCAGAGAAAGGTCTTAAAGTATGTGTCATTGAGAAAATGGGACGTTTTGGAGGTAATTCAATTATTAACGGTGGCTTATTTGCCGTGGTCAATAGTCCAAAACAAAAAGCAGAAGGTGTTCAAGATTCTATTGAGCTTTATCTCAAAGATATGCTCAAAGCAGGGTTAAATATGAACCACACAGATAATCTTAAAGTCATTGCCGCAAGAAGTGCTGACGCGCTTAAATTGACTGAAAAGTGCGGTGCAAAATATTATGAAAAACTTTCTCACCTTGGTGGGCACTCTATTCCTAGAACCTATTTAACATCCACCGCAAGTGGTGCTGGGATTGTTCAACCTATGTTAAGCTATGCAGAAAAACTCTCCAATGTCATACTGAAAAACCGAACAAAATTTGATGATTTTATTGCAGACGATTCTGGACGTATTGTAGGCGTTGTTATAAGAGAAGACTACAAATTTGATATGAAAGCCTTAGATGACAATGCAGAAAATAAAACAGGAGATATCAAATACATTAAAGCACGTAAAGGTGTGATTCTTGCTAGCGGTGGTTTTTGTAGAGACACTTTCTTACGTAGTATGCAAGACCCTAGTATTCCTCTTGAATGCGACACGACAAATCAGCCAGGTGCAACGGGTGAAGTGATTATGAAAGCGTTAGAATTAGGTGCCGTACCCGTTCAAATGTCATGGATTCAATGGGGTCCTTGGGCAAGTCCAGATGAAAAAGGATTTGGTACGGCTTCTAATTTTAACATCAATGCAACCTTTAGATACGGTATTACGGTCGATACAAAAACAGGTAAACGTTTTATGAATGAATTAGCTGACCGTCGTGTTCGTTCGCTTGCGATGTTTGATGTCATAGGAAAGGATCAAAACTATCCTATCAACATTTGTGATCAAGCCGCTGTTGATAAAATCATTCCTGATTTAACTGCAAAAGCACTCGCTTCAGGTGTTGTTAAAAAATTCAATACCCTCGATGAATTAGCAGCAGCCTACAAAATCCCCGTTGCTGAATTGAAAAAAACCGTTGAAGCCTATAATGGATATGTCACAGCTAAGAAAGATACAGAATTTGGAAAACCCGTTCAAGGTGTAGAGGGTGTACAAGTCAGTAAACCTCCATTTTATGGTACCAGAGGCGTTCCAAAACTCCACTACACTATGGGTGGTTTAAAAATCAATGACAAAGCGCAAGTCATCTGCACAAAAACAAAAAAACCTATTCCTGGTCTTTTTGCCGCAGGTGGTGTCAATGGTGGTATCCATGGTGCAAGTCGTTTGGGTAGTTGCTCTATTCCAGACTGTCTTGTCTTTGGTATCGTTGCGGGAGAAAATATCTAAATGAAACCAAGAGCACACAATACATTTGTAGCTCTTTGTCTTTTTTTATGTTTTACTCTTTTACCTTTAACGCTTTTTGCAGGAGAAGAGTCCTCTTCTCCTGATTTAAAAGGAAGAGAAACCGTAACGATGACACAAGAGTTCAAAGAAAAATATCCTCTCAAACGTGTCCACGCAAAATTATCTTTAGACTGTCTCTTTTGTCATGAAGGAGAGGGAAATAATCCTGAAGCATTTAAAGCGGTTAGAGAAAAAACCTGTCTTGAATGCCATGGCTCTAAAGAAAAAATTGCACAACGTTTAGATTTTATAGGCAAACCAAACCCACACAACTCCATTCATGATGGAACACGCTTATCCTGTGATGAGTGTCATAATGAGCACAAAGAGTCTACCAACATGTGTGCGGAATGTCATGAAAAAGAGATTGCTACGAATATGTGGATGAGGAAAACGCCATGAAACTTAAACTATTTATCTTTCTATCCATCGGTATTGGTGTTGGATTGGTGTTGAGTCTTGTCACTTACTATGGACTTCACAAAACAAGCGATCAAAAGTTTTGTGTCATCTGCCATGAAATGGATCCTATGGTGGTGGCTTACAGAGAAGATGTACACGGAGGTGCGGGAAAATTAGGAGCAAGTGCGAAGTGTGTTGATTGTCATTTACCCCATGATAATATCCTCAAATACATCTATACCAAAGCAAGAAACGGTGTTGTAGAAGGAAGTATTCATCTCTTTGGCGATCCTTCTAAAATTAATTGGATTGAGAAAAGAGCACACAGAGAAAGTTTTGTCTTTGATGATGGCTGTTTAGAATGTCATGGCAATCTCCTCTCAACTCAAACAGCTTCCAAACAAGCACAGAAAATGCACACACATTATCAAAGCCTCAAAGGAACAGATAAAGAAATTCATTGTGCTTCGTGTCATATTGATGCAGGACATCAAAATATGCGAAATATCTTAAATTATTACACCCCAGAATTTGAGATAATGAAGGAGCACATGAAAGAGAAAAAGAGTGAAATACAAGAAAAATATCAACACTATGGCATCCAAAAGGAGAAGTAAAAAGCTTTCTTTTTATGCCTCATTTTTCATATTTGGTATCCTTATTAAAACTTTACATGTAAAATGAAATGAGAGCAATTATGCTACAATCATTTCATTAAAAATAAGGATACCTTATATGAGTTTTTTTAATGAAGTCGTCGATAGAACCCAAACACCTTCTGAAAAATGGAACAAATACAAAGGCATAGATGTCATTCCCGCATGGGTTGCTGATATGGATTTTAAATCGCCTCCGTGTGTGATTGAAGCTTTGCAAAAGCGTGTGAGTGAGGGTGTTTTTGGCTATACCTCTGTTGATGATGAAACCTATGCTGCGATTATTGGTTTTATCAAACGCCACTATGGCTGGGAAATTCGCAAAGAGTGGTTGGTCTTTACGCAGGGTGTGGTGAGCAGTATGAACATTGCGTGTATGGTGATTGAGACGGGAAGTGTCATGACCACAACGCCTATTTATCCCCATTTTATCAAAGCACCTAAACACGCAGGACATGAGGTTATTGCTATTAAGATGAAAGAAGAAAACAACCGTTGGACGCTTGATTTTGAAGCGATGGAAGCACACATAACTCCTACATGTAAACTTTTTATGCTCTGCAATCCTTACAACCCAGCAGGTACGGTTTTTACATGTAAAGAGTTAGAGCAATTAGGAGCCTTTTGTGTGAAGCATGACCTCACCCTCTGTTCAGATGAAATTCATGCTGATTTGCTGTTAAAACCAGAGGCAAAACACATTCCTATTGCCTCACTCAGCCCCGCACTTCAAGAGCGCACCATTACCCTCATGGCGCCTAGTAAAACCTTTAATATCGCAGGGCTTCAAGCCTCTTTTGCCATCATTCCCAACGCCACACTTCGTAAACGCTTTAAAGAGAGTATGGGAAGCATGGTTGGAGGCATTAATCTTTTAGGCATTACTGCCATGAGAACCGCCTACGAAAAAGGCGATGCGTGGTTAGCGGAGCTTCGTCTTTATTTGGCAGAAAACCTCAAACTCGTTCAAGCCTTTGTCGCCAAAAATCCAAAACTTAAACTCCTAGAACACGAAGCCACGTTTTTAGCATGGATAGACGCTTCGGCTTTACATGTAGAAAGCCCGCACGAATTTTTTCTGGAATTTGGCGTGGGACTGAGTGATGGGGAGCCTTTTGGCGACAAAAATTTTGTACGCTTAAACTTTGGAACACAAAAAAATCTTTTAGAGGAGATTCTAAAACGCATGCAAAAAGCAATGGATAGTTTAAAAATTTAAGGCAAAATCGCTAAAATCATATAATTTTTTTAAGGGACACGATGAAACTTTTCTATCTTATAATACTTGCTTTTCTCTTTTTAGTGACAGGGTGTAGTCAAAAAACTTTAGTGCAAACGCCCCCACCTGTTATCCAGCCTGATGATACACCTAAACGCATGGGAATCCTTCAAAATGCACTCAAACACCATGGTAAAAAAGATGGTGGGGATTGTTCAGGATTTGTCACGTTGGTCAATAAAGAGAGCTTTGCCCCTTACTTTACAACCGAAGAGCTCAATGAGTACTTTGAAGATTCAAGGCGTTCACTCGCCATCTATAATCTTTTAGAGACCCAAAACCGTCTTTACCATGAAAAACCTAAAGTGGGCGATCTTGTCTTCTTTGCCAATACCGTTAAAGAATACGCTAAAGCAAAAAAAAGTGTCGACAACATTACTCATATTGGTATCATTACGAAAATTGATAACGATGAAACCGTACATTTTATTCACCATACCAAAGGAAAAAATCTCATTAGCCAAATGAATTTAAACTATCCAACAGACGTCAACTACGAAGAAAAAAAGATCAATTCCTACATGGAAAAATGCCCTAAAAATGAAGGCTATCTCTGCTTAGCCCCTGCTTATTTTAGTGCTTATGGGAGTATCAAATGAAACAGATTATGTTAAGCCTTAGTGCCCTATTGCTGTGTGGATGTGCCATGACGCAGGTTGAAGTTTCACCTACAAACAATGTCGCTGAAGCCAAAGTGGAACCTAAAATGTACATCGACAATGAACCCACCAATGAACTCTTACTTGAAAAAGAGAAAGAAAGTTATGTTTTGCGTCATGCGCCACAACGCTCATCACGTGAAACGATTGTGGAAAATGCTATGATGTATTTGGGAAAACGAGACGGTGGGGATTGTTCAGGATTTGTCAATCTTATCAATCTTAAAACAGGTCGTCCTTTTTACGATGAAAAAGAGTTAAACGCTAGTTTTGATAACGCACGAAAATCCCGTGCCATGTTTAATCTTATGTCTAAAAAAGGTAATGCTTACGAGGCACGACTTCCAAATCTTGGAGACCTTGTCTTTTTTGAAAATACCGAGCGAAGAGCCACCCCTAAAACCAAAAAAACAGTTAAAAGCAAAACAAAAAATGCTAAAAAAGAGATTGTTCAAAAAAAGCCATCTGTGCCAAATGTGGCTGAGAACATCACTCATGTGGGCATTGTCACCAAAGTGGAAGCTGATGGTACGGTAGAGTTTATTCACCACTCCAATGGTAAAAATATTTTAGATTATATGAATTTTAACTACCCCATGCTCACACACAAAGATGGCAAAAAAATCAATACCTACATGAAGCGTTGCCCCTCAAAAAAAGGTGCGGCACAACCACAATGTATGAATATCGCCTTTTTCGTGGCGTATGGGACATTTTAGAATGAGTTACATGTAAAGTCTAAATAGGAAGCAAAGAGGTGCTTTCACACCTCTTAAAGAGTACTAGATATCTTGTTCGATAACTTCTTGGAAACGGTTAAAATAACGATCTTTGATAGCCTCAACAGATTTTGAAATATCATTACATGTAAAATTATTTCCACCCACGGTTCCAATTTTCACAGCGCTTAAACCGCTCTCTTTTACCATCACTTCAAAGCCTGAAACATTACTGACTTCAACAATCGCACGAGAAAAACTCTCTGAAAAAATATCTCGTACATCATTCAATGCAACGTTACATGTAACGCCTTTTCCACTCTTTGCAGCCATCTTAGCAAGCGCAATGGCAATACCACCTACGTTCACATCTTTAGCCGCACTGAGGTAGCCTTTTTTATTGGCTTCAATCACCAAATTCCAAAGCTTCAACTCTTTTGCATAATCCAAAGGAGCCAATGTTCCTTCCACTTTACCAAACAGCTCTTTCATATACAAACTGCCACCAAAATCGCTTTTGGTTTCACCGATAAGATAAAGAGATGCGCCCTCATTTTGGAAACTTGATGGTAATGTTTTGTTGGCATCTTGATTGAGTCCAACCATCACAATGGCAGGCGTTGGGAAAACACCCACACCATTGGTTTCGTTGTACAACGAGACGTTACCACTTACAACAGGCGTGTTAAGAGCCGCACATGCCTCTTTGATGCCATAACAACCCTCAGCAAATTGCCACATCACTTCGGGGTTTTCAGGATTTCCGTAGTTGAGACAATCGGTGATGGCAAGAGGTGTTGCGCCACTCATCGCAACATTTCTTCCACTCTCAGCCACCGCAGCTGCTGCACCCATTTTAGGGTCGATGTAGTTATAACGTGGGTTACAATCGCTACTCATCGCAATGGCTTTTCCATTCTCTTTAATACGAATCACACTTGCATCAAGGCTGCCTGGTGCTTTAATCGTATTGGTTTGTACGGTTGAGTCGTATTGGTCAAAAATCCATGATTTATCAGAAATTTCAACAGAGTTTAAAAGGGTATCAAACGCTTTTTGATTCTCAACTTTGTCAAAATCATTGATGGTTGTCTTTTGAATGCTCGCCAAATAAGCAGGCTCTTTGGTTGGTCTATCATAAATCGGTGCTTGTTCACTCACAGGCTGGACTGGCATATCAGCCACTTTTTCGCCATGCCAGAAAAGCTCCATATTTCCAGTAGCAGTAACTTCACCGATGATTTCAGCATTAAGGTCCCATTTTCTAAAGATATCAACCACTTTATCTTCATACCCTTTTTTCGCACAAATGAGCATACGCTCTTGTGATTCTGAGAGCATAAATTCAAAGGGTTGCATCCCTTCTTCACGTGCTGGAACTTTATCTAAGTGCATAATCATACCGCTACCACTGCGTCCTGCCATCTCAAAAGAACTCGACGTTAAACCCGCCGCACCCATATCTTGGATACCTACAATGTAGTCGGTTTTAAAGAGTTCTAAACACGCTTCAAGTAAAAGTTTTTCAGCAAAAGGATCACCCACTTGAACGGTTGGACGAAGGCTTTTATTCGCTTCGGTAAAGCTATCGCTCGCCATAACAGCACCACCCAAACCATCACGACCTGTTTTAGAACCTACATACACCACAGGATTACCAATCCCCTCAGCTCTGCCGTAAAAAATTTCATCGCTTTTTGCAAGACCGAGTGTAAAAGCATTGACAAGAATGTTTCCATTGTAACTCTCATCAAAAAATGTTTCGCCACCAATAGTAGGAACACCCATACAGTTACCGTATCCACCGATACCCGCAACCACACCACGGACTAAATAGCGTTGATGATGAGAAATGTCATCGTTATTGGTGACATTACCAAAGCGAAGTGAGTTCATGTTGGCTACTGGACGTGCACCCATGGTAAAGACGTCTCTTAAGATTCCGCCCACACCGGTTGCCGCACCTTGATAAGGCTCGATAAAACTAGGGTGATTGTGAGATTCCATTTTAAAGACAGCCGCCATACCGTCTCCTACGTCAATAACACCCGCATTTTCACCTGGACCTTGAATCACCCATGGTGCTTTGGTAGGAAAGCCATTCAGATATTTTTTACTGGATTTGTAAGAGCAGTGTTCGCTCCACATGGATGAGAAGATACCAATCTCTAGCATATTAGGCTCACGTCCTAAAATGTTCAAAATATTTTCATATTCGTCTTTTGTCAACTTATGTTTTTTTAACACTGCGTCTAAATTTTCCATGGATTATCGCCCTATGTGATGTAATTAAAATGGGCTTATTGTACAAAAAAGGAGCTAAAAGTTAGTTTTGACGCAAATACTCCTCACACGCTTCTGCACTCATGGGTTTTGCAAATAAAAAGCCTTGCGCCAGATGACATCCGTTTTTAAGTAAAAACTCTTCTTGCTCCTCTTCTTCAACGCCTTCTGCTAAGACTTCAAGTCTTAAGCCTTGCGCTAAAGAAACAATGGCTCTTAAAATAGCCCTATCTTCATAATCATAAGGTAAATCTTTGATGAAAGAACGGTCAATTTTGAGTTTTTGTAAAGGGAGTTGTTTGAGATAACTTAAAGAAGAATACCCTGTTCCAAAATCATCCACAGCAATGCTAAAGCCCAAATCTTGAAGTTCTTGAAGCATCAAAATAGACGATTCTGCTTTGGTCATAATGTAACTCTCTGTCACCTCAAGTTCAATCAAAGAAGCATCAACGCCAATTTCCTTGCGAATTGCCTCCAATCTATCCACAAAATTCTCTTCTTCTATTTGGATACCTGAAATATTAATCGCCATTCTCCCAGTCAAAAGCTTCTCTTCACTCCACTGCTTGACCTGTTGCAACGCCTTTTTAAAAACCATTTCACCCATAGGAATAATCAAACGATTTTCTTCTGCCCTTGGGATAAAAACATTCGGTCCTAAAATGCCTTTTGAAGGTTCATTCCATCGTATCAGCGCCTCAATACCAATCACTTTTTTCGTTTTAAGGTCTATTTGAGGCTGATAATAGAGCACAAACTCATCATTATCAAGAGCTCGTTTGATTTCATTATCAAGTTTCGTCGATTTGACAATCGTATCGGTCATATCTTGCGTGTAAAACACATAACGATTTTTACCATTGCTTTTTGCTTCATACATCGCTGTATCTGCATTTTTAAATAACATTTCAAAGCTCGTGCCATCTTGAGGAGAACACGCCACGCCAATGCTAACCCCCAATAAAAAACTATCTTCTTCTAAAACAATGGGTTCAACCAAACTACGCACCAAATCCTCACACAAACTTCCTACATGTAAATGCCCATTGGTTAAAATTACAAACTCATCACCGCCCACACGGGCTAAAAAATCACTCTCGCACAGACAACTTGCAAAACGTTTTGCCACAATTTGAATCACTCTATCACCAATAGAATGTCCATACATGTCATTGATATTTTTAAAATAATCCAAATCTAAAAATAAAAACGCCATCAACGAATTATCATCTAAGCGTCGTTTTTCAAACTCTTGTCTTAAATAGGCACGATTAGGAAGTCTCGTTAACGGATCATTCAGCGCTAAAAAAAGCATATCTTCTTGCGTGCGTTTGCGATCACTGATGTCACGATGGGTTCCCGCAAGCCTTAAAGGAGCACCGGTCTTTTCATCCCGCTTTACCACCGCCCCAGAACCTTCTATCCAAACCCAATGCCCATCTTTATGTTGCATCCGAAACTCAATCACATAAGGTTTGTTATTACGAATGGTACTTTCAATCGCTTTGTCTGCAACAATTTTATCGCTAGGATGAATTCTCTCAGCCCAATCTTTAAAATCATCTTGAATATCCCCACGCATTAAGCCTAAGAAACCAAGCCATCGATCATTAACCCACTGTTGATGGTTGACATAATCCCAATCCCAATACCCTAAATTTGCCCCTTCTATCACATATTCAAGTCGTTGGCGATGTTCATTGAGATTTTTGCGAATAGACTCTATCTCATCAATTTTTGCCTTAATCAGAAAATAGAGCATCAAAGAAGTAATCAAAATAAAAAAGAGTCCCTTAATAGTTTGCAAAGAGCTTATAAGAGAGTTATCGTGAATAAAAAAACCCACAACGCTATCCGAAAACAAAATCCACAAAATAGAAAAAAAAGCATACACTAAAACAATGCGCAAAGGGTTCATCATAATTCGCATACGCCTCGTCTCCTTTTAGAGATTTATTTCGCATTTATTATACAGATATTTATATTATTTTGATGAAAGTTCAGCTAAGATTCAACTTTTAAATTTACTTCGTAGAGGCGGTACCTTTTATGTTTGGATTAGGTATATCAGAACTCCTAATAATTGCCATCATAGCAATTATCTTTTTAGGACCAGAAAAATTACCAGAAGCAATGGTTAAAGGTGCAAAATTTTTTAAAACATTTAAAAACAGCATCAACGATGTCAAAAGTTCCTTTGAACAAGAGATGAAAATTCAAGAGCTTAAAGAAGAAGCACTTACTTATAAGAAGAAATTGGATGAAGCAGCAACCAGCGCACGCAAAGTGATTAGCTTTGATGAACTTGAAGAGATTAAAAAGACAACCCAAGGTGTTAACGATTCTCTCAAAGAGTTAGAAAACAGTGTGAAAGAAAGTGTTTCACATCCAACACCTATCTCTTCGGAAGAGACTAAAATAACGACAGCAGAAGCACTCCCTTCTTCAACTGCATCCCAAATACCTGAAACCAAAAAAGAGGTAACTGCCTAATGTTTGATGAGTTAAAACCACATCTTGCCGAACTTCGTAAACGTCTTGGTATCTCCTTAATTGTCGTTCTTGTTATGTTCTTATGTTGTTTTGCATTTTGGCAACCCCTACTTTCTTTTATGATTGCTCCTTTAAAAGCAGTACTTCCAGAAGGGAGTAATGTCATTTTTACAGGCGTACAAGAACCATTTTTTACTGCCATGAAAGTCGCTTTTTTTGCAGGATTTATTCTTTCACTTCCTGTTATTTTTTGGCAATTTTGGCTTTTTGTTGCACCAGGACTTTATGACAATGAAAAAAAACTTGTTGTTCCTTTTGTCTTAGCTGCCACTCTTATGTTTTTAATAGGTGCTTCTTTTTGTTATTATGTAGTTGTTCCCCTTGCTTTTGCCTTTTTGGTCGCTTTTGGTAGCGCCCTTTTTACAGCATTACCAAGCATTGGAGAGTATGTCGGCTTTTTTACAAAATTCATTGTAGGATTTGGACTCTCTTTTGAAATGCCCGTCGTCATCTTCTTTTTCGCCAAACTAGGACTCGTAGATGATCAAGGTTTAAAAGAGTTTTTCCGCTACGCAATTGTCATTATCTTTACCGTTGCGGGGATTTTAACACCACCTGATGTTTTATCGCAATTTTTAATGGCTGGACCTTTGCTTATTTTATATGGTATCTCCATTTTAGTTGCCAAAGCGGTCAATCCTTATCAAGCACCCGATACCAGTGAAGAGAAAAATGACGATGATGAAAACAAAGAGGACTAAGCTATCGATCCGTTTTTAAAATCCACGTATGATTATTATCTTCCTACCGAACGTATCGCCACACATCCTGTTGAACCACGGGATGAGGCGAGACTTTTGGTCTTTAATCGAAGCAGTGGGCAGATAACACACACCTTTTTTAAGCATCTTTTTGATTTTCTTCCAGAAGATATTGGCGTTCTTCTTAACGATACAAGAGTTGTTAAAGCACGTATTTTTGGAAAAAAAGAGAGTGGCGGAGAGATAGAACTGCTTTTAAATGCCCCGTTGCAAGAGAATCTCTACTCTGTTTATATTAAAGGACGTGTTAAAAAAGGAATGAGGCTCTTTTTTGATGCAGACTTAGAAGCAGAGCTCATCGAACTCAAAGAAGATGGCACACGTCTGGTTGCTTTTTTTAGAAAAAATGAAGCACTTCATACCAAAGCTTTGTTTGATATTTTAGAAATAATTGGGCATATTCCACTTCCTCCGTATATTAAACGTGAAGATCAAGAAGAAGATAGCGTAGATTATCAAACGGTGTTTGCTAAAGAGCAAGGTGCCGTAGCAGCGCCCACCGCTTCTCTTCATTTTACAGATAGTATGTTTGAGGCACTGAAAAAACGTTATGAAACGCACTTTTTAACCTTACATGTAGGCGCAGGTACCTTTAAGCCTGTTGAAGCAGAACACATTTTAGAACATGTAATGCACTCAGAAATCTATACCATTCCAGAGCTTACATGTAAACTCATAGAGTCCAAAAAACCTCTTCTTGCGGTGGGTACAACCGTCACACGAACGGTTGAATATTATGCAAGGACAAACATACCCGTAGGCAAATGTGACCTTTTCTTGCATCCTAACAATCCACCCTTACGTGTCAATCATCTTTTAACCAATTTTCATCTTCCTAAATCCACACTCATTATGTTAGTCGCTTCATTTATTGGGATTGAAAAAACGCTAGAATTGTATGAAGAAGCCGTAAAAGAGAAGTATCGCTTCTTCTCCTACGGCGATGCAATGCTGATTATTTAGCGTTTTATGCTTTCATATCCAGCAAAGTACCGAGCATTTCATCTTGAGCTTGAATGGGTTTTGTATTCGCTTCAAAGGCTCTCTCGAGTGAGATTTGGTCTGTAAACTCGGTCTCTAAATCGGTACTATTTTGAGTTTGAGCGCTCTGCGCCACCACTGCATCATTTTGGTTTGTAATGGTTGTTTGTGTTGCTTTAAACTCTTCCGTATTTACATTAGCAACATTATGAGCGCTGTTTCCCATCCAGCTTGACATTGCCATCATCGCATTTGCATTAATCTGCATGAGAACCTCCTTTTTTATTAGAGTTCTTTCAAAACTCTTGGCATACCTTTAAAGCAAAGCTCAAAACGTAGTTTCTGTGAAAAGGCTACGTTAACACTGGGTTTTCTCGGCGGAATGCCCACGCACCCTTGTACTTTTCCTGCTTACAAAATGCATTTTGCAAGCAGTTTGTTCAGGAAAACTATACTCCCACTGCTTTGAAAAATATCTAAAAAATAAACATTAAACATAAATCGTCTCATTTCTTTTGACAATATGCACCTTCAAGCCTGTATTCTCTTTTAAATAAGTTTTAAAAAGCTCTAGTTTATCAGGTTCGCCATGAATCAAATAGATATGATTTAAGCCTTCCATTGGTTTTATCCATTGCAACATATCGTCTCGATCTGCATGGGCTGAAAAACCATTGATGGTATAAATTTTGGCGCGTACTTTAATGTCCTCACCATAAATGCGAATAAACGACTCACCATCTACAATTTCACGTCCGAGTGTTCCTTTCACCTGAAACCCTACAAAAACAACCGCATTTTTAGGATTCCAGATGCGCTGCTTCAAATGATGTAACACTCTTCCTCCCGTACACATACCGCTTCCAGCAATAATAATCGCTTTTTTTTCTACGTCATTAATTTCCATTGAATCTTTTTTACGTTGTGTATGACGTAATTGTGGAAAGGAAAAAGGGTCATCGCCTAAGCTGACATGTAACCCCACGGTTTGATTCATATGCATAGGATATTTTTGATAAATCTTGGTTGCTTCAATAGCCAAAGGACTGTCTAAAAACACATGACAATTTCCTAACAATCCCTCATCATGCATCTGTCGCAATAACCATAAAATCTCTTGTGTTCGCTCTAAAGCAAAAGAAGGAATGACGATATTGCCACCCTCTTTTAACGTTTGGGTAATTACCGTTTTAAACTCATCAATGCTCTCTTGAAGTGCGCGATGTTCCCTATCCCCATAGGTAGATTCAATAAAAAGCGTTTGAGCCTCTAAAACAGGGGTTAATTCATTGAGTAAAAGACGATTTTTACTCCCTAAATCTCCTGAAAATATAACACTTTTTTCAACCTCATCTTCTCTAAAATGCATTTGAATAAATGCACTCCCTATAATATGCCCTGCATCATGAAAACTCATCGTTAAAAAAGGAGCGATTTTTATGGTTTCTTCATACTGTGCGTAGCGTATCTTTTGCGCAAAGACATTTTCCACATGCTCTTTGGTGTACAAAGGCTCTTGCACCGAAGCCTCTTCTCCCCTACGCAGTGCTTTTCTTAGTTGCGTTTCATACTCTTCCATCAATAAAACCGCACTATCAAGCAGCATAATATACGCTATATCTAAGGTCGCTTCCGTGGCAATAATCTGCCCCCTAAACCCCTCTTTAACGAGCTTTGGAACACGTCCTATGTGGTCTGTATGAGCATGGGTTAAAATCAAATAATCAATCTCTCTCGGATTAAACCCAAAAGGGTTATAGTTTTCTTGCCACAACTCCCCTTGAATCATTCCACAATCAATCAAAATTTTAATAGAGTGAATTTCGACTAAGTGACACGAACCTGTTACCATAGATGCGCCACCGTACGATGTTACGTTTGCCATTGTTTATCCTTTAATGTATAAACTTATCAATAACTTCTTTATACTTTTTCTCAATCACATGCCGTTTCTTTTTAAGCGTATTGGTTAGCTCTTCACCCACAGTAAACTCTTTTTCTAAAAAATGAATATTTTGAAGCTTTTCAAAGGGTTTAAAGCCTTGATTATAGTGCAATAAATCATTCATTTCACTTTTAATTTTTGTCACAATGTGTTTATCTTCCATCACCTGTTCAATCGTATTGACCGCTTTGCCAAAATGAACCGCTACATACTCTTTAAGTTTTTCAAAATCAGGAACAATCAACGCTCCCAATCCTTTTTTACTGTGCCCGACTAAAATCGCATCCTGAATAAAAGGTAACATAGAAAGCGTTGATTCGATGCGGGAAGGATCGACATTTTCGCCATTTGCCAAAACGATAATCTCTTTGGAACGCCCTGTAATAACCAGTTCTCCGTTGAGTGTCACTTTTCCCAAATCCCCTGTTTTAAAAAAACCCTCTTCACTAAAACTTTTGGTGTTCTCCTGAGGATTTTTATAATACCCTTGCATCACTTGCTCACCTTTGACCCAAATCTCGCCTATCTCTCCCGCTTCCAACGCTACACCCTCTTTGGAGACAATTTTAAGCATTGTCCCTTGCACGGGTAGCCCAAGGGTTGAAAAGGTGTTGCATTGAAGCGCACGTCCCGCAATTACAGGAGCGCATTCACTCATCCCATACGCATTAACAATGCGAATCCCTATCGCATCAATCCATGCATCTAAAAAATCAGGCAATGCCCCACCCCCACTCACGGCTAAACGAAGTCTTCCACCAAATTTTTCTTGCACAAGAGAGAGTTTTTTTTGTGCGAAAGCATGAAAGGGATAAAGCGCAAAACGGCTTACAAACGCAATGCTCTTATCTTTACATGTAAGAAAAGCAGAACGCTTTTGAAAACAGGGAAGTTCATCTTTTAAAATACGTTCTGCACGCTTATAAGCAACCGAAATTGCAATCAGTTTTTTAAAAATTTTTGCTTTTTTAGGGTCTGTTTTTTCGAGGGTTGTATTGATTTTAGTGTACATAGATTCCCACAGTCTAGGAACAGTGGCGACAATGGTTGGCTTATAGTGTTCCAAATCCGCCGCAAATGTTTTAATGGTTGAATAAACCGTACAGCACCCGCCAGAAAGCGCTACATACTCCGCAGCCCTCTCAAAAATATGCCACGAAGGTAAAATAGAAACCCACACATCAGCACTTTCAAGCGCAATGAGCGGAGGGATTTCACGGACATTGTACATGATATTTTGATGACTCAATGGCACACCTTTAGGTGTTCCTGTCGTGCCTGAGGTATAGATAATCGTAACGATATCTTCTGTATGCAAGGCTTCTTTACGTCTTTTAAACGCTTCAAGCTCATCTGTGTGAATGGTTCTGTCTTTTAAAATATCTTGATAAGAGTAAAGATTGTTCAAAAAAGAGTGTATATTAGGAGCTTCAACAACAAAGATAGCTTCTAAAGAAGTGGGTAAAATCGCCTCATAACGATGATACATCTCCTCATTTTCCACAATCAAAAACGATGCTTCTGAATGGTTAAGGATAAACTCTAACTCTTGTGCTGGGGTATCACATCCTCTAGGAATACCAATCGCCCCCAAAGAGACCAACGCTAAATCCGTAACCATCCACTCATAACGATTATCGCAAACAAACATGACTTTGGAGTGTTGTGTAATTTTTTTTGCCTTTAAAGCCCTAGTGAGAACTAAAACATCTTCAAAAAGTTTTTCGTAGGTAACCTCAAACTCTTTCTCGGCAATTTTATAGATAAAAGCTTTTTTCTCTTTATTTTCTTCATACGTTCTAAGCAGCATATGAAAAAGTGTCGTTTCATCAGAGCGCACACCTAATTCCTTCAATAAAAATCTTTCTTATTGTATCTAAAAGAGAGGATTAACGTGAGCGAAACGCCTTAACAACTAAGACTATCATCAAAATTTGTATTCCCAAAAGTAGCCAATGCAGATAATAAACTTGCGTTTGCTTCTCCATAATTTCACAGTATTCTAGTCCTTTGTAAAAAATATAAGAGAGAATCATTCCCGCCAAATACCCTTTTTGCTTCACCACATCCGCAAAAGAGAGTAAACGAGTACGTTTTAGCACTAGCGTTTCCATGCGCATTAAATAGTTTCCAAAGATAAAGGTCAGCTGATAAGCAATGTAAATGAACAAAACATTGGCGTACGCATAATCAAAGAGAAGAAAACTTATCACAATAAACAAAGAGAGAAGTTCAACGCCTAAACTAACCCCATAAAAAACGAGAAGATTCATCATCTTCTCGTACGCTTTAGCAACCAACAATAACCCGATGGCAAGCCCAATACCCCCCAATGAAAACACCGAAGGCTCAAGGGGTGTATAAAGCACAAAAACACTCCCCACCGCTAAACCAAAAAAAAGAGAGTTTAAAAGCTTATACCACAGGTAAAAACGTAGGTGCAGTTTCATTAGAATTTCGCCTGAACACCCGCATAATAACTGCGTTCTGGAGAGGCATAACCATAAACGCTCTGATAATAACGGTCAAAAAGATTATTCACTTTCACATAAACATCCACATCTTTGTTAACATGATAGGTAAGTTTTGTATTTGCAACAAAATAGTTTCCCGTCTCATTGCTTGAAGAATCTTCTCGTGAACCAATGTGTGTTCCATTTATATTCCATGCAATCTGCTTAATGGGTAAATAGGTCGCATACACGGTTGTTTGATAACGTGGTCGATTGACCAATCTATCGCCATCTTCATCTTTGGCATCAACATAGGTATAATTAGCCCCTGCTAAGAGAGAGTGAAACAACTGTTGTTCATAGGAAATTTCAATGCCTTTAAGCACAGATGTACCGTCAATATTTTTATTGTTCCATGTTGCACTATCCCAGCTAATCATATCTTCAATTTCATTTCTAAAAACATTAATTGTTAATCCAGCATACTGTAATCCTACGTTAAAACTTTGAATATTTTCAGGTTTTAAGTCTCCATTGCTATACATAAGTTCCCAAATATTGGGTATTTTATAAGCTGTTCCATAGTTTGTATAAATATTAAAATCATTGCTAAACAGATATTTTACACCAACTTTACCAGTCGTTTTATCATCAAAATCACTGTATTTATCGTAGCGAAGAGCCTCTGTTAAAATAACATTACCAAATTTGTTCGTATTGTTCATATAAAGTGCTTTGGAATTTTCATTTAATTCCTCTTTTGATTGTGCCACGTACTCAATATCAAGGTTACGTTTTTCATAGGTTCCCCCAAAAACAAGCGTTGCGTTGTCATAATATTTCCATGTATCTTTCATTTCTATGGACGGGACTTCTGCTTCATAATTTTTAACATCATAAGAGTTTGAAGCTTCTAATTCTTTTCTTTCAAAGGTACTTTTAGAGAGCGTTGTCTCTATGGCGTGATTCGCAATAAAATATTTATAGGTTAAATAGCCTGAACGCTGTTTTAAGTCACTATGCTGTGTGCTATTGGGGGCTAGATAACCATCATAACTGCTTAAAGCATTAATATCATGATACCCTGCTTCAATACGATTTGAATCGTTTAGCCAATACCCTGTTTTTAGGTTTATTGTTGTATTTCGATAGCTATCATCTTCGTAGTTATCAATATCTTTTCGCCAAGGTGCTTGTGCACTAAATCCATCTTCAACCACACGTTGAACAGAGAATATGGCGTCAAATGTATCGGTTTTATGTGAAAGAGAGGTATTAAAACTTTTATGCCCATAACTTCCTATCTCAACGCCCGCACTTCCATGTGTTCCTTTTGAAGCACTTTTAGTAATAATGTTAATCACACCTGCCGCAGCGTCCGCTCCCCACACACCACTTTGTGCTCCTTTAATCACTTCTATACGCTCAATATCACCCACCAAAAGGTTACTAAAATCAGCACCTGAGCTATTGCTAGGGTCATTATAACGAATGCCATCTACCAATAAAAGTGTATATTTATTTGCCATACCTTGCACAAAAATGCTTGAGAGTGTACCTTTTCCACCTTGAGAAGTAGTACTAATACCAGAAATGGTATTTAAAGCCTCAGTAACGGTTGAAATGCCTTTTTGAGAGAGTTCTTCGGAGGTGATAATGCTCACATTATCAGTCACATTGGTCGCACTGACCAGAGATTTAGAAGCGGTGTAAACTTCAGACTTTTGCGCTTTAATTTTTTTCGAGATAACCACAGCAGGCGTACGTGTCTCTTCAAGCACCTCTGATGTTTCCGATGAAGATTCTGCTTTGGGTGCATAGAGTTGCTTTTCCGTATCCAAAACACTTTGCCCTTCACTGGCAATCGCAATGGTCGTATTTAAAGCAAGAATAGCCGCCAAGCTAAAATACTTCCCTCGAAATCCTTTGAGTTTTTTCATAAATTCTCCTTAAAATTTGGGAGAACTATTCTATCCAAAAAGTAACCATTTTGATAATTTTTTGATACATTCTATTCTATAATGAAGGCTAATTTATCGTAGGATGTGCTGTGTTTTATTACTCTCGCTATACACTTACAACACTGATAACACTTGCTTGTGTAACAGGTTTTAGTTTGCTCTTTTATGACTCATTGGAATTAATCAATATTGCATTAATCCACTTTATTCCTATTATTGTCATTGCCCTTGAAGGGAATTATGCCAAAACAACTTTTGTGGCGTCACTGAGCGTTTTACTCTTTAATTATCTCTATGTTCCTCCTATTTTTACATTCAGTGTTTCTGATATGATTCACATTTGGACGTTTGGTATTTTTCTCTTTTTTGGCTCTGTCATTACATGGCAAGCTAAGAAAATTAAGCAAAATGAGATTAAGGAAATTTTGCTCAACACCCTTTCGCATGACCTCAAAACACCGCTCTCGTCTATTTTAGGCTCGATTACACTGCTCTTAGAAGACCAAAAGCTGAGCCAAGAGACACAAAAAACACTTCTAAACGACATAAAAAATAGCTCCGATAGAATGCATCGCCTCATCAATAATCTTTTAGACAACGCAAGGCTTAAAGATAAAAAGCTTGATCTCAAAATGGAGTGGTGCGATTTGGAAGATCTACTGGGTGTGGCACTGAAAGATTTTGATGATGCGCATCTTAAACGCTCTTTGCACATTTTTATTGACCCAACGCTTCCTCTTTACTGGGGCGATTACAACCTGTTAGGACGACTTTTTGCCAATCTACTCGACAATGCGTTTAAATACTCCAACCAAAGTAGGCAAATTTACATCAAAATCAAGCAGGAAAACAACACAATTCATCTTCTTTTTTTCAATGAAAGTAATCCTTTAAATGAGCAAAGTCTCGCAACCATTTTCGATAAATTTTACAGAGCAGAAGATACAAAAGAGATTTCAGGCAGTGGCATTGGACTCTTCATCTGTCAAAGCATCGTTCAAGCCCATCAAGGGAAAATCAAAGCGTATAACAAAGACAACGGTGTCTGTTTTGAAATTACATTGCCCATTTTTAAACATCCAACCCAACTCCAAAAGGAGAGCGAATGGAACTGATTTTAATCGTTGAAGACGATGATGCCATCGCAAAACTTTTAACCATCTCTTTACACGAGTATGGCTTTAAAACCAAACATGCGTATGACCTTGCCACCGCCAAACGCGATATTTTGAGTCATAACCCTTTACTGATTATTTTAGATTTGGGACTACCTGATGGTGATGGCAAGAGCCTCATCACTAAGGTGCGTAAACAGAGTAAAACACCCATCATTGTGCTCTCCGCTAGAAACGATGAAAAAGAGATTATTGCAGCACTTGATTTAGGAGCAGATGACTATGTCACAAAGCCTTTTTCTACCAGTGAGCTCTTAGCAAGAGTGCGCTCAACCCTGCGTCGTGTTCAGGCAACAACAGCACGTGATATGCTTACATGTAAAGATCTCACCATTGACTTTACTAAAAAAGAGGTACAGCTTAAAGGAGCACTTTTAAAGCTCACGCCAACAGAGTATACTTTGCTACGTTATCTCATGCAAAATGCGAACAAAGTTCTTCCACACCAGCAGATTCTTAAAGAGGTGTGGGGTGTTGGGTATCAAAACGAGATGCAGTATCTTAGAACCTACATCAATTCACTCCGTAAAAAAATTGAAGACAGTTCAACACGACCAGAATACATCACGACAGAATCAAGCATAGGCTATCGTTTTGCATGTCATTGCCATGATGAAAGAGGAAATCAATGAATCAAAAAACCTTACGGATTATCTTTTTTAGTTACCTTACGGTCGTTTTTGTCGGTGCTATTTTATTGATGTTGCCTATCGCCCATATAGGAAAACTAACCTTTATTGATGCGCTGTTTACTTCGACTTCAGCGACATGCGTAACAGGGCTAGTTGTAAAAATCACCGCTCAAGACTTTACCTTTTTTGGGCAATTTGTCATTTTACTCTTGATGCAAGTAGGTGGCGTTGGATACATGAGTATTGTCACCCTCTTCTTCTTATTTATGAAGAAAAATCTTAACATCCATGAAAAAAATATGGCAAAAGATTCGCTCAATTACTCATCAAACCTAGACATTCAGAACTTTCTTCAAAAAGTTTTTATCTTTACGATTATCATCGAATCCCTTGGCGCATTCATCTTAACCCTGCGTTTTGCCACCCATATGCCACTCAATCAAGCGTTCTGGCAAGGGATCTTTCACTCCGTTGCCGCCTTCAATAATGCGGGATTTTCCCTCTTTAGAGACAATCTCGTAGGCTATCAGACGGATGCTACCGTATTGGTAACGATTGGGTTATTGATTATTTTTGGTGGATTGGGATATTTAGTTTTAGTTGAACTTCACGCAAAAGCAACGCACAAACGCTTTATGATTTCAGCACATACTAAAATCACTCTGGTAGGAACGCTCATCCTTATTATCTCAGGAATGCTTCTTTTCTTAGTCATTGAATGGGATAATAAAGGCATTTTTAAATCAATGTCGTTGTACCATAGCCTTCTCAACAGTTTTTTTCTCTCAGTGAATTTTAGAACCTCTGGCTTCAATAGCCTTGATCTTGCCAATCTAAGCGACGCATCACTCTTTTGCTCAACCATCTACATGATGACGGGCGGAGGAGCGGGAAGTACGGCTGGAGGTATCAAAATCACTACCGTTGCTGTGCTTATCATCGCAACCATTCATACCATTAAAATTAGCAACCAATCGCCTCATGCGTTTAAACGAACGATTACACAAGAGATTATCAACCGCTCTTCTGCCATTATTCTCGTCGCTTCGTTTATCTCCATCACCGCAACCGTCATTCTCGTAGAAACCCAACACACACACTTTATGAGAACTCTTTTTGAAGTGGTTTCTGCTTTTTGTACGGTGGGTGTTTCAGTCGGAAATGGTGATGTTTTAAGCCTTTCCGCAACATTTAGTTCCTTTGGAAAATCTTTAGTTATCGCCTTGATGCTCATTGGGCGTATGGGCATTTTCGCTTTTGGATTTCTCATTATTGGCAAAGAAAAAATTAAACATATTCAATACCCAGAAGGAAGGATTTTATTATGAAAACATATGCTGTCATTGGACTTGGAAAATTTGGCTTTCACATCGCCAAAGGCTTGGCAGAACAAGGCATGGATATCATTGCCATTGACAACGATCCACACAAAATTCAAGTCATTAGCGAATACATTGAAGATGCGATTATTTTAGACAGTACCGATATAAAAGCGCTTCAAGAAGCAGGTGTTGTAGGGCTAGATACGGTTATTATTAGCATTGGAGAGAACATTGAGGCGAGTATTTTAACCTTGATGGCACTTAAAGAACTGGACAATAAAACGATTATCGCCAAAGCCATTACCTTAACCCACGGAGAGATTTTAGCCCGTTTAGGTGCGTTTAAAGTCATCTACCCTGAGAGAGAATCGGCAAAAAAACTGGTTGAAAATCTTGTCGGTAATGTGGTCATTGATCAAGTTGATTTTAGCAGTACCATTAAAATCGCCAAATTTTCTGTCACAAAAACATTAATCGGAAAAATGGTCAAAGAGATTGAGCTGATGTTTGAAAACGAGATTCATCTTATAGCCTGTAAAACACGTGATAACTGGATATTTGATGTTGAAAAAACCTATAAAATTCGTGAAAACGACATGCTTGCGTTTATTGGTAAAAAAACATTCATTGATAAGCTAAAAAATCTCACAAAAGCGGAGAGTTAATTTTTACATGTAAAGCCTCTTTTAGTGTGAAAACGTTATAAATAGTTTACATGTAAAGAGGTTTTCGAAGCCTTCAAAACATACTTTTACTTCATTTTTAGCCATCGAAGAAGGAATGCTTATGAAACTACAAGCACTGACACCAGAAGAAGAGCATATCATCGTTCAGAAAGGAACGGAAATGCCCTATTCAGGAGAGTATAACGACTTTTATGAAGCAGGTACGTATCTCTGTAAGCGCTGTTTGACACCGCTGTATCATTCCAAAGACAAATTTAAATCAGGCTGTGGATGGCCTAGCTTTGATGATGAAATAGAAAGTGCCGTTCAACGTGAAATAGACAAAGATGGTAGGCGCATTGAAGTTCTCTGTCAAGCGTGTGGAGCGCACTTAGGACATGTATTTGAGGGCGAAGGGTTCACCCCTAAAAATACACGCCATTGTGTCAATTCACTCTCCCTTATGTTTATTGCTGAAAAAAATTAATTTTTTGTTTATGCTATAATACGACTCAAATTATTTTAAAGGAATTTCGTATGACCCAAAGCGAACCGGACTCGTGTAGCTTAATCTCTTCTGTTCTAGGAGTGATCCTATGACACTACTGCTTGTCTATCTTCTTATTGCCATTGCCATTTCGTTTCTTTGCTCCATTCTTGAAGCTGTATTACTTTCAAGTACCAATTCGTACATTGAAAGCCTACCTAAAGAGGGAAATGAGGAAGCTCTCACAAAAATCAAACATCTTAAATCAGACATTGATAAGCCTATCTCGTCTATTTTAACGGTCAATACCTTTGCGCATACCATGGGTGCGGCAGGTGTGGGTGCTCAAGCACAAGTTTTATTTGGTGAAGAGTGGCAAACCGCTGTTGCTTTTGTCGTAACATTACTTATATTATACGCTTCAGAGATTTTGCCTAAAACGATTGGTGCCTTGTACTGGAAAAAGTTACTGACTCCATCAGCGCATATTATTTCGTTTCTTGTCACCGTTACAACACCATTCACATGGATTTCCTCACTTTTATCTAAATGGATTTCCAAAAATAAAAAACACCATCCAAACTATTCTCGTGATGAGATTATGGCAGTCGTTGCAATGGGTGAGCGTGAGGGTTCTATTTTAAGTAAAGAGAGTGACCTCATTGAAAATCTCTTAAAACTCAAAAATATTAAAGCCAAAGATATCATGACACCTCGTAGCGTTGTCTTCGCACTTCCCTCTTCTACCACCATTGAAGATGCTATTGAAGACGATAGAATGTACATTCACTCACGTATTCCTATTTTTGGGGAAACGCTTGATGATGTTGTGGGGATTGTCTTTAATCAACGTATTCTTGAAGAGAGTGTTGAAGATCATGATGCTACAACGTTAGAGCAAATTTCACATGAAGTGCATATGGTCTCAGAAAATCTTCCTGTGCCAAACCTTATTGACCAATTTATCAAACGTAAAACTCACCTCTTTGTTGTCTTTGATAGCTATGGACAAACCGCAGGTGTGGTCACGCTTGAAGATGCTATTGAAACACTTTTAGGTGTTGAGATTGTCGATGAAATGGACGAAGTAGAAGATATGCAACTCTTTGCAAAAGACAGAAGTAAAAAATTCCAAGACCGTATGAAAGTGGAACGTAAAAAACTCGAAAAAGCAAAAATAAACTAAATACACAGAGGCTTTACATGTAAAGCCTCTTCCCACTCTTTTTTTTCTAAATTTCTCACTAACACATTAACTCCAGCATAAGGTTGCTCAATTTCAAAGATGTTCTCAAAAGGAATGCCTAAGATGTGGCGCAAGATGACCCGATTGACCCCTGCGTGTGCGACGATAAGCACCGTGCCATGGTAGGTTTGCGTGAGGGTATGAAACGTCTCTAAGACCCGTTTGGAGAGCGTACCAAAACTCTCTGCTTTGGGAGGTGCAAAGTGCTCGATGTTTCGACCTCGCTCTTCAAAGCCTTGTGGGTCATGCGCTTTGATTTCTTTTAGTGGCATATTTTCCCATTTTCCCATGTTTATCTCACGCAAGGCGTCCACTGTATGATAAAGAGGGGTAATGATTTGCGTGGTTTGCACACAACGCATCAAAGGACTGGTAAAAACAGCGTCCAAAGGAATGGTCTGAAAATACTCCGACAACGTATGCGCTTGTTCAATCCCCAAAGCATCCAGAGGCAGGTTGGTTTGCCCGATGTAGCGCTTTTCACTCCCTGTATCAATGTGCCCATGACGCACCAAATAGACGTTTTCAACCATAGGAAAACTCTTTACATGTAAGGATTTGCATCTTGGCGATAATCGCTTTTAGAGCATTAAGTCGCTTTTGAATATTGCGTTGTGCCTCAGCGTTTCCCTCACATTTTTGAAGTGCTTTGGCAAAGCGTTTTTCAAAGCCACAGACTTCATCTTCACACACCAATTTATCGGCTAAAAAAAGAATCTCGTTGGCATTTAAAGGCGTACTGGCGTCCACTTCAATGTCCATGTGCGTTTCGATCAGTTTAGCAACCTCTTTATAGCCCATCTTTTCTAACATTTGCGCGCCAACTTCTGCATGGTTTTTCTCTTTGCGTGCGATGTCGTGCAAGAGTGCTGCGGCTAAAAGTGTGGGTATGTCACAAGAAAACGCACTCTTTGAGACTTCATGCAAGCAAATGCGCACCATTTTTTCAACCGCCTCGCAATGCCTGATAATATGCTCTTCCACCCCATAAAACGCCATCATGGCACAACACTCTTTTTCGGTGGGTGCGTGAAGTTCACCATAGGCTTTTAATGCTTCATAGTCCTCTTTCGTGTCCATATCCATCAAAACAGCTTGGTCATAAACCTTTACATGTAAAGCATCGCCCTTAAAGGCTTCAAGGACTTTTTTAAGCCCACCTTCCCCATCGCTCACTAAAATCTGCTCCTTATACTTCATATCAATGAGTGGCGGATGCCCCTTGCGCCCTAAAAAAGTGGGGTAAATCACCCCTTTTTTCTCACGCTCATACGCCTCGTACAAACACTCAAGGCTTTGCGCTTTGATGAGTGGAATATCCACAGGATTCATGTAAAACGCTTCGATGTGCTCATTCATCGCACGCAAGCCCTTTTGAATGGAGCTAAACATGCCCTTATCGTAATCTTCGTTGTAAACGATATGAACCTTGTAATCTTTTAAAACGTCGATAAGCTCATCTTTTCGATGCCCTACCACCACATAGATATGCCCGATACCATGCGCTTGATAGGTCTGAATCAACCGCTCTAACGCACTCGTTTTTCCCAAAGGCAAAAGCGGTTTAAAATCGCCCATGCGGGAGGAATACCCAGCAGCGATGATGAGAACAGCGATGTTTTGTTTTGCCATGTGCTTAACTTCTTTTGGCTTTAATCAGCTCAGCTACGATGCTAATCGCTATTTCTTCAGGCGTTTGAGCATTAATGGAAACACCGATGGGGCAATGCACCTCTTCTAAGTCCTTTTGTGCAAAGCCTTCTGCTAAAAGTTCCCCGTAAATGTGCGCTTTTTTCGTTTTGCTCCCGATCATACCGATGTATTTGGCGTGGGTGTGAAGGGCTTGTTGTAAAACGATTTGATCAAACGCATGGCTTCGGCTGACAATGACAATGTAACTGTTTTTTGGGATGTTTACCTCTTGACGTAAAACACCGTACGAGGAGATGACATGCACTTCTTCAGCACTGGGAAAACGCTCCTTACTCGCAAACTCTTCTCTATCATCAATGACAACCGTGTAAAAACCAACGCTTTTACTGAGCATCGCAATTTGTTGAGACACATGCCCAGCCCCTACGATGTAAAGCTTTTGCGTGGCGTAGCATGGCTCTATCATATAGTCATTTTTACCGCACAGCAGGTGAAATTTGGTACGATTAAAATTTTCTCTAAGCTTTTGAGCTAGGGCTTCCACTTCTTTATCTTCTACACCATACAACGCTGTCTCGGTACAAATCCACTTATTTTTTCCCAAAGTACGTGTGCTTTTAAGTGAAATTTTGGTAATCATCACAAAATCCACCCCTTCACTTGTTAGCTCTTTAGCTTTATGGTGGATGTCGAGTTGATGGATATCCAAAGCGTCTAAGTACTCCAACAAAATTCTCACTTCACCGCCACACACCATCCCCTCCGCCGCCGCATCGGTGTTAGAGAGTTCAAAATCTTGAAAACGACACTCTTTGGTATGTAAAACCTCAGGCGCCAATCGCATAATCATCGCTTCAAGCAAACCACCTCCTATCGTCCCATCTATCGTCCCATCTTTGCGAATAAGCATTTTTGTACCCGCTTCTCTAGGAGCCGAACCGCTTTTTTCTACGATGGTAGCGGTTACAAGTTCATCTTGGTTGTTTAGACCATCAACAATAGTATCAATCAGCGTTCTCATTCCTTCTCTCCACAGTGGTGTATTTTTCGTTTGATCATGCTATGAATGATGAGGGGTGAGCCATCATCTTCTTGGCACTTAATGCTAAAGCTAAAAGCGTTGTGAAACTGTGCATGTATCGCTTGGTATAGTCTCTCTTTAAGCGCCTTTTCTTGGGCGATATTGGCAACAATGAGCGTTACATGTAACGTAGCGTTTCCATCACATAAGGCGTGATAGTTAAGGACACGTTCTTCCCTTAAGATGATTTCATCAAGCGCTCTTAAGCTCACTTCATGTCCGTTAATGATGACGTTGTCTTCCATGCGCCCACGCACCTTTTCCATCGTGCGCAAAAACGTACCACACCCACAAGGCTTCGTTACAAAGCGTGCTATATCGCCCGTTTTGTAGCGAATGAGAGGCATCGCTTGGCGATTCAGCGTGGTAAAAACCACCTCGCCATACTCACCATCTCTTACACGTTTGCCCATTACGGGGTCGATAATTTCAAAGTAGAGATGGTTTTCTCTTAGGTGATAGCCGTTAAGACATCCACACTCCACACCTCCGCCATAACCCATCTCGGTCATACCGTAGTGGTTAAAAGCCTTACATGTACCGTTGCGACTGAGGGTTTTGACAAGGCTATCTGGGACATAGTCCGTACTTAACAGCACTTTTTGGATGTGTGTGTTAAAAAGTTCGGGTTTCATTAGGCTGAGGTAGCGCACTTGCATAGGAATGCCGACAATGCACGTGATGTGATGTTCCTCAATGCACGCCGCCGTTTTTTCAACATCTTGCAACACACCATGCACCACGCATTCGATGTTAGATCGCCAAAGGGCTTTTTTGAGCAAATCACCGATGCTACCAAACGCAGACCCTGGAAGTAACACCATCACCTTGTCGCCTTTTTCCACCAAACAATTCATGCCGTATTGAAAAAAGTCGATGGTCTCTTCTAGGTCTTCATGCGTAAAAAAGAGACGTTTTTCATCGCCTGTGGTGCCTGAAGTGTTAAGGGTTACGATGCGTTCTATCTCATGGGCAGAAACACACAAAAAGTCATGGGCGTTGTGTTTAATATCGGAAGGTGTTGTAAAAGGAATCTGCTCAAAATCGCTCAGTGAGGTGATAGAGTTTAGGTCAGTCTCTTTTAATGTCTCGTTGTAAAATCGGCTTTTCTCTTTGGCATAGTGAAGCGTTTTGCGTATCTTCTCAAGCTGATACGCCTCTAATGCCTCTTGGCTTTTAGGCGCAAGGTGCGTGCGTTCAAGTATCCAGTTTTCCAGCGGTGTGACGTGCATCATGCCCTCTTTGCATCTCGGTAAAGTGACATCCCATCTTTATTGGTGATGTTGTACATACAAAAAGGAATCAACTTTCCCTCCACGGTGGAGACATGAATGCAACAATCCCGAATACGCTCCAAATTGACATTCCACGCATCTTGAAACGCCATACCAGAGAGGCTAAAGGTGTTGTTGGCAATGGCGTTTAAGATTTTGTCCCAATCGGAGAGTTTTTCCTCTTTCACCTGTGCTTGGTACGACCAATTACGTGCCACAAAAGCTTTGGCTTTGTTCGCTCCCTCTTCGGCTTTTTCCGTGGTGGTTGAACAACAGGAACGTTTGGTGATGGGCTTTAGCACACCCTCTTCAATGAGGTAATTGCCATTGAACGAACACAGCGCATTTTCACACCCTGGGGGTTGCATACTTTGCATCTCAACCATCCCCTCCATCTGTTCACAAATGTGCTCCATCACTTCAGGCAAGGTGATTCTATCTTCATCTTTAGGAGTCTCTGGAATGCGTCCAAAGTAACTCACAGGCTGAAAATGCACCCCTCGAACGGTAGGAGCGTGACGCATACCAAAACGGATAATCTCACCAATGCTTTTGACATTGACGCTTGGAACAATGGTCGGAACCAACACCACGCCAATGCCGTACTTTCGGCAATTTTCAATCGCTTGGCATTTCACATCAAAGAGCGCACGACCTCGCAGAGTTTTATAAATCCTATCATCAATGCCATCAAATTGTAAAAAAAGAGAACTCAGTCCTGCCTCCTTTAAGGCTTTGACATAGGCTTCCTCTTTACCCATGCGAATGCCATTGGTATTGACTTGAATGAAAGGAAAGCCTAACTCTACGCCTATACGAATAATGTCGGCTAAATCATCCCTTACCGTTGGCTCACCGCCTGAGAGTTGGATATTGCACTTACCCGAAACCTTTAAAATGCTCTCAAACTGAAAACGTAGTTGTGCTAAACTGGGGTCTTTGATGGGGCTTTCCATCGCATCGGCAAAACAGAAACGACAGCTTAGGTTACAACGAGAAGTCACTTCAATGAGTGCGGTACACGTATGTTGTCGGTGCGCAGAACACAATCCACAATCAAACGGACACCCTTTTTCCACAGAGGTGATAGAATTTTTAATGGTGGCTCGCTCTTTCGTGCGAATCCACTCACGCATAGGCATTTGCCCTCGCCATACCACGCTCTTAAACTCACCATGCTCGGGACACGCTTTGTACAGGTACGACGATGTGCCCTCTTCAAAGATGGTAGCTTCTAGTTTGCGCAAACAAATAGGGCATAGGCTATCGGTGTGCATAAAAGGCTGGCGTGTCATCATTACGCTCTGTTTCCGTACTCGTAGCCGTGTTCTTGTAAAAGCTCATAGACTTTGACATACGCTTTTTTGATGATTTCAGCGCAAATGGGCTTAAAACTTTGATCCCCACTTGCAAAATCTCTCTCTCCAATAAGTGTTACACATTTGGTTGTCCCAAATTCAGCTTTAAACCATGCGTGAAACGCTTTGATTATCGGTGTAAAATTCTCTTTTGCCACATCACTTTCATGCCCTTTTGCTCCATAAAGTCCTAACACACCAATAGCCCCTGTGAGCACCCCACAGGTTTTTTGCGTATCGGCAATGCCTCGACAGAGTCCTTGAGCAGAGCGAATCAAGTCAGGATTGTCACTTCCCTCATCTTCAAGGGCAAGTTTGTACATGATTTGCGCACAGCAAAAGCCATCATTTGAGAGTTTAAATAAACGTAACGATAAATCATCCATGGCGTTCTCCTTTTTTTAAAATCATCATAAAATACCCTGGTTTGCACAATTTGAGATTTTGCTCAAACGCACAGCACGCTTGAGGCGTTTCATCATCAAGGGTTTTGCTCCAAAACGCATTCATCGAACCGTGTGAAAAAATGATTTTCACCATCAGCTCTTTAAGCAATTGGCTACACTCTTCCAAAAGCATCACCTCAAAGTCCATCATTTCAAGCTCGTGTTGTAAAAGTGGCAAATGATGCAAGCCTCTCATGCACGAATTGAGCGAGAAATTTTCCATTGGTTTGAGCGCCTCAGGGTTTTTGGCATAGACATCAGTGATGACAAACCAACCGCCTTTTTCTAGCACTCTAAAGACCTCTTGTAAACTTACATGTAAAGCATTCATCAAGGACAAAGTACACTCAGCGATGACACATTCAAAGCTTTCTTTCTCAAAAGGCAAAGATTCACCAAATCCCAAAACAAAGGTCGCAGAAGGATTTTTAGCCTTTGCCATCCCTAAAAGCTTGGAAGAAGGGTCAATCCCCACGACTTTAATGCCGTAATTTTCATACAAATACGAAGCCGTCGCACCCATGCCACAGCCCAAATCCAACACACGACTTTGTTCGTGAAGCGCACAAAAACTAAGGGCTTTTTGGGTAAGGGTAAATCCTCCAGGGCGTAAGGTTTCACCCGTGGCTTCTTGCATACAGCAACTCTCATAAGCATTCATCGCCTATTTATCCTCTAGCCCTTTTTCGACTTCCAGCATCTTGCCCATCGCCAACTCGTCGCTGATGAACACCATCTTACATGTAGGGCATTTTAAAAGTTCGACTTCAAAATTACCTTCCAAATAGCGCACCTTTACTTTTTCCGCTACTAAGGCTTTTTGGCACTTATCGCACATCCAGAGTGTCTGTTTTACGTGATTTTCCATGACTAGTTCTCCACCACTTCCATGCGATGACTGTACGCATCTTTGATAAAAATATCGCCGCCTTTCTCTTCATACTTCACCCAGTAGGTCACATTTTGAATCCTAAGATGAGCAAGGTACTCTGAGGTTTGAGGGTTGAAAAAACGCTCTTTGGTTTTTTGCGCATGGTCAATCACGTGTTCAAGCTCACTCACCAAAATAAAACGCTTTTCCATGAGTGCCACCACGTCATCACTTAGGTGCAGGGTAAAATCATACGTTGTATCTGTTCGCATTGTCTCCTCTTTCCATATCTCTTTTAAAAGGCTCTGTTTAAGATGTTTTCGGTTGTTTTGTCGCTCGGAGAGGGTTGGCATTTTTTGAGGGGTTTGGTCACTTCCATAAATCAAATCCAAGATATGGTACGTTTTTTGATTGCCCTTGACCAACATATCTTTACACATTGCACAATAGACCAAAACATCGTGTTCGCTCTCTTGTTTTCGGTCACTCACAAAATCACAGGCTTGTTCAGGATTGGCGTAGGCTACTAGCCCACCATACCCACAACATTTGGCTTTTTCTTTAGAAAATTCAAGCTCTTCAACTTTGTAGCCCAAGGTTTTAACAATGCCACGAATGCTCTCATGCACCTTGCTATCGTGTCTGGTCGCACACGCATCGTGAATGCACAGTTCTCGTTTCCCTTTTTTAATGTCCACTTCTGGTAAACCGTATTTCTCAAAAACTTCCCATAACGAGATGGTTTTGATCATCGGCAGGTACTTCTCAAACGTCGCCGAACAGCTCGAACAGGCGAGAATAAAGGTTGGCTCTTCCATCTCTTCCCACGTTTGGCGAATTTTTTCGATACTTTCAGGCATCAAATCAAGCCTCCCCGCCCAATCCGCAGGTGCGCCACAACAACCCAAATAAAGTCCCACATCATTGTTGGCATCTTTATCTTTAATGGAACCCACCAAATGTTTGTAAATCTCACCGATATGCTCTGTGTGTGTGGAACTGAGTTGGCACCCTGGATAGAAAAGGTAGCCTGTTTTGCCAGAACCCTTATAAAGCCCTCTGGCGTATGCCGAAAAAGCAATCACAGGGTAGTAAAAAAGCTCTTTTGACGCCTCTTTGCTCGGTTGTTTACGCACCAAAGAAAACGCATCACTGTGGCTAAAGCTCATATCTTTCAGGGCAAAATCATGCGCTGAAACAGGCATTTTCCCACGCTCAACCATACTTTCTCGTGTCATATGGATAATCTCTTTCATGCCAATATCCACAGGACACACTACTTTGCATAAACCACACTGGGTACAAGCGTTAATCATCGCATTAGCATGGTGCGTTCCTAAGATAATGCGTTCATTGTGGTTGATACTTCGGATATAGCTATCGGGTGTTATGTTGAAGCGTTGCAGATGCACACAAGCGTTGATGCACTCGTTGCATTGGCATTTAAGACACCTACTTGCTTCTTCCATCGCTTCTGCTTGTGTGTAAGAAGAACTACCTTGAACAACCGTTGGCACAAAAGGGACTTTATCCATCTTTACATGTAAACGTGTTTCAAAAATGCCCTCACGCTCTCTAGACGCCAACATCGAGGTTTTGTTAATGTATCTGTCTATCGAAACAGACGCTCGTTTGCCGGAACTGGCGGAAAAAATAATGGAGTCACTTTTGGTTTGAAGCTTTCCACCGACAAACAAAGCGCTCTCATCGACTTGGAATGTGTGAGGGTTGATAGCATAAGCTTTCTCCCAAATTCCTGTACCTAAATATAAAGCGTCGTATTGGTCTTTGTAAGTTTGTAGGTTTTGCTCCGATATTTCGGTGTTATAGTAAACCGTAATCCCTTTTTTCTCAATCATAGAGAGCTCTTCTTCGATAGCGTGGGTTTCTAAACCTTTGCCCTCATATTCCCAAAGGCTTCCGCCTAAGCGATTTGTTTTTTCATAAATGCTGACGCTATAGCCTTTTTTATCGAGTTCCAAAGCGGCAACGCACCCACTCAATCCTCCACCAATAATGGCAACCTTCCCTTTGGTTTTAGGTAGGGGAAAAGGTTTCTTAAGCGGTGTATAACCTAAATCAATCACGGTTTTTTCTAATTCACTGATGTGAATACTTCCACCTGCTTTTTCTCGAACACAGCTATTTTCACAGGGGTGGTCGCAAATTTTTCCAATGAGCCTGCTAAAGGGCATCTTTGTTTCCATGATTTTATACGCTTTAGCAAAATCACCTTTTTCGACTTCTCCCACAAAAGCAATGATGTCCATATGCACAGGGCACGATGCCACGCAAACAGGTGGTTCCAAATGGATACATTGATTGCCAATTTCCAGTAATTTATCTAAATCCATTTGCTCATCCTCTTTCATTGCATCTAAAATCAAGAGGAATGGGATAGTTCTATCCCATTCACTCTGTAAAACACTTTTACTTCGCTAACGCCGCTAAGACTTTCTCTGGACGTGCTGGTAAGTGCGTAACTCTAGCACCGCACGCATTGTAAATAGCGTTAATAATCGCCGCATGAGGAGCCGCCAAAGGCATCTCGCCTGCACCAGAAGCACCGTAGAAGTTATTTGCTCGTGGTGTTTCAGTATAGATGAGGTTGAGATTATCAGGTACATCTTTGATTTTAGGGATACCACATCCTGTAAGAGTAGTATGTTTTTTAAGATCATCAAAGTCTTCTGTTAATGCCAATCCAATACCTTGTACCAAACCACCATACATCTGTCCATCAGCGGCTAATCTGTTGATAATCGTACCGATGTCTGAAGCGAGTGTCATTTTTTCCACTTGCGTTTTACCTGTTTGGGTATCGACTTCAACCTCGGCGACACACACACCATACATGTAACCCGCAAAAGGATTGCCTTGACCACCTGTTGGAGGGGTGTCGGTACATGGCGCTGTCCATTTACCCATGTATTTCACTTCTCTGCCCTCTGCAATCATCTCTTCATACGTTCGGTAGCTACCATCTTCTTTTTTCATCGCTTCCAGTAAGTTTTTGCACGCAACCGTAATCGCATTTCCTGTCACTAAGTTTTGACGGCTACCGCCTGATGGTCCACTGTTCGGTGTTTTAGTCATATCGTTCATCACAAGGTCAATCTGATCAATTCTCAATTTAAGCGGTCTGAGTGTCTCATGCGCATAGGTTAAGGTACCAATATCTGCACCTTGTCCATGGTCTTCCCAAGATGTACCAATCGCAACGCCTTTAGGAGTTACTTCCGCCCACGCTTCAGAGGTATCTGGACCATCCAAACCACAACCGTAAATATTGACAGAAACACCCACGCCATATTTTTTAACTCCATCACTCGCAGCGTTTTTGCTTGCAGCTGTTTTTTTAGCGAGTTCATACACAGGACGACTTTTATCAAATAAGCCCTCTAAACAGTACGCATCAGGCGCACATCCTGTTGGGGTCGTTGAGCCTTCTCTGTAGATATTTTTATATCTGAATTCAAATGGATCCATACCCACTTTTTCAGCCAATTCATCCACCAAAACCTCTGATGGGAACATAATCTCAGGAGCGCCATATCCACGGAAGGCAGAACCCCAACCATGATTGGTACACACGGTTCGTCCATTACCACGAATACTAGGGATGTTGTATCCTGCACCTCCAAATTGGAAACCACGTTGTGTGAGTAAGTCACCAAATTCAGAGTATGGACCATGGTCAACACTCCAATCAGACTCAAGCGCTAAGATTTTTCCCTCTTTATCCGCCGCCATTTTCATCGTTGTCCAAAATGGTGAGCGTTTACCTGTATACGTAATTTGTTGGAACATATTAAACTCAAGATATACTGGTCTTCCCGTCGCTAAGGTTGCCACACCTAAAAGCGCTTCAATGGTCGGGCTAAACTTATAACCAAAAGTTGCACCAATGTTATTTTGAACGATGAAAACATCCTCTGCTTTCATACCCACACCCTCTGCAATCATCAAGGCATGGAAGTGAAGCGCAATACTTTTTGAGTGAATAATGAGTTTACCCTCATCATTGACATAGGCAAAACCAACATCTGGCTCAAGAGGTAAGTGTGGTTGGCGTTGTGTATAAAAACTATCCTCTACCACATACGGAGCACTTGCCATAATCGGTGCTGTTTCACTCCCTTTAGCGATGTAGTTGGTAAAATAAACGTTAGGAGTCCCTGGGTGAATTTCAATCGCATCTTCTGCCATTGCATCTGGTGCGTTCATGTACGCTGGTAACTCTTCGATTTCAACTTTCACTTTATCGACACCTGCATGAGCTGCTTTTTCATTATCGGCTAGAACGATAGCAATCGCATCACCAAATTGGAAGATTTTTTTGTCATTTAAAATCGGTCTATCCAAACCATCACCTTTGTTTGAAGGGAAAGCCAAACCATTAATGCGATTGGTTCCTTTAACATCTTTATAGGTCAATACAGCTACAACACCAGGCACTTTTTTCGCTTCTTCGGTGTCGATAGAGAGGATATTGGCATGAGAGACTTTGGCTTGAACGATTTTGGCATGCAGGGTATTTTCAGGAAGCTTCAATCCCAAATCCGCACCAAAATCCCATGTTCCCATGACTTTTGCCATCGCAGATGGACGGACAAGCTTTGAGCCAATCAAAGAAGCACCCTCAGGAATAGTCTTCCAAAAATCTTTGACACTCAACTCACCTCGAACGATTTTTGCCGCATCCATAACCGCATCAACCAGTGGTTTGTAGCCTGTACAACGACAGAGGTTTTTATTTTTTTGGAACCAATCACGCACCTCTTCACGGCTTGGATTATTATTTTGCTCTAGAAGCGCTTTTGAGGAAACGATGAAACCAGGGGTACAAAAACCACATTGTGCGCCACCATGTACCATCCATGCAATTTGTACAGGATGAAGGTTGTCTTTGGTTCCAACACCTTCAACGGTAATAATTTCATCATTGTCTTCAATTTTTTTGATTTTTGTAATACAAGAACGTACCAATTTACCATTTAAAATAACCGTACACGTACCACATTCCCCGCTACCACAGCCTACTTTTGTGCCTGTCAAACCTAATTGTTTTCGAAGCACATCCGACAACTTCGCCTCAGCATCCGCAACAAATGTTGTTTTCGCCCCATTGATCATCACTGTTCTTTTTAACATCGTTTTCCTTTTTTAAGAGTCTATTCGTAACGTTTTACATGTAAGAATATGCAAAAATAACATATCTATCTCCATAGGCTTTTTGAAATTCCATGTTACCTCTACGCTATATGCTTTTTTAGCATATTACCTCTCATGAGTTATCAAAAAACCACCCTTTTTTAAACCCCTCAAAAACACTCGCACCTAGCCAATGCCTCCATACATTAAAAGATTTTTTCCTCCTTTAAATTGGTTCTTATCTCTCTTTGCTTACCCAATCATATAGCAAAAATATAGCATGAATATAGCAAAAAGGTTTCTGTGAAATCCTTTCGTTTGAAAGAGCTTTTTATGTGTGATTTTGTTACAAAAAAACCGTTTCTCTCTTCTTCCTCTTCATCGATGTGATGAGTTACAAGTTCATATTTGCTATCTTCTTTATACAGAAGGAGAACGTTTTATGCAAACAACAAATTTTTGTTATGAAAAAGGTTCCATAGATGAGCTGATAGATTTTTCTTGCTTTGCGCATGAAAAGCATGTTTTAGTACAAGTCTTTTGTGGACAAAGCAAAGAAATCTTTAATATGCTTACGCAAACCATTCTAAAACGCCTCCCTGATGCCATTTGTATCGGAACGACAACCGATGGCGAAATCTATGGCGAATCCATCACCACCTCACGAACCGTTGTCTCCATCAGCGTTTTTCAAAATACCTGTATTAAAACTGCTTTTGCCAATGATACAGACTCCTTTCAATGCGGAATACAAATCGCCTCCAAACTTATCACGCCCAATACCCAACTGTTAATTCTTTTCTCAGATGGCACCCGTATGAATGCTGAAAAGTTTTTGAAAGGTGTTGAATCCTTCAATGCCACGATTCCCATTTGTGGAGGTATGGCAGGGGATAATGGCAAATTTATTCAAACCTATATCTCTTCACAAAACACCCTTTTAAGTGAAGGCGTTGTAGGGGTTTCATTGAACTCTGATGTTTTACATGTCGCCACAGATTATAAATTTGATTGGAAACCTATTGGACTCAAGCACACTATTACCAAAGTCAAGGACAATAGAGTTTACCTCATCGACGATATGAAAGCCTCTTATTTTTATGATAAATACTTAGGAAGTGATTTCTCTCAAATTGAATTTCCCCTTATCTTAGAAAAAAATGGTGTCACTATGGCACGTGCGGTCATCGCCAAACATGAAGATGGAAGCCTAAGTTACAGTGGCAATTTGGACGAAGGCGATGAGGTAAGAATTGGTTTTGGAGACGCTGAATCTTTAATGAGAGACCCCATCGAGGTCTTAGAAAATTTACACACCATCAATATCGAATCTTTTTATATCTTTTCGTGTATGGCTCGCAGAAGATTTATGCCTTTTCTTATCAAACTTGGCATTGGCTCTTTCTCAAAAATCGCCCCTGCTGCTGGATTTTTCACCTATTCAGAATTTTACCACCATAAAGGGAGCAATAAACTGCTCAATCAAACCTTAACCGTTGTTGCACTCAGTGAATCCACAAAACCTTTGCGTGCCTTAGAAATTTTCCCAAAAGAAGAACCTAAAAAAAATACCTCCTATTCTAAAGCCATCCAATCCTTAACCCACCTCATAGAGCAAAGTGCGAGGGATTATGACGAACAGTCCAAACGGCTAGAAGCGCAGATGAATTACTCTGAAAATCTTTTGGCATCGCACAAACAGTTTTTACGCTACACCGTGCATGAGATGAATACCCCACTGAGCGTCATTATGAGCAATATAGAACTCCACGAGATGGAGTTTGGTAAAAGTGTTTATTTAGAAAATATCGAAGTGGCGGTTAAAAGTATCTTCTCTATGTACGATGATCTCAGCTATCTTGTCCGAAAAGACCGTATTCAGTACCTCAAACATGAAATTGATTTGGTCGATTATATCCGTAGTCGTATCGACTTTTTTGCGCAAGTTGCTTCCAAAGCGAAATCGCTTTTTATCTTTCAAACAGACTGTGAAACAGCGTACATCACCTTTAATGAAACCAAATTACAACGTATTATTGACAACAACCTCACCAATGCGATTAAATATACCTTTGAAAATGAGCATATTGTGGTTTCCCTCAAACAAAAAGAAGAGAGTTACCTTTTTTGCATTACGTCACATTCACGAAAAATTCAAAAACCAGAGAAAGTTTTTGAAGAGTATTACCGAGAAGAACAAGCCAAAGATGGATTTGGGCTGGGGCTCAATCTTGTTAAAAGAATTTGTAAGGAAGAAAACGTGAAAATCAAACTCCATTCAGATGAAAATCTAACCTCTTTTTGTTATGAATTTAAGGTTAAAAACGTATGAAAATTTTACTCTTAGAAGATGACATCCTCTTAAATGAGTCCATTACAAAGTACTTAAGCACGATGGGACATGCCATCACATCTGTACGAGATGGCAATGAATGTTTAAGCATTTTAGAAAAAGAAAAATTTGATCTGCTTGTCTTTGATATTAATGTCCCCAATATTGACGGTTTAAGTATTTTAGAGATACTTCATAAACAAAAAAAGGTAACCCCTGTTATTTTTACCTCAACCCTTATTGATATTGAGGATATTTCCCGTGCGTTTGATTTGGGGTGTTATGACTATCTCAAAAAACCCTTTCATCTCAAAGAGCTCTCCATTCGCATTGATAGAATCGCAAAAACAGCGACAAAAATCATGTGCCATAAGCGCCTCTCAAGCTCTTACAGTTTTAATTGTGAAACAATGACACTCTATTTTCACGATGAACCACAAATCCTCTCCAAACGACAACTCAAAGTCATAGAGTTTCTCACCCACAATCGAGGCTTTGTTTGTAGCTACGATATGTTTAGAGAAAGTGTTTGGGATGATTGCGATGGCTTTGTTGATGATGCGACCATTCGAACCGAAGTCAATCGCTTAAAAACACATTTGAAAGAGGATTTTATCGCGAATATAAGAGGCATAGGCTATACCATAAAAATTCCCACACTGTAACGCATTATCTTTTTACATGTAAGGCTATTCAAAAAGCACAATATAGGTGTGTTCAGGAATTTGACGCAGATAAAAAATCATCTTGGCTGGTTTTTGGGGGCATGTTGTGCTCGTAGAAGCTTTCATAAAAGGGAAAGATGCCGTTTTCAAAATCTCCCCTTGTGCATTCAGCAGATGAAAATCATGCAAACCACATTTATTACGGCTATCGCTTTCACACGCAACACTCACACTTTTTTCTCGTTCGTTATAGCTTACATGTAAATCAATACTATAACTCACAGGATGTGCGTACAAAGAAGAAAAAAACAGATAAAACAGTAAAAAAACTCTCATGGATTAACTCCTAAACAAAAATCATACTCACTTTTTTGTACCTCATAAGCATAAACACTTTGAACACTCTCTAACTGATACGCCATATATAAAGTCGCATCAATCGTGCAAAATATGGCAGGTTTCTTAAAATCATGAGGAGTAAAAAAAGAGAGCACGAGGCGTTTATTTTCAATATTAACATGCAAAGAGGTAGGAATAAGACTTTGCTCAATCTCTGCTTCTTGAAAAAAAAGATTGAACTGATTAGCCCTTAAAGGCTCAATATACGTTGCTAAAAAATGCGCCTGCTCTTTGGCGTCTAAGATGCCATTTTTGTCTGTATCACATTCAAAGATTAAAAGCTTCGAATTGAGCCTATCAAAACGCCATGTATGCACCAGACGTTCTTTTTCAATCACAAGGCTCGTCTCAATAAAAAAGTGCGGGTGCGCAAAAAGCGTTACATGTAACCCCATGACAATCCAAAAAAATCTCATACGAGTAGCAGAACTCCAAAGATAAAAAGCAAGAAAATACCCGCATAGCGAAGCAGAACTAAACGTTTTGCATAAGAACTTACAAACGAAGCGTTTTTCATGCGAGTCGTTGCAATGGCGGCAATGGACATGGTGATCCCCATTCCAATACTCATACTCAAAGCACTGGCAACACCTAGGGTGTAATAGCCTAAAATCATTGCAAACAGAACAATACTCATCACCCCAGGGCATGGCACAACGCCAATAGAGAGCGCAATCTTCAGCATGGTTGTTTTTCCCATAGCTTCTTCTTCTTTCTTCATGCAACCTTGATGCTCTTTGCGTACCTCATAGAGTAAAAAAGAGGCAATCCCAAGAATAAAGACCGCAGAGATTTTATACATATTTTCACTAATAAGCCCAAAATGCTTCATAATGCTCTCTTGAAAAAAGAAGTAGAGTATCGTCGTAACCCCTAGGGCAGAGAGCGTGTGAACTAAAGAGGTTAAAAAAGCAACTTTAAAGGCATCTTTTAGCTTAGCGCCATGGGCTAAAAAATAACTCGCAATGACCATTTTACCATGCCCAGGTCCTAGGGCATGCACCAAACCATACACAAAGGCTACGAGGATAATGTATCCATACATAGCACTCCCTTGTGTTGTCTCTAAGGTATCAAACGCATCGCTAATAGCGCTGTTAATCTCTTTTTGCCAACCGATAATGTAGCTTAAAAAGGTATGGTAAAGCTCACTCATTGCTCAATCTTTTCCAAATGCGTCATTTGTTTGCTTTTCACCTCTTTATGCACATTTGTGACAGGCTTCACATGCGCATCACGCCCGTAGATAAAACTTTGCTCATCCACGATAACTTTGTAGGCTTTATTTAAAGTAAGCGCACGCTCTTTCGAGGGTAAGAGCAGATAAGAGATGTCATTTTTGAGCTTTTCTATCGCCTCTTTTTTGACCTTCCAATACGAATCTAAAACAATGTCAGGGTTTTCAAGTTTAGCAAGCAGCTCTTTTTCGATATTTTTTTCATCTTTTTCCCACCCTTTGACAAAAAACTTCTCCATCACCTCGGTGTTATCCCTAAATTCATCACCAGCGTTGTTGTTTTTGAGGTAGCGGACATATTCGCTCTCACCACTTGGCAGGAGCATATCTTTGATATTTTTAAACCCTTTTTCACTCCAGTGGTACCATCCATCTTTGTGTGTACCTTTTTCAAATTTACGCTGATAGACAAAGGTACTATCCGCAATCGCTCCGATATTATTGTGACATCCCATACAAAAGAGTGTCTCTTCATAACTTTGCGGACGCAGTTCTCCTTTGCTATCTTCAATGAATCCTTGATAATACCAACCGATTTTATTATTCAGCCCTCTTTCGATGTCACCTACATAGGTATCCACACTATCAGGAGAACTCTCTTTCTCTTTTAAGTCTTCCATGCCCGCATTGGAGAGTTGAAAGTAAGGATACCAGAAGAGTTTTTTACCATACCGTAGCTCTTTCATACGAGGAGCAAGAGCGATGTCACCTTTGGCATCAATGTTGATGTAACGAACAGAGTGTAAAAACTCCGTATCTTTGGGGTAAAGCCCTGGGGCAATGAGGTAGTCGTTAGATTCAAGAAGTTTTTTCGCATGTCCTACGTAACTCATACTAAAGTTGGAGAGTTTAAGGCTTTGCGCATCATAACTAGGCTGTTTCCAGTTAAAAACGATTTCATCTGCCACGTCTAAGACGCCATTTTGGTTTAAATCCACACCGTAACGTTTTTCATCGACAGGCGAAATAGCAAGGCTTTTTTGTTTAATCAGCGATTCTACGATAAGAAGATTGAGCGTATAGACTTCTTTATCGAAACGCCCGTTTTCATCTTCTTGAAAAGGCTTTGCAAGGCGAATGAGCACATCATCGGTACTACCATTTGTGGGCCAAAATGTACCTAAAAAAGGATAATACGCAAAGGCTCTCCAGCCCGTATACTCGCCACTAGGCGCTGTATCGAACCCTTCTTCATCAAAATGAAAGTAACAATCAGGCGTATACCCATCCCACACACCATTGGCATTAAAGTCCCACTCAGGTTTGAGGTGTTGAAGCTTTTCTGTCAAAATAATTTTGCCATTTTTTTGGTAATTGTCTTCTCTGACATAGTTTAAAATTGCCTTATCACTGATGGCATTCACCGCTTTTGTACGGTCTAAAAAGAGATTACTCCAAGGATTTTTCAAAGCAGGGGCTGGAAAATCATACGCTCGTTGCAACTCATCATCGTACAAGGTGAAGTTAGGAACTTTGTTTTTCACATGGCAACTAAAACAGGGATTGTGAAGAATGTTTGGGTTGTTATCATCTTCCGTTTTCGTGTAACACTGACTGGTAATATAGGCAGTTTCATTGTACAAATGGGTGTTTTTCAAATCAATCTCTTCTGCGAAAAGCACGTTACATGTAAACAAAGAAACTATCAAACCATAGCTATATATCTGCATTGAAAATCACTTTCTTAAACGTTATTTCGAAAAATTCTAATCTTAAAAGGTTTCAATTTTATTACACACCTTTTATTAACAAATGTCACACTTTTGTAATGGCTCTGTAATCAATTATTTTTAAAATGGGGGCTTCAATACCCCACAAAAAGGAAAACAATGTCATATATCGGACTTAAAAGTACCGTTGCACTCTGTGCTGCTGGATTGGCTTTTACTGGCTGTACTGCCACCACTGCGTCTTTACCTGCAGGCAAAGCGCACAATGAGGTCTATTTTAAACCCGTTAAAGCACCAATCAGCGATGCGGAGAAGAAAAAAATTAGCACTTCTGAAGAAATCGTCATCAATGGACAAACCCATAAAATTGCATGGCATACCATTGCACGAACAGGTCAAGTCTTGCCCAGTTTAGATGGCAAAACCACAGAGATTTTTGGTCAAGTCAAAGATGAAATGGGCAAACCCATTAGCCATAAAGATGGAAGCCCTTTTGTCTGTAAAACCAGCAAAGATGGCTCAGGCCCTGATCACACCACGCTTCATGAGTTAAATGGCAATCTTTTTGCCATCACCCAGTTTGAGTGCGGACCTGCTGCAATGTACATCTCAAGACTTGAAAAAACGGCTGAGGGTGGACTTAAAGCGGTTGCGACCAGCCATATCTCTCAAGCAGGGTATCACGGGGGTTGGGTACACTGTGCAGGTATGAAAACACCGTGGGGAAGCCATTTGGGAAGTGAAGAGTATGAAGCAAATGCCAGAGCCGTAGCCAAAGATGAATATTACTCTAATTACACACTCTACTTTAAAGAGGGTGAAAAAGCACTCAATCCTTACTATTGGGGATGGATGCCAGAGGTAACCATCACAAACGATAAAGGTGACACAAAGTATGTCAAACACTACTCAATGGGTCGTTTTGCACATGAGTTAGGCTATGTTATGCCCGATGAAAAAACCGTTTATTTAACCGATGATGGTGTCAATGGTGCGCTGTTTATGTTTATTGCCGACAAAGAAAAAGATTTGAGTTCAGGTACCTTGTATTCGGCTAAATTAGAGCAAAAAAGTGACCTCAATGGTGGCTCTTTTGATATTAAGTGGATTAATTTAGGACGTGCCAATGATGCGCAAATGCGTAAATTTGTCGATAAAAAACTCTCCTTTGAAGATATGTTTGATGTTGCCAAAGATAATCACGGTCAATGTCCAGCCGATTTTCGTTCTGTCAATACCGCATGGGGAACCGAGTGTTTAAAACTTAAAACAGGCATGGGTCTGGTTGCTTCACGTTTAGAATCAAGACGCTATGCGGGTTATATGGGTGCGACAACAGAGTTTAATAAAAAAGAGGGTATCACCTTCGATCCTAAACGCAATCAGCTCTACATTGCTATCAGCCGTATCTTATACGGTATGGAAGATTTTAAAAAGAGTGGAAAAGAGAGCAATGCGTATGACTTAGGTGGCGGTAACCATATCAAATTACCACGCAATGATTGTGGTGGTGTGTATAAACTTGCTATTACAGGTGGACAAAAAGACACGAGTGGCGTTACTATTGCTAGCAATATGATAGCGAGCAACTTTGTGGGCGAAGTGATGGGCGTGATGAAAACCTATCCAAAAGGAAGCGAATTTGATGGCAATAAATGTGCGATTGATGCCATTGCAGAGCCTGATAATTTGACCTTTATCAAGAGTTCCAATGTGCTCATCATCGGTGAAGATACAGGCTTGCATCAGATCGATTATATTTGGGCGTATGATGTTGAAACCAAAAGCCTCACACGCATCTTAACCGCACCCTATGGTTCTGAGACCACTTCCCCGTTTTGGTATCCAAACATCGGTGGTAATGGCTACCTCACAACGGTCATTCAACACCCTTACGGTGAGAGTGATAAAGAGAAAAAAAGTTCACCTCAAGACATCGAGTCGTGGATTGGTGTGATGGGACCTTTCCCTGCGTTTGAATAAACGTCTAAAAGCTTAGGAAAATTTTTCCTAAGCTTGACTTTTTACATGTAAAACATTATCCCTTATACGCCAATATCTTCATTCCATAGTTCTGGATTTTTTTCTATAAAAGCTTCCATCAGTTCACGGCATTTTGAATCGTTAAGCACTTCAACATCAACCCCTCTGGACTTCACGTACGCTTCTGGGCCACGAAAGGTTTGATTTTCACCAATGACCAACTTTGGAATGCCATAAAGCAAAATAGCCCCACTGCACATATCGCACGGCGATAAGGTCGAATAAAGCGTGGCGTTACGATAATCAGCTGCACTAAGCCGTCCCGCATTTTCCAAACAGTCCATCTCCGCATGCAAGATAGCACTTCCTTTTTGCACCCTTTGGTTATGCCCACGCCCGACTATTTTACCGTCTATGACAAGTACTGAACCAATGGGTATGCCACCCTCATCCAACCCCTTTTGCGCCTCTTCTATGGCTGCTTCTAAAAATTTATCCATCATTTTTGCCTTTTTGGTATCTTAGGTTGCTTTATATGATTATACGGAAAATAAACTTTGAGGAATTAAGTTTTTATGTCTTTACATGTAATTCACAAAACACTCAATCTTCGCTATAATTTTTTTATGAAAAAAGAAACCATTCTTCAACAGCTTAAAAGCATGAAAAATCATTATCTACCTGAGGGCTTTGTCATCGAGGGCTTATTTGGCTCTTATGCACGTGATGAAGCAGATGAAACAAGTGACATCGACATTCTCATCGAAGCAAAACCATCCTTTGTCGAACGCTACGGCATCAGGTCAATTGAGCGCATCGAAGAAATCAAAAAAGAGATGAGTTCTGTTTTTGGCATTTCTGTTGATTTAGCCGATAAAACAGGTATGGGTAAAACCGCTCAAAAATTTATTATCGATAGAACGATTTATGTCTAAAGAAAGCATTAGTAAAATCTATCTCAATTCTTGAGAAGATAGAATATATAGAAGAAATCGTTTCAAATGCTGGCTCTATTACCAACGCTTTGCATGACTTAATGACCTATCGACCCGCTATTTTAATGCACTTAACTTCCATTGCTGAACAATTTGACAAACTCCGTAAATCTTCCAACAACACCTTTCTTGAGTATTTTGAAGCTGACGATCTTAAAGGTATTTACGATGTTAGAAATTACATCGCTCATGATTACGAAGGTGTAAATCTTGCTATTATTGAGTGGATTATCAGGCATATGTTGCCGAAGTTTAAAGAGCAGTGTATGAAGATTATTGAGGCAAAACCATAAAAATTTTAGCTAGATAATGATTTAAAAAGTAGCCTGTCACCTTTATTGGATTAATTTTTCTAAATGCAAAAAAATGAAATTTCAGAAAGTTAAAAGTTTAGCCTAGACCCTTTTTATTTCCAAAAGAATATGGAAGATTTAATTAAAAGTCATTATGGTAAAATGCAACTAAACACTTAATCATGGAGAAAATTATGGCAGAACTCACTTTGTTTGACATTGAAAATGTTGATAATGATCAATTTGAACTATCTTGCCATCAAAATGGAATTAGGTATTGGTTGGCATCTGAATTAGCAAACATGCTAGGTTATACAGAGTATAAAACTTTTTTGAAAAGTATCAATAAGGCTATGACAGTTTGCACTAGTTTAAATATGCAGATTATTTCACACTTTATTCCTCTTGCAAATAATGACTTTAAATTAACTCGCTTCGCATGCTTTTTAATTACAATGAATGCTGATATAAAAAAAGAAAAGGTCGCCAAAGCACAGATTTATTTTGCTTCATTAGCTGATGCTATTAGTGAATTAATGCAAGCTGAACAAATTGAACGAATTGAAATTAGAGAAGAATTAACAAATAAGAATAAGTCCCTAGCTGCTACAGCAAATATGGCCGGAGTTGAAAATTATGCGTTATTTAATAATGCAGGATATATGGGTATGTATAATATGAGTTTTAATGACCTTAAAAAAGTTAAAGGAATAGAAGGAACAACAAAAAGCCCTCTTGATTTTATGGGTAAACGTGAATTAGCTGCAAATTTATTTAGAATATCAGAGACAGAAGCAAAGATCAAGTCCGATCATATATATGGTCAAAAAAACTTAGAGAATACTGCTAAAGAAGTTGGTAAAAAAGTGCGAAATATTATGATAGATAATGACGGTGTTAGACCTGAAATGTTAGCAAGACAAGTTGCTTTAAGTGATGTGAAAAAAAATATCAAAAAAGTTGAGAAAGATTATAACAAGATAGATAATAACAAAAAAAAATAATATCAAGAAGATAGTTATCGCTCTATCTCCATCTATGTTGGAAAGAGTTCAAAATTAACTTTTATATGTAAAATTATATTTTTTCTATTACTATCCTAAAAACCTCTCCACATCCCCAACGATCTCATCCACCGCCTCAGTCGCCTTTTTATACAACACTTTCGTATAAACCCGCTCATTAATAGCATCACTTTTCTCTAAATTATTGAGAATGGAATGCTTTACATGTAAAGCAAAATGATCCATCGCTATGACGTTTCCGCTTGAGCCGATGATGACAAGAAACTGGCAATCCTCCATCGCTTCATAGAGGTGTTCGTACATGGGAGCGGCTTCGCCGAAGAAGACGATGTCGGGACGAAAGGAGCCGCCGCAGTTTTTACATGTAAAGGTTCTTTCTTGCTTGGCGTAGCCAATAATTTGTGTTGCGCCGCACTGTTCACAACGAAGGCGTGGTAAAAAGCCGTGCAAATGTAGCACGTCTTTGCAGCCTGCTCGCTCGAACAAATCGTCCACATTTTGGGTGATGATGTCGATGTCATTTGGGTAACATTCTTGAAGTTTAGCAAGGGCGTAGTGTGCGGTATTAGGTTTTACAGAGGTGAGTTGTTCACGTCTAGCATCGTAAAATGCTAAGGTGTTTTCACGATTCCAGCTCAAACACCCTGCCTGACAAATCTCCTCGATGCGGTACTTCTCCCACAACCCATCCGCATCTCGAAACGTAGAAAGCCCACTCTCCGCACTGATGCCAGCTCCTGAGAAAATGACCACCTTTGCCATGAAAAACTCCTCTTAGACGTTAAAGTAAAGCGCCTCTTTGTGGTGCATCACAATCGCTGTGGTACTTTGTTCGGGGTGAATCTGAAACGTCTCACTAAGCTCAATCCCAAACTCTTCAGGCTTGAGCAAATCAAAAATCACTCTGGTGTCTTCCAAATTTGGACACGCAGGATAGCCAAAAGAGTAACGACACCCGTGGTAGCGTTTCATCTGCACATCACGCAAACTATGCCCTTCATGCTGGGCTACGCCTAAGTCTAGGCGTATTTGCTTGTGTACGATTTCGGCGAGTGCTTCGGCAAGTTCCACCCCTAAACCATGCACAAAAAAGTACTCCTTAAAATTGCCCGCATCGTACAACTCTTTTTCATACGCTGAAAACTTCGCCCCAGCACTCACACACGTCAGCGCTAAAACATCGTGACGATCAGGAGCGATAAAGTCGCTCAAACTTCGGTAGGGATTTCTATTTTGACGAGGGAAATCAAAGGTTTTAAGCGCCCGTTTGGCAACCACGTCGACGCGCTCACGACACACCTGTTCCTTACTAAAGTACCCCTCACTCTCATCAAAAAGATAGAGTTTATTTTCATGTGAGCGTGCGGGGTAATACCCGTAAATGAGGGTTGGCTCAAACAACCCTAAGCGCTCAATATCCGCTTTGACACGCTCATAGGTCGGATAAAGCACCTCATCGAGTTGCTTTTGCTTCTCTTCTTTGCTTTGCCCTTTGCCACTGTAGCCCCAACGTTGCGCAAAAAGGATTTTGTGGTTGATCCACGAGTACGCCAACTCTTTCACGTCCGTTTTTAACACCCGTCTACCCCAAAATGGCGGTGTGGGGATTTTTAGCTCACGGCTTGGCATTTTAATCTCAGAAAACGGTGGTATTTCTTTGGTTTCTTTGTTGGCTCTTACGACCGCATTTTCTAAGACTTTACGCCCAAAATCGGTATCGTAATTTTTCGCCTCGATGCGACTCATCGCCGTTATGCCCTCAAAGGCATCTTTACAGTAAAAAATGGGTCCTTCATAAATGGGACGGCAAAAGTCTTCCACAAAGTTATCGGTCAGCGCCGCACCGCCCAAAATAACAGGAATATTAAGACCCATCTTCTGCATCGCTTCTAGGTTTTCTTTCATGACATTGGTCGATTTCACCAAAAGCCCGCTCATACCGATGGCATCGGCTTTATGCTCTTTCAGCGCTTCTAAAAACTGCTCCAAATCCGCCTTAATACCGATGTTCACGACCTTAAAACCGTTGTTACTTAGAATGATATCCACAAGGTTTTTCCCCACGTCATGCACATCACCCTTCACCGTTCCAATAATCAACGTCGTGGTGGTACTTTTTTCTGTTTTTGGTAAATACGGTTGCAAATAATCCACCGAAGCTTTCATCACTTCAGCCGATTGAAGCACAAAAGGCAGCTGCATCTTTCCACTTCCAAAAAGCTCTCCCACCACCTTCATCGCATCAATTAAAATCTCATTGACAATGACTTCTGCGGCAATTTCCTCTTTTGCGGTAGGCAAGAGAGCAAGCATGCGCTCTTTATCGCCATCAATGAGCAAGGTGGCAATTTTTTCTTTCGTGCTCATCGCAAGATATGCGGCGTCACTCTCGTCTTTGTTCTCCACCACACCTTCAAAATGCGAAATAAATTTAAAAAGTGGGTCACCCTCTTCCCTTCGATTAAAGAGTAAGTCTTCACACACTTTTTTATCAATATCGCTAATTTTGTGCATCGGAAGCGTGTTTTTAACATTCACAATCGCCATGCTTAAACCCGCTTCCACACAGTGGTGCAAAAAGACAGAGTTTAGGTATTCACGAGCGTGTTTGGCTAAACCAAAAGAGATATTCGAGATGCCCAAAACAAAGCCCACCTCAGGGTGCATCGCGTGAAATTCACGTATCGCTTCGATGGTTTCAATCGCCGCCGTGTGGTACTCAGCGTCTCCACTGCCTACCGTAAACGTAAGTAAGTCAAAGACCAAATCCCCTGCGTTAATGCCATGCTTTGTGGTCGCAAGCTGAAAAATGCGCTCCGCAATCGCTACTTTTTGCGCTTTGGTTTTTGCCATGCCTTGCTCGTCGATGGTGAGGCACACCAACGCACACCCAAAGCGCTTGGCCAAAGAGCAGACTTTGTCAAACTTTTCAATGCCATCTTCAAGATTTACAGAGTTAATAATAGGCTTCGAGCCAATCAATTTTAAGGCACATTCTAATGCTGGAACTTGCGTGGTATCAGGCATAAGTGGTAAAAGAATTTTTTGAACATAGCGTCCCACAACTGCTGTGGTATCTTTGATCTCATCTCGTCCTGCAAAGCCCACACTCACATCAATCCCATGTGCGCCACTGCGTACTTGTTGCTGTGCCACGCTGAGCGTGCCATCGTAATCTTCCGCCAATAAAAGTTCACGAAACGCTTTTGAGCCTGTGGCGTTGCTTCGCTCGCCGATGAGAAAAGGAGCTGGGTCTTGCTTGAGCGCTCTTACTTCAAAAAGAGAAGCGATACTTCTAGCCATTTCACCCTGAGGTGCAAGCAGTTTTTTCCCCTCTACCCGTTTAGAGAGTTCTAAAATATGCTGAGGCGTTGTTCCACAACATCCCCCCAAAATAGCAACCCCTGCAATTTGCGTAAATTTTTCTTGAAGCTCTGCAAACTCACGAGGTCCCATCGGATAAAAGGTATAGCCTCCCCTATTTTGAGGCAGTCCTGCATTGGCATGGACACTGATGGGCTTTGACCAAACGGAACTAAGCGTTTTGACATGCTTTTCAACCTGCTCAGGCCCTGTACCACAGTTAAAGCCTAAACTCATAATATCAAACGGTTCAAGGATAGTCGCTATCGTTGTCGCATCGGTTCCAATAAGCATTGTGCCACTGAGTTCTATGGTCACGGAAACCATCACGGGAAGCTTTACATGTAAAGATGTTTGAGCATCAAAAATGGCGTGAAGGGCGGCTTTAATTTGAAGCGGGTCTTGCGCCGTTTCGATGAGAAAGACGTCGCATCCACCCTCAATGGCACCTGTTGCAGCAACCCTGTACCCCGCATACATTTCATCGTAACCGATGTGCCCTAAGGATGGAAGTTTGGTTCCAGGTCCAAAAGCGGCGGCACAAAAACGAGGCTTATCTTCACTCGAAAACGCCAAACACGCCTCTTTGACAATTTCCACACCTGTACGGGCGAGTTCATAGGTTCGATCCCCAATGCCATAATCATCCAAAACCCACGGCAAAGCCCCAAAGGTGTTGGTCTTGATAATGTCTGCACCTGCTAATAAATAGCCACGATGAATCTTTGAAATTTCATCTTTACATGTAACGTTTAACAGCTCGTTACATCCCTCTTTGCCTTCCCATTTTTCTAAAGGAATCTGCAAAGCTTGAATCTGCGTACCCATCGCACCGTCGATAATTAAAATTTTTTCAGATATAAGTTCTTGAAGTGTTGCCAAATGATATTCCTACTCTTTTATAACATAAAAATATCATATCAAAACTCTAATAAAGGAAGACTTTACGGGAAAAACTCCCGTAAAGTTTAATTTTTAGTTGCAGTAATTCTAAAGCCAACAGGGAAATAACGATAGTTTGAAGAGTAATTAAAACGAAAAATTGCATTACATTCATCCGAGAGATTAACCCAACAACAGGTAGTACATTTTGGCTCATCACTAGGCGTATCATCCTTTTTTTTCATCCCCTCAGAACTAAGATAACACTCTTTAGTCCATTCCCATACATTACCTCGCATATCGTAAATACCCCAATCATTAGGTGCACTACTAGCAACAGGAGAAGGAGGATTGACATTTTTTAAATTTAAAATATTCACACAACGATCCGTATCTTCTTCACAATTATATTCAATAGGTTTCCCCGCACAAGAGACATACTCCCATTGCGCTTCGGTAGGAAGATCATACTTACTCGTCCCCTCCTTTGCGTTTAAAAGTTTCACAAACTTTCGTGCTTCATTAAAACTAATCTGTTCGACAGGCATAGCAGGATTTCCTGTTTTAAACTTAGAAGGATTATTTCCCATAATCGCATACCATTGCTCTTGCGTTACTTCGGTGGTTTGCATATAAAATTTTTGCAGGTGAACCACATTTTTTCGCTTATCACTTTTTGCAATTTTATCAATACAAACTTGGTATTCATCGACTTCTGTGTAGGGATTATCTTTAGGGCACATTGCTGCTTGATTACCTGTGGAAAAATCACCCTCAGGAATCTCTATAAATGTCATCCCAATCGAATTGGTAAAACTATCCCCAAACAGCACACTCACCAAAACACACCCTGAAAAAAGTATCTTTTTCATCTTGACTCCTTTTTATTGAGTTTTTTGAATTTAAACTTATAATTTTTACTAAAAACTATTATCTTAGATTCTTATAACATCTAAATGCTATCACTAAAACTAAGGAGTGTCAATATTTAGAAAAAAAGGGGTAAAAAAAGAGACGTAGAAACGAAAAAATAGAAAAATTGTAACACGCAAAAAGCAGATAGACCAAGAGGCAAAAATTGCCCCTTTGGTATTACATGTAACGATTAGGGATTGACCGTAGATTTGTAAATCGCCTTACCACCTCTAATCTCTTTAATCACAGCTGAACGAGTTGCGTTACCTTTTGCATCCATAGAAATCAAACCAGAAACACCTTCAAATTTAGCGGTTTTTTTAATCTCCTGATTGATGCATACGCTATCTTCTGGATTCGCACATCGATTCATAGCATCCACAAAAAGGTTGTATGCATCAGCCCCTAGTGTAGAGAAAGAGTTAATCCCTTTTTTGCCTGTTTTCTTCTCATACGCCGCTAAAAAAGCTTTTGAGTTCTCAGTAGGTGGAACCGATGAATCAAAATAATCCACATACATATGTCCTTCAACGCTCTCACCACCGAGTTCAATAAATGTCGGATTAGCGACGCTCTCACCTGATAAAAAGGGTTTATTAAGCCCAATTTGTTTAGCTTGTCGGGTAATGAGCGAACCCTCTCCATGATAAAGAGGCATAAAAACAAAATCTGGATTTAACGATTTAATTTGTGAAACCACCGCTTTAAAATCTTTATCGCCTGAGCTTACCTTAAGCTCTTTGATCACGTTTCCACCCTGCGCCACAAAGGCATCATGAAACGCTTTTGCCAAACCAATAGAGTAAACCTGTGCTTGATCAACAATCGAAACAGCTGTTTTGTACTTTAACTCTTTAGCCGCATAATGAGCAACGATAGTCCCTTGAAACGAATCGGTATAGCAGACCCGATTGCCATACTTTCGGTTGTCGTTGAGTTTGTCATTGGTAGCCACTGTTGCGATGATAGGAATCTGTTTTTTATCGGCGATAGAGAGGACTTGAGCGGTATTGCTACTCGTAATCTCCCCAATAATCCCTACAACTTTTTCAGAGGTAATCAAGCGTGTTGTCGCCGTAGCAGACTCTATTTTATCGCCTTTGCTATCTACGAGTACTAGTTTAATCGTATCTCCATTTTTAAGCGTAGGATTTAGCGAATGCGCAAACTCCACACCCTCATAACTGATTTGTCCATACGCCGCCAATGAACCACTCATCGGTAAAACAACCCCTAAAGAAATCTCTTTTGCCAATGATGCACTGACAACACATGAAGCTATCGTAGCTACTGCTAGAAAATGACGCATTATGCCTCCTTGTTTTTTTAGAACTCTATCACAATAATTTTATATTGTCAAGTAAGTTTATCATTTTAGTAGTGTATAAATTACATGTAAATTTTTTTACAAAAGAGGCTTTTACGCCTCTTTCAATTTAAGCGTGATTATTTTCAGCGATATTCAACGCCTCTGAAACATCCACAATGACACGCAATTTCTTAATAATATCTTCCATCGCACTGCTTTCTTTTTTTGCGGCAATACTAATGCGCTCCACTTCCGCTTGCGTATGAATAATCTCATCGACGGTTTTTTGAAGTGCGGGGACGATTTGATCCACCACTTTTTGTACTTCCATAATGGAAACACGAATACTATCGGTTGATTTATTGCTTTGGTCGGAGAGTTTTCTAACTTCACTTGCCACAACCGCAAATCCACGTCCATGCTCCCCAGCACGTGCTGCTTCAATCGTCGCATTCAATGCTAAAAGATTTGTTTCACTGGCAATATACTTAATCGCTGTTGTAATATTCCCAATTTGCTCCACAGCGTTGGTCAGTTCTTGCGCCATTTCATTCGTGACTTGCACATTTCTCACCTCAGCGGCTAATTTTTCATTGACCACAACAATCGTGTTGGCTGTATCTTCGATTGATTTAGAAGCATCTTGCGTAATCAGTGAAATCTCTTTGGTTTGTTCGGCTAAGGTTTTAGAAATATCTCTGGCTTCTTGAAGCGCCTTATTACTGTTAATGGCAGTGACCACTTGCGCTAAAGAGCTGACACTCTCTGCAGTTGCAGTACGTGGAGGGCTAGGAATAACCGTCACATCAGGGCGCAATAAAGAGCTGTATTTTGTATACAAAGCCTTTCCTGAAGAGACATAACCATCTGTGCCTATAATGTATTTTGCATTACTTAACGTCTCTTTGGTTTCGCTCTCACTACACTCATCAAAAGGAATCACTTTATAACTGACATGGTCTAATTTATAAAATTTCAAAAATTTAAGTAACCCATTGGCTCCTGATTGGCTGTTGTTAAAAATAATGACATTTTCTCCAGCAGGAATACGACTAACCGCAACAAAGAAATCTGTAGGTGGCACAAACTCAACCGAAATGACTTTCTCTTTTCCATATTTTTTAACCATTTCATCGTAACGGTTTGCAAAACAGACCACCAAATCAAAACGAGAAACATCAAAATTTTGATAATTTGCCAACGTCGCTCTCTGATAGGTCGCAGCTGTTGCCAGCGTAGCATCAACTAACGAGACAAGTTCTTGCGTCGTTGCTTCATTTGCTCCAATTAAAAGTAGATTAACGCTCATTGTTTTCCTTTAAGCCGTGTAATGATTAAGACGATATTTTTATTTTAGTGCATTCCGCATAAATCAGCCCTTTAGTCATTATAAACAAAAGATACGGATAAAAAAGGGATGAAAAAAGACTCCTCTTATTTTTATAAAAATAAAGACCGTGTATGGCACCTTTTCACACAAATAATCTTTACATGTAAAGATTATTTGGCATCTAGTTTCATGATATTTTCACGCCTTATTTTTGCCGTTTCAGCATCAAAAGGAAAAGAGACCATGTGATGCAGTTCATCAAGACTCAATGATTTTGAACGCTTAAGAAGACCCGTACGAACCTCTCCTCCTAATTTTCCAAACGCATAACAATAAGAGGATGGAGTGGGTGCTGGTTGTATAGGTTCTAAGGCAGAGATACGCGAGCATTGATCGACCCAAACAAAAGAATCATCATCGCTAAAATCGTGCAAATACCCAAACAATTTGGTCGTTTCAAAAAATTTAATCTTCACTTCAAAAAAAGGATTGACTTCTAACGTTTCATTTAACCGCAACAAAATAGGAAATTTATAAAGCGTCGAGCCGATTTTAAACTGTTTTTTCGTTCCATCAAGCACCAAATCATGCTCGATTTTTGGAAATGCCCAAAAACGGCTAATCTCTTTTGACCACGCATTTAAAAGCGCATCAAAATTCGAAAATGATTCAGCTAAGGAAGGAGCTTCTTTGAGTAAATTTCGCCCCAACCCTAGCGTTGCGTCATAGCCTAAAAACGGTAAAAGTGTCGCACCAATATCAAGCGTTGTGCCTACTTTTTCAACCTTTTTTTCCTCTTTTTGGCGTGGGTCAATAATCATAAATTGATTGCGACGCTTGCCTTTCATCAAATCATCAATCGCCATATTGTGCATGGCAAGATGGTCGGAACCTACCACGATAATCGTATTTTTACCATACGGTGATTTTTGAATCTGCTCAATAAAACGAGCAATCAGCTCATCCGAACACATCGCCGCATTGAGCATTGAGTTATCGCCTTTTTGATAACGCTGGGCTTTACAACTTTTGGAGACATGCCCATAGGGATGATGCGTATCCATCGTGGAGATAAACATCGCAAATTTTTGTTTACTTTTGGAAAGTCTCTTAAAATCATTCATGGAAAATTCAAACAAGCTATCATCATACAAACCCCACGGTGTTTGATACCCTTTGTCCCTCAATCGTAACTTTAACTCATTAATCCCTTTAATATCTGAAAACTTATGCGTTTTATAAAGCTTATCCACCCCTGCAAATTCCAAAGAAGAGCCACTGCGATAGATAAGTTTATACCCCTCTTTATGCAACATATCGCTCATACACACCGCCCCTGAATAAAAGGTGCTCATTTTAGACATCGAATTGCCCTGAGGTGAATGCTCTCCTGTGGAGGGTGTTACCAAAGGAATTCCACATAAAACAGAGGTCATCCCAGCAATCGTCCAACTCGTTCCTTGCGCTTGTTCAATCTCTGTAAAATAGATATTGGCTTCACGAATGGATTTTAAGCGTGTCATTAGGGAAGGGAAAATGCTCTCATCAAAATAGGTATCTTCCAAACTCTCCGCAAAAATATAGACTAAATTAGGGTGTTCCTCGCTGATGGACGTCAAACTGGGCTCTTGGTAATACTCTAAAAAAGGGTACTCAAGACTAAGCGCATTTTCAATCCCCATCATTTTTAAAAGGCTTTGCGTAAAAAAATGAACACTCGGATGTAAGGCAAAAGCACTCAAAAGAAGCATTAAGGAGAAAAAACCTCTCACTTTTTTAGGCGTTTCAAGCAAAACATTTTTCATTAAACGATAATAAACAATCGAAAAAATCAAACTAGCTATCAAAAGCCCCACGCCAAAAGCAATGATGATATAATAATCACCAAAGCCTGATCCGTCTAATCCATACAGAAGGTGAAAAATAACCGCATCGTTAATTCCCTCGCCCGTAAAATAATCAGAAACAATATAAAAAGCACTTAAAATCATATAGATAAAAACAACCAAAGCCCCTAAAAAAGCACTTTTACTGTTTTGGGTACGGTTTTTACATGTAAAAAGGAAGAAAAAGAAAAAAAGTACTGAAATCCATAGCAATGTATTCATATGTGTAGACTATCCTTCGTGAATTTAAAAGCGAATTATAGCCTCTTGCATGTGATATGCATCCATTTTAGCTTCTTTTTTTACTGATTAAATTTTAATCACTCTCTTGCATATATTCAACCCCATTGAGTGCTAAACTTTCACCAGTTTAACTTTTAGGAGGATGGATATGAGAACAAAACGCTTTGTACTTTCAACACTGCTTGCTCTCTCAAGCGCTTGGGCTGCTGAAGAGGGTGTTACTGAGGTCGCAAAGGCCACTCCAACACTCGATGTTGGCAATACCGCATGGGTTTTAATGGCAACCGCACTGGTGATGCTTATGACACCTGCTGGTTTGGCACTGTTTTACGGTGGCATGTCACGCTCTAAAAACTTGCTCAACACCGTTGCGATGAGTGTTATAGGGTATATCATCGCTTCCATCGTGTGGATTGTGTGTGGATACTCTTTGGCGTTTGGTGCGGACATTGGGGGTGTAATTGGGTTTGATTCACTCTTTTTAAGTGGCATTAAGGTGAGCGATATTTGGGCAACAGGTAACATTCCCGTTTTATTGTTTGTCGCCTTTCAAATGACCTTTGCGGGCATCACCGTAGCGCTCATTAGCGGTGCACTCATTGAGAGACTGAAATTTTCAACATGGATAATTTTTGCGGCATTGTGGATTATAGGGGTGTACGCACCTGTGGCACACTGGGTCTGGGGTGGTGGATTCCTCTCTAAAGATGGCGTGCTTGACTTTGCAGGCGGTACGGTTGTTCACATTAACGCGGGTGTTGCGGGTTTAGTTATCGCCATCATGCTTGGCAAACGAAGCGATTTTGGTAAAGCCATGTTTCCTTCTTCTGTGACCCTCACTGTTTTGGGTGCGAGTATGCTCTGGTTTGGATGGTTTGGATTTAACGCAGGTAGCGAATTAGGTGCGGATGGCATTGCAGCGAGCGCCTTTTTGGTCACGAACACAGCAGCGGCGATTGCGGCACTCTCATGGATGATTATCGAGTATGTCACCTATAAAAAGTTTACCCTTCTAGGCATTGCTTCGGGCATTGTAGCAGGCTTAGTCGCCATTACGCCAGCAGCGGGCTTTGTCGATACTAAAGGTGCACTTGTCATTGGCTTAGTTGCGGGATTGGTTGGTTTTTACGGTGTCAATGGTCTTAAAAAAGCGTTAAAATACGATGACTCTTTAGATGCCTTTGGAATTCATGGTTTAGCGGGTATTTGGGGTGCGATTGCCACAGGTATCTTTGCAAACCCTGAAGTGAATGAACTTGGTACTGGACTTTTATACGGTAACGCCGCTCAAGTGCTCATCCAAATAGAAGGCGTTGTGGTAACTGCCATCTACACAGCGATTGCCACAGCGATTATCTTTAAAGTGGCTTCTGTCTTAACAGGTGGTGCTCGTGTCATTGCAGAGGTTGAGTCACAAGGCTTAGATGAGATGGAACACGGCGAAAAAGCCTTTAACCTAAGATAAGCAAAGGATAGAACATGAAAAAAATTGAATCGATTATTAAACCTTTTAAACTTGAAGATGTTAAAGACGCTTTAGCAGAACTTGACATTACGGGTATGACGGTCAGCGAAGTGAAAGGCTACGGAAGACAACAAGGACACTCAGAGCTTTACAGAGGCGCTGAGTATGTGGTTGATTTTTTACCCAAAGTCAAAATCGAAGTGGTCGTTGCGGATGAACTGGTCGATAAAGTCATTGATGTGATTATTAAAAATGCCCGCACAGGCAAAATCGGTGATGGAAAAATCTTCGTCACCGATGTAGAGAAAAGCATTCGTATCCGAACGGGTGAAACCGATAACGAAGCGGTTTAAGCGTGTAAAGTGGGGATGGATATCCCCGCACTGTTTGATATTTATGGGATTATTTAAATTTTTTAAAGAGTTGGGAGTGCGTTCCTAGCCTTACAAAAATGATGGCTCTATTTGAAACATCAAGTCGATAAATCAAAAGCCAATCGTTTTTAATATGACATTCATACGTTCCATCCCACTCCCCTTTTAAAAGGTGATTTTGGTGTTTTTCATGCAACACCTCACCGCTAAGCAGTACAGACATTACCTCTTTTAAAAGCGTAAAATCCTCGATTGAAAATTGCCCACTCTTTTTATCACGTTCAATATCTTTTTTAAAGAAGCGGTGATACTCTGGGGTGTACATTACAACCCTAAATCATCAAACAGTTCTTTTGAAGAGGTGTGTTTAATGACATTTTTACCCTCTTTGGACTCTTGGATAGCTGTCGCTGTCTCTTCGTTAGGGATTTTGAGCTCAAAAGGAAGCCCTTTGTGAAGGACTACGCTGTGTAAAAAGAGTCGTGTGGCTTCACTGGTGGTTAAGCCCATTTGTTTAAGATACTCTGCTGCTTTGTTTTTAATTTCAGGGTCAATACGTACAGTCATCGCTGTTCCTGTCATAGAATCCTCCTTGTTTTTGAAATATTGTACATCATTTGATGTATAGAGTCAAGAATAATGCGGACTAAAAAAGCTCAGTTGTTTTTAAAAAGTTAAAAGTTTAGCCCCAATACACAAAAGAGCTTTTTCAAACACTACTTGATGAAAAAATTGATACCTTACATGTAGAAAATGCCATCACCGAAGTCAAGCCATTTATCAAAGATTCTAACGTGTTTGATTTTTGGTCAAAAGATTATTTTAGATTGTTGGCTGGTAGGATAGAATTTTGGGATTGATGTTAAATCTTTGAGTTTAAGAACACCCATTTAAAATGCAAATTGAAATTGTAAAAAGTTTAAATTAAAGCCCTGAACTTTTTTGATTCAGTAATTAGCAAATTGCCCTATTGCATGAAAGAATATCTATTTGAGAATGCTTGTAATCTTTATCATTGGTTAAAAGGATTAAGTCATTTTCTTCGCAGATTTTCACAATGGCTTTATCCAAAAAATCTAAGCTATCAACATGGCACATCATCAATAAATCAGACTTAGAAAAACTTCTTTCAACGACTTCAAAGGTAGCTAAAACATCATTTTTAACTATGAGATAAATATCTTTTAGAGCTTCTTGCCCCTCTGGTAAATCTCTATACTTTTTATAAGACAACTCATTTTTTGTTAAATGTTTTTCTAACAAATAGTTATCATATTCGAACCTAATCGCACGATTGACAAATTCAGCTATCACTACAAAATCTACAACAAATCTATTATCCTGATTATTTAGGCTTGTATAAAGTCTTGCATATTGGTCTTCCCAATTTGCATTTGTTGGCGTTCCATTGCCAAAAAGATAAATCAAAACATTGGTATCAAGAAAAATTGTTTTATTTTTGATAGGTGCAATAGATGATGGATTGTACCTATTCGCCATCATCTTCTCCTAAGATTTCCTGAATGGATGCCCTTATCTGCTCTGGATTTTTAAAATAATTTTTAGCATTGGTCGTTACTCTTTTTAAACGCACTTTTCCACTGTCGGACAAATCTTGAACCGATAAACTTTCTTTGATTTTATTTTCATCAAATTCGCCATAAAGCTTACCGATGGCATTATTTAAAAAAGCCGTTGTCAGTTTATTGACATGTAAAAAAGAAAGAGAAGCTTTTTTATTTTCATTCAAGATTTTTTGTATCGTTTTATAGACTTTATCACCATCTTCAGGCAATGTACAATCTTCCTGACCAACAATACTAAAAATATTGACTTTTACCTCATCCATCGTTTTTCCTTAAAATAACTCATTTATATCAATTCTTTCTAACTCATTTGCAAATGTATAGGTCCTCATATCATCTATTTTAAACGTCATACTGATAACAGCACCATCAAAATAATAATCTAATTTTTGAATGACTTCTTTTTGATGACTAAATTCATAAAAAGCATCCCCACTAATGATTTGGATTTTACCATTGTTTTGTGAAATAAACTCTTTAAGCAAAGCCAGTCCCAAACCACCAGAAACCCCTTTTTTAGTAGTGTTTCCATCTATCATCGCCCATTTGATAGCACTGCATGAGTCTATTGCCATACCAAAATCTTTCTCGATTCGTTTTGCAAAACCTATTCCCGTATCTGCAATCGTAAAATTTAACTTATTATCTCTTGGAAAAAATTGTCCGCAGGTATAAATAAACTCTGTTTCACTGTGCATTTGAGCATTGATAAACATCTCTTGAATGGATTCACTGATTTTTTCATGGACGGCATCACTCATATTGGGAAATTCTGTTCTACTGATAAGTTTTTCCTCTAAATATTGATTAAAATATCTATTGTCAGCGGGTTTTAGTTTTGTATATTCTATGGTCGTATGATTTGTATCATATGCTTTTTCGTAACCATAAAATGACAAAAAACTATTTTTTTGTAAAATGGTTTTGATACTCTCGCCAATATAAATAAAATTGATATCATTAAGCCCATCATTTTTAATTTTATCAAGGATTCCGCCTAAAACAGCACAAAGATTGGCATCGAACCATTGTCTTATTTGAATATCTAGTGTTTCAAATAAATCATTTTTATGCTCTTGATAAAGTTTTATAAGTTGATTGTAACTTGCTAAGTCATTGTGGATATTTGAAAGCGTATAAAGTGCCATCAATTTCCCTCCACTATCTTTATCTCATCTTCGCTCAATCCGTAAAGTTTATAGACCATTGTATCTATCTCTTGTTCACACTCAATGACTCGTTTTTCAAGGGTTTCTATCTCTTTTTTGAGTTTGATTTCACGGTCAAAGTTATTACATGTAATCGCTTCATCGAGTAAGATTTTATAGTCTTTGATTTTTTGCTTTGACTCTAAAATTTCATCTACATGAACGATAAAAGGTTGTTGTGCCTCTTCTGAGATATCCTTAATGGGTAATGTGTTCATTTTATTAGCATCTAAACGAACTCTACCACCCTTTTCAGCATCACCAAAAGCGGGGAAAAGATACTTTTTGACAAAATCAAAGAGTTTAGAATTCAAAATACACTGTAAATATTTATTGGCATTGGCAATAAAATAACAATTTGCACTTATATAATAACCCTCAGTGTCATAATAAAACTTATGATTTAACGCCGTATGATAGTAAATGAGTTTTGGCTCTTCTAATTTATCATAATAATCACATGCTCGAAGATTCCAGTAATTAAGCCCTTTATCTTGTCGTTTGATAAGTTCATCTCTAAACTGCTCTAAATAGTTAAAAACAGCAGGATAATTTTTTTGGATATCTGTATCATATCCAGTAGCAACCATATAACGACCAGAGTGATTTATCTCCCATTTTCCAAAATCATCGCCTTCAACCATTTTTTTAAGAATTTGAGAAGAACTTTTATCTTGAATCATGATTTGTTGATACGTTTCTTTTTGAATAATAAAGGCTTTATTCAAACCTGTTTTAATTCCATAAAAAACTCCGCCATTGGTGTATTCTTTCAATGTTGTATCTACATTTTTAAACTTTGCAAGAATAGCTGTCACTGTGGGGCTTGTAAACTTCCATATTTCGTCGGCTAATTCATCTTTGGAATAAGCACAAAATTGATAATCCATAGACTGGGCTTCAGAAAGAGATTTTACCATAATGTACAAAAGCTCATTGTCACTTTTTTTGTTTTCTAAAATAATAATGGCAGGTTCTGTCGAAGCATCTTCAAAAATATTGAGTTCACCGAAATTGACTAATTTTTGAATAGCATAAGGTTTCAGGTATTTTCGTAAATTGACACCATATTTTCGCTCCATCCATTTATTAGGTGTTATAAAACCTAAAATACCATTTTCTTTTAAAAGATTAATAGACAATTCATAGAAATAAACATACAAATCCGCTGTCGAAGTTGCAACATTTTGAAATTTTTGCATATACTGTTCTTTGATGATATTATCAATCGCTTCTTGTCTTACATATGGAGGATTGCCAATAACCACATCAAAACTATTTTCCTCAAATGGCATTTCCAAAAGCGAATTAGCACATTTGATTTTATCACTCAAATTTGCCAGTGCTCTTCCCTTTTGTGCCGTTCTAAGCCACAAACTTAGCCTTGCTATCTCCACCGCATCTTCGTTGATGTCCACGCCGTAAAGGTTGTTTTCTAAGATGGAGGCTTCTATCTCGTAGTAAGCGGTGATGTCGCCCATGATGGCGAGTTTTTCTTGGAGTTCTTTGTGCTCTTTTATGAGGTATTCTAACGCTTGATTGAGAAACGCCCCACTTCCACATGCTGGGTCAAGAATCTTTACATGTAAAAGCCACTCTTTGTAACGCTCTAGGTTTTCTTTTGTAAGGGCTTCTTCTTTGGTAGGTTTTTTACTGTTTTTAGGCGCTTCCACGCTTTTTACATGTAAAGCTTCTTTTTGCTCTTCGCAAAGTTTTCCTAGTGTGTTTTCCACGATGTAACGTGTAATGTACTCAGGTGTATAAAAGACACCGTCTTTTTTGCGTTTGGAGTTTTTCTTATCAAATGCTAGGTCATTGATAGAAGCGTTGAGTTCTTCAAGGTCGCTCAAACTTTGCTCGAAGATATGCCCTAAGATATTGACCGAGATGTCACTGACAAAGTCGTAGTTGCTTAGTTTTTGGGCGTTGGCATCCAAACAAACATCATCAATTTTAAGGCTATCTAAGAATTCATCGGTGGCAAACAGTCCACCGTTGTATTTGGGGATGTTTAGTTTGGCATTGCCTGTATTGATACCATCAAAATAGAACTTAAAAATGTCATAGAGTTTGTAGTCAGTAAAACGCTGGTTGGCGAACTCTTCACGTATCTCTTTGATGGTGTTGTGGCGAAGCAAGGCTCTATCTTCCGCAAAGAGAATGAAGATGATACGGTCACACAGTTTTTGGGTGAGACGAAGTAAAAGTGACTTGTCGATGTTGGGATTGTTTTCGATGATATTTTCAAAAAGCTGTGTTCTAAAAATGCTAAAGTCTTTGTACAGTTCTTTAGAGATACTCTGTTCAAAGTTAGCAGACTTTTCTTTGAGTTTTTGAGGGATATTTTCTTTGATACTTTCAAAACTCAGCAATAAATGAAGCTTTTTAAACTCGTCATAACTCAAAGTAAAAAGGCTAAATTTCTCATAAGCGGTTTTTTTATCAATGTAAAATCGCAACTCATCAAAGTTCGAGATGATAATATACTTTGAGTTCGAATGTGAATTGTGATAATTAAAAGCTTGTGCTTCAATAGCGTCTAATTGTTTTGTTTTTTGGTCTTTAAGCTCTACTACGCCAACCACCTCACCCTTAACATAGATGACACCATCGGCTTTTTTCCCATCGGTTTCGTTTTTCTTTTCACGCTCTAGGTTGAAGTTACTAGGGTTTGTGCTATCAAGCGTGTAGCCCAAACATGCTTCAAAAATATCTTTTAAAAAACCATCTTGATACTTTTCTTCTTTGACGGTTTTTATAAAGTCTATTTTTGCTAAAAATTTTTGATACGCAGCCCAACGAAGAGCGACTTTGCTTTCATCTTGCACAAATGTGGTTAATACGGATTTTTGAAAGAGTGCCAAAATAGAAACCTTTGTTTTACATGTAAAGATATTTTAACATACAAACGCTTTGCTTGACAAAAGGGCTCTACTTTTAACTTTTTTGCTTTACATGTAAAAACAAAAAATTGCTCTAAACTCTATTTTCTTCCTTCAAACGATAGGTCATGACCAGATTAAAACAAAGCTCACTAAGCATCAGCAAGTCCCACATGGAGAGGATTTCTAAAAAGGGCATGCCCTCACTTAAGGCTTCAAAATCAATGTTACATGTAAAGACATAGGCATCATTTGGAGCGTCTAGTTCTGGGAGGTTTAGCGAGTATTGAAAGCGAAAGGTCATATTGGGATTGCGATTCATTCGACGGATACGTTTGAGCGTGCCATCATAGTCTTTCTCGCTCAAGCAAATCTCTGAGTGAATGTTATGGGAGAGGACATTGCGTACAAAGGAGAGTATGTCGAAGAAGTTTTCATACTGTTCCCCAAAAAGCTCTTGCATAAACGTTTTAAAAGGACTCTCAAACCGCAAACTCTCCACCATCGCCATACAAATGCCCCGAAAAGCATTAAACTCGACAAAATACTCAAACAAGGAGATGGTTTCACTGGTTGTCTGACGCGCATTAATGAGAAGCTCTTGAATAATCTCAGCATTGAAGTAGTACGCTTTGCCCTCTTCGTATTTTTTCACCACAAAGAGGCTTCTATCGAGTAAATCTTCTGTTTTGGAGAGCTTGCCCAAAAACTCACCCATATGTAAAAAGTAAAAATTTTGCTCTACTAAGAGCAAAGCATCATCGAGTAACACATCTTGTGAAGTCATTTTTTCTTATCCAATCGCACTTTAACCTCTTGATACACCGCACACTCGCCCTTTTGGCTCATCAAATGCGGGGTGAGAACATTGCCATTTTTAGCGCCACTGTACAGCAACAGACAATCATCTCTTAATTCCTCGCAGGGCATCACGGCATATTCACAGCTTCCATACGCACTGCTTAGAAGCACCCTATCCTCTTGCTCTAAACCCAAACTTTTAGGCACATACAAATAATCATCGGTGATAAATTGCGAATTAAGCGACCTGTTTTGCTTAGCGCTGATGAGGTAAAATCCCTCATCCATCAAAGGCTCTTCTTCAAAAGATTCTAAAAATTCAAACCGACCGCTGGGCGTATAAAAGCCTTTAGCATACGGCAAATCCTCGTAACTTTTTGAGATTAAAAAGCCCTCTTTTTGCACACCATTGGAGTCAATCACCACCTCAATAATCGTCTTTTCCTCTTCCAAAGGCGTGTAGCCAAAGGCTTTTAAAAGGGTTTGAGTCAATGCGTATTCACTCACACCCATCTTACTTTCCACAAGTTTTGGCATTCGCCCAATGAACGGATGCCCGTAGCTCAACTTCACATCCTCTTTTTCCAAAAACGAACACGCAGGAATAACCAAATGCGCTTTTTGCGAGGTTTCATTTTCATGCAAACCAAAGTAGACCACACACGAAGCTTTTTCAATTCCCTCTCTGACGTTGAGCGTTGAAGGCATTTGACTTAGAGGATTGCCCCCTTGAATAAACACCAACTCAAATTTAGAAAAATCAACAATGGGCAAAGGCTCAGTTTGGGCTTTCACTTTAAAAGGTGCATAAAATCCAAAACCGCTATTGCTAAGATAGCCAACACCACACCCCTCTTTTCCAAAAAGTCCTAAAAGTGCCCCTAATGCGTCAATGGAGCGTAACACACTGTGTCCAAAGCGGTACTTTTGAACCCCCACACCCGCTAATATGCACACTTTTTTACCATGAATTAGCTCTAAAAATTGCTCTATTTGCGAAGTTGAAACATCGGCTTTTAAAAGTAACTCCTCTTGAGAAAAGCCCTCAAGAAACTCTCGAAACGCTTCAAAATTAAGCGTGCGCTCTTGCAAAAATGCCTTATCTTCTTTGTTTACATGTAAAAGCGCCTTGGCTAGGGCTAAGGCTAGAAAAAGATCCCCTTTGGGTTTGATAGAAAAGTGCAACGCCGCATGGTTGGCAAGCTCGATTTTAACAGGGTCAATGACAATGAGCGTCTTGCCTTTTAAGGATGGCAACATATGCGAATTGGTCACCGAGGGGTTTCGCCCCCAAAGAATCACCACCTCCGCCTCTTTTACATGTAAAGGCGAAAGCGCTAAATTTGCCCCTCTTCCCTCGCAAATGCCCACATCTCCCGCCTCATCACACAACGAACCTGAGGCTAAAATGGCGTGGTGTTCCGCAAAAAAACGTTTGCTTGCACTTTGCATCACCCCTAAATTACCACTGCCTTTAAAATAGAGTGTTTTAGAGGGCGCATGCCCTTGAAGCTTTTCGACTAAAATCTTTAAAGCCTCATCCATAGAGATGCTCTGCCCCAAATAGCGAGGCTCTTCAATGCGTTCAAACTGGTGGTAATGGTTGAGGTGGTGACACAAATAGCCTTGGGTGATGGGATGGGCTTTATTACCTTTGAGTTTTAAGTTCTCCCCAACAACGATGCTACATCCATCAAAACAATCAAGCGGACAGGTTGTTAAACGCATTTTAACGCCCCTTTGGTGTGTTTGAAAAAGAAGGCCGAAGCCTCCTTCTAAAGGTTTAGAGTGTAATCTCTTTAATATCTGCAATCGACTTAAACGCCGTGTAAATAGAGCCAATGAGGTTTTGGCGATTGGCTCTTAGTTCAGGATTTTCCACATTAACCATGACGTTATCAAAAAAAGCATCAATATGTGGCTTGAGCGCAAACAATGCATCCAAATGCGCTTCAAAACTCTCATAATTTTTCGCATTAACCGCACTAAACGCATCAAAGAGTGCCGTTTCGTACGCATTTTCAAAGAGCGCTTGGTTAATACTAAGTGTTTGGTTCATATCCATGTTTTTAATGATATTTGCCACCCGTTTAAAGGTTGAAAACATCTCTTTAAAGCCATCATCTTGCACCATCGTTGCAAGTGCTTGAATCTTTAACGACAAGCGGACAATGTCTCGCTCTCCACTGCTAATGACCGCTGAGATAATCGAAGGATTGACATCGAAAAATTGATACATACGCTCCAAAAAGAAGCTCTCTAAAAGCGCAAAATCAAACGCCTTATACCCTTGCGCAAGTGCTTTTAAATCTTTAGAAATGTCAAAAGCGATGCCTTGCTCTAACACAATTTTCACAATGCCATTGACCGCACGGCGAAGCGCATACGGGTCTTTGTTTCCTGTGGGGATTTTGTTAATGCTAAAAAGCGCAATAAGTGAATCAAGCTTATACGCCAAAGCGACAATAGCGCTAAAAAGCGTACTAGGAAGCGCACTTTCCTCAGAATTTGGAAGGTACTGCTCTTTAAGTGCAAGGGCGAAAAGTTCATCCTCACCCGCTTCTTTAGCGTAGTAGTAACCCATTAAGCCTTGAAGTTCGGTAAATTCATAAACCATTTCGCTGAGCAAATCGCTTTTAGCATACAAGACCGATTTTTCCATCAGTGCGTTTAGGCTCTGGGGATTTAAACGGCTATGCTCTGCTAAGAGTCTCTCTTGGTATTGCGCACTTAAATAGAGCGCTATGGCTTTTTCACGCTTCGTTTTATCCATCAAAGAGCCTAACCCATCCAAATAGGTAATATCTTTAAGCCCCTCATAGCAAAGCCCTTTTTTCAAGTCGTTATCTAAGAAGAAAATGGCGTCAGACAGACGGGCACGAAGCACTTTTTCATTTCCTTTGACAATCAAATCATAATCATCGCTAATGGCGTTAGAGACCACAATAAAACGATTGGTCAGTTTGCCCTCTTTAAAGACAGGAAAATAGCGTTGGTTCTCTTTCATGGAGGTAATAATCACCTCAGGAGGCAGACGTAAAAAACGCTCTTCAAAACTTCCGATTAACGCCGTTGGATACTCCGTAATCGCCACAACTTCTGCCAAAAGCTCAGCATCAATCTCAATGCTCACACCCTCTTTTGCCTCAATCGCTTTAAATGCATTTAAAATGATCTCTTCACGTTTGGAAGGGTAAAGCACCACGCCACGTTCAGCCAAACGCTCAAAATAATCGCCCGCAAACATATACGCAAAAGGCTCATACGAGATGGTACGGTGTGGGTATGAAAAGGGTGTGGACTCGACACCAAACAAGGAAAACGGCACATGCTCATCTCCTAACATACAACCAAACCAGCGAATCGGGCGAATAAAACTCTCTTCCAAAAAGCCCCAACGCATGGACTTTCCAAAATTCAGCCCCTTAATAAACTGCTCGATCATCTCTTTAAGCAGTGGTTTAGAACTTTGAGGTGCAATGGTTCGCTTGTAGTACAAAACCTCTTTGCCATCTTTCATCGCCGTAGCAATTTCGCTAAATTCTACACCGCATTTTTTCGCAAATCCTAAAGCCGCAGGAGTGGGTGCGCCATCTTTAAGGGCAACACTGAGTGGCGCTCCAAAAAACTCCTCCTCTTTTTCTCCTTGTTCAGTCGGGAAAGACTCGTGCCAAAGCACCAAACGACGAGGTGTATAATAAAACTCAAACGCACACGCCAAAGCATTTTTTTCTAAAATATCAAGCCATTGTTTTTCGATGGTAGGAAGTTCTTTTAAAAAGGGAATTGCAGGGAGTTCTTCAACACCAATTTCTATCAAAAGGGGTTTGACCATGATCAACCTTTACATGTAAATAATTTGAGTCGATTGTAACGCAAAGTTGGTTAAATCGTCCTTTTACATGTAAAGGCAAAAAGCCTCTAACGGCTTGATTTGCACGTTCCAAAGAGTTTAGCAAACAACCAAATGGAAGGACAAAAATCGGTAATCGCCCATAGCACAATCATGCCAATCACAAAACTAAGTAACACCGTTCCATAAATTGAGCCAATACTCATAAGATACATCGCCACCAAAAGTACCCCAGCCATCACCAAACGTTGCAATTTTTCAGCACACACCATCATTCTCACCTTTTATGTTAGTTATAAGGGAGAACTATAAAAATAAAGGACTTAAAAAAGTGTTATTTTTGTGACTTAATCTTTTAACGTATGGAAAATCGCAGTCACAGGAAAATGGTCAGAATACCCCTCTCCTAGATGCTTTCCTTTGCCTCTATCGCTGATTTGCCATCGTTTGGGGTTGCCCTTAACATCCAGCATATAAGGTGCTTCAAACCGTTTTAAAGAGTTGGCTTTATACTCTATGCCTTTGGCATCGTAAAGCGTTGGCGCAATGACGATGTGGTCAAGTGCGGTTTTTTGTTTGCCATAACTGTGCGAGTAGCGCTCATTTTGTGGCAGGTCATACCATGTGTTATACAAAGGGGCACTTTTATCGCCCACGCCTAAAACCGTGACAAAGCCTAAACCCCAATCCTCTTTTTGCACCTGATACGGTGAGTTAAAATCCCCCAACAAAATAAAGGCTTTGTCCTTTTCTTTAAGCAAACTATTTTTTAAAGTTGTCGCATAGACAAGGCGTTCATCCTCTTTTTCCTTATGCGCTGGCCAATGGTTAATGTAAACATCTAAAAGATTTTGCTCTATCTTAAGCGTAATGCGGTGAATGCCTCTAGGCTGGTCTTTCATAAACAAAGAGTCGGTTTGAGCAATGGGAAAACGTGAAAGCAGTGCGGATTCTATAGAGACACGCTCCTTCTTTTTGGGATAAAAGAGATAGGGGTACTTTTTAGCACCTAAGGCGTTGTTTAAACGCTCTAAAATCGCCTTATTTTCGACCTCTGCAAGGGCAATCACATCCGCATTTATATCGCCAATAACCTGTGCGATGTGCGCGATTTTACGCTCCACCATCGCTTCATTCCAGCCGTGTTTGGTGTTGGGCGAGTATTCTTTATATTCATTCCCATTTTTGGTGGCATCAAAAAGATTTTCAATGTTATACGTGGCGACTTTAAACTCCAATCCAAAGAGAAAAAAGGGAACAAAAAGAAGTAAAAAACGCATTAAAACTCACTGATTGAAGACATTGGCTCAAATTCACCCGATTCGGTGTTAAAGTACTCCAATTCACCCGTATCCAAACGATAATACCATGAGCGAATAAAAAGCTCACCCTCATTCACACGACGCTCTACATCTGGATAGGTGAGAAGATTTTTAGACTGAAAAAGCAGGGAAATTTTCTCGGTTAATTCCAAGCGTTCTTCATGCGAAACGCTTTGCGAAATCAACTTCTGTGTCACATAGTTTTTCGCTTCCAGTCCTAACTCTAGCCACTTTTTAACATGCACGAGATTAATATCAGTAATCTTTGTGTACATCGTCTCAATCGCCCCACAATGCGAATGCCCACACACGATGATATCGGTCACTTCAAGTACAGAAACCGCATACTCAATACCTGCTGCCGTAGCATGATAGTCATCATCAGGGGCAAAAGGAGGAACGAAATTTCCCACGTTTCGCAAAACGAACAGTTCACCAGGTTCAGCAAGCGTAATTAAAGAAGGATCCACCCTTGAATCACTACACGCAATAAATAAAACTTTTGGATTTTGACCGTTTTTGACCAAATCTAAAAACTTATTTTCATACTTTTTAAACTTCGTATCTTTAAATTTTTCATAGCCACTGATTAAATCCGCAATTTTCATTCTTCATCCTTTTGAGATTTTCGAAAGTATACAAAAAGAGTCCAAACAAAGAAATTACAAGCACAAAGTGATTATAATAGCTCCAATTTTTTAAAGCATAAAGGAACATCATGGAATTTAAAAACGCAACCATTTCAAAAAAAGCCAATGTCTATTTTGATGGCAAAGTGGTCAGCTACACCGTAAAATGTGAAGATGGTACGACTAAAACGCTAGGTGTGATGCAAGAAGGTGATTATACGTTTAACACAGGTGCAGCTGAAGTCATGGAGTTTTTAAGCGGAGAACTCAGCGTTGAGCTTCCTAACCAAACAGAGCCTTTGGTGATTCACGGAGAAGCCACCTTTGACGTCCCTGCAAACGCTAGTTTTACCTTACATGTAAAAACCGTAGCAACCTATTGTTGCGCTTACGCTAACTAAACCTTATACTGCCTTAGCAAAACGCATTGCTGAGGCAAACGCCCATTGAAAATTAAAACCGCCAAGCTCGCCTGTGACATCTAAGACTTCACCAATAAAATAAAGCCCTTCGCATTTTAAACTTTGCATCGAAGCACCATCAATTTCATCCGTACTTATGCCACCCCTTGTGACTTCAGCTTTGGTATAGCCAAAATTTCCAGCAGGTGAAAAGGTGTAGGCTTTGAGTGAGGTCAAAAGCTCTTTTTCATTGGCATTTAATTTTGAGAGCACTTTATCTTCCAGACGCACCGCATCTAAAAAGGCTTTGCTAAAACGTTTTGGCAGTCCTAGTGCGGTGGTTATCTGCTTTTTGGCATGGGTTTTAAATAAGGCTTCCATCGAAGAAATATGGGGTAAAAAGTCAATGCAAATGTTCCCTTTTTTCCAATACAAAGAGCCACTCAGCACACAAGGACCGCTAATGCCTTTGTGCGCAAAAAGAAGGTTTTCACTAAAGGTTTTACCTTCTACATGTAAAGCAACAGGCAAGGCAATACCGCTGAGTTCCTTCATCCAAAACTGCTCTTTTTGAAGGGTTAAGCCTACCAGTGCAGGCGCAGGAGTGATGATTGTGTGCCCAAACTGCTCTGCGATTTTAAAGCCAATATCACTCGCCCCTATGCTTGCATAACTAAGCCCGCCACTAGCAACCACCAGCTTTTTGGCATGAATCTCACCCTTTGTGGTGTGAATGATAAAATGCTCTTCTTTTCTTACATGTAAAACTGTCGTAGAGAGATAAAAGGTGCAAAAAGCACTTAATCGCCCAAAAATGGAGACTAACTCTTTGGCACTGTTGGCACAAAAGATTTGCCCATGAGAACGCTCTTCTAAACTTAAACGCTCTCCCTTAACAAACTTGAGCGTTGCAGAGGCATCAAACGCTTCTAAAATGGGCTTTATAAACGCCCTATTTCCCAAATAATTCGCTTCACTCGCATAACGATTGGTGAGGTTACACTTACCTCCACCAGAGATAAGCAGTTTTGCACCCATTTTGGTATTGCTATCAATAAGCGCAACATCGCTTCCTTGCAGATGCGAAGCCGCCATTAAGGCACTTGCCCCCGCTCCAATAAAACAAATGTCGTGAATTTTCAAGCCATATACTTTTTAAAAAGATTATTTTTGTGGCGCACACGCATAACGCACGGTTGCACCCAGCACCAAGGTTTCATGATGCACCAAAGGGGCTTGTGTCGGGACAGATGAGAAAGACTTAGCAGCTGGAGCTGCCCTCATTAAGAGAGGATGCGATGATGTGGTATTTTCAAAAGCCACTTCTTTCACCACACAGGTTTGATGGGTCTCTTTGGAAAAAGAGAGGGCTTGTTCATTGGCTACTTTTAATAACGATGAGCGCAATGCCAAACGGTTAGCATCTTGTACCCCACCACTAACAACCCATGCCAAAGCCCCTTGATGAGTGATGATGCTAGGCGCTTTTACCTTTTCTAGTCTTTCAACCAGCGTGTTGTACTGCTCAACGGAGTTGAACGCACACGAAAAGAAGAGACTTCCCTTGTAGCCCATAAAAATTTGTTTGTTATCTTGATACGTATAGGAAGGATAAAGGCGATAGCCACCCCCTTGACACAGCTCGTTGTTACTATCAAACGCTTTGACTTCCGCCACCAAAGCATTGAGGTGCTCTTTAATCACGTTACTATTTTTATGCTCTTCTTCAAACGATAATTCACCACGCAAACAATCAGGAATCAGCACACGTGTGACACTCTCTTGCGTAGTAATCTCCATATCTGCACTCAAAAACAGAGGAAAAATAGCCATCATAAAAAAAGAAAAAAATCGTTTCATCCTAAAGCTCCTTTATACCATTGCAAATGCGCTAAAATTTTGACGAATCGCATCGTAGAGAATAATGCCAGCGGAGGTAGCTTGATTGAGGCTTCTGCCATTTTTTCCCATGGGTATGGTAATGGCATTTTCCCATTTCAACTGCATCAATTCCATCGGAAGTCCTGTGGATTCGCCTCCAAAAAAGAGAAAATCCCCTGCTTGAAACGAGGCTTCAAAATAAGGTTTTTTCGTTTTGGTTGTGGCAAAAAAGAAACGCTCTACTTTATCGGCATGCATCTTTAAAAAATCCTCTAAACTTTCATACACATGCACATCCAGCAAATGCCAATAATCAAGCCCCGCTCGCTTAACGGTCTTATCGCTAATCTCAAACATGGTGGGTTTGACAATGTGCAAACTACAATCCGCATTCACACACATACGACCAATGCTTCCTGTATTTTGAGGAATTTGAGGGTGAACTAAAACAATGTTAAACATAAACTCATCTCCAATGAACAAAACATATCACGATCTTCTTTCTGCCACAAAGTGGCTAGCTTTAGCGCCTAGTGCAACGTAGCTTTTTGGGCTTTGCCCAAAAAGCGTGTCAGAATCAAAAGATAATCGTTTTATTATCGTGCACAAAAATGCGCTCTTCAAACACCAAATCAAGGGCATTGGAAAGAACGACTTTTTCCACATTGCGCCCTGCTTTTTGCATATCTCTCCAGCTCATTTCATGATTGACATGAATGACATCTTGCGCAATAATAGGCCCTTCATCCAAATGGTTATTGACAAAGTGCGCCGTCGCCCCTATAATCTTCACACCTCTCTCATACGCCTGTTTATAAGGATTTGCACCAATAAACGCAGGCAAAAATGAGTGGTGAATATTAATCATCTTCTCTTCATAATGCCCTACAAATTCGCTCGATAAAATACGCATGTATTTGGCAAGCACAATATAATCCACACTGTATCCAGCCAATACCTCTAAAACTTTTGCTTCATGTTCAACTCGGTTTAATCCCTCATGACTCACACAATGAAAAGGAACATTGAACTTATCGCTAAGCCCCTTTAAATCTTCGTAGTTTGAGACAATCGCTAAGATGTTCGCATTCAAATCGCCACTATCGTGTTTGAGCAAAATATCACCCAAACAGTGTATCTCTTTGGTACCCATCAGAATAATATCTTTTTTGCGTGCCTCAACGACATGAATGTTAGAACGGGCAGGAAGCATCGCCTGAAGGGTGCCTTTAAACGCATTCAAATCTGCCTCTCCGTTTAACTCCGCGCGCATAAAAAACTTGCCATTTTCCCTATCCACATACTCATCGTTTTTGATAATATTGAGCTGGTATTTAAACACCACATCCGCAATGCGATAAATCAACCCTTTCTCATCAGAACAATCAATTTTTAAAATATAATTTTTATTTACATCCATACTTACTCTGCCTCACATAATTCTTGAATTTTAGCTATACGTCTTTTTCGTAACTCATCTCCAATGGAGCGTCCCTCAAATCCTTCATTCATCACATCATGAACGCTAATGCCCCCATCAAAAGGCTGCTCCCAAATCTCAAGCGCTATGGCACGCTCTTTCACACCTTCCCTGTAATGCCCTAACCATTCGCACAAAGGTATATCAAGGCTTACATGTAAAAGGGTTTTATCATTTATCTCGCCCTCCACAAATGGCTGGTTGCGAAAAAAACGACGGTAATGATTGGGCGCATCAAGGGCACTAAGCCATTTTATAGGGTCTTGTTGTAAACGATTGGCGACGATGTAAACAAAATAGTAAGAGGCAAACTCCTCTTGAAAATTGTGCTTACATCGTAGCAATTCGCGCGCAATCGTAAAAAAATGATTTTCCACTTTACATGTAAAACATTTTTCAAACAGCTCAAGTTGGTACATGTAAAATAATCCATAGTGCAAATAAGAAGCATTAAACAGTTTTTCAAACTCCCATAAAATACGAGGTTTTGTTAAATCAGACAAGGCAATCTCTCGCATAATCATCAAACTTTTTGACTCTATTTTAAAACCTAAACGTGCACTAAATTGCATCGCACGAAGCACTCTTAAGCTATCTTCTTTAAATTTTTCTTCATCAATAATGACCAACAAACGATCCAAAATCGCCTTTTGCCCATCCCAAAAATCAAGCAGTTCATACGTGAAGATATTGAGCATCATGGCATTGATCGTAAAATCACGCCTTTTAGACGCCTCTTTTTCATCCTCACATACCTCAACCTCAAAGGCATTGTGTCCCACACCACTTTTGCGCTCAATACGAGGCAAAGAGAAGTCGATATTGCCCCATTTATACACAAAAAAACTTTTACCTACCCCCACCGCACCAATGCGTTGCATCAAGTTATCAAAGGTTTCAGGGGCAATGTCATACACCTCAATATCCAAATCATGTAAAGGTTCATCCACACAAATATCTCTCACGCTACCCCCTACCAAATAGGCACGTTTGGTATACGGCGCTAAAAACGTTTTTGCTTCTTCAAATTGTGAGAGAAATGACCCATGCAGGTCGATATAGCGTTTCATTTTTTAGAAGAGTCCACTTTCTCCAACTGCTCATCAATCGTGGCTAAAAGATACTCTAAAAAGTTGAGCGTCAAATCAATTTTCGCTTCAATGTTTTTATTGTTTGGAGATTGGAAGCCCTCAAATAAAACCAAAATACGCTCACGCAAATTGAGATAAAACTGTCTCTCCCGCTCTTCACAGCTCGATTCATCCACGAAAGAGAGCCTTACCTCTGCCTCTTTATGAATCTCTTCGTGAACCTCTAGCATAATCTCAGGCTCAAACGCTTCTGCATTCACCTGTCGTGGCGGTTGCAGGGTTTGTGCCTTGGATTCCTCCTTAGGCACAACCTCTTCAAGCTCTTTGAGAGTCGATAAAATCATCTCTTTTAATTCCATAGCTTTACCAACCACCTTTCAAATTCTAAAAATTCGACTTCCGAATTCATATTTAAAAAAAACTTTTTCATCTCTTCATCGACACCGAGGTATTTTTTGCGAATCCCAGAGAGACGCTTAATCGCAATTTTCGCCTCTTTATTCTCAGGATTTGCCATTAATAACTCCTTATAAATCTCCAAAGCCTCATTTTTGAGACCTTGAAGTTCATAAATCGAAGCAAGAGTCAGTGTTCTCATAGTTTATTGACATAATCAGCGATAATAGAACCCATTTGTGTCGTTGAACACACCTCTTTCGCCCCATAGTTCGCCAAATCTTTCGTTCGATAGCCATCTTGAAGCACCTTTTTAATGGCACTCTCAATTCTATCCGCCGCTTTACTCTCACCTAGGGCAAAACGTAACATCATAGAGGCACTTAAAATGGTAGCAAGTGGATTGGCGATGCCTTGTCCTGCGATATCAGGGGCTGAGCCATGAATCGGCTCAAACAAGCCTACTTTGCCACCAATGGATGCTGAAGGTAACAATCCAATAGAACCGCTAATCATACTCGCCTCATCACTTAAGATATCCCCAAAAATATTGCCCGTTAAAATGACGTCAAATTGGCGTGGGTTTCGTACCAACTGCATCGCTGCATTGTCTACATACATGTGAGTTACTGTCACTTCTGGGTACTCTTTGGCGATTTCATTGACCGTGTCTCTCCAGAGTTGGCTTACTTCTAAAACATTGGCTTTATCGACAGAGCAGACCTCACGACGACGCTTCATGGCTGAGTCAAACGCCACACGGGCAATACGCTCAATCTCAGGTTTGGTGTAAATCATGGTGTTGTAGCCCGTGAAGCCATCATTGGCACGAGGCTCACCAAAGTAAATGCCCCCCGTTAGCTCTCGCACGACAAATAAATCAACCCCTTTAAGCACTTCAGGCTTAAGTGTACTCGCATCTAAAAGCTCATCAAACACAGCCGTTGGACGGAGGTTTGCAAATAAACCTAAGGCTTTACGAAGTTTTAAAAGACCCGTTTCTGGGCGAAACTCACGAGGCAAAGTATCCCATTTTTGACCGCCAATCGCACCAAAAAGCACTGCATCGCTTTTCAAACACCCCTCAATGGTCTCATCAGGAAGTGGTGTGCCTTTAAAATCATACGCCACACCACCCATAAGGTAGTCTTCATAACGCAGTTCAAAATCCTCTTTTGCACACACGCTGTCCAATACTTTAATCGCCTCATCGACAATTTCAGGGCCAATGCCATCGCCACGAATCACCGCTATATTATAGATTTTTTTCATTTTTTCATCTCTTTTTGTGCATAATTCATCAATCCACCCGCATCTAAAAGCTCTTGCATAAAAGGAGGAATCGGCGTAAATTTATACGTTTTTGAGCCATGTGTGATCTCGCCACTCTCCATAGAAATAGCAATGCTCTCACCCTCTTGAATCGCTTCAGTATTAGGAAGCTCAAAAATAGGCAGTCCCGTGTTAAACGCATTGCGGTAAAAGATACGGGCAAAACTTTTTGCCACCACAGCACTCACACCTGCTGCTTTTAACGCAATGGGAGCGTGTTCACGACTGCTACCACAGCCAAAATTTTCACCCGCAACAATGATATCACCCTCCCCAACTTTTTTCGCAAACTCAGGGTCAGCATCTTCCATGACATGTTTTGCCAACTCTTTAGGGTCAGACGTGTTTAAATAACGTGCCGCAATGATTAAGTCTGTGTCGATGTTATCACCAAAACACCACACTTTTCCACTAATCGTACTCATGATTATCCTTCGTGCCGTTCTTAGATTTTATGGGGATGATTTTATCGAAATGGGGTTGTGAAAAAGTTTAATTGCCAATACATGGGGAAATTTGCGCTTATTTTCATCATTCTCGTAAACATAAAGTCTAAAGCTGAAAAATGAAAATTATAGGCTTTTTTGGTAAAATGAAGCTAGATTTTAAGGCATAACATAAAGGTAGAAAAATCATGCAAACTTCTGGCTCAACAATTCTTCAAAAAGAGGATATTTTAGCAACACTGCGTGAGCATAAGGCATTTATAGAAAAAACATACGATGTTGAGAAAATAGGTCTTTTTGGAAGCTTTGCGAACAATACCCAAACCACACAAAGTGACATTGACATCTATGTTGAATTTAAACGCAAAACCTTTCGAAATATCGCTGGTCTTTGGGTTTATCTTGAAAAATTGTATCAACGAAAAATTGACCTACTTCACAAACATAAACAAAGTCAAGGCGCCATTTTTGAAAAAATCCAAAAGGAAGTTATCTATGGATAAAGCAACCACAAAAGAGCTTTTGGCCTTTATTTTGGAGAGTTTGGCATTGGTTAAAAAGCGTTTTGAAACTATTCACTCTAGTGATGATTTTTTACAAAACGATGCAGGGCTTGAAAAACTTGATGCCATCGCTATGCGCCTTCAATCCATCGGTGAAGCGCTTAAAAATCTGATAAAGCGTGAAAAAGAGCTTTTGCTCGAAGTAGCAGATGAGACCTATTGGAGTGAGATTATCAAAACACGTGATTTTATTTCCCATCACTACGTGGCGATTGATGCAGAAATTGTATTTGATATTTGTAGCAGTGAGCTTGAAATGCTAGAGAAAAAAATAGTCGCATTGCAAGATTTGGTTTAGTCTCTATTTTTATTTTTTTTGTTATGTTATAGGAGCGCAATTTATTATGCTAAGAGATATTTTTGATTATAAAGGTGAAAGTCGATTTAAATTACTCAAATTAATATTGAACAAATATCATATTCAAACGACTCTTGACACTTTCAATAATAAGTCTCAGCTTGATTTATTTAAAGACCTTATTTATCATTATTTTATTCATAATAGCGATATAGATTTAAAAAAATTAGCAGAATTTTATTTTCAAAATAAAGACAACTATTCTTATAACAGCTCTGAACAAGGTCTATTAGCTATTGTTTTACGATGGGAAACAGATGTTGGCTTAGCTTTAATAGAAGAAATTAAAAAACATCGAAATATTGATGGTAAACAGCTTAATTGGTCATCTAATGGATTAACTTATAACTCATCTTTCGCACCTAAATCCCAGCAATTCTTGAGTTGCACTTCGTAGTGTAGCAATTATACTGGTAAAATCCTTATTGTTCTTTACAATCTCATCAATTTGTGCTATTTTGTCCATTATTTCAATAAACGCTTGCATAGCAATAGAAAGCGTGTAGAGTTCACACTCCAAATCTTTAAATAATCCACCAATGGTTTTTGGCTCATGGCTGATTCTATTGATGTAGCTGACAATATTGTAAGCAAAGAATGAAAGTGTCATTCTAGCAATCAGTGCTTCATAGATTCTATTTTCTTCTTGTCCAAACCCAAAGTATTCTCTGAGCTCTTTATAGCCTTGTTCTATATCCCATCGTCGTTTATAAATCTCAATAATCTCTTCATCATTGAGTTCTAAATCGGTGGAGACAATAGGGATGAGATTGTCGGTGGTTTTAATAAAAACAATTTTGAGTTTCCCTGCATTTTTATGTTCAACAACGGTTGAAAAATAGCTAAAGCGAATCTTCTTGCCATATGTTCCCACTTTGGCATTTTTAAGCTTTTTGTGTTTTTCATACATGGCATTCAGTGTTTTTTCTTTGTCATTAAAGTTCCAAATCTTAGTGTTGTTAGCAATTCTTGAAATGACCTTTAGACCCAAATCGTTCATCTCTTGGATAAAGGCTGGTTTAGAGTACCAACTGTCAACCAGCAAGTAATCAGCGTATATACCACTGTGTACAGCTCTTTTTACCATAGCCAATGCTATCTTAGACTTACCCTCCATAATCTCCATTCTTCGTTTGTAAGCGTTGCAACGGATATCGAGTTCTGTACTAAACTCTTCAACTTTAACGCGGGCATAGTTTCCCATGCTCATTGCAAAATCTATCATAAAATTTGAATAACCATCACTATAATTCAAAGAAACAACATTGATCCCTCTAATGGTTCGCTTCTCTTTATTGCTCCAAAGTCCATCACGACTCCCCTCTATATATTTACCTGTTTTACCCTCAACCGTATCATCCATAATAAAGACTTTTATTGACGAAGCATCTTGGACTTTATGCAAAAGCTTGATGATTTTTAAAGTGCTTAAAGAGAGAAGTTTTCTCCAGTTGTAGCTACTATTTTGCAAAAGTCTGTAGTAGGTGTCTTTTTTAAAACTCTCATTGCTTTGGTGCATAAACGAAGATATCTTTTTATTCATCACCAACATATAGACAAAGTGTAATACAACAAGATAGGGGGCTACGCCTTCTCTTTTCTTTACAAAGTTAGCACGGTGTAAAATACTCTTGATGTTTAAGAGTTGCAGTGTTTGATATATGGGGTTTTTAAGCGTTGTATTTATGGCCGATAGGATCTGTTCTTGAAGATTCATGGATGATATTCTTTATTTTTATTATAGCTAAAAGTGCCTAATATAGGGCTTTAACAGACTTTTTTCATTTGTCAATATGGAGATGGCACTCTTCTAAACGCTCGAAAGAATAGCCTTTTTAGACTATTCTTTTATTGGAATTAGGTGCGAAAGCTCAGTTATAATTTAAAAAAATGGCATTACTTACACAAAGAAATTTTGAGTTATATGCTTAATCAAAAATTTATTTACGGAAATTTGATAACAATAGATTCTCTTATAGAAGATTATCTAAATTTGGACTTTATACCTTTACATAAATTGGCAGCAAATCATTTTGAAGAACTTAAAAATTTATCTCTCGATAATGCCTCAATTCAAGTTTCAATGTTTATATGTCCAGACCTTTCAAATATTGTTTTTCATACTCTACATATTCATAACTCATTAATTCTAGGGCTTGATTTACAAAATGCAACATATGCTAAAAATATTATTTTAAACAATTCACGTTTATTTCAAGGCTCCTTAATTTCTCCAACAGATAAACAGAACAATATTAATCTCATTTTTAAAAAACCTAATATATTTGCATTACTTAAAAGTCTAGTGTATGGTAAAAAAGCATTTTTATTTCAAAAATTAGAATTACTTCCAGGTACAACATTAGAATCAAAAGAGTTGTATGATTACTACAATTGGTACAATTATTATGTTATAAATAATCGAAAAAGAAGCAAATTAACTTCTTTTTTTGATTTGGTTATGACCAAATACTATACATCGTTTTTTTATGTCTTTTTATGGTCTGTTATTTTTATTGTCGGATATGCTACTGCCATGTACTTTTTAAATCACATTGGCAATTTTTTTACTTTTAAAGAAGGAATAAAAGATGATTTTCCAACATACTTATTTATGAGTTTAACAAACTTTACAACACTAGGATTTGGTGAAATTGTACCATCTCATTGGTTCTCATATATTGTTGTTACAATGGAAGTATTTACTGGATACTATATGTTAGCTATGTTAGTTGCAATAGTTGCAAAACGAGAAATGAAATACTCTTAGCTACTAAAACTTAATATAACGAATAGCAGGACTCAACTTTTAACTTTCTACTTATCCGCATAATGCGTTTTACATTGTACGACCTCGATGGTCTCTTCTAAAATGCGGTAAACAATGCGATTTTTTTCATCAATCCTACGACTCCAATACTCTGACAAATCGCCTCTTAGCCGCTCAGGTTTGCCGATGCCCATGTTGCCATTTCGCATGATGTCTGACAAGAGTTGATTGATGCGTTTTAGCGTCTTTTTATCTTCACTCTGCCATGAAAGATATTCGTCCCATGCTATTTGCGTAAAAACGATTTTTTGACTCATTGAGCCATCTTTTCTAACGCATCAAGGCTTTTTACCGTTTTGTCGGTACTGGCAATGGACTCTCGTAGTTTTGCTTGATTGTATGGGCTATAAAACGCATCTTTACGCACCACTTCAAAAGGAATGCCACCACGGTTGAGTGCTTGACGTACAAACATATTAAACGCTGTGGTCATGTTAAGCCCTAACTCACCAAAAAGCTCTTCAGCTTGTTTTTTCACCGTTTCATCCATGCGAATATTGATGTTTACTTGTGCCATAATTTCTCCTTTATTTTTGTAAATTATAGCAAATTGTAAATAAAATTATGTAAATTTATTAGATTTTCTGCATAATAGAGGGCTTTTCTTTTAATGTTTATCTAAAAGCATTTTCTCTTCTTCCTCTGAAAGAAAACGCCATGTGCCAATGTCGATGTCAAGTTTAAAATCACCAATGCTAATTCGGTTTAGCTCTAAAACTTTTAAAGGTGTGCCAAATTTTGGGTCTTTGAGTGCCCCAAACAATCGACGAATATGACGATTTTTTCCCTCGTCAATCACAACGCTTAGTTTCGTTTTGGCACCGCCCATGCCTATCTTTTTCACTTCCAGTGCTTTCAATAAACCTTGTGAAGTTTGAACCCCTTTTAATGCCTCTGCGATATGTTCATCCATCACATGCCCTCGCACCCAAATCTCATATACTTTGGTGCACTTTTTAGGCGTCGTCAATGCGTTGCTTATGTGACCGTTGGTGGTAAATAACAAAAGCCCCTTCGAGTCTAAATCAAGCCGTCCAATGGGCATCCATCCTTCATTAAAAGCCCAATCGGGCAAAAGATCATACACTGTTTTCCGCCCAAGATCATCCGAACGTGTAACGAGATAACCCTTAGGTTTGTTGAGAACGAACAGCTTTTTTGAAGTGGTCATTGTGTGAGTTATTGGGAGCATTTATCGACCCTTTCAATCACATAACGCCCATTTTCACACGTTACATGTAAAGGCACACCAAAGGTAAAACTCAGATGTTCATCGCTTAACATCTCCTCTTTTTTCCCTTGTTGGTAAATGCGTCCCTCTTTTAAAAGTACCACATGAGAAATTGCTTCAAAGACCTCTTCTAAATGATGCGTAATCAAGATAACCGTACGCTCTCTTGCGATTTTTTGCAGTAAATTTACAAACTCTATTTGCGCTTTGATGTCCAGTCCCACGGTGGGCTCATCGAGTATCATCGCTTTAGGTTCATGCACCAAAGAGCGTGCGATGATGCAGCGCCTAAGCTCCCCTGTGCTCATGCTTGAGATGCGTTTATCCCTTAAATGCGAAATTTCCAAAGAGGCTAAAACCTCTTCTGCTTTCTTTACATGTAAAGGCGAAAAACCTTGGTGTTCGTAGAGATGAAAACTGCTAAAAAAACCTGAGAGAGCTACTTCAAACCCATTCAAATCAGGCGCTCTTTCGCTAAATTGGTAGTGCAAATCATTGGTAATAATCCCCAGATTTTTTTTCAGCTCCCAAATATCCCAAACACTTTTACCAAAAACCTCTTTTTTCATCACCTCACTGTAACGAGGGTAAATGTCGTTGGAGAAGAGTTTTAGCAGGGTTGATTTTCCAGAGCCGTTTGCCCCTAAAATCGCTGTGTGTTCACCCTCTTTTATCTTAAGGCTGATGTCATGCAACACATTTTCATCTTCATATGCCACACAAATATGCTCAAAATTAACAATCTCCATCTTCACTCCTTTGCCAAAATTATAGCACGTCCGCCCTTTTGCTTTTCATATCAATATATCTTGATATGAATAAAACTTTGTGCTATACTCTCCTAAAATTTAAGGAAAACGCATGGAGATTTTTTTACAAACCATCGGTGCGCTCAACGATGCCACTCGTTTGCAGATTCTTCGTTTTATTCAGCTCAACGGCGAAGTGTGCGTGTGTGAGATAGAAGCGTCATTTAATATGATTCAATCACGCATCTCCCGCCATCTTAAAATCCTCAAAGATGCGGGATTTTTACGGGTTAATAGACGAGGAAAATGGGCATACTACGCCATTCGTACCCCACTGGATCGCTTTCGTTTGGAATGTTTGGAAGAGCTGAGTTATCTTGACATCCCTTTGCCCCTCAAACCACTGGCGTGTAACGAAAATCTATGATACTCTCTTTTTCACTTTTCCTCGCTACCCTTTTGCTGGTGATTATTCAACCTCGTGGACTTAAAATCGGCACTTCTGCTATGATAGGAGCAGGATTTGCTCTGCTTTTAGGCGTGGTCAGTTTTGAGGATGTTTTAGTGGTCACAGACATTGTTTGGGATGCGACGTTGGCGTTTATTGGTATTATTATTCTCTCTTTAGTCCTTGATGAAATAGGCTTTTTTGAGTGGTGCGCCATTAAAATGGCAAAGCTCTCCTATGGCAATGGACATCTGATGTTTGTCTATGCGCTTCTTTTAGGCTCACTCATCTCCGCACTCTTTGCCAATGATGGAGCGGTGCTTATTTTGACCCCAATTTTACTGGCTAAAATGCGCATTTTAAAGTTAGAAGCCAAAACGATTGTGGCGTTTTTACTCGCAGGAGGCTTTATCTCCGATAGTGCGTCACTCCCCTTTGTCTTTTCAAACCTTACCAACATTGTGACGGCAAACTACTTTAACATTGGTTTTGCGACCTATGTGAGCGTTATGTTGACCCCTTATATCGCAAGCACCATTGTTTCCATTGCGATTTTATGGCTCTTTTTACGCAAAGATATTCCTTTACATGTAAACACAGAGCTTCTTAAAAATCCCGATGATGTCTTAAAAAGCAAACCCCTTTTTTATCTGAGTTGGATTTTTATCGCAGGGCTTATGGCAAGCTATTTTGTGGGCGAATTTTACCACGTGCCCATTAGCTTTATCGCCTTAGGTGGGGCATTTAGTTTTTTGGCCATCGCAAGCTACTTTAAAGCCGCCAAACCGTGGCTGACCATTAAAACTGCTCCGTGGCAAGTGGTGTGGTTTAGCATTGGGCTTTACATTGTGGTGTATGGGTTAAAAAACGCCGGACTGACGGAGTATTTGAGCGCTCTTTTGCAAACGCTTAACCAACAAGGAGAGCTTATCGCCATTGTTGGGACGGGATTTATCGCAGCTTTCTTAAGTGCGGTGATGAATAATCTCCCCAGTGTTATGATTATGGATATTGCCTTACATGACATCCAAAATAGTGCCTTAGCCTACGCCAATATTATCGGGTGCAATTTAGGACCGAAGATGACCCCTTTTGGCTCACTCGCCACGCTTTTGTGGTTGCATGTCATGGCAAACAAGGGGGTGAAAATTAGCTTTTGGGAGTACTCAAAATTTGGACTTATCGTCACTCCACCCATTCTTTTACTCGTTCTCTTAAGCCTCGCAAGCCTTTAAATGTTTTACATGTAAAGGTTCATGCTTTGTTGTGACTTTTGTGTTACAATAAAACAACTTTGCAAAGGAGTAAGCCATGAAAATCACCCCTGAAATTCTCTTTGAAGCACGCCGTCATTTTTTAAAACTGGGAGCTGGAGCACTGGTAAGCACCACGGCACTCTCCAAACTTTTAGCCTCCATGCCAGAAGAAATTCAACTCTCCTTTACCAAAGATGCCAACCCCTTAAACCTCACGCCTAATACCTTTGAGCAGGTGAGCAATTATGTCAATTTTTACGAATTTTCCACCGATAAAACCGCTCCTGTCAAAATGGCTCAGAGCATGAAAACCAAACCGTGGAATGTGGGCTTTTTTGGTGAAATTAAAACCGAACAGATGCTAGAAGTGGATGATCTTATCGCTAAGTTTGGACTGGAAGAGCGCATTTATCGTTTTCGCTGTGTCGAGGGTTGGTCGATGGTCGTTCCGTGGATTGGATTTCCACTCTACAAATTGCTTGATTACCTAGAGCCAAATGCCAAAGCCAAATACGTGAAGTTTACGACTCGTCATGAACCTGCAATGTTTCCCGACCAACAAAAAGGACTTTTTGCCTCTATCCAACATCCTTACGTGGAAGGGCTACGCATGGATGAAGCACGTCATCCACTCACCTTCATTGCGGTGGGAATGTACGGCAAAGCGCTTCCGAAACAAAATGGCGCACCGATTCGTTTGGTCGTACCGTGGAAATACGGCTTTAAATCCATCAAATCCATCGACCTCATTGAGTGCGTGGAAGAAGAGCCTAAAAATACCTGGCAAGTGATGGACTCAAAAGAGTACGGCTTCTACGCCAATGTCAATCCAAACGTTGATCACCCCAGATGGAGTCAAGCCAAAGAGCGAGTACTTGGAAAACTCACCAAACAAGCCACTTTGCCTTTTAACGGCTACGAGAAAGAGGTGGGACATCTGTATGCGGGAATGGACTTGAGGAAGTTTTTTTGAAAACGTTTCTTACGCTCATTGCCCTCCTTCCTTTGGGGTACGCTTACTACAAACTTGAAAGTGCCATCGACCCGATTAAAATGCTCTACACCACCACAGGCGTTGGGGCGATGGTACTGCTTTTGCTCTCACTCGTGCCTTCTACATGTAAACGAGTCTATGGGCAAAACTTCCTCCGCTACCGCAAAACCATTGGGCTTTTAAGCTTTGTTTACGCCCTTTTACATGTAAGCGTTTTTGTCGTTTTAGACAGTGAATTTGACTTTGTCACCCTCTTTGAGAAAAGCCTTAAAAAGCCGTTCATCTATGTTGGTGTTATCGCTTTTTTCATCCTTCTTTTCATGGCACTGACTTCTTTTAAAAAGCTCTTTGCTAAGTTTTCAAAGTACCACAAAGCGGTCTATCTCGCTTTAGCCTTAGCCCTGCTTCATAGCTTCTGGGCGCAAAAAGTCGCTGGTGTGTTTGAGTATGGCATCGTTGCTGTGGGTGTCGTGCTTTTATGGGAGAGAGTTTGGGCGTGGAAGACAAATTTTAAGTAGAAAAACATACGCACTTCGGTAAAATCTGCTTTTCTAGCAAGACCTTCAAAGGTAAAAATAACATATGAATCTGCACTTTAATCGTTCACTGATTCAAGAGTATAAAAATAGTTCCCAAATTGCCCGTGTTCTCACTGAAAATTGGGTAGAAAAAAATATTTTTTGCCCCAGTTGTGGCACACCCATCCAATCTTATGAAAATAATCGCCCTGTGGCTGATTTTTATTGTCTTACATGTAAAGAACAATTTGAGTTAAAAAGCAAAAAAGGCTCTTTAGGTAAAAAAGTAACCGATGGCGCTTACGATACGATGATTGCACGACTTAAAAGTTCAGAAAACCCCAATTTTTTCTTTTTAACCTATGAGCTAAAAACCCTTCAAATTCATAATTTTGTTGTGATGCCAAAACATTTTTTTACCCCAGAAATCATTGAAAAGCGTAAACCCCTATCCCCCAATGCAAAACGCGCAGGATGGGTGGGATGCAATATTTTACTGAGTGCCTTACCTGAGAGTGGAAAAATTTTTTACATACACAATCAAACCATACAAAGCAAAGATGCCATTTTAGAGAAATGGGCAAAAACACTCTTTTTAAAAGAATCTCATGGTGAACAAAAAGGGTGGATTCTTGATATTATGGCGTGTATTGAAAAGCTCCATAAAAAGCAATTTACAAGACAAGAGCTATTGACATTTATTCCTTATTTACAAACAAAATACCCCAAAAACAATAACATCGAATTCAAAATTTCACAGCAACTGCAAGTTTTAAGAGACAAAGGTTTTTTAAAATTTACAGCCCGTGGCAATTACGAATTAATAGGATAATCTATGCCCATTTCTCGAGAACATGCACTGCTCATTATCAAATATCTTTTAGACCATCCAACGTTTTATTTTCCTTTTGTGCTCGTATGCAAAGGTTATGCCAGCAATACGTACAAGGATGATGATTTTGTTGAAATTATTCCTAGTGATGACTATGAAAATTTAGTCGAAAATCGACATTACGACACGTTTGAACTTTGGGAAAATGTACAAAAGTTAGACGTAGAAACACTCCAACTAATGTCAAAAGGGTTTATTGAACACATCATGGCACATTCCATAGAAACTGAACTTTTAGAAAATGCCAAAAAATATAGAGCACTTTGGAAAGAAGAGCTTTGGGAATCCACAGATATTGAGAAGTTTGCTCAAAATGAATATTTTGGCGCTAAAGCAGAGGGATTTGAAGAAAGCCTTGAAATCTTTAAAAAACATCTCGCATCTTCTTACATGTAACCTTCTTTTACCGTCTATTTCCTCTAAAGAGTGTAGAAAATAAAGAGTGTTTTTTCTCTTCCATCGGAAAAGTGGGGTCACTTGCATGGCGGACATCTTCGATGGAGTAAACCGCTTGAGGGTTGTACGTGCCAATTAAAGAGCGTACTTTTTCGATGTCGGAGCGTTTGATGACGGTAAAAATAATATTGACCGAACCTGCGTTTCCCTCTGCATCCGTCACCGTCACGCTGTAACGAAGTGAACGCAGTGCGCTCACCAAATGATGCGAATCTTTTTTGGTAATAATTCGAATCACCACCATCCCCAAAGCCAAACGACTCTCAATGAACATCCCAATGTAATTGCCCAAAGAAAAGCCTAAAGCGTAGGCGATGTAGTTAATAGGATTGGTCAAATTTGCCATGACTTTTGAAATCGCCATCAGCCAAATGCTCACCTCAAAAAAGCCGAGTATTGGCGCCCAGAGACGAAGCCCTTTCGAGACAAAAATAATGCGAAGTGTGCCAATACTAACATCGGTAATGCGTGCAAGACAGATTAAAAGTGGTATGCCATAAAGGGTAAACGCCTCACTTGCAAAAAGTTCGCTCATACCCCGCCTCCTAAAGAATAATCTCTTTCACACGCCCGACTTCACCGCTTTCAAGTCGCACTTTAATGCCATGCGGATGATTGGCGGAATTGGTCAAAATATCTTTTACCACACCCTCGGTGAGCTTTCCGCTCTTTTGGTCTTCTTTTAAAACGATGAAAACTTTAACGCCTTTGTGAATGTTATTTCGACTTTGTCCAGCACTCATGTTTATCCTTTACATGTAATGCTCTATTATACACGTTTTTTTTTACATGTAAAGCTTAAGTGAGTGTGCGACACAAGGCTAAAAAGGCTTCACCGTATCGTTCAAACTTCACCTCACCTACGCCACTGACATCGAGCATCGCTTCTTTATCCACAGGGAGTTTTTCTGCCATCTCTTTAAGGGTTTTATCGCTAAAAACCACATACGGCGGTATGCCATTTTCTTTGGCAATTTCCAAACGCAAAGCACGTAATTTCTCAAATATAGGGAGTTCAAATGCACCACTTAGTGCTTTCGTTGATTTTTTAGAGACTTTTTTGCGCTCTTCCAAACGCTTCGCATGAATGCTTACCGCTAAACGCTCTTTGATTATCTGAGCGCCGTATTCACTGAGACTCACCACACGGTATTCGCCCACTTTTAGCGCTTCAAGCTCCATCAGTCTATCGCCGATGCTCAGCCACTGCGCCTTACTTCGCTCTTTTCCAATGCCATAAACCGAAAGGCTTTTATGTCCGTTTTGTGCTATTTTTTCATTGCTTACGCCCATTAAGACATCAATGACGTATTGTAACCCAAAACGCTGTCCTGTACGGTACACGCTAGAGAGAAGCTTTAACGCCTCGTTTGAGATGTCCACACTCTGCTTTTCACCCTCCACGCAGTTATCACAACGGGTGTTACATGTAAGAATCGTATCGTCAAAATAGCTTGCAATTTGTTGATGGCGGCAGACTTGAGAGGTGGCAAATTTAGCGATGGCATCGAGCTTTTCATAGGCTACTTTTTGGTACTCTGATGCGGGTTGCTCACCAATGCGACGTTTGTGCTCCACAATATCTGACGCTGAAAAAAGCAGTAAAGTTGAAGAAGGTAGTCCATCACGTCCCGCACGCCCGATTTCTTGGTAATAATTTTCAAGGGTTTTAGGCAATGACATGTGTGCCACAAAGCGAATATTGCTCTTATCAATGCCCATCCCAAACGCCACGGTGGCAACCACCACGTCGATTTCATCGTTTAAAAAAGCGTGGTAGGTCTCGTTTTTTTCTTCGGTGCAAAGCCCTGCATGATAAGCACGTACACGCATGCTATACCCTTGTAAAAAGAGCGCTAAACTCTCCGTCTCTTTGCGTGTGAGTGTGTAAATGATGCCACTCTCGTTTTGAAACGCACGCAAAAAGCTCAAAAGTTGCTCACGTCCATTACCATTGCGATAATCCGCTTTAATCGTAAGATTCTCACGCTCCACTTTCGCACGAATGATTAAAGGATTGATAAGACTTAATTGCTGAAGGATGTCATGTTCCACGATTTTTGTCGCCGTCGCTGTAAATGCGGCAATGGGTGTTTTGGGAAAGTAGTGTTTCAGGCGAAAGAGTTGTCGGTAATCTTCTCTAAATTCATGCCCCCACTCACTCACACAATGCGCTTCATCAATGACAAAAAAGTTAATGCAAAGGGTTTGTAAAAAGTGTAAAAATGACTCACCCTTTAAGCGTTCAGGTGCAACATACAAGAGTTTAAGCTCACCCTTACGGCACGCTTGCATGCTCTCTTGGATTTCTTGGGGTGATTGCATGGATGAAATCATAGAGGCTTTAATGCCAAAGGCAGAGAGTGCGGTGATTTGGTCGTGCATCAAGGCTAAAAGCGGTGAAATGACAACGCTAAGACCTTCCATCACTAAGGAAGGAAGCTGATAACACAGTGACTTTCCAGCCCCCGTGGGTAAAATCATCATCAAATCTTTATGCGCTAAAATCGCATTGACCGCTTCTTCTTGATTGGCTCTAAAATGATGGTGTCCAAAGACACGCTGAAGGATGTTGTATGTTGTATTCACCTAGAGTTCTATCTCGTCTCTATCTTTACCATCGCTGGCAAACCACTCATCTTCAATAAAATCACTCTCAACAATTTGCGAAACATTGCGCTTCATATAGCGACCTGAGGCAGTGACGGCAACTTCGCCATTGGGAAGTATCAGCTCACCTGTGCCTTCAAAAATGCGCCCTTTATCATTCACGATGCGCCCAACGACTTTCAGCTCCACATCCAAAGGAACGGGCTTTTTGTATTTTAAATTAAGCTCAATCGTCACACCAAAACTCTCTTGCCCATAATGCGCCATAATGGCTCTCCCAATCGTCTCATCCAAAATCGTTGCGGAGATGCCACCGTGTAAGATATTGGGATAACTTTGCAAATAGGTATGCCCCGTAAAATAGCCCACAACCTCTTTATTTTCCAACTCGTAAAATTTTGTCTTCAACCCAAAAGGATTTTCGATGCCACACACCAAACAGTTTTTAGAGATATGCTGTTTGGCTGTCACTTTCCACTTCACGCTTTTACTCCATGAACCTTTTCAAGCTCTTTGCGCACTTTAGAGTAGAGCTTCAAATCAACCACTTTATAGCTTTTCAAAAGAGCATCTAAAAGTGCGCTATTTAGCTCTTGTTGGTCGTTTTTATCTTCAGGAATGATTTTGTCTTTAACACCACAGTTGTTACAAAAATCAAATAAATAGGTCGCATTAATCTCATAATCAAGGCGGTGTGTCACATCATTTTTAAGCTTTCGTGTCTCATTCATAATAACAAACTCTTGTTCACTAATGGTTTTAAGTGAGCGCAACTCTTCAAGCAATTTAAACTGTGTCATACTACGAGACGTCCCTGGAATCAGAACTTCTGCTACAAACTCATAATACGCTTCCACCGCTAAAATCATCACATAAAGATTTTTTCCCAGAGGATTTTCTTCTTGCTCAATAAAATCTTTAAAATAGTGCAGTTTTTGCATTTCAACCATCATATACGTATCCTTTTTTTATTATATTAGAGTTCTTACAGAACTCTTGACACGCCTTTAAAGCAAAGCTCTAAAGGCTACGTTAACACTGGGTTTTCCTAGACGGAATGCCCACGCACCTTTGGTGCTTTTTATTCTTGCAAAATGAGTTTTGCAAGAAGTCTATTTAACTTTACAATTTTTAGCGCCAATGCCACACGTTTTAGCGGCTTTCTTAGCTTTATTCGCTTTAATCTCTTCTCGTTTTTTACGAAGCCCGTTAGGACGTTTATTGGCTTTTTCACGATCAATTTTAGCTTGAATCGTATGTTTTTTTGCCTCTTTTTCAACCCACTCTTTGGTTTCAAAACCAGGATAAAACTCGGTTTTAATCGTATATTTTAAAATCTTTTCAATCTCTTTAAATTTATTTTTTTCTTCTTGCGCAACAAGCGAAATAGCTCTTCCTTCTTTTCCCGCACGCCCTGTTCGTCCTGCTCGGTGTGTATAATCTTCTGCATCACCTGGTAATTCATAGTTAATAACATAAGGCAAATCTTCGATATCAAGCCCACGAGAAGCAATATCCGTTGCAACAAGCACTCGAATAGCATTTTCTTTAAACGCATGAATAGCTTGCGTACGTTTGGAGTGCGCTTTATCGCCGTGCAAAACCAGCGTTTTTAAACCACTCGCATTCAAATACTCCCCAACCTCATCCGCACTCTGTTTGGTTTTGGTAAAGACTAACACTTGATGCCAATTATGGGTGCCTATCATAAAAGAGAGCAATTCGCATTTGCGTTCTTTATCAACAAGATAAAGCGTTTGTTCTACTTTTTTTGCAAAATCACCTTGATTATTAATAGCCACCGTGACAGGCTTTTTCAAGCTGACTTCAGAGAGACGTTTGACCGATTTTGAAAGTCCCACAGAAAAAAGTAGCGTTTGGCGTTTTTTAGGGAAAAGTCCCAAAAGCGTTTGCACTTCATCCCAAAAACCCATATCTAAGATTCTATCAGCTTCATCAAAAACAACAATTTCAACACGAGACAAATCCACATTGCCAAGCTTCACATGCTCCAAAAGTCTTCCAGGCGTTGCAATCAAAATATCAATACCTTTATCCAACTTTTTGGCTTGTGGGGTAAACTTCACACCACCATAAATCGCCGCACTGCTAAGCGGTACATTTTTGCCATACGCTTGCACACTCGCACCCACTTGCGAAGCCAACTCTCTGGTTGGAACCAAAATCAGCGCTCGTACCACTTTGGAAGTCGTTGATTTTTGTGTTTTTTTATTTAAGATATGAAGCAATGGAAGCGCATACGCCGCCGTTTTTCCCGTTCCCGTTTGCGCCGTTGCCATGACATCTTTACCCTCAAGTACCAAAGGAATCACCTTGTTTTGTACGGGTGTAGGTTTGGTATATCCTAACTCACGCACCGCATCCCTAATGGGCTCGCTTAAGCCTAATTTTTCAAATACCATTGTATTTCCTTCTTCTTTTATCTACTTTTATTGTACCTAAGGTTTATTTAAAACATCGACTACTAGACTTTGAGCATACAAAAGCAAAGGATTTTTATGAAATACATCTTGATGCTCCTAAGCCTATTATTTTTCATGGGCTGTGCTCCAAAAATTGTTGATATGGCAACCATCAACCCTGCAATCAAACCCCTTCCAAACCAAACTCTAGCGGTTTATGATGAGAGCATGGATGCCATTTTGTTTTACGAATTTTCTCAAAAAGAGGGACTTTTAATGCAACAAACATGGGGGAAAATCCTCCCGTTTCGTGTGGAGTTTATGGATTTGTGGATGACTGGATTGGGGCATGATATCAAAAGGCTAACCTCTAATCACGCTGAAGAAATACGCCCTGCTCTGATGTACAATGCCAAAATACAAGGCTTAAAAACTTTACATGTAAACCAAAAAGACTACCTTATTGAGACGGATTTTGCTGAGCAAATGGTTGATGTCATTGAACAGTATGAAGAAAAGATGAAACGCTATGAGAGAGATAGAAAATTTCCTTTTCTTTTATAGCGCAAAAGCAGTTTATCTCTTTTTGAGAGGCTTTTAGGCATACTTTCGCCAAAAAAGAGAGGAAATCTATGGAAAATTTACCCGCATGTCCAAAATGTCACTGCGAATACACCTATGAAGATGGAGCAATGTTTATCTGCCCTGAGTGTGCGCACGAATGGGAAAAAGTGAGCACTTCAAGCGAAGAGAACAGCAGGGTTGTCAAAGATGCGCATGGAACGATTTTAGCCGATGGTGACACCGTTATCGTTATAAAAGATCTTAAACTCAAAGGCTCTTCAGCGGTCATCAAAGGTGGCACCAAAGTGAAAAATATTCGTCTTAATTTTGAGAGTGATCACAACCTTGACTGCAAAGTTGAAGGCATTGGGGCGATGGGATTAAAATCGGAATTTGTCAAAAAGGCTTAACAAAGCACTTTTTGAATTAAGACCATATAGATAAGTGTTGCGGTAAAAATGCTTAAGAGTGCGTTTTTAAAACTTACATGTAAAGCTATCGCAACACTCACCCCAACAATCTCCGCCAAACCGTAAGGATAAACCTCCCACTTCACATCTTTTAAGGCGTAAAAAACCAAAATCACCATAATCATCAAAGGCATATTACGCTCAATGTAGCGTATGAGAGGTGATGGCTCACGATTTCGAAAGAGCATAAAGGGAATGAGGCGTGTCGCATACGTCGCAAACATAGCAACCACAATGCCTCCGATAAGATAACTACTCTGCATCTTGCATACTCCTTTTAAAAACAATCAACACAAACGCCGCCAAACAAAGTGATAAAATCAGCATCTTTTGCGGTGGAAAAAACACCATGCCAAACAACCCAATAATGAGCGCTACCAAAAACGGCTGATGCAGTCTGCTTTTTTTATACAACTCAATGGAAAGTACCACAAACAAAGCGGTCAATGAAAACTCAATGCCCTCGTAATTAAAAGGAACGACATTGCCTAAAACCGCACCCAATACACTGCCCATAATCCAATAGCATTGATTTAAAAAGGTAATGATAAGATAAGCCCTTTCACGGTGCTGCTCTTCAATCTCACTCGTTTTTAAAAGTGCAAACGTCTCATCGGTGAGTCCAAAAATGAGGTAATGCTTTTTCCATGAAAAATTTTTAAAGGCTGAAATCATGGAAAGCCCATAAAAGGTATGACGAAGATTGAGCAAAAAGGTGGCAATGGCGATTTCTAAAATGGTCGCTTGTGAAGCAAAAAGAGTGAGTGCCAAAAACTGCCCTGAACCTGCAAAAATAAACAGGCTCATAAAAAAAGCGTAGTACCATGGAATAAGCATTTTGGAAAGCAAAAGTCCAAATGCCATACCCAAAGGAATATAGCCCATTAAGACGGGAATGGTCAGTTTAAAAATAGCAAAAAAATTCATAGCATATCTTTACATGTAACACTATTTTTTGATGTAGCGATTGAGATAGTTTTGAGTGGCGTTTTGCTCCTCAATCTTTTGAGAAAGCTCTTTGTTTGGAGCTTCCTCGCTCAGTGTTGTATCGGAAAAATAGAAAAAATCAATCGCTAAAATAATAGCAATGATGACAAAAATAGGAATCAAAAAAAGCATACTAAAATCTATTGTTTTAGCGCATTAACGGTTTGAAGCATCTCATCACTGGTGGTAATCGCTTTGGAGTTGGCTTCATACGCCCTTTGCCCCGTAATCAAATCCGTCATCTCTTCCACCAGCTGCACGTTACTCATTTCAACAAACTGCTGTCTGGTTTGCCCAAGACCATTAAGTCCAGGTTCACTGACAATCGGGTCTCCCGAAGCAGAGGTGTTAATGTAGTTATTATCACCCAAAGAGTGAAGACCTGCTGGATTAATGAAGTTTGCAAGCTCAATCTGCCCGATTTCATTCGTCTCAGTTTGTCCTGCTTGAAGCACGGAGACAACACCGTTCACACCAATGGTAATTTGTGTCGCATCCTCAGGAATAGTAAGTTCTGGTAAGAGTCTATACCCATCGCTATTGACCACACTTCCTTCGCTATCAAGCTTAAACGAGCCATTTCTCGTATAGCCTGTGGTACCATCTGGAAGCTGAATTTGAAAAAAACCATTACCCGTAATGGCAACATCAAGCGAGTTACCTGTCTCTTTAAAGTTGCCTTGCGTAAATTGCTTTGCAATGGCTGTGGGGCGAACACCAAGACCTACTTCAATGCCTGTAGGAGAGGTGCTAGTAGCACTGGTTGACGTTCCTGCATACGTCATGGTTTGATACATTAAATCCGCAAACTCCGCACGCTGTTTTTTATAACCAATGGTATTGACGTTTGAAATGTTATTTGAAGTCGTATCGATTTGCGTTTGCTGCGCAATCATACCCGTTGCAGCAGTATAAAGTGAACGTATCATCTTTGCTTAGTCCTTACCTAAAATTTATGCTTTGGTTGATGCAAGTTTTGAGATTGCATCTGAATTTAAATCATTCATGTGTGATTTCATCACTTTTTGGTACATCTCCACCAAACGATTGGTTTCAATAAGCCCTACCATCTCACTTACGGGATTAATATTGCTAGTCTCTAAAAATCCTTGCGCAACAAAATCCCCATTTTCAAGTTGGGTTAGCTCATCCGTGCTCTTAAAAGCATACAAACTCTCACCCTCTTTAGTGAGAGACTTAATGTCATCGCTTTTTACCAGATACATCTGTCCTATTTCATCATCCCCGACAAACAACGCTCCACTTTGATTGACACGAAGTTCTCCATCTTCTGGAACTTCAATGTATTGCTTGTTTTGAAAATAGGTCGAAGGAAGCACAGGATAGCCCTCTTTGGTGGTTAAAATACCTACATTATTTAACGTAAATGAACCATTTTGCGTTAAGCGAATACCATTGGGCGTTTCAACCATAAAAAACGCATCATCACGCTTCAAGGCAAAATCAAGCGCATTACCTGTGTTTTTGATGCCACCTTGCTCATACTTAATGTACTGCTCGACAATATGAGGAACCCTAGACATCGCTGCATTGACAAATTTACTCGCCTCTTTGGTATTGTCACGTAAGGGCATCTCTTCTTTGTATTCTTGAAAAATACGTTTAAAATCTCCCACAACCACATCATCTCTTTTAAAAGCTGTTGTGTTTAAATTGGCAAGATTATTGGAGATAACATTGAGTCGATTAAACTGTGTTACCATTGCGCCTGTAACGTCATAATAGCCATTTTGCATTGTTTTATCCACATAGTCAAAAATTATTTTCTAACTAAAGCAACTCCTGTTCCACCTTTGAAAAATAAGAGCTTTAATGATAATTAAAAGAAAACTCGGTATAATCCACATCTTTTTTAATGAGAAAACATAAAAAATCAAAATCTCCAACACCCTTACTCTTAAGGAGAGTTACACCCATGGCTTCAAAAGAACTGTATACAGAATTAGAAGAGCTTTTTGTCGAAAATGAAAAATCTTATGTCACGTATGAAAACGTGATGGAACTCTTTGTAAAACCCCCAACACCCGCAAACGTTAAAAAGTTGATGGGATTGCTCGAAAAATACAAAGTCACCCTTATTTCTTCTGCTGAAATTGCGAAACTTCGCAACAAAGAAGAGGCAAAAAAACGTGAAGAAGAGCGCCAAAAACTCCAAGACGAAGCCTTAGAAGACGAGTTTGACCTTGCCAGTGAAAAAGAGCTTTTAGAGTGGTCAAGAAGCGACAGTCCTGTGCGTATGTATCTAAGAGAGATGGGACAAATTTCGCTTTTAACCAAAGAAGAAGAGATTGACATTAGTAAAAAGATAGAGTTTGGCGAAGATATTATTATTGATGCGTTTTGTTCAGTGCCTTATCTTATCGACTTTATTTTAGATTATAAAGAAGCCTTGATTAATCGTGAACGCCGTGTTAAAGAGTTGTTTAAAACCTTTGAAGATGACGATGATGGCGATGACGATGATAGCGATGATGGGGAGGAGTTTGATGAAGAAGGGGAAGAGAAACGCCCCCTTTCTAAAAAAGATAACTCTCGAACCGAAAAAGTCATCGAAAGCTTTAAAGCCTTAGAAAAAGCAAAAAAAGATTGGATGAAGAGTTTTGCTCGTCCACCTGAAGAGAATCTTGATGCTGAAGAGATGATGAATTACGATTTGGCATTGGCGTATAAAAAGAAATTGCTTAAAGACGCATTGATGGATTTAGGGCCAACCAGTAAACTCATTAATGAACTCGTCAAATCTATGGAAACAGCTCTTAAGAGTGATTTTGAGTTTGATAAAGAACTCAAACGCCTAGAGTATCGTTTACCTCTTTTTAACGAAACACTCAAAGAAAATCATCAAAATCTTCTTAAAAACATCATTGATTTAAACAAAGAAGATATCGCTACAATGGTTCCAGAAGCTACAATGGTTTCAACGTATATGGAAATTAAAAAGCTTTTTCAAACCAAAGAAGCCAGTAAGCAAGGCTTTGATTTGGACCCTGAAAAGCTCAAAGAGATTTTGGAGCAAATCAAACGGGGTAAAAAAATTGCCGATGAGTCTAAAACACGTATGGCAAAAAGTAACCTTCGTCTGGTTGTTTCTATTGCTAAACGTTACACCAACCGAGGCTTGCCATTTTTGGATTTGATTCAAGAAGGAAACATTGGTTTGATGAAAGCGGTTGATAAATTTGAGTACAAAAAAGGGTACAAATTTTCAACCTACGCCACATGGTGGATTCGTCAAGCCATCTCACGTGCGATTGCCGATCAAGCCCGTACCATTCGTATCCCAATTCATATGATTGAGACCATTAACCGTATCAATAAAATCATTCGTAAACACCTTCAAGAAGAAGGTAAAGAGCCAGACATCGAGACCATTGCATTGGAAGTGGGCTTGAGTGCGGATAAAGTTAAAAACGTTATTAAAATCACCAAAGAGCCTATTTCGTTGGAAGCGCCTATTGGTAACGAAGACGATGGAAAATTTGGTGATTTTGTCGAAGATAAAACATCCATTGCCCCTCTTGAGCATATTTTAAAATCAGACCTTAAAGAGCAAATTGACGATGTACTTGATCAGCTCAACGACAGAGAAAAAGCGGTCATCCGTATGCGTTTTGGTTTAATGCACGATGAGAGCGATAGAACCTTAGAAGAGATAGGTAAAGAGCTTAATGTCACTCGTGAACGTGTGCGCCAGATTGAAAGTTCTGCCATTAAAAAGCTTAAACATCCAAAAGTAGGAAGAAAACTTAAAAATTATATTGAAAGCTAAGCCATGAATTTTGCTGAAGAGTGGATAGAACACGACTACAATCCTTTTATTGTCTTTGATAGTAACGGTAAAATCATCTCCCTCAACCAAGAAGCCCAATACCTTCTTGGTGAGGTCAATCATAAAAAGATTTTTGATATTGCACAAACGTATGCAAGTATTACCTATGGCTTTAAAACGACCATTGTCGATATCGTTTTTAACTCTTATAAATTCTATGGCATCACCGTTGGCTATTTGGATGAAAATGTCATTGGTATTAAACTCTATAAAAATGCTACTAAAAAGTTTACACACGTCGAAGAGTATGGAGAGAGTGTTAATATCTATGCACTGCTAGATTTGTGTATCAGTGCAGTCGCAACAAGTTCAACGATTAAATTCAAAAAAGAGTTTGACCCTACCTTCCCTGATATCTATTTAAATGTTGAAAATTTTATGAAGCTTTTAACCAAAATTTATCATGCCCATCTGCACGCTACAACAATCACCACACGACTTTCACTGATTACAGGCGAATATATCCGCTTTAATAGTAAAAAATATCCTATCTTTTCTATTGCCATTAAAAGCGATAGCCCAGCCATACATTTTGAAAAAAATATAGAAGAAATCGCACAGAAGAGTAATTGCACGATTCAATGTGAACCTCATGAAACGGTTATTCAATCCGCTTTAGTTTCTTAAATACTTTTTTACATGTAAAGCATTCGCACTTTACATGTAAAAATAGTTTATACCTCAGATTTTACTTAAAAGTTATAAGAGATATGAGCTTTATAGGCGTCATAACTCTCATCTTTTTGGTCATTATCAATATTCGCATAGATCAAAGAAGCTTCAAGATTTTTGATAATCTCATAACTCACGCTCACATCTAACTCTTTTTCTTTAAATTTTTTATCAGCATCCCCATCATAATATTTGGTTTGCCCATACAATGCGCTAAGCGTAACTCCCTCAATTTCATACGAAGCACTCATATACGGTGTTTTTGCCTCAGGATCAAACACGTGGTTGCCTTCTTCAAATGGCGATTGATCACCCAACTCATTTAAACCTCCCATACCATCATCATGCGTGCGCATATACCCAGCAGCTAATGCTACACCAAAGAGTTCTACCCCTTGCTCAAATTGGGCAAAAGAGCCATCTTCCACGTCTGCCACATCGCTGTTGACTGTAACATAGTGCGCCATGGTTGTCGTTTTAACCGCATCACTTGGCTCAAGACTTAGGGTTGCTTTCATACCATACGCATTCAACAAATCATTACCATAATAAAGATAAGGATTGAGTTCTAAAATTTCTACGGGTGTGTATTTGGCATCGAGCATATAGACACCATCGTGTCCGTTAATTTTGGTAAAACGCTCTGAAATTTCATCAATATCAATCACCGCATTGGAGTGTGCCCATGCCATACTAAGCACTAAATGATCGACTGCGGTTACTTCAGCACTCACACCATCAATATAGTCTGTTAGCCAATTAAAATCAACATCTTGGCGTCCCAATACTACTTTGCCCATTCCCTCTTGTTCGATTTTAAGATAAGCTTTTGAAAGAGCCATTCTATCTCCCATCGCCTCATCGTACGCATCATGATAGCTACTGGTTTGAACACTACCCCAACCAGCAACACCCACGCTCACACCATGAAAAGGAGCCGTTTCAAACCCTACATTAAGATAACCATTAGAAAAACTATCGTTTTTACTCTCGCCTTTTCTATCATTATGGACACCAAACCAACCCACAGTACCTGTAACCTCAGCTTTTGTAAGTGCCTCTTCAAGTGAAGTGGCATCTGCTGCGACACTGAAAGAACTTCCTAAAATCAACGCCGCTAAAACATGTGAATAACGAAATTTCATCTTTGACCCTTTTAATAATTATTGATAACTAATATCGAATAGTATGTAAAAAGAGCTTAATTCTTGATAATATGATAAAAATTATCATTTTAATTTGATAAGAAGATTGAAGTATTGAAAGAAGAAGCACACGCAAGAGCGTGTGCTTTAGGGATTAAGCAAGGGTTGCTTGATACATCCAAAGTTGTTTTTCAAGCTCGGCAACTTTTTCATCTGCCATTGCCATCGTTGTGGTATCTCGAACCTCTTCTGCAAGTTTAGAGAGTTTAACCCATTCTGCATGCATTGCTTCTAGTGCTTTAACCACATGGGAAATCACTTCTTTAGCTTCAAATGAATTTTTAGTCTCTTCTTTAAGCGTTGAAGCCTCTACAATTTCAGAAAGAGTCACTAAAGGCTTACCGCCTAATTGTAAAATGCGCTCTGCTGTATCATCAAAAATTTCTGACATTGCATCGTAAAGTTTTTCTGTCATCTCATGGACTGGAAAAAACTGCATCCCTTTAACATTCCAATGATAGTTATGAAACGTGACGTATAAAACGTGACTATTAGCTTGAATCTCTTGTAATTGTTTAATAACTTTTGACATCATAGACTCCTTAAATTTATTTTATTGACGAAAAAATTATAGCATACTATTCTTAAATAATAATAATTACTAACTAATAGATTAATTTTCTTACCCTACCTTGAACGTAAGATATACGAGACGTCTTGCATAACTCACTGAAAAAAGTCTACTACTTTTTCTTGACATTGCAACTATCTTTGCCACATCCGCACCCTTTAGTTTTAAAGAGTGTTCGATAAAGATAGTAGATAGCACCCAACGTAACCAATCCTAAAAAAATGTTTTCAAGCATGATAAAACCTTGTAAAATGAGAGTAAAAAGAGGTTTTGGAGTCTTTACATGTAAAGATAAGAGGGAAAACCCTCTTTCTCTTTATTTCATAGGTTTAGCTTCCACCCAAATCACGGCATCTTGACTGAGTTCTTTGCCTTTATATTCTTTATCCACACCCACACCCAGTGCTGCAAATCCCCAAAATCCAGCTTTTGGAAGTGCAAAGGTAAACTCACCGTCTTTATTGGCTTTAATGCCCATCGTTACAAACGCATCTTGTGGAGCTTTTACACGATCTTTTCCCATTTTATTGTTTTTAATATCCACATCTCGATTGATATATTCTACTTCAATTTCAGCAAAAGGAACAGGTTTGCCATTGGACTTAACCACACCAGTAAAACTACCCCCTTCCCAAATTGCATAGGGCTTTGTCAAAGGAACGATTTCGGCTTTAAGCCCTAAATCCGCATCCCAATCCGTTGGTGTTCCTGCAACATTCACGATGGTTTTGGTAATTTGCTGGATGTACGCATCTTCACCTTTTTCATAATAAGGTGCAGGGGTTAACACTAAAATGTGATCACCCATTTTTTGCGCTTTGTACTCAGAAGCAAAGCCTTTGCCACTGTTATGATTGCCTTTAAAGGTAATCTCTTTCAGGGTTGATTTCAAATCCGTTTTTTGCTCTTTATTGATAGCAAAAAAATCTACCACAGGCGCTAGAGCGTCGCTGTCGTGTTGTTTGCCCATATCCATGGTATGTTCATCCGCAAACGGGTGAGTGAAAACATGACGCAATTCTATTTTTCCCCCTTTTTCGAGTGCCATATTGGGTGTATAAAGCATTTGAAAGTGCGCTAACGCACTTGAGGCAATCACGGAAGAGACCAACGCAACTTTAAGAAAACTTTTTGTCATAAAAACTCCTTTATAATGTTAATAATTACTATCATCTAAAAATCATAAAAAATACTCCCAAAAAAGAGTATTAAACCCTACTGAACAATATCCTTACCATCAAGCACAACTTGATGTCCTTCCCCCGCATTAAAGATAGCAGTATAGGTACCACTTGGTTTTTTAAAGGTAAATTCACTGTTTTTACTCATTTTATCTTTAATAAGAACCTTACCATCTTGCTCCACCCTAAACTCCACACCACTCGCACTACTGCCATCACTAAAACCACCCTCGCACGTAATCGTGCCATCGCCATTATCAAAGCAATTCATAATTGCAGAGTGTGCAAACAAAGAACTTGCGGCAACTAAGATACCCAATACACTTTTTCGAAACATTTTTTCTCCTTTATAAAGTTTGATTTCTAAATCCACCCAACCAGCTATTTTGACGGTTTGGCATCAAGCCTAAAAATAACGCTAAAAAGACCACGGCTACATAAAAATAACTCATTGCCTCTACCCCACTCCAACCCGCTACAGAGCCAAAAGAGAAGAGAAATGAGGAGATAATCACACCCAATGTAATCGGAAAGAAAATAGCAAAGAACATCCATCTGTAACTGTTAGACTGCATCTTCACCACAATCATCGTCGCAATACAAGGAGGCGTTAAAATCATAAAAATAATAATCGCCACAGCGTGTAATGGCGTATACCCACTGTTCTCATACATCGCCTCTTCCGCACGTTTGGAGTCTGCTTTGTTATTTTCATACAAAGAACCCAGTGTGGCTACCGCACTCTCACGTGCTGCAAAAGAGCTTAAAAATGCCACGTTAATCTTCCAATCAAATCCCGCGAACTGTGTCACTGGCTCCATAGAATGTCCGACCATTCCCAAAAAGCTATTTTCGATTTTTTCGTTTTTGATTTGACGCAACACATCTTTGCGGACATTAGATATCTGACGCAAAGCGCTATTAATCATTTTGGCATCTTTATCGTTTTCAGGTTTGACGAAAATAAAAAGCTTTTCATCTTTTTTCAAAAATGACTCATCCACGCTTTTCGCCCCCTCTGCGCCTGAGGAAACCATACGTTTGGCTTTGTAATTATCATAGTAATTGATAAGCGCTGAGACCTCTTCTTTGGTATCGACCCTCTCATAATAAGAGGATTTTTTGACTTTTGTATCAAAGGTACTGAGTGCTTGTGCTATTTTTTCATCGTATTTTTGCTGCGCGTCCTCACTTAAGCCTGGAAACTGTAACATCGCAAACAGAACAATCGCCACGGCTAAAACAATGGTCACGACCTTATTGATATAGACCCACACCCTTTGTGCCGAACGAATAATAACCCCCTTAAAGGTGGGCAAATGATACGGTGGTAACTCCATCACAAAAGGAGCCGTTTCTCTGTTTTTTAAAACCGTACTGGTTAAAAGTTTGGAGACAATCAGCGCAATAAAAAGGGTCACCGTTGAGATATAAAACATCATCAAACCCATCTCTTCTTTAAAAAATGCGCCTAAAAGAAGGGTGTAAAAAGGAACTTTTGCCAGACAGTTCATATAAGGAACCGCTAAAATCGTAGCCATTCTCGCTCTCTCATCCGCAATGCCTTTGGTAGACATAACCCCAGGAACGGCACATCCCCCTACCATCGCTCCGCCTAAAACCAGAGGAAGGGTAGATTGACCGTGAAGCCCAAATTTTTTAAAGACCTTGTCTAAAATAAACGCAAGGCGTGGCATATAGCCCACATCTTCCATAATCGCAATCAACGCAAAGAGAATAAAAAAGATAGGAATGTAGTTAATCAGTGCAATCGCACTATTGATCATCCAAATCGACAAATCTGTCATCATCGGCACACGAATCAAATCAGGCTCAGGCAAAATATCAATCACAAAATTTTTAAACATAGCTAAAAGTGGCCACGTGTAATCGGTGAGCTTGTATCCATACACGATGGAGAGCTCATACACCAAAAACATCACCAGCAATAAAATAGGAAAGGCTAACCAACGGTTTAAAACAATTTTATCGACTTTATCCGTGAGTGTCTCTTCGTGCAGTTTAGTCACTTTCACACATTTATGAAAAACAACATCGGCTGAGTCATAACGAATAGAGGCTAAAAATGCGCTAATATCTTTATCGTATGTTGCATGAAATCGCTCTTCACACGCTTTGGCTTTTTCTTGCAAATGGGTAAAATGAGAACCCAACTTCTCCACAAGCGCTCTATCTTCCTCTAAAATCTTAATCGCCAACCAGCGTCTGTTTAAAGGAACATTCACCTCAGCAATTTCAGCCTCAATCTCTTGAATAAACGCTTCTAGCTCTTCATAATTAATTTTAAAATTTTGATACTGCTCTTTTTGCTGGTACGCTAAGACAATGGCTTCCATAATCGCTTCAGCACCCTCTCCTTTAGCCCCACTCGCACACACCACAGGAACACCTAGCATCTCTTGCATCTTAGGCACATCAATATCAATACCCCTACGACTTGCGACATCCATCATGTTTAAGACAATCACCACAGGAATCCCAATTTCAAGGAGCTGAAACGTGAGGTAAAGATGGCGTTTAATGTTAGAAGCATCCACAATGTTTACAATAATATCAGGAGACTCATCGTATAAAAAATCCTTAGAGACCCGCTCTTCAAGCGAATAGGAGCTAAATGAGTACGTCCCTGGTAAATCCACCATCTCAACTTTTTCATTTTTGTAGTCAAAACGCCCTACTTTTTTATCAACGGTAACCCCTGGATAATTAGCAACATGCTGATGAATACCACTGACAAGATTGAAAATCGTTGATTTTCCACAATTTGGCTGCCCCGCAAGTGCGACTTTTATCATAAAACCTTCACCTCTAAAAGGGTTGCTTCATTGCGTCTTAGGCTGACAAGATAGTTTTGAATGCGTAATTCCATCGGGTCATACAAAGGAGCTTCTCTCACAACTTCAATATCCGCTCCAAAAATAAACCCCATGTCAAGGAGTTTTTGTTTGAGTTTTCCCGCACCATGAATGTTCACTAACCTGCACTTTTGCCCTTTTCTCAGTTCACCTAAATGCATACTCTTTCCTTCGTTTTAATTGAGAAATGATAAGCAAACTCAACTTAAAAGAAGATAACTTTGATAGCTATTCTCAAATAATTGGGCTAAAACATGCTCTACAATAGCGCATTAAGGGGCTTATCCCTTAATGCCATCCGCACGTGAAGAGAGTAAAAAAAGACGAGTTTTAAAGAAGAAAAGAATAAAAGGGGCTATCCAAAGTAAAATGGAACTGCCCATAAAGGCACTGTACATCTCAGGAAAAAATGCCACCCCTGCACGTAAAAGGGCAGAAGCACACAACATCAAAACCCCAAAAGCTATCCACGGATAGGAGCGAAGTACCCTTCCTGTATGCACATAGGCAATGATCACCATCACCATAAAAAAGCTCAGACCAAACGCACCAGAAGTGAGAAGATGACGCATGTGATTTTCCATACCCAATCCCATCAAATGACTCCAGCCAAGAGCTAAATACCCAAGCCCTAAAAAAACAACAATCGACGCTAAATAGAGCGTAAAAGGCTTAAAAAAAATAGGCGTATAAGGCAAATTATAATCATTTATAATGCCAAGACTTGAAGCTCCCGCGGCAAATGCTAACCATGAAAGCATGCTATTGGAAGGAGAGAAAAACTCCACCACGCTAAATAAAGCGATGCAAAAAACGGCTAAATTGTAACGATACGGCTTTGCGACAAAGACATCATCAATCTTTTCATGCGTTAAAATCTCATTAATCGCTTCCATATTTACCCTTCGAAGCGCTAGGACGATAAGCACCATAAATGCACCCACACTCGCTTTTAAAATCGCCATCGCTTCCCAGACAATGTAGCCTCCATGAGAGAGAAAAAACGCCCCTTGCAAAAAGGTAATCACAACGATGGTATAAGCAATACTCGCATGACGCTGAAGTGGGTCAAGTACAACAGGTTTAAACGCCCATGCGATAATGACCAACGAGAGCGCAAGGTTTAAAGCGCCCACCACCCAAATGGTAAGAATATCCATAAACCAAAAGCTCACTCGCCCTGCTATCCACAGCGCCATAATATTCATTAAACGCTTTCCGATGATAGGCACAAGACCTGGGAAAAGCTCAGGAAGTCCCGTGAATATAAACGCCATAATCCCTGCAAATCCAACCCCAAATACCAGCTCATAAATATGCCAAACAACAGGATTTTTCATCCATGGAAAACTCAAAGTTCCTTGAAACACAAGCCCCCAAAGGAGCATACACACGACCATGTACCACGGCAGAATTAAGAAAATCGGACGAAAACCGTACGCTAAAAAAGGAGGGACGTTTTTTTCATCAGGGTAGTATTTATAATGTTTGGTGGCATTGATTGGCTCACTCATGCACTCACCTTTATCTCAAAAATTTCACGAATTAAAGCATCCTCTAAAAAGGCTTTGGTTTGCTCAAACACAAAGGCATCATCTCTAAGACCTTTGGGTGTTTCTATCTCATAACGTGCGACAATTTCACCAGGGTCACTCTTTAAGAGTAAAATCGTATCGCTCAGTTTTATCGCTTCCATCACATCATGGGTAATAAAAAGAACGCTCATCTTTTGCCTCTTACACGCCTCTAGCACAAAGCTTTGTAGCTCTTTTTTCAGCCCAATATCCAAAGCTGAAAAAGGCTCATCTAAAAAAAGAAGCTTAGGCTCACCCATGAGTGCTCGTGCAAAACTCACCCGCTGCCTCATCCCCCCGCTTAAATCTTTGGGATACTTTTCCAAATCACTCTTTTCTAACCCAAATTTCAATGCCAAATCAATCGCTTTTTGCTTCAAAATAGCCTCTTTCATCTTTACATGTAAAGGCATCATAATATTTTCTAAAGAGGTTTTCCAAGGCAGTAATCTCGCATCTTGAAATGCAAACGCACTGCTTGAAAAGCTATTTTCCACCTCGCCCTCCGTCACATCCAAAAGGTTAGCACAGAGTTTTAACAGTGTGGTTTTGCCACCCCCACTAGGTCCTACAATGCTGATAATTTTGCCCTCTTCCAACGTAAAGTGAATATCCTGTAAAATCTGCGTAAAGCCATAGTAAAAATTAAGCTCACTGACTCTTAATTGCGCCATGATTCTATCTCCCTTTTCATGGGTTCTAAGATGATGTACTCCACAAAAAAGAGCACCCCGATGATAACACTCACCAGTGCAAGTGCAAGAGGTGTATCCAGATGACTCCTCGCAATCGCCAGACTTGCTCCTATGCCATCGCTACTGCTAAGAAGCTCCGCCATAATGACAATTTTCCAGCTCATGCCAAGCGCACTGACCCATGAAGGAAAAAGATAGGAGAAAAGATGCGGGAAATACAAATCCCTCACCTTTTGAAAAAAGCCGATGTGAAAACTCTCCATCATCTCTTTTAAATCCCCCTCAATGGTACGACTTCCTTGAAGCGCTCCCACAAAAACAATGGGAAAGGAAGCGATAATCACCGTAAACATCACGGTCATATCCCCCAGCCCAAACCAAATCATAGCAAGGACTATCCACGCAATAGGTGGAATCCCCACCAAAATGGTGACAATCGGACGGCTCATCACCGAAGCGGTGATAAAATACCCAGCCAACAGTCCTAAAAACGTTCCCACCACAAGAGACACCCCAAAACCAATCAACCCTCTCTTGATGGTCAAATACAAATCCGTATGAAACGACGCATCGCTAAACAGTGTTCCCATACTCTCAAAAACCACCTTTGGAGAAGGCAAAACAAGCTCTCCGTAAGTTTGAAACCCAAACTCCCAAAGGGCTAAAAAGAGAAAAATAGAAGCAATAGACCCCCACCCACTCCACAAAAACCACGGAAAATCTTTGATGACTTTAAGTAAAAATCTCATTGGTAATAAAAACCTTCATCAGGCATTTTAGAGCCAATCAGTTTTGGCTCGATTTGCATCAAAATCTCAAAAAACTGCTCGAGTGCTACTTTACTCTGTTGGGCACTTTGAAGCTCAAACTGCGTGTGTGCGATAGAGTCGCTAATGGCTTCGACTTTAAAGGTTTTCAGCGTTTTTTCAACCATTTCACCCGCTTCCTTAGGATGGCTTTGATACCATAAAAGGGCTTTTGTATACTCTTCATTAAAACGCGTGATTATTTCTCTATCCATATCGCCCACCACGCTAAACGCCGCTTGTGGGACTTTTGGCTCTACCTTAAAGAGTCTGCCCCACTCGCTTTGAAGATTCAAGCTTCGATACAGGGCAGGAGCGATGAGGCTCACAGGAAACGAACCCGTTTTACGCATCGCCATCGAGGTGGCAGGTTCTGCTAAAAGCACATGATCCGCACGACGCAAAAGAAGCATCTGCATCGCATCGGGTGGATTTGGTACATATTTAAGGCTAAAATCTTTTTTAACATCCAATCCCGCTTGTTTAATGAGCGCTTGAAGCACAATGTCAGGCATATCGGCACGAAACGGAACGATAATCTCCTTGCCTTTGAAATCCTCAATGTGCTTTAAGTTTGCATCTCTGGAAAGAATCTCCAAAATTCCCCACACAGGAACATTTAAAAGCCGAATCGGCTCTTTTTTGTTGTAAAGATTCGCAGCGACATTGGTCGGAAGGGCAACAAAATGCACCTCTTTTTTTAAAAGAAGGGCACGGAGTTCATCGGGATTTTGCCAGAGTTTAAACTCTACGTTGTGCGCCACATCTTTTAACGCACCGGTTTCAATCAGTCGAAGAACCGGATGCGAAATACTTGAAAAAGGACCTGCAATAACCAATTTATCGAGTTTTTCCACTCCAAAGCTAAGGCTTAAAAGCCCTAGCCACAGTATAAAAAGTTTTTTCATAAATGCGCCTTTGCGCCCACAAAGAAGTAACGCCCACTGCTACTGCCTAGCACATCGTCCACCCCTTCGTTGGTGAGGTTGTTAATGCCTCCATAGAGTGTCACGGTTTTATTAAGCGCATAATTCACACCCCAATTCACACTCACATAACCATCGGCGGTGGCATCAACAAGGATTTGGCTCGGTGTTCCACGGTTTAATGTTTTAAGATAATACTGCTCACCAACATAGTTCACTCCCACATAACTTGAAAGCGCTTTGCTCAATGCATAATCAAGTTTTGCGCCTAGCATACGCTCTGGCGTAAACTCCAAATCCTTCCCGCTCTCTTTGTTTTTCGTACGAAGTTCACTCCAAAAAAGGCTCACATCAAGATGGGATAAGAGAGGTTGCGCCCATGAGGCTTCCATTCCATAAGTTTTAGCTTTAGGAACATTGATAAACGTATAATAATTCCCCGTATTGACCTCAGAAATCATATCTTCAATGTCATTATAGAAAAGCGTAAAGTCATACTTACCTACACCCACTTTTCCACTCGCACCTAGTTCATAACTGTTGGTAAATTCAGGCTTTAAATCATACGCACTGGTTTTACCCACACTCGCATCAATAACCTCAGCACCACGCTGTACGCCTGTGGCGGTATTTTTATAGATGTAAAGCTCTCTGATGTCAGGCGTTCGATACCCTTGCGCAAAATTGGCTCTTACATGTAACGCTTCATCAAAACGATTCACTGCGCCAATTTTAAACGTGGCTTTGCTATCAGCGTTGCTAATTTCATCAAAACGCCCACCCAGTGTAATGCTCAAATCCTCTGTGGCTTGCCACTCATCTTGCAGATACCCAGCAGTGTAATCCACTTTTTTAGTACTCATCGTATTGGCTAAGGTAAAGACACTTCCCTCACGCTCTTCAAAACGTCGCTCTATGCCAAAAGTTAAGAGGTGGTCATCATGAATCAAATAATTGGCACTGGCTTCATAGGTCGTAGTGTCCACATTAGCATCCATACCATTTTGCGCCGATGCCGCTTCGGAGGTATAGCCCATATCTGCCCAATATTTGGCGGTGATGGTACTTCGTTTTTCATACGAACTGTTGTAGGCTCGAAGCATGAGAGTTAGCGTATCGCTCGCTTTGATTTTAACATCCGCCCCAATATCAAGGCGTTCATTTTCATCTTCAGAATTGACAGGCACGTTAAACGCTGGAATGGTGTAAGCGGTAGGATGAAAATAACTCAAGTAGGTTCCATCTCGCTCTTCAGTGAAATGGTTAAACTCAATCCCCGCCACAATGTTATCACTAATATCGTACGTCAAACGCCCACCTTGTGTCGAGACCTCACTCTCATCACGGTAGCTAACGTCAACATTCTCATAGCTATTGGGTAATTTAGTACTGATATTAGGATTTGGATGTGCGGAGGGTTTAACCAACGTGTTTACACCTGCTTTAGCGTACACATCGCCATTTTCTTTTTGGGTATATGGAGTGGTATGCGTTTCATTGGCGTAGAAACTATACCCTAGCTTTTCATATTTTCCACGAATGGCGATATTGGCGTTTTTATTCTCATCTTCGCCATGTCCATTGGCACCATAACGCACCCCAACATCCACGTGAGGTTCATTTTTTGGCTTTTTGGTGATGATGTTCACCACGCCACCCGTTGCATCTGCCCCATAGAGCGTACTCATAGGACCTTTAACGATTTCAATACGCTCAATTTGAGAAGCTGGGATTCGCTCCAAATCATAGGGATTGGCGACTTCTCCACTCAAACGTCTGCCATCAACCAAAAGAAGCGTTCCCTTAGCTCCCATACCACGAAGGACTAAAGAGCCTTTAGAGGCACTGCTCGCACTGGGAAATGTTCCATACTGAACACTAAGACCAGGGGTTTTGGTGATAATATCTTTAAGCGATTCTGCGCCCAAACGTGCAATATCCTCTTCATCAATCACAACAACACTAGCACTCACTCCATCAATATTCTTTTCCGATTTAGTGGCAGTAGAAATGGTGGTAATTTCTTCTAAAAGTGTGGTTTCACTTGTCATTAAAACACTTGCAGCGGCCAAAGAGAGCCATAAGCCTTTATAGTTCATACAAAAATCCTCCCAATAAAATTAAGGAGGATTATATCATATATTGATTACGATTATCAATGATTTAAATCAATTTTTCTGTGCACCTAAAGCAAGGTATTTTTGCCACTGCTCAGGTGTTAAAATCGCTTGAAAGGTTTTATACGCATCTATTTTAATATCCATCGCCTCTCGCTTAATGGTACTAATTTGGTCAAGATAGGTTTTAAGCTCTTCTTTGCTTTTGCCTTGTTTGAGCAGCTTTTGTACCCGTTTTTCCAAACCAAAGGCTTCATTCATTTTGGCTTGATAGCGCTCGTGCATTATGGGTCTTACCTCTTTAGAGATACGAATCATCTGATCGCCATTTAATTCCAACGCCCCACTTTTAATCGCACCACCAGGCATCTCCAACGTCACCAAATCATGAATCACAAAGTTTTCATTTTTACCCTGAGCCATCAAAGAGAGGCAAAGACATGCCATCACAACCATACTTTTTTTCATGTTTATTCCTAAAATTTATAGTTAAAACCCACATAATAAGCAAACTCAGGCAAAAGCCCTAGATACTCAGGAGTTCTCTTTTCAAACACATTATCCACGCCTGCAAAGACATCGGTGTTCTTGAAAAGCTCCCTAGCAATCACCTTAACATTGGTTACGCTAAAGCCTCCCACATCTTCACCCTCAAGCCCCTCTTGCTCCCCAATATACTTCGTGGTTGAGCGAAACTCTAGGTTATGAATAGGTGTGTAACTAAGACTCACACTAGCCATACGTCTTGGAACATCTGTGAGTTTGGTATGCGCTGTTTTGTTTTGCGCATCTTGAATGTTATAGCCTAATTGAAGCCATAGTGTTTCATGCAATCCCACATCAAAAGTTGCTTCAATCCCCTTAATTTCACTGTCGCTAATGTTTTCAAAGGTGGTGTAGTTGCTGTAAGCAACTTGAGAGATTCTATCATCAATGTTCGTCTTAAAAGCTGCAACATCAAACATCCAAGCATCGCCATGTGTTAGAAAACCCACCTCAAAGGTTTCACTGGTCTCAGACTTTAAATCATACTGTGAACTCTTCCCAACACTCGTATCTATCACGGTTGCGCCTAATATCTTTTTACCATTGGGATTGGTTTGATTGACATAGAGTTCTCTATCATCAGGGCTTCGAAACCCTTGAGCGTAACTGGCTCGAAGCTTTAAACGCTCCAAAAGATCATACGTCGCACCAACACTCAAAGAGGTCTCCTCTTCATCAGTGGAAGTTGTATCGTAACGAACTCCATACACCAGATGGAGTTTTTTCAATGGTGTCATCTCATGCTGAATAAAAGCGCCCGTATAGGTTCTATCGTCCACATCATACGCCGTGGAGGATACATCATGGATGCGGTGTTCTGCACCTGTAACGATGCGATTGTTTTGATCCAGCGTCCATGTGAGTTGTGCGTCATTGGTGAGATACTCTAGCGTTGAGACATTGAGGCTGGATTTGGAAGCCTCAATGGATGCGTAGCCTAACTCACTCCACAAAGGGGTGTAGACTTTTCTGTCTTTTTCATAGCGTGAATAGGCAAGGTTATACTTTACATGTAAAGCATCACTGGGCGTATAATCAAATCCTGTGGCGATGTTAAAGCGCTGATTGTCATCGTATTGGTGCGCTGGAATATATTTTGCCATAATGGTATTACCACCGTTTTTATAATTAGTCGCATAACTATCGCTAATATACAACCCATCTTTTTTCTCTTCAAGATACGAAGCTTCGATGTACGCTCTAAAAAAATCACTAAACTCATACGCCAAAGAGCCACCCACCGTTTTGGTTTCTAAATTATCGGTGTAGTTGTTGCTTATGGTATAACTATTTGCAAGATTGCTTCGTAAACTTGCCCATCCACCTGCTCCGATTAGCGCAGAAGGAGATTTTTCGATTCCTGCTTGCATCACTTTGACATCAGCGGTTTTAGACTTTGAGTAGGCATCACGGTTAAGGTAGTTGGCATAAAAGCTGTAGGAGAGTTTATCCGCTCTGCCTGAGACAAAAGTATCCACGCTCTCTTTATCTTTTCCACCCATCACTTGCACATTGCCACTCACATCCTCTTTGGTGGGTTTTTTCGTGATAATATTAATCACCCCACCCATGGCATCACTGCCATAAAGCAGACTGGAGCTCCCCTTTAAAACCTCTATGCGCTCAATCATACCTGAGGGAATTCGCTCCAACTCATAGGTTTTTGAAAACTCTCCATTGACCCGTTTGCCATCAATCAACAAAAGTGTATCAGCATGCCCCATCCCTCGAATGCTGATGCTTTTTCCTGAAGGTGCAACATAGAGCCACGGTGTCGCATTTAAAACCTCGGAGAGATTGCTCGCACCTGAATTTTCTATGGCTTCTTGCGTAATCACTTCGACTTTTGTGGTTTGCTCACTTACACTCTTCTCACTTTTTGTACCAATCGTAACGATTTCGTCCAAGACCTGCACATCACTCGCACACAAAGCCACACTTGCCATAACGCTTCCTAGAAAAACTCTTCGTATCATCAACACAACTCCTTTTTACATGTAAAGCGATTATTTTAAGATGGAGCGGCTAGGAATGGTTAAACTGTGCCCATCGCCACCATCAAACACTGCGGTGTATTCGCCTTGTGGCTTTTTAAAGGTAATCTCGCTGTTCTCATCAAACTTCTTCTCAAAAATCACCTTTCCCTCTTGCACCACCTTAAACATCACCCCCGCCGCACTAGAACCATCACTAAATCCCGCCTCACACGTAATGGTCGCATCCGCATTTTCCATACAACTCATCAGCGCTGTGTGCGCAAACAAAGAACTTCCTAAAAGGCTCATCAAGCCCATAACAACAACACTTTTTTTCATTTTTTTCTCCCAAATCTCTTTACATGTAAAAAGAAAATGGCACATTGACGTGCCATTTTCACAGCCTTATTTCACACTAAAATGCAAAGTCATCACATAATTGGTTTGATCATATTTAATGCCCTCAGCCTCACCTTTGGTTTTATCGGTGTAGTCAAGTTGTGCCACATAATTTCCAAGCCATGGAGTTTGAATGCTTACTTTTCCCGCTTCATCACTCATAAAATTTTTACTCCATGTATTAGGAGCAATGAGTGCTACTTTGGCTTTAGGAAGCGGTTTGCCATCCATCATCAGTGTAAAGGTATTGCTATGAGGAGCGTCTGGAACCATGTCAAGCGCTAAAAGCGTTTTACTCTCACTGCGTCCCTCACGTGCTAGAAAAATGGTACGCACCGTAAAATCAACAAATTTTCCCTTGCGAGGGGTCATCACTTCTGTGACACCCATATCGCCTACTTTATTAACAAAAATGGCAATGCCATCCTCACCTCGTACCGTTTTAAGGTACGCATCTTTGGGACTAAGCTCAACGCCTTTAATAGCATCCAAACGCTTACCATCCGCCTTTTCTTTGAAAGAAGGAAAATGCCCAAAATATTCATGAATCACAGAGCCCTCACGCTCCAACCACACCTGATGTGCTGCCAAAGGCGCACTTAAACCAATCATTGCCATAACGGCTAACAAACTTTTTTTCATGTTTTCTCCTTAAGATGATTAAAATACGTATTTAAAGGACGCTCTAAAATCCCGCCCCGCCTCTTCCACCAATGTATCGCCACTTTCAATGGATGTCTGGGCGTAATACTCTTTATCAAAGAGGTTATTAATCGCAAAATAGAGCGTTAAATTTTTAATGGATGCTGGTGTGTACTCCAAAGAGAGGTCGTGTACCACATAACTTCCCCGCTCAATCTCATCGTCCATTTTACCTACCGAAGTCAGCGTATAACCTAGTGCAAACTCTGGGTTTATGCGCCATGAATTGTCCCAGACAAAGGTATCTCCCACAGAACCAGCGACTCTTCTTTCCAAAATCGCTACGCCGTTTTCATCTTCCACATTGGCATGTAAAAAGCTCAAAGAGGTTTTAAAAGGAGCCAGAGCGTATGAGGCTTTAAGTTCGTAGCCTTTGGAGATAATATCCACATCGCTGTTGTAAATATTACTAATCGTCGGTCCACCCGCTGGATTTTTACGAATCAAATCAGAGATGGTTGTTTTAAAGAGGCTCATTCCTAGTGTCATACTATCGCTATCGCTAAAGAGACTTCTGTTTTTATAACGAAGACCCCCTTCTATCTGCTTCGAGCTTTCAGGCTCCAAATCACCATTTAATGTGCCATTAAAAGTGGTAGTAGCGGTTGCGTTCGAGAGCCATTGCACCGGAATAACACTGCCAATTTTCATCGATTCACTGTAATTGCTAAAGGCGTTTAGTCCCTCAAAAAGCTCCACATCTAAGCCAACATTGGGGGAAAATTCATGCCCAGTGACTTCATTGCTAGGACCATATTCGATGGAGTACTCATCCAAACGCACGCCATAACGTAGGGTGGCAATTTTGTAGTTAGAACTACCCTGAACAAAGGCTCCTAAGGTTTTAGAGGTATTGGTGATGTCTCCTGAAGTGGTTTGAGTCACACCATCTTCAATGTCATAATCCATCCCCACGCTGTAAAAATGGTTTAAAGCACCTGTTGCAAAACCAAAACTGTTTTTAATGTTTCCACCGTAGTTTTCACTGGTCACATCGGTATTGTTGGTTTGATTGTCATAATTGCGGTCGTTGTAGTACAGATTGGTTTTAAGATCAATCCACTCGCTTGCAGGATTGTAACGATAATCGAGTGTATAGGTATCTCTGGTGGTGAGAATATGACTGGTTGGCGTATTGGGATTAGGCACACCCATATCACTTCCAGAACTTCCTGCGATATAATGCCCATCGTTGGTGGTATGCGTCGCCCCTAGTTTTAAACTATGGTCATAATAATCCAGCAAACTCGCTTTGAAAAAATAGTTTCTATCTTTTACCGCCGTATTATCGGCATCACCACCCTCACCTGTACGGTAATCATGCTGGTTAAGCCCTGAAACATCGAACAAAATGCCCACATGCCCACTTTTTCCATAGAGCGAAGTTCCACCACGCACACCTTTGGAAGCACTGTAATAACCACCCCTAAGCGTTGCGCCTAACTCTTGCCCCTCCGTGAGCAAATCTTGCGCGTCCACCGTTTCAAACGCAATGCTTCCGCCCAGTGCGCCATTGCCTTTATCGGCTCCTGCGATGGTCGAGACCTCAACACTTTTAAGCAAAGAAGGGTCAATGCTTCCCACATCACCCATGTGCTGAAACAAACTTCCACCCTGCTTTGCACCATCAATGGTAATGTTAAGGTTGGTTCCTTCTATGCCTCGTAAATAGACACGTTGAGCATTTCTCGCCCCACCACCCACCGAGATAGAAGGCTCATTTTTAAAGACCTCTTTCATCTCTTTGGCTTGATTTTTCTCTAAACTCTCTTTAGAAATCACTTTAGCCTCACCAATGCCACTGAGAGACTCTTCCAGTAAGGTCACACTCTCTAAGGTTACAAAAGCATCGGCTAAAACAACACGGGGGATTAAACACAACGAAGCTACTAAACTCAGCCCTAAAACGCCTTTTTTGCGCATACTCTCTCCTTAGGAATCTTTACATGTAAAAAGGTAAATATCCTGTTTTTTAAAGGTAGAAGATACTGGCTGGCTAAGTGTTGTGGCTGGCTATATCATAAATGAAGGTGATAGTATAGATAGAAGTAGCTTAATTATCTATAAATATGATAATCTTTATCGTTTTATTCTTTATGGATGTAAAAGGCAACGCTGCATACGCTACCCTTTACATGTAAAAGTTTCTAAGCGGTGCGAAGAGCTGCTTTTTTGCGTGCTTTTTTGCGTCGATCGAGGTAAAGCATGAGACCAGTGACTCCAAAGAGAACCATACTCATACTTGAGAGAAAGATTAAAAATCTTCCACCCCATCCAAAAAACTCTCCACTGTGAAGCGGTAACATACTGGACATCACTTGCTCTGTCACAGGCTTTTCATCGTAGCGCACATGCGAAAGCACGGTGCCCTCTTTGGCATTGAAAGAGAGGGTATTAAACGCCCTAGAATGCGGAGCATCTTTATCCATATACGTAAAATCTACCTTCCCTTTTCCATCAGGCAAACGAAACAAAGCCACACGATACTCACCTTTTACCGTCGTCTCAAAAAGTTCCCATGCCTGAGATAAGAGTCTATCTGCCTCATTCTGTCCTAATTTCATATTTGAAGAAGAGCTTTTTTTCCCAAAAGGCTTCATCCCATGTTGTGGCATTTCAACCCCAACCATACGGTACAAAGATGTTCTATACCACTCATACGACCACGTCAGTCCCGTGAGTGAAATCAAAACAAAAAATAAAAGCCCCCATAAGCCCAGTGCCGAGTGCAATTTATACAAAAAGCCTCTGCCTTTGGCTTTAAAATTAATGCTAAGACTGGATTTTAAACTTTTACGAATACTTCCCCAATAGAGATAAATCCCCGAAAACGAAAGAATCAAAAGTGCTACCGTCGATGCTGCTACGATTTGTTTACCAACTTCTCCTAAAAGCAATCTTCGATGCACCTCTAAAACAACACGAAAAAAAGCATCTCCTCTTACTTCAGGCAAAAGCTCTGCTGTGTAAGGATTGATATAATAATTTAACATATTTTTTCCACCCGCTTTTGCCCCTTGCACCATGATAGCCGTAGAAGCATTGGGGTCAGAAAAAATACGTACTCCCACAACCACCGATTGTGGATGCTTCTCTTTAAATGCGTTTAATAAAACATCAGGTGAGAGCTTCTCGTTAGCGGTTGCCTCGATGCGAAAACTCTTTTGATTCATCAATCCCATAATCTCTTTTTCATACGATAAAAGCGCCCCACTCACACCCACAATTACCAAAATAAATCCCGCAACCAATCCTAACAACCAGTGCGTATAAAACCAAATCTTTTTTTGCATATCACTATTCCTTATAACTTTTATGTTTCATATTAGACTTCTTGCAAAACTCATTTTGCAAGAAGGAAAAGCACCAAGGGTGCGTGGGCTTTTGGCCAAAGAAAACCCAGTGTTAACGTAGCCTTTAGAACTTTGCTTTAAAGGCGTGTTAAGAGTTCTGCAAGAACTCTATTAAGAGAATTATAGGTATTCAACCTTAACGAAGTAATAATCACAAAGTGCCATAAGGGTCACCCCTTATGGTATTATCGAAGTTTAAACGCTATGGGTAAGATAATCGTACTGAGGCTTTTAGGTTTCGGGAGTTGTTGCCCTTGCAGTTTTAAAGCAGCACTTAAAGCCGCTTCATCTAAAACCGTTCGATTGGAACTTTTATGGATGAGAGCAGAGAGCAACTTACCACTGGTATCAATGACCAACTCCACCTGTACGATGCCATTCCATCCCATACGGCGTGCCACACTAGGATAGACTAAGCGAGAAAGTACCTTATCTCTAATAACCTCAAAATCCGTTCGCTCATATGGCTCTGCACTATTGGTTGAGCTGGGTGTCATAGGCGTTGTTGCCAGTGAAGGTGCTGTTGCGACAGGTTCACTCGCAAGGGAGGGTATTGGTGGTGGCGTCGTTTCTTCGACTGCTTTTTCTTGAAACGCTTTTGGCTCTGCGATGGGTTTTGGTTTGAGCATAGGTTTTGGTTTTGGCTTCACTTTTTCAATCGGCTTCATAGGCTCGATAGGTTTGACAGTCTCCATAGGCTTTACCACTTCTGGCTGTGCCACAGGCTCTGGCTGAAGCGGTGTAGGAAGAGGCGGTTTGGGAGCCACACGCTCAATGTTTGAAATCTCCAAGACAATCGCTTTGCTAGGCATGATATACGAAGGTTTTTGGTACATAAATAAAAGATAAAATCCTATAACACTCGCATGCAGTACAAAAGAGAGCAAGAGCGCTTTTCCCTCCGCATTCCTTTGTGCTACACGATACATTGCATTTGCCATAACAACCCCTTTTTACTTCGTCAAAATCAGTTTATCTTCTTTGGTGATGCGAAGCACATACTCCACACCATTATGAACAATTTTAACAATTCTCTCCTCGCCAAAAAGCACCTTAGAATCCACTTTTTTATGCGTTGTTTTATTCATTTTTATTTACAACCATTCCAATTTTTTCAATTTCTTTGGCTTTAAGTAGATCAATCACATAGATAAAATCCTCATAAGCAGCCAACTTATCCGCACTCACCGCCACAGAATCTTCTTTGGTGAGGCTTTCAAACTTTACATGTAACTCCTCTTTTGGCGTTAATTCGCCATTCACAAAAAACTGATGCTCCGCATCAATGCCAATCTCATAAAACTTAGGTTCAACCTTGCTAAAATTGGTCGCTTGAGGCAAAGAGATTTCGATTTTTCCTAGAGCAATAAACGAAGAAACCGTTAAAACAATCGTGAGTAAAACCAGCATAATGTCGATTAAAGGAACGACATTAATCCCCTCAACCCGCTTTAATGACTTCATCTTCCCACTCACTCACAGCCACATCGACCTTTCGCATAAATCCACCGTAAATCATCGTCGAAGGAATCGCCACCAAAAGCCCAGCAGCGGTGACTTTTAACGCTAAAGCAAGTCCTACAATCACCTTTGAAGTATCCAAAGCTCCACCGCTCATACCGATGTCATAAAACACCACCATAATGCCCCCAACCGTTCCTAAAAGCCCAACATAAGGAGCGTTTGAACCCATTAAAGAGATGATGGTCAGGTTTTTGGAAACATCCCGCTCAAGACTACTTTTGGTTGCATACTCTTTTACATGTAAAGACTTAAAAAAGAGATACCGCTCAAGGCTATACCCCACCACCAAAATGCTCATCACAAGTAAAATTCCCAGTGCCCCATAATCTACCGCTAACTTTATATTTTCCATTTTTCCTCTATTGTTGTAATAACCATTATCAGAATGTTAGGCTTTTTGAGCTTAATTTTGTATGAAATCAATAATATTTATCAAAAACAATACAGCGTTTCAATAGCCCTAAAATGCTTTTTTTGATACCTCTTCTCTCTTTTAACCCAAAGAAAGTTCTCTTTCAAATTGTGACTTTTTTAATGCAAACAAAACCAAAAAAGCAAAAGCAATGGCAGCAAAAACAAAAGGAATAATGGGGTCAATTTTATACAAAAGCGTACTTACCATCGGTCCTACAATCATACCCATCCCTTGTGCTGACGAGACCGTTCCAGCAGCAGCACCTTGTTCTAGCTCGCTGACATTGTTAGCCGCAAGGGCTTGAAAGGCAGGAAAAATAAATCCCATTCCAAAGGTAGCAACACAAAATCCAAGCCCAAGAGGAATCACCGTATGGCTTAATGAAATCATGACATAACCAAGCGCTGCAATGCTTCCACCCAAACGCAACCACGTATGAGGGGTACACCCTTTGACTTTAGAGACAAACACTTGCGCCACGATAAAACATATCCCTAACAACGATAAAATAATGCCTGTTACCTTGGCTGTTTCATTCGCATCCAAAGCTAAAGTATCCAAAATAAAAAATCCTAAGCAGACCTGAGAGGTAATCACACTGTACATCGTTAAAAATGCCGCAATCATGGGTAAACGTAACCTCACATCGCTCCATTTTGGATGAGGCATCTCTTCAACGTGATGTTTAGGTGTTTTAGGAATCGTCTTATAAACCAACCATGCCGCAATCATAGGTAAAATCGCAAAGGTATACAGAGGAACGTGTAAGCCATACACCGCTAAGAATCCTCCCAACGCTGGTCCTAAAATCATACCAATACCATTGGATGCGCCTAGTTTTGCCATATACCCTGTGCGATGATGTGCATCCACTTTATCGGCAATGAGAGCACTTGAAACCGCAGGAATTGCCGCATAAAAAAGACCGATTAAGCCTCTTATACAGACAAGCATCACTAAAGAGAGAAGCAGGCTTGGAACATTTAAAAGGGCATAATCAACAAAAAGGGCTAAGAGCAAGTACGAAACTCCTACCCCTAAAACACCTAACACTAAAATAGGCTTTCGCCCTACCCTATCACTTTTTTTTCCCCAATACCGTGCCATCACTACCCAAATCAGCCCTGCAAGAGCCACCGTGAGACCTGCATGCCACTCTTCCATTTTAAGCGCTCGAATAATCGGCCCAACAACGGCTAAAAATGCCATCATCGCTGCCACACACAACACATTCACCACCATTAAAGTTTTCATCTCTTTCATCGTTTTTTCCTTCTTTCCCCTCTTATCCTGCACACTCTAGCTCTCTTATCTCTTCTTTTTTAAGTACCACTTCACCGCTGGCATACCATGCAAAAAGAGTCGTCGCTATTGCCATCAATGAAATCGCCATAATGACGTTGACATACCCAAACGTTCCCGCTAAACTCATAGCAACCCCTGCGGAGAGAATCCCTGAAAAACTAAAAACACAGTGTTGCATCGCATATTCTAGAGCGGGTGAGTGTTCCACATGATCCATCATCAGCGTTGAAAGCACGGTAGCTGAAGGGCTGTAAAGAAACATCACCGAACCAATCGCTAACATACTAAAACTTACATGCGCATACCCCAAAGCGGGCAATAACAAAAACAAAATACCGATACTTTGCGCAAAAGGGGTCCAAATCAAAATCACCCTTCGCCCAAACCGCTCAATCAACCATCCCGCACCAAAAGCTCCCACAATGCCCAACAAAGAGCCAAACATACTAATATTAAGCCCAATATGATCCAACCGCCACCCTGCATCGACCAAAATAGGCGTCATCAGCCCATACGCACCACTGATGCACACGGGATACGCCAACAACAGCAGAAACCAGCGACGTTTTGATTTACCGCTCCAAAAACGGTAAAAATCCCTCCACGAAGGCTCATGCGCTTTGATGGTGTGAATGTCATTGGGTTCTTTAAAAAAGAGCAGTTGCAGAAGCGATGTGGCAGTGCCTGCGCATAAAATCAACATGGCGTAAAACCATCCAAAATGCTCATACACGATTAACACCAACCCTCCACCAATAAACATCCCAATGAGTCCACCACCGATTTTAAGGGCATTAACCATACCTCGCTCTTTGGCTAAAACAATTTTATACGCCAGTGCATCCACCGCAATGTCTTGCGACGCCGCAAAAAAAGCAAAAAAGGCGCACCCAATTAACAAAGGCTGAAGTTCTGTGAGGACATCAAAACGGCTTACATGTAAAAGACTGAGCACCATCAAACTCTGCCAAATAAAAAGCCACGTACGGTAGTGACCAAAGCGTTTAAAGCGTACTTTATCAATGAGGGGCGCCCATAAAAAACGAAATATCATAAAAAGCCCTAGAGTATAAATCAGCCCCAACTGCTCCAAAGGAATCCCACTCTTGCGTAAAATAGCCACCAAAGCTTCCATAAAAAAGCCTAAACCTAAATACTGAGAGATATAAAGATTCAGAAGTAATGCTGTGTATTGCAATGAGATTTTTGCGTTTTTCATACGGCAACATTCCACGCTTTAATGCGTTGTTGCGCACTCCACATCGCATGGTATTTACCTTTTTTAGCCACTAAGCTTTCATGCGTTCCCTCTTCTACCAAATGCCCTTCATGAAACACAAAAATGCTATCCGCACCGCTAATGGTAGAGAGACGATGAGCAATGACAATAACCGTTTTATCACGCACCAGCGTATCAATCGCCTTTTGCACCGCCACTTCACTCTGCGTATCAAGAGCTGCGGTCGGCTCATCTAAAATGACAATCGGCGCATTTTTCAAAATCGCCCGTGCAATGCTGATGCGTTGCCTCTCCCCACCACTTAGGCTTCCGCCGATGTCACCGATGCGAGTCTGATACCCCTGCGGTAAGCGTGCGATAAACTCATGGCAAAACGCCGCTCTGGCCGCCTCTTCTACCGCTTCATCACTCGCATCGGCTCGTCCCATGCGAATGTTGTTTAAAATGGTGTCATCAAAGAGATACACGTCTTGAAACACTACGGAAAAATGCTTCATTAACACATCATTTTCCATCGAACGAATATCCGCTCCCCCTATACGGATCACCCCTTTTTGAGGGTCAGCATAACGCATCAAAAGCTTTATCAGTGTCGTTTTACCAGAACCTGAGGTTCCCACAATGGCACTTAGCGTACGCTCTTTAAAGCTTAAACTGACACTATGAAGAGCTTTATCACGCTCACCACAATAGCTAAAATCAACCGTGGCAACATCCACATCAAAGGATTGAGGTATTTCATGTGGTTCTTTGCGTTCTAAAGGTTTGGTCTTTAAAATGGATTTGATGTGTAAAAAGGCACTGTCCATCAAATCAAACATCGGAATGACCCCTAAAAAAAGCGACAAAGGTTCACTTAAACGTGACACGATAACGAGCATTGCCGCTAAGGTGGGAAGGGCTAAAAGGTTCTCATCAACCAAGTAGCTCCCCACACCTAAAAGCACTAAAAGGGTCACCTCAATTAAAACACCCATAAAAAGCAGTGGCAGGGTTGAAGCCTCAATACCTTGGGCTTGAACACGCTTTACATGTAAGATTGCCTGTCTTAGATTTTGAGCATTTTTGCCTGTTTGATTGAGTGCGCGAAGAATAGGAAGTCCTTGAACGTACTCGATAAAGCCTGCTTCTAGTTGTGCATTGGCTTCGTTAAACTCACTTTTTTCAGCAATGCTTGCACGGCGCTTCCACACATAAAGTGGTAGCACCATTGGGATAAAGCAGAGCATCACCAAAGCAAGTCGCCACTCAATAAAAAAACTCACCACCAAGACCACCAGTGGCACAACAGTAATTTGCAAAAACAAAGAAGCAACCACGCCCATATGAATGACCGACTCATCGACATTGCTCGAAAAAATGGCGTTTAATTCACCTGTTTTATACCGACTCAGCTCTTCTTGAGGCATATTTCGAAGCGCACTTCCTAGCTTCGTACGCAAATCGTGTGTGACTTCTGCGATGTAGCCCGAATAGTCAAAATCATGCCCCTTCCACTTTAAAACACAAAAGAGTAGGCTAAAAAAAGCCATCCAAGCAAACCAAAAAAGCACATCGCCAAGGATAAATGTCGGCGCAAATACCGCTTTTAGTAGGGGGTAAAAGAGGCAAAAAGCAATCCCTTGTGCGATGAATGCTCCTGTAAAAAGCGCTAAACTGCGTTTGTACCCACTCGCATATTCCCCTGCCAATTCCACAGAGAGGGCAAAAACCTTTCGTAACGGTGCGTAAGAATGTTCATTCTGGCTCATGCACTCTCCCTTGTCGTACGCAAATCCCAATGTTGCGCTTGTTCGTAGTTCTCCCAAAGCATTGCATAAAGTCCTTTTTGGGCTAAAAGTGTTTCGTGTTTTCCGCACTCTTTAATGCGCCCTTTATCAAACACAATAATCTGATCGACATCTTTAATCGTGCTGAGACGATGTGCGATGATAATCACCGTCTTATCTTTGGTCAGATTGGCAAGTGCTTTGACGATCTCCTCTTCATTTTCAGGATCAGCAAAGGCAGTTGCTTCATCCAAAATAACAATAGGTGCGTTGCGTAAAATGGCACGTGCAATGGTCAGGCGTTGCTTTTGCCCACCCGATAACCTTGTCCCTCTATCGCCTGCTAAGGTCTCATATCCCTGTGGTAAACTCATAATAAAATCATGAATTTGCGCCGCTTTCGCTGCTTCTATCACCGCATCATCACTGGCATTGGGATTTGCCATTTTAATATTGGCTTTTAGGGTGTCATAAAATAAAAACGTATCTTGAAAGACAAAAGAGATATGCTCCATTAAGACCCAAGCGTCGATGCTTCGCACATCAACACCACCCACTAAAATGCGTCCCTCATTCACATCCCAAAAACGAGGAATCAGTTTAGCCACCGTACTTTTCCCAGCCCCTGAGGGTCCAATGAGAGCGGTCACACTGCCTGAGGGAGCTTGAAAACTGACGTTATGCAAGACCTGTGTATGCCCCTCATAAGCAAAACTGACATTTTCAAATACCACACTTGCATCATTGGGGATAAGCGTTTGTGCAGGATAAGACAGAGACGTAATCGCCATAATCTCTTGAATGCGGTTGGCGGAGGCTTGCGATTTTTTAATAAAATTGCTCATCCACATCAGCGGCATCATGGCATCCGCCATCCCCGTGCTGATGAGAAGTGCTGCAATAAACGGCGCAAAAGAGAGCGACTGATGGGCAATAAAATAGCTTCCCACGCCACCAACCACAAGCAGGGTCGGCATCGGACTTAAGATCATCATACCGATTTTTGCGCTCACCGCCGTCTCATTGATCCACGCTTTAAGGCACTCTTTGTAACTCAAAAGCGCCTCGGCGTAACGTTTAAACGAACTGCTTCCATCATCAAACGTCCGCACCACACCCATGGCTTGCACAAACTCAATGACGGCACGATTGATCTGCTCTTGCGAAGCATCATAATTTTTACGATGTTCTACCGAGTCTTGCATGACAACACCCATAATGACCCCACCTAAGACTAAAACAACACTACTTGCCAACGCCAAACGCCAGTCAATCCACACCAGCGCAATCAAAGAAGCCATTGGTGTAGCGATGCTTTTCCCAATCATCGGAGTGCTATCCGCCACAAAGGCATGCAGGTTTTTGACATCATCTAAGAGTACTTTTTTAAGTGCTCCCGAACCCGTACTAATAATATGCCCTAGAGGAATGTGTGCCAAATGCTCAATCAGCCTTTTGCGTAAAATCTCTTCAAGCTTAAAGGCGCCATGATGCGAAACCAAAAAAGCGTATTTAGAAAACCAAAAGGAGCCTATGGCAATAATTCCTAAGAGAGCAAAGGCTCCTAGGAAGCTTACATGTAAACCCAAAAACACCACACTCTCACGCAAAGGTATGTGCATCACATACGCCAAAAGCGCCATATCTACCACAAGAAGTGTTCCTCCTAAAACAGAGAGGAGAATGGCCATTTGTATCTCTTTTTTCACAGGAGCCATTATTGCCCATAAGCCCCTTTTTTCTTCTTGCATTTATCTATCCTTTAAAATGTATAACGAAAGCCAACCCCATAGCGTCTAGGATCATTAAATCCAACCATGGCTAAGCCTGTTTTGGATTGGTAACTTGAGATGTATGACTCATCGGTAATATTGGTAATAAAGCTGTAAATATCCCACGCTTTATATTTATACCCCAGCTTTGCATTGGAGGTAATCACACCATCGGAGCGAATCATCTGGCTATTGGCACCATCGTAATAGCTTGTTGAGCCAATCGCATTCACATCCACGCGTCCATACCATCCAGCAGTCGCCACATACGCAATCCCTAAATTAGCAGTGTAGCGAGGTGTATTTTCAATGCGCTCTCCATCATAGGTTCTACTCCCCGCATCGTAATCATCGTACTTGGCTTCAATCAACCCTAGTGCGCCTGAGAGTTCGATATTTTGGTTTAGAAAGTATTTTCCCTCTAACTCAATGCCCTGAGAATGCGCTTTTTTTGCATTATCAGTGAGCCAGACCATACCACCGCCAGCGATTTTATAGATATGAATATCTTCAATGTTCATACGAAAGACAGAGGCGTTAAGCAGATAATTTTCCCCCACGTATTTCGCCCCTACTTCGTAGTTAATGGAAGTTTGAGGATCAAAGCTATTTTCTTCCATGCCACCGCTCGTTGCAAAATAGTTAAAACCACCAGGCATATATCCTTTGGCAATGGAAGCATAGGTACTGAGCGCATCATTGACTTTATAAGAGAGTGCTATTTTAGGGATAAAAGCATTCCATGTTTTTTCACCCTCAAAAGTATAATCAGGAAATGCCATACCACCCCATGTTTGTGTGGTCACTAAATCAATCTCTTTTTTAATGCGCTGATAACGTCCACCTAGGGTTAATTCAAACTTCTCCCAAAAAGGAATCATCACTTGTCCAAACAATGCTTGTGTTTGGCTATCGGTCGTAGAATCCGCATTGGCATCGTATACCGCACCACCTGACATGACTTGTGCTCCATACGGTCCTTGTTCTCGTTTTTCTTTGTCCCCATACACACCACTTACCCATTTAAAAGCATCATTTTGACCTGAGAATTTAAGCTCTTCTGTCCATGTTTCAATCTCGGTGTAATTGAACTGTTTTAACCCATCAGAGCTATTATTGGCTTGAAAGTCCGCATCAAAATCACCTTCTAAATCTAGTGTTTTATGGGTAGTCGTGGATTCAACTTTAAAGGCATCAAATTCATAAGCAAGATTGAGACTTTGCGCTTTGACTGCCGTTCTCTCAACCGTTGGCATATCAGAACTAATGTGATTACCATCGTCTCTATCGAGTCCCAAGAGGATTCCTGTGGAGTCTGTTACAAAACCATTCATAAAATAATGCTTGGTGTAGTTATCGCTAAGGGTTACTTTTCCAGAAAAACGCTCGGTGGGTTTGAAGAGTAAAAAGCCACTGTTTTTTCTATCACGCTTTTGATTGGCATCCGAATCCATCCCTGGATAATCGTTGGTAATCCAGCCATCATCTTTCTTAAAAGAGCCATTTATTCCTGCATAAAGCTTATCTTCTATCAAGGGACCACTGGTATTAAATGTGGTATTCAAGGCATTGTAATTGCCATACTCAGCCCCCACATTTCCATGCCATTCATTGCTTGGTTTTTTGGTGATGATATTCACAACCGCACCCACCGCATCTTTACCATAAAGGGTTCCCTGAGGTCCTCGTAACACCTCAATTTGCGCTACATCTGCCAAAGAAGGATCAAAGTCATAACGGTCATAATAAGGCACACCATCGACATAAATCACCACAGGATTGTTATTGGTAAACATAGAAGTATTGAGTCCTCTAAATGAAATCGTAGCACCATTGGCAGTACTACTGACATTCATATTAGGCACTTCTCTCATCGCATCTGTTACAGTTTTTATCCCTTTTTCATGCAAAACTTCCTCATCAATGACCGTGATGCTTTGGGGAACGTCTTGGATATTTTCCTCTATCTTGTTCGCATTCACCGTGACACTCTCAAGGCTATACGTTTCATCCATGCCATAAAGAAACCCACTGGTAACGACTGAAATCATGGCAAATACCAAAACCTTTTTATTCACACACTCCTCCTCAAAATAATACGCATTTTAAAAAGGCAATAGTACTCCATATTAAAAACCATTATCAATATTTTTTTAACGCTAGAGGGATTTTTTTGTGCCCGAAACGGATTTTTTACTAATTATTTTAAGATAACAGTATAGAGCTAAAATAATGAAACGCTAGCTTAAGCTTTTTAAAATTGAATGTGCGTTATTCTAAAAGTTAATTTGATAGTTACTATCAATATTTAAAATGCACTGTACGAAAGGCATACGCAATGTCCATTACGCTTACAAACCATAATTTACTCGAAATGGTACCTGAGCTTTTTTCTGTTAAAGCATCGCGAAGCATAGGAGAGACTCCTGTATTAAAAGAGTATGGTAGGGTAAATCTTAAATATTTCAATACAGGCAATGGCATAGCGTACGGTGCCTTTGAGGGACTCTTTTATGAAGAGGTACATTTGCATTCGTGGGAAATGGAAGAACTCTCCTTTCTTTATTTTAACGCAGGTGAACATCTTCATTTTAAATCACTCAGCGATAATCTAGAATTTTGTATGAACGCTAAAAGTACAATGCAAGGGACGATTCACGAGGGTCTTCGCTCTCTTGGTATTTATGAAAAAAACAGATACTACTCAAGCCACTCTGTGATTATTTCCCACGAACTTTACCAAACCTTAGCCCATGAAACACGCACCCTAAACCCACTCTCTTCTTCTAAAAATCTGCTTCATATTCAAGATTATGGATCCATGCTTCACACACAATCTATCCTTTTAAATCAAATTGCACACCAACATATTTTTCAAGGCAAACTGCAAGAGCTTTTTTTAGAATCTAAACTGCTTGAACTTGTGTACCAAACCTTTCACAAACTACCTTTACATGTAAACGAAGAATTCTCATCTCAAGATACCAAAGCCTTGCACAAAGCCAAACAGATTTTGCTCAGCAATCTTACCAATCCTCCCTCACTCAAAGACTTAGCCCACCACATTGCACTCAATGAATTTAAACTCAAAAAAGGCTTTAAAGCACTCTTTGGAACAACGGTATATGGCATGCTTCATGCCCATCGCCTAAAAGAAGCAAAAAATCTCCTCGAACATAATGACATTAGTGTGCAAGAAGCAGCTTTACATGTAGGCTACAAAAGCCTCAGTCACTTTAGTAAAGCCTTTAAAGCATACTATGGGATTTTTCCTATCGAAATAAAAAAAGAGCGCAACTATTTTTATCTCTCCTAAGAAAGAAGAGCGGTTACATTTTACATGTAACCGCATTAAGAAGTTAAAACTGAACGAGGTTTTGGATTTTCTCCACAATGCTTGGATCTTCTAAGGTTGAAATATCCTGCGTAATAGGCTCTTTCTTGGCGATGGAGCGTAAAATACGACGCATAATCTTTCCGCTTCTCGTTTTTGGAAGCCCTGGAACGAAACGAATCGCATCCAGTTTAGCGATATTTCCAATCTCTTTTACGATGAGCTTATTGAGCTCTTGAATCATATAGACCTCTTCACTAATGCTATCTGTCCCTTTGATAACAATATAAGCAAAAATACCCTCACCTTTAATCGGATCAGGTCGTCCAACAACCGCAACCTCCGCCACGTTCTCATGATGACCTAGTACCGCTTCAATCTCAGCCGTTCCAATTCTATGACCTGAAACGTTAATGACATCATCCGTTCGACCTGTAATGACAATGTACCCATCATCATCGTACATCGCCCCATCGCCTGAGAAATAAACAGGCTTGCCATCTTTTTTACAGTCTCCAAAATAAGACTTCACAAATCGGTCACTATCGCCCCAGATATTGCGAATCATGGATGGCCAAGGCTTTGTGATACACAAGAATCCTTTTTCACCTTTTGGCGTTGGATTGCCATTTTCATCAATAATCTCCGCTTTAATACCAGGAAGTGGGAAAGTTGCAGAGCCTGGTTTAATCGGTGTCGCACCAGGCAATGGCGTAATCATATGACCACCTGTCTCCGTTTGCCACCATGTATCAACGATAGGACATTTCCCTCCACCGATTTGCTCATAGTACCACATCCACGCATCAGGGTTAATCGGCTCACCCACCGTTCCTAAGACCTTTAAAGAGCTTAAATCATACTTACTAGGTGCATCCGCTCCCTCTTTATGCAACAAACGAATCGCTGTGGGTGCGGTATAAAACTGATTGACCCTATGCTCGTCAATCATACTCCACCAACGACCCACGTCTGGGAAGGTTGGAACACCCTCGTACATAATGGTCGTCGCACCCATTGCCAAAGGTCCATAGACGATATACGTATGCCCCGTAATCCAACCCACGTCTGCCGTACACCAGAACGTATCATTTTCTTTCACATCAAAAACATGCTCCATCGTGTATTGCGCCCAAAGAATGTACCCCGCACTTGAGTGTTGTACTCCTTTGGGTTTTCCTGTACTGCCTGAAGTATAAAGTAAAAAAAGAGGGTCTTCCGCATCCATCCATTCAGGCTCACAATACTTTGACTCTTGCATGACAATCTCATTGTAAACATAGTCTCGACCACGAACATATTCAATGTCTTCAAAATTACGTTGAACAATCAAAACCTTTTCACAGCACTCACACCCCTCACGAAGTGCCTCATCGACAACGGGTTTTAACATGTAAGGCTTACCACGACGAAACGCACCATCGGCGGTAATGACCAATTTTGCTTGTGCATCTTGAATTCTATCTCTTAGCGCATCAGCAGAAAATCCACCAAAAACAACCGAGTGAATCGCTCCAATCTTAGCACACGCCAACATCGCAAACGCCGCTTCAGGAATCATCGGCATGTAAAGGACAACACGGTCGCCTTTTTGAATTCCAAACTTATTGCGTAACAAGTTTGCCAAACGATTCACACGATAAAAAAGTTGAAGATACGTGATGATGCGTCGAGTCCCATCTTCACCCTCCCAGATAATAGCCGCTTTGTTTTTACGTGAGTTAAGATGACGCCCTAAACATTGGTGGGTAACATTGAGTTTTCCACCTTCAAACCATTTATAAAATGGAGCATTATCTTCATTGAGTACCCTATCATAAGGCTTAAACCACTCAATTTTCTCACGGGCTAATTTATCCCAGTACCCTTCAAAATCTTCATCGGCTTGAATACAAAGCTCTTTATACTCACACATATTTTTAATACGTGCTTGTTTACTCAACGCTCTGTTTGGTTCAAAAAGTTGTGACATTTTTTCTATCCTTTCGATAATATTAGACTTCTAACAAAACACGACTAGTCTCAATCATGTTTTGACAAAAGTCTCACAGGCATAAACCTTGCCTGTGAGTACCAAAGCATTAGTGGCTTGATGCGCCTTCCGCACCAATGCCTGTTTGTGAGCGAATAAACTGATGCTCATACGCTGCATGTTCTCGTTTTGCATCCTCGCTATTATCCATCAAAGAAAACAACCAGATACCAACAAACGCTATCGTGACTGAGAAAATCGCTGGGTTTCCATAAGGATAAATCGCTGTTTTATAGCCTAAAATATCCACCCAAACCGCTTTACTTAACACAACCAAAACGACCGCTGTTAAAAGACCTAAACCTCCACCCCACACAGCACCTTTGGTTGTAAGCTTACCCCAAAACATTGACAAGAAAAGAATTGGGAAGTTTGCACTCGCCGCAATCGCAAACGCAAGTCCAACCATAAACGCAATGTTCTGTTTCTCAAACGCAATTCCTAAAATAATCGCCAAAATACCTAAAGCAATCGTAGAGTATTTTGAGACTTTCATCTCAGTAACCTCATCCGCTCTACCTCTGGCAAAAACATTCGAATACAAGTCATGACTGACCGCACTCGCTCCTGCTAAGGTTAAGCCTGAAACAACCGCCAAAATCGTTGCAAACGCTACTGCGGAGATAAATCCTAAGAAAATATTACCACCAATCGCATGGGATGTATGAATCGCTGCCATATTGCCACCACCAATGATGCCACCTTTGATTGTATCAAGGTACTCAGGATTGCCTGTTAAAAGAACCACCGCACCAAAACCAATGATGAAGGTTAAGATGTAAAAATACCCAATAAACCCTGTCGCAACAAAGACCGATTTTCGTGCTTCTTTGGCATCACTAACCGTAAAGAAACGCATCAAGATATGTGGAAGACCTGCGGTTCCAAACATCAACGCAATGCCTAAACTTATAGCAGAGATAGGATCACTTACCAACCCACCTGGAGCCATAATAGCATTTGTTTTTTTAAGCTCAACCGCTTTAGCAAATAAGCTCTCAAAACTAAATCCAACTTTGTACATAATCATAATTGCCATAAAGGTTGCCCCTGAGAGCAATAAAACCGCTTTAATGATTTGTACCCATGTTGTAGCGAGCATTCCACCAAATGTTACATAAAGTATCATCAAAATGCCTACCATAACAACCGCATATTCATAATCCATACCAAACAAGATTTGAATCAACTGTCCCGCACCCACCATCTGCGCAATCAAATACAGCGCAACCGTAGCCAAAGAACCCGATGCCGCAAGGGTACGAATAGGCGTTTGTTTCAAACGGTACGATGCCACATCTGAAAAGGTGTATTTCCCTAAGTTTCTAAGCTGTTCAGCCACCAAGAAAAGGATGATTGGCCAACCGACTAAAAAGCCAATGGAATAGATTAAACCATCAAAACCTTTCATGTAAACCAGTCCTGAAATTCCAAGAAACGATGCTGCGGACATATAATCTCCCGCAATGGCTAAACCATTTTGAAAGCCTGTAATACCTCCACCAGCAGTATAAAAATCTTTCGCTGTTTTGGTACGACGTGCCGCCCAATAGGTAATACCCAGTGTTGCCAAAACAAAAATTAAAAACATAACAATCGCTGAAACATTTAAATCACGTTTACCGCTAAATTGCGCATCTGCCGCAAAAAGAACACTCGAAAGTGTGAAAAATAAAATACCCCATTTCATTTTGCACCCCTTAGTTCTTCTTTAATTTGATGGGTTAAGTCATCAAATTCTCCGTTGGCTCTTTGCGTATAAATTCCTGTTAATACAAAAGCAATCAGAATAACCCCAATCCCAATGGGAATACCCACCGTGGTAACACCTTCTCCTATTTTAATGGCAAAAAGATGAGGAGAAAAAGCAATTACAAGAATAAATGCATAGTAAACAACTAGCATCACTATGGCAAGCTTCCAAGCAAAACGACTTCTTTTTTGCACCAGTTCTGCAAATTTTGGGTTAGTTTTGACTTTATCGTAGATATTTTCACTCATAAATGCTCCTTCTTAAAGTTTGTGACCGACCTTAAAATTCAAGGTCGGCTTTTAATGTCACAAGGTCATTCTAAAAGAGCAACATAGCATTATCGTAGCATTTGAAAATTATGTGTAATTTTGTAAAAACTTATCTTTTATATGGGTAAATTAGTAACATTTATCCTTTTTTCTCTGGATAATATCGCTCTATTTTATAACCTACCCCTTTAAGATTGATAATGAAATCTTCTTTTAAAAGTTTACGAAAACGGCTTATTTCAGCCCTAATTGTGGCATTATCAACAGGTTCATCGTTCCAGACATAACTGCGGAATTTTTCGAAGTCCACCACTACCCCTATATTTTCGCACAATAATGTTACTATTTGTAACTGTTTTTTTGTCAAAATTTGCACATTATTGTTGTAAAAAAGCATCTGCTCCTCTTTGGAAAAAACGTATTTTGAACTTAAAATGACATGCTGTAAATGTTTAATTTCATAGGCTTTTTTAATTTTATCAATACGAAGTCCCAACTCTTTAAGATGGAACGGCTTTTTAAGATAATCCGAAGCCCCCAACTCAAACGCTCTGCTAATGTCATCAATTTCAACATTCGCACTGATAAAAATGGTCGGATAAGCTTTTTCTGCCTCATTGAGAGCCTTTAAAAGAGCCAATCCATTCATTTTAGGAATATTAATATCTAAAATCAAAAGATCAAACACTCCCTCTGCAATCGCACTATACGCTTCTTCCCCATTTCCAAAAGCAATGACTTTATGCCCAAGTCCTTCCAAATACTCCTCAATCGAACTTCGCAACATCGACTCATCTTCAAGCAGTAAAATCTTCATCTTTTTCCTTTTTAAAACGATACAAAAAGCGTGTTCTCTCCTCATTGGACATCACCTCAATACCCACACCATGCATATCACATATCTCTTTAACGATGTTTAGTCCAAGCCCAAAACCACCGCGTGCGACATCTTCTCTGTAATACCTATCAAACAATTTTTCGGGAGAACGAATCATCTCACCGCAATTTTCAACCGAAAAGACAATGGCATCCTTCTCTTCATAGAGCCTAACCTCTACCGCATTATTTTCATAACTATACTTAATGGCATTGGAGATATTATTGTCACAAATACGCTGTAATTCAATTTCATTAAAGACAATAAACAAATCAGAAGCGATTTCTGTTTTGATTTCTAACTTATTTCCCTCCGCAACATCTTCAAAATAGGCAACCCGCTGCATCAAAAAGCTTGAAAAATCCACCATTGTTTTTTCATACACCACTCTGTCTTTTTTGACAATGTACTCCAAATCCCCGTAAATATTATCAAGCACCTTCACCGCCGCTTCAATTTTGAGTAAATAGCGATTTTTCTCATATTTGAGATTGTACAAATCAATGTTCATCAAAATAATAGAAAGGGGAGTGTTAATTTCATGAATAGCATTTTTAATAAAACGATCTTGTTTTTCTAAAAGTTCTTTTGTGTATTCAACCGATTGCTTCAGTGCGTGTGTTTTTTGCACCACAATCTCTTCAAGGGAGCTATTTAATCCCACTAAAGCGCCATTTTGACTCTTGATTTGCTCAATCATCACATTGGCTTGTGCCACAATCTCTTGAAACTCTTTAAATTTAATTTTGCTGGTATCAATAAATTCATAATTGAGTGAAGCTTTTTTAAATGAAGCAATGATAAAGCGAATTTCTCGCCCTATCAATTCACTGACATAACGGTACTCTATGGTACTTACCAAATACAAAAAGAGTGTCAGCATATAAATTTTCAAAACAAAATCAATAATCTTATCTTCATACGCTTTTTCATTGTGGGATAAAACATCTTCAATCCCTTGCATCTGCACACCACTTCCTAAAACCAACGCCAAAGGCTCAAAATTCTCCCGTACAACGCTCTCATTCAAAGGCGTTTCAGTAGGATACTCGCTGGAAGTATAAAGTAATTGCCCCTGTTCTTTTTGAATAAAAATATAATGATGCGCTGCAAGATGCGCCATTAACGCACGGACATCTTCGAGTACTTTTTTCTCAATGACACCCTCTTCTTCATGCTTACTTTGTTCAAAACGATAACGGACGATGTCGCTTAAAAGACGTAAATTAGCTAAAGCGCTTTTATGTTGTTCCTCTTTATAACGCACTTTAAGCGCTTCATTTTCTGCTTTAAACGAAAGATATTCATTGATAATAATAAACCCCGCAAACACAAAAGCAAAGAGAGCGGCAAACAACAGTGCCATAAGATTAATCTGTTTAATGCTTTTATTATTTTTATCTCGAAGTAACACAAAAGTCCTTTACATGTAAAGAGTAATGGCGACTATTTTACTCTTTTTTCTTCAAAAAAACGATGGCACATTTTGGTATAATAAAATCCCTAATTACTCCACGAAGGAAATCCAATGAAACGACGTATACCCGCAGAATGGGAAGAGCAAGAGGCTTTACTGGTTGTGTTTCCTCCAAAACAGAGCGACTGGGCACACTCGATTAAAGAGATTCATCAAACCTATGTCGAATTTATTGGTAAGATTGCCCGCTTTCAAAAATGTCTTGTGATTTGTGAAGATAAAACCGCTCTTGCAAACCTGCTTCCAAACTTGCAAAATATTGAGCTTATTGAGATGCCAACCAACGATACATGGATTCGTGATTTTGGAGGCATTAACATCTATAAAAATCACAAACGTCGCACCTATGACTTTATCTTTAATGCATGGGGCAACAAATTTGAAGCCAATTTAGACAATACCATCACCCAACAACTCTTTTATCAAGGCTATCTTCAAGGTAAACTCAAAAGCTTAGATTTTGTGCTAGAAGGCGGAAGCATCGACAGTAACGGTCATGGCGTCATGCTCTCAACAGCATATTGTCTTTTTGAAGAGAACCGTAATCCTGAGCTTTCCAAAAAAGGAATTAAAAAAACCTTGAAAAAACTCTTTGGACTCAAAAAACTGATTGTTTTAAAACATGGCGCACTGATGGGCGATGACACCGACTCACACATTGATACCCTAGCACGATTTATCAACAAACATACCATCGCCTATGTCAAATGCTACGATAAAGAAGACGAACACTATGAAGAGCTTCAAAAGATGGAAAAAGAGCTTAAAAAAACAGGCTATGACCTGCTTGCTCTCCCCCTGCCTTCTGCCAAATACTTTAACAATCACCGTATTCCTGCAACCTACATGAACTTTGTGTTGATTAACAACGCTGTGTTGGTTCCAACCTACTCTGACCCATGCGATGAAGCGGTGCTCGAAACGTTTAAAAACTACTTTCCCGAGCGTGAGGTTGTAGGCATTGAATCCTCTGTACTGATTCGAGAGCATGGCAGTTTACATTGTGCTTCGATGAATATCTACAAAGAACGAGATGACGCCTAATGACATTACAAAAAAAAGCGACCATCGTCTCAAGTGCAACGGCGACACTTTTAATTATTATTAAACTGTTTATTGGTCTTTTAAGCGGTTCGGTGGCGGTTTTAGCTTCTGCCATCGACTCAGTTCTGGACTTAATCGTTTCAGCCTTTAACTACTTTGCCATTGCCAAAGCCGAACAACCTGCCGATAAAACCTTTAACTACGGTAAAGGAAAAATCGAAGCCTTAGCTGCGGTCATTGAGGGAACGATTATTTGTATGTCGGGACTTTTTATCCTCTATACGGCGATTAAAAAGCTCTTTTATCCTGAGGCACTCTCACACCTAAGCAGTTCCATTTGGGTGATGCTCGTCTCTTTCATCCTTACAACCATGCTAGTTGCTTTTCTTCACCATGTAGCAAAAAAAACACACAGTATGGTCATCGAATCTGATGCCTTACACTATAAAACCGATGTCTTAAGCAATGGCGCCATTTTGCTCTCTTTAGTGGCGATTCATTTTACAGGCTTTGAGATGATTGATTCGATTATGGGGATACTTATTTCGCTTTATATTATCTACTCGGCGTATGAGCTGATTAAAGATGGGGTTTATATTTTACTGGACGCTTCTTTGGAAGAAGAGATTGTGGAAAATATTCAACGCCTTATTTTAGCGGAAAAGGAGATTAGCGATTTTCATGACTTAAAAACACGAAGGTCTGCCAACACCTACTTTGTCGATGTTCATTTAGTCTTTAGCCCTGGTATTTCTCTGCTTCGAGCGCACCATGCAGGGGATAAAATCGAAGACAATATCAAAGCACTCGCTCCTGAAATTGAGTGGGTCATCAACGCACACCTTGACCCCTATGATGATTCAAATACCGACACGCTTTTACATGTAAAAAAGGATTAATCCCTTTTACATGTAAAGAGCTATACGATACCCAATAAACGACAATCCCCACGCAATGAGTGTCGTAAACACAAACAAATAGGCTAAGTATTTGTAACTTCCACTCTCTTTGGCAAAAACAATAGAAGCAGCCATACACGGCAAATAAAACATGACAAAGATAATAAACGAAACCGCAGAGGCAAAAGGAATCTCTTTTTGAATCACCTCAAGCAACCCCTCACTCTCCTCATCGACCTCAGCACCTAAGGCATACAAAACCCCTAAAGTTGAAACCACCACCTCTTTAGCCGCCAAACCACTCTCTAAAGCCACCGTCATCTTCCAATCCAACCCAATGGGTGCAAAAAGCCCTTCGGTAGATTTGCCAATCATCGCTAAAAAACTCTTCTCCAAAAGCATTTTGGCTTGTTCATTTTCAAGACTATCTTTTGCTTCATCACTTTGAGCTAACTCTATTTTTTGCGCATACTCTGCTTCAATTTCGGGATATTTAGGATAATTACTCGCAAACCAAATCAGCATCGAAGCACCCAAAATAAACGTTCCCGCCTTTTGCAAATACAAAATCGCCTTAATCGCCACCGTATGCCAAATAAGTTTTAACGAAGGTAAACGGTACTTTGGCATCTCCATAACAAAAGGCTCATCCACCCCTTTAAAAATAAAACGCTTTAAAAATTTTGCGGCGATAAGCCCGACAAATGCCCCTGCGATATAGATGAGAAAAAGTACATTGCCCGCTTGCTCTTGCGAAAAAAATGCCCCAACAAAAAGTACATACACAGGAAGTTTCGCCCCACAACTCATAAATCCAATGATAAAAAGCGTCACCAATCTGTCTTTATCGTTTTTAAGCGTACGTGCGCTCATGTACGCAGGAACGGAGCATCCAAACCCCGTCACCAAAGGGATAAAACTCTTTCCATGCAAACCAAAACGATGAAAAAAACCATCGAGCAAAAACGCAACCCGAGCCATGTAGCCTGTGGTTTCCAAAAGCGCAATGCCTAAAAACAAAATAACAATGTTAGGTAAAAACATCACCACAGCACCCACACCAGAAAGTGCGCCATCTGCGAGCAAGGAACCCAAAGCGCCCTCTCCAAAAATGGTTTTAATATACGCACCCAAAGCCACAAAAAACATATCAATCCATTCCATAGGAATAGAACCTAGCTCAAATGTCAGCTGAAACAAACTCCACATCAACACAACAAAAATAGGAATCCCAAAGACTTTGTGAATTAAAATTGCATCAATTTTTTCAGTCATACTTGATGTTAAACACTTTTTACATGTAAGCGTTTCAAGCACCGCACCTTTGGCAAATGCCGCACGCTCTTGTGCAAAAATCTCACGCACATCTTTGCTCTCATGGTGCAAATACAGATGCTCCAACGCCTCTTTTAAAATCAAAGAGAGTTCCAACCATAAAGGCTCATCTCGCATCTGATGGTACGTTTTAACATCTTCTTCCAAAAGTTTTAAGGCAATATCACGGTATGCAACAGCACTTTTATAGCGCTTTTCTTCTAAGAAAAGTACGATTTTTGCAACTTCTTCTTCCACAACATCACTGTAAATTAACTTTGATTTTTCATGTGGAAATTGGAACATATCAATCGCACGGTTTAAAAGCTTTCCAATGCCTTTTTTCGTTGCCGCAGAAACCTTGACACAAGGAACACCCAAGATGGAGCTTAACTGCTCATGGTCAATGCACATCCCCTCTTTTTGCGCTTCATCCATCATATTCAATGCTACAATCATCTTTTTATCAAGCTCTAACAACTGCGTCGTTAAGAAAAGATTGCGCTCCAAATTGGTGGTGTCCACGACGTTAATAATCAAATCATACGGCTCATTTTCCAAAAATTCTTTGGTCACTCGCTCATCTTGCGTGTAGTCATTTAAAGAGTAAGTTCCAGGCAAATCGACAATCTTAATGCTATGCCCTTGCGCTACAAAACGCACCTCAGCTTTTTCAACCGTCACCCCTGAAAAATTGCCAACCCTAAGCCTTGCATCTGCAATGGCATTAATCAGCATACTTTTACCCACATTAGGTTGCCCCACTAAGGCAATCACAAACTCTTTCATACTCTTTTTACCTGAATCATTTTTGCTTCTTCATAACGTAAAGCTAAAAGCGTACTTCCCACTTCAACTTCTAACGTACTTTTTGCGATACTGCTTGCTTTCATTTTGATCTGACTTCCTTTTCGAAGTCCTAAAGAAAAAAGGCGTTGTTTAAGCTCACCTTGAGCGTCTATTTTACTGACGATGCCCTGCTCGCCTGGATTCATTTCCGATAGCATTATCATCTCTGTTCCTAATTGATAGTTATCATCAAGATAATAGATTAATTTGTGTTAAAAGCATATTAATGTAGAATAAAATCACTTTATAAGAGAAGGTCAATCCAATGAAAACAGCGCTTATCCAACACGCCATTCAAGGCTCAGCCAAAGAAACGATTGCTAAAACCGTTTCACTCATTCAACACGCTTCAAGCCAAGGCGCAGAGCTTGTCGTACTCCAAGAACTCCACCAAGACCGCTACTTTTGCATTAACGAAGATGTAGCATGTTTTGACCTTGCGAGCAACTGGGAGAGCGACATCGCCTTTTGGTCAGGCATCGCCAAAGAAAACAACGTCGTTCTAGTCACCTCCCTTTTTGAAAAACGCTCCGCAGGTCTGTACCACAACACCGCCGTCATCTTTGAAAAAGATGGCACAGTCGCTGGCAAATACCGCAAAATGCACATCCCTGACGACCCCGGTTTTTACGAAAAATTCTACTTCACTCCAGGCGATATGGGCTACAACCCTATCCAAACCAGTGTGGGCAAACTAGGCGTTTTAGTCTGTTGGGATCAATGGTACCCCGAAGCCGCCCGTTTGATGGCGCTAAAAGGGGCTGAAATGCTCATCTACCCCACCGCCATCGGCTGGTTTGATGAAGACATGGAAGATGAGAAAAGAAGACAATGCGACGCATGGGAAACGGTGCAACGAGGGCATGCCATCGCCAACGGACTACCCGTCATCAGCGTCAATCGCATCGGTAAAGAAGAAGACAATCATGGCGTGTTAGATGGCATCCGCTTTTGGGGAAACTCTTTTGTCGCTGGTCCTCAAGGCGAGATCATCGTTCGAGCGAGTCATGATAAAGAAGAAGTGCTCATCGTCGATGTGGACTTACAAAGAGGCGAACACGTCAGACGCATCTGGCCGTTTTTGCGTGATAGACGCATCGAAACCTATGGGGATTTGACGAAACGATTTATTGACTAAAACCTTTTTACATGTAAAGATTCAAAGCTTTACATGTAAAGATAAAACCTACGCCAACTTTCGTTTATGCGTGTATTCGCTGATGTGTTTTTGCAAGGTGTCCAGAGCATTTAGAAGGTTGAAAGAAGTATCGTTGGTGTGAATTTTATCTTTGATGTATTGCACTTCGTTTTCCAAATCAACTTGTGTTTTTGCATCTTCGTACATAGAGACAAATTCAGCATCATTCATATAGCTTTTTTTTAGTTTTTCATAGTTACTCATATGCCATCCTTTCATTGTATTGTCTCCTTAGCTCTTTGGCTTTTACGATTTCAGAGCTAGGAGTTTTTTGGCTTTTTTTCACAAAGCCATGCGTGATAATAATCTTTTGACCGCTGACGTAATAGTATAAATTTCGAACTATCTTATTGGGTAAGCTCACTCGTATCTCAAAAATGCCCTCGTCTAGCTTTTTAGATAGATTTTCACCGACAGGCAAAGCGGTATTTTTAAGCTCGATAAATTTATCAATCGAAGCAAAAACCTTTGCTACTTCATTTTTTTCCAAAGTAGCGATAAACTCTGCAAATGGTTTTTTGGTCTCAAGTTCGACAAATTCAACGGTGTACATGAAAATATTATAGCAGAAGTTTATTTGGTTTTATGTTCTAAAACCTTTACATGTAAAGCTATTTTTCATACGTTTTAAAGTACCACATCAAGGCAAACATTAACCCAGATGTGGTAGCGATACTCTCATCAAACATAAACTCTAGCGTCTCTTCACGTTTGAGGTAAATGACTTCAATGTTTTCATTCTCTATGCCACCACCTTCGCTCACTTTCATGCTCTCATCTAGCACGGCGTAGTAGAGCGTTTGTCTGCCACCCGCAAAGCCAACAGCGGTGTAAAACGAAGAGATTTTTTCTAATTTTTCAAGCGGAACATCATACCCCGTCTCTTCAATAATCTCCTCTTTGGCAATCTCAATCAAGCTCTTCTCTTTATCGACAATACCCGCACACAACTCATAGGTAAATCCCTCTTTATTTTTGAGGTAAATGGAAGGGCGAAACTGTTTAACGAAGACGAAACTATCCAAAGTTTGATGGTACAAAAGAATCGCAACGCTATCGTGCGTATCGACCAAATCCCAGCGTTTTTCCACATCATTGTGCACGTAGTACATGCTTTTAGGCTTAATATAAACCGATGAAACACACTCCTCTATTCTTAGCACTTCAATGGTGTGTTCCATTCCCTAAATCCACCCTTTTTTCTTAAAAATTGCTATCGGCGTAATCGCAGAAATCACCATAAGCGCAAGCGAAAAGACATACCCATAACTCCAATCAAGCTCAGGCAAAATCTTAAAGTTCATCCCATAAATACTTGCAATGAGCGTTGGTGGAAGAAAGATGACATTAACAATGGTAAAGATTTTGATAACTTTATTTTGCTCAATGCTCAAAACACCCACGAAGATATTTTGCAAGTAGTCCAGCCTCTCAAAATTAAACTCGGTGTAATCAATCAAGGACTTAATATCCTTAAGCATAATGACAATATCGCTACGAAGGGAGCTATCGTCGTATTTATTAGACTTTAAAAACGACGTTAAGATACGCTGTTTATCCATCAAGTTTTCACGGATATTCATATTTAAATCTTCAAAAGAGGAGATTTTTTCCAAGATTTCCTCATCGTTATTCGCATAGTCTGTAAAAACGTGTTTGCGAAGACGGGTAATATCTTTTGAGAGTTTTTCAATGATGTCTGCATCGGCATCAATTCTAATGTCTAAAAGCTGTGAAAAGATGTAATAGCCGTTTTTAAACTCACGAGGTGCGTAAAAAAAGCGTTTGCTAAACTCTTCAAACGCACGAAGCTCTTTATAACGAATCGAAATCAGCAAATTCCCTTGCAAAATAAACGAAACCGTTTCGTTGTGCGCACCGTCTTCATGCGTAATTAAGAAGAAGCTGTTAATCTCTATCTTCTTATCTTCCTCCCAATAACGTGAAGATATCTCAATCTCTTCACTCTCTTGTTTGGTTGGAAAATCTATCCCAAACGTCTCTTCCACAAAACTAATCTCTGTGTGGGTTGGCAAAAGCATATCGAGCCAAACAACTTTATCTTTTTTATCCTCATTCTCATAAAAATCATTAAAATCAGTGATGACTTCTAGTTTGTTACTATTCTTAAAAAAACATCGTATCATGTGAGACTCTTTTTTGCGATTTAATTTAACTATGGGCTTTTTCTAAAAGAGAAAAGTTATCAAACTCTTCTTCCCTACGAGGCTCTTCTCCATTTTCTAATGCTGTTTCAACGTGTTGTTTTAACTCTTCGGTGTAACGCATAAACTCTTTTAACTCTTTTCCACCCAAAGAACTCTTAGCTACTTTTACCACACTCGCAGGATTAATCGCCACATTGCTTCGATACAAACCAAAATGCAAATGCGGTCCTGTACTCATACCTGTATTGCCGACATACCCTATGACTTGATTTTGTTTCACACGCTGTCCACCTCGAATGCCCCTCGCAAAGCCGTTAAGATGCGCATAAAGCGTTTTATAACTTCCATCGTGACTCACTTCAATCGTTTTACCATAGCCACCCTTCGTTCCTGCAAAAACAATTTTGCCATTACCTGCAGAACGAACAGGCGTTCCAGTAGGTGCAGCATAGTCAATACCCAAATGCGCACGGTATTTTTTTAAGACAGGATGCCACCGTTTTTGCGTAAACACGGAAGAGATACGAGTATAATTCACAGGTTTTGTTAAGAGAAAATTATCTAACTCTTCCCCTTTTTGGTTGTAATAGTTTTCATTATAATAAAAAATATAATTTTGCTTTTTAGCCGTTTCAAGCATCGAAGCATCTATTTTTATGGAACCAAAAGGTTTTCCAAGGCGACGTTTTTGCTGAAAAAGTAAAACAAGTTTATCCCCTTTTTGTAAACTACGAAGATTCACCCCACTTTTAAATGATTGAGAAAATTCATTGGCAAGTCCATGATTATTGGTTGCCTTAACAATGTCAATGTACGGCGAATGATGAATTTCAATGGCAACAGAGTGTTTCTCTTCTTGAAAAACGATAGGCGTAATCTCCATCATAAATTCATTTTTGACTTTTTTAAGATGCATTTGAAGCTCTTCACCAATCGGAATCAACACTTGTTCGAGTTGCTCATCATCACTCTTTAAAACCTGATACCTAACCCCTGCGACAATTTCAGCAGCCAGTTCTTGTTCTTCCTTATCTAAAGTATAATAAATCGTAAGCGGTAGATTGTTTTTTTCTAAAAAGGTTAAAAAAGTTTCACCTTTTGGCCATTTCAACTCTTCAAGATAGGAGGCACAAGAAAATGAAACAAAAATCATCCAAAAAAATAGCAGTTTATTCATCGACACACCCCCTCATAAGTGCTTGATTTTATCTCAAAAAATCTTACAAAATCCCTAAAAGCCTTCCTTATGTGTAAAAATAAGTTTTTTTAAAACAGTTATAGATATAATCATCCCACTATAAAATCATACAGGGATTCAACCCCTTAAGGAGCTTCCGTTGAAGAAAATATGCTTGTTTTTGTGTCTGTGTTTATTTGGCTCTTTTGCTTTTGCTCAAACACCTTTTGTCGAATACAAAACAGCTGTGTTAGACGCAAATGATAAACACCTCGTTATTGCAGATTCCCCTTCTTTTGTTGTGGGTGCAAGTGGCATTGTGAAACATGCCTTTGATGATAAAACCTCAAGTATCATTGCGCGTGTCGATGTTATCAGTAAAGACGGAAATCATGCAACATTGCGTGTTGAAAAATTTGAGATGCTTTCCCAATTTGCCTTTCCAGAATCAGGCATAAAACCAAGCAAAGGCGATGAAGTTACTTTAAATTATCTCTACGACAGAGCGTTAATTGTAACACCAAATCAAGAGACGTATAAAGAGGTTTTGAAAACTTATCCTAAAATCACATGGGTACACCCTGACTTAATGGCAGCCTATCTAGCAAAAATCTACCGTCCAAATCCCGATAAAGAACTCTTTCAAAAAATGTGCTATCAAAACACCGCATCACTTATTTTCTTTGCGATTAAAGATAAGGGCTATTTTGTAGATTGTCATAATTTCAACACCATTCATACCGTTGCGATTCAAACCTCTGCACAAGAGATGAAACTTCCTTTTTACTCTCGTAATGAAGAAGTGGAAAGTTCATGGTTTAGCTGGGAAAGTTCTGAAATTAAAGACTATAACAGCTACTACACTTCATTGATTGGAAAATAGTGATGGAAGCAAAGCATATTGATTATTTTAAAAGTTTTTTAGGCGCTGAAAATGTTTATGATGACAAAGCCCATCTCATTGCGTACTGCTACGATGCAACCCGTACACGCTATGAGCCAGATGCCGTGCTGTTTCCTCGTGATGAAAACGATGTGAGTGCTATCTTAAAATACTGCAATGAACACCGCATTATCATCACACCTCGTGGGGCGGGTAGTGGTTTTACAGGAGGCTCTTTGCCTGCAAATGGTGGCGTTATCTTAGCATTTGAAAAACATATGAACAAAATCCTTGAGATTGACATGGAAAACATGGTTGCGGTAGTTCAACCCGGTGTCATTAACATGGCACTGCAAAAAGCTGTGGAAGCTAAGGGACTTTTTTATCCACCAGATCCTGCCAGTGAAGAGTACTCAACCATTGGTGGCAATGTCAGCGAAAACGCTGGTGGTATGCGAGCCGCCAAATATGGTATTACCAAAGATTACGTTATGGCGCTTCGTGCGGTGCTTCCAAGCGGTGAGATTATTCGTGCGGGAAAACGTACCATTAAAGATGTCGCAGGTTATAACATTGCAGGAATTCTCATTGCCAGTGAGGGAACGTTAGCCATCATTACAGAGATTACCCTTAAACTGATTGCAAAGCCTAAAATGTCACAAACAGCCATGGGCATTTTCCCCAGCGTTGAAGATGCGATGAATGCAGTGTATAAAACGATGGCAGCGGGTGTCACGCCTGTGGCAATGGAGTTTTTAGACAACCTTTCTATCAACGCCGTTGAGCAAAAGTACAACAAAGGCTTGCCAAAAGATGCAGGGGCTATTTTGATTACCGATGTGGATGGAAACACGCAAGAAGAGCTCACCAAACAGCTTGATGTCATTGAAAAAGCCTTTAATGAAAATGGAGGAAGTGGTTTTAAACGAGCGCAAAATGCCGAAGAATCGAAAAATCTTTGGTTTGCAAGACGCAATGCAAGTCAATGTATCAACATCTACGGCAGTAAAAAACTCAACGAAGATATCACCGTACCTCGTAGCAAACTCCCAGCCCTACTCAAAGCCATTGGTGAGATTTCTAAAAAATACAACGTCGTAGTGCCGTGCTTTGGACATACAGGCGATGGCAATGTTCACACCAACGTCATGGTCGATGGAAGCGATGCGAAACAGCTTGAAATTGGGCATAGAGCCATTGAAGAGATTTTTAAAGCAACTGTGGAGCTGGGTGGAACCCTTAGCGGTGAACACGGCATAGGACTCAGTAAAGCGCCTTTTATGCACTTAGCCTTTAGCGATGCTGAGATGGAACTCTTCCGTTCGATTAAAAAAGCCTTTGACCCCAATAACATTTTAAATCCCTCTAAAATGGGACTCTAAGTGTTAAGTGCGAAAAATTGTGTGGAATTTTTCAAAAAGTTAAGAGACGTAGAACTTGCACACTACGCCTCTTCGCTTAGTTTTCACACGATTTTATCGCTCATTCCTATTTTACTGATTACCTTTAGCCTTTTTACCAAACTGCCTCTTTTTGAAATTTATTATGAAAAACTCCAAAGTTTTATCTTTAGTTCACTGATTCCCACTCAGCAAGACATCATGATTCACTACTTGCATGATTTCATCGCCAATACAGGCAATATGGGCGTTGTAGGACTCATTTTTGTGCTTTACATTTCCATTATGTTTTTTTTGGATTATGAAAAAATTGTCAGTAAAATCTTTGAGACAAAAACCCGCAGTTTTTGGGAAGCACTCGCAACATATTGGACGATGGTAACACTCATGCCACTGGGGCTGATTATCTTTTTTTATAGCTCAGCGACCATACAAACATTTTTAGAACAAACCCCTGTTACCAGTACGATTAATTTTGTACAATTTACCCCTTATTTTATTATCTGGCTTCTCTTCTTAATTATGTATAGTGTCTCTGCTAAAATCAAAATCCATCTTAAAAGTGCTCTACTTTCTTCATTTATCGCTTCACTTTTTTGGTATATTTCAAAAAACCTATTTGTTTTTTATGTTGCTTACAATAAAACCTACCTCAGCATTTATGGCTCTTTTAGCATTTTACTCTTCTTTTTTTTATGGATTTATCTCTCATGGTTTATCTATCTCTACGGCTTAAAACTCTGCTTTTTACTCAATGAAAAAGAGCGAGCAAAACGAGAAAATCAAACACCCATAGAGGGCTAGTTTAAAACGTATTGCCACCAAAGAAGTTCCCACATACCCAAACAATATCCACCATGGAAATTCCAGCATATACGTTTGTGTCTTTACATGTAAAAAGGTAAGGACTGCGCCATCTAAGATATCACCAAACTGCAAAAGATGCAACAAAAGCCCCAAAGGATAAAACACGACAAACACCAAACTAGAAAGAGGAGAAGTGAGTTGTAAAAAGGTAAAAACGGGGAAAAATGTATGCACAATAGGAATCATTAAGAAAAATACTCCCAAATCAATTATCCCAAGCAAAACAAAACGATTGAGATGCCCAAAGTGGTGCAAAAACAAAAAGAGATAAAAGACCCCTGCGATGGAAAACCAAAAAGAGAGCGAAAAAAGAAGCGATGGGAAAAGTGCTAACAGTGCCATGCTCACCAGAGCTAGCATTTCAAAACTCAACACTTTTATCCCCTTTGAATAGAAGAAAAATCCCAATAAACTCATCACAAATGCCCGTAAAAATGGGGCAATAAAATCAATGATAACCATATAAAAAAACAAGACTACAAAGACAATAAAACTCAAATCTGCGCTCATATTACGGTAGGGAAAATAACGATTTTGAAAAAAACGGTACAGAGGTTTAAGAAAAAAGAAGAGTAAAAATGAGATAACCCCAACATTGTACCCACTAATCGCAATCAAATGCGAGATACCCCACTTTTGAACCTCGTCACGAAGCTCTTTTGAAATAGGCGTGGCAAAAAAAAGGGTTTTATACACTTCTGCCATTTTGTCATTTTTATGTTGGGCGTCTATCCATTGATACAAAGGGCGCACATCCCAAGGTGGGTCATCTTCATACATTTCATACAGAGCCAAAGAAGGCGCAAAAAAACCTTTGAGATAGTCATAAAAGCTTACATTTTCAACATTGAGTTTTACTTTGACTCGACTCTTGATAGGAATGAAAGAGGGACGAAACGAAGTGGTATAAACCTCTGCGCCACTACCATCAAGTTTAAGCTTAAAAACATCATACGTGCGCCCTTTTGCGTTGGTTTTAGTATAGTGATTTAAAACCGTGGCTTTGCTTACATGTAACGCTGTTTTGTGAAGTTCTAAAAAGTGATAGTAATGAAAAGAAAGAGAAAAAAGCGCCACACATCCCACCGCTACAAGCAAAACAAAAAGCTCTTTTTTGTTTGCTAAAAGCGGAGGAGGAAGAAGCATATTACAACGGAGGCAAACTTATCTTTGCCTCAGGGGCAATGGAGGCGTTATACTGTACCACTTCCACAGGAATAGGATTTTTGACACTATCCACAAAGCGAGTACATGCTTTTTGAAAGACCAAATTAGCAACGCCCACAGGACCATTTCTATTTTTACCCACAATAATTTCTGCTGCTTCTTCAGGCTTTTCAAAAAAGTCATTTTTATACTCTTTGCCCTCAACTCTGGCTTTTTGCTCTTTCTCTTTCTCTTCTCGTATTCGATACACATCATCACGATACACAAATAAAATCATGTCCGCATCTTGCTCAATCGCCCCTGATTCTCTAAGGTCACTTAGCATCGGGCGTTTATCGCTACGGCCTTCCAAACCACGATTGAGCTGAGAAAGTGCGATAATAGGCACATTCAATTCCCTTGCCAAAAGTTTTAACCCTCGGCTGATTTCACTCACTTCCAAATGTCTGTCTTTATTTCCCGCAGAATTCATTAACTGCAAATAATCAATAATCGCCAAAGAGATTTCAGGGTGGCGACTTTTAAGTTTTCGAAGTTTCGCACGCACATGGTGAATATCCACTGAGCCATTATCGTCCACAAAAAACTTGCGCTTACTCATCTCATCCGCCGCACCACTAAGCCTACTCCACTGCTCATCGCTCATATCACCCACTTTAAGCTTTTGCAGAGGGATAGAAGTTTTAGCACTAAGCATCCTGAGCATCAACTGCTCTGCTGGCATCTCTAAAGAAAAAATCGCCACACCACGCCCTCTATCCAAAGCACTTTGTGCTAAGTTAAGACAAAACGCCGTTTTACCCATCGCTGGACGTGCCGCAACAATAATCAAATCGCCCTCACCAAATCCCGTTGTCAAACGATTCAGTTCGGTAAATCCCGTATCAACACCAACAATGCCAGAATTACCCCGTTTTTTCATCTCATGAATATGTGCAATCGTCGCATGCGTCATCTCAGGCGATTCACGAAATTCACGAGAACTGTTCTCCTGCGTAATTTGATACAACTTCTGTTGCACCAAATCAATCACTTCCGTAGAAGGCAAATCCTTCTCCACCGCAATCTCTTTAATATCAGACGTCAGTTGCACCAACTCACGCTTAATCGCCTTCTCTTTAATCTCTTCCACATACGCTTTGGTCGTAGGAAGAGGATTGGTGGAGAGAATTTCGAGCATCGCATCTTCATCAAATCTGCTTTGCTGGTTTAACTTTTTCTTGATAAACTCTTCATCAATAGGCAAATCTTCTCTTTGACACGCTTCCATCGCTTCAAAAATATAACGATGACTGGGCAAATAAAAATCTTTCGCACTAATCAATGCGGCGACATCTTCAAAGGTCGCTGGATTAAAGAGAATGGAGCTTAAAACAGAACGCTCAATGTTAACATTGTGCAACGTACTCATGCTTTATACTCTCGTGCCGCTTTTTCAACCTCTTTTAAAAAGGTATCGACTAAATCTTCCTCTTTAAGTTTTGCCACAACTTCTCCTTTGACCATCACAAGCCCCTGCCCTTTTCCAAACGCAATGGCAACATCCGCATGTTTTGCCTCACCAATGGCATTGACCACGCATCCCATCACCGAGATATTTAAAGGCGCTTTAATATGCTTGGTACGACGCTCCACTTCCGCAACGGCATTGACCAAATTTGCCTCCAAACGCCCACATGTCGGACATGAGATAATGTTTAATCCCTCTGCTTGCACACCACTGTCTTTTAAAATGGCTCGCCCTACGCTTATCTCCTCTTCAAGCTCTCCTGTAATGGAAACTCGAAGCGTATCGCCAATGCCATCTAACAAAAGGGTACCTAAAGCGATGGACGATTTGATGGTAGAGTGAAACAAGGTTCCAGCTTCCGTAACACCCAAATGAAAGGGATACTCCACCAAAGGACGTAACATACGGTACGCTTCAACAGTACGTTCCACATCACTCGCTTTTAGGGAGACTTTCATATTGGTAAAGCCCAAATCTTCTAGGTATTTAATGTTATAAAGGGCTGATTCGACCATAGCTTTTGTGGTTGCGCCATACTTCTCATCAAACTGTTTCTCCAAACTGCCACTGTTAACCCCTATGCGAATGGGAATATTACGTTCATTGCACGCTTTTACGACCTCTTTGACACGCTCTTTGTTCCCAATGTTCCCTGGATTGATACGAATACAATCCACCACCTCCGCTGCAATGAGTGCAAAACGGTAGTTAAAGTGAATATCCGCCACAATCGGTAAAGAAGACTCTGCTTTAATCGCTTTAAGCGCATAAGCATCTTCATAATCAGGCACAGCGACACGGACAATATCACATCCCGCAAAATGCAACCGTTTAATCTGCTCTAATGTACCTTGAACGTCATGGGTTTTTGAAAAAGTCATGGATTGTACAGGGATTTTAGCATCGCCGCCAACAGGGACATTGCCAACAAAAATTTGCTTCGTAGGGTATCGTTTTATCATGGTGTATCCAAAATTAAATTGATTTGTTCTATAAGGTGTTTATTATACCTTTTTTGATTTTAAGAAAAGGAGAGCGGATCCATATCAGCTTCAACCTGTAAGGCTTTGCTTAGATGAGCAAATTCTAACAGTGCTTTGGTAGAAGGGCTACGCACTAAAAGCTCATAGCGGTATTTTCCTGCTATTTTGGCAACACCCGCTTTGCCGTGTCCTACTACTTCAATACTTTTAAATTCTAAAGCTATTTGGGCTACGTTTTCAATGCGCTCTTTGGCTTTTTCCTCTTTGGTGTGTGCGCTCATTAGTTTTAGCATTTTTTGAAAGGGTGGATAAAGTGGATTACGAAAGGCTAATTCATCGTTTAAAAATTGCGCATAATTTCCCAAATAGCGCTTAAAAAACGCACTATTTTGACTTTGAATCAACACTTCACCGTAGCCTTTTCGACCACTTCGCCCCGCAATTTGCATGACAAGCGCTAGGGTTTTTTCTCTGGCTCGAAAATCACTCATATTTAAAAGCGCATCCACACCTAAAATAACCGCTAAACCCACACCGTGGTAATCATGCCCTTTGCTGAGCATCTGCGTTCCCACTAAAATATCTATCTTTTTTTCATTAAAATCACTCAGTATCTGGGTGAGTTGTTTTTCGGTTTTAATAACATCACGGTCAAACTGCGAAACGCTAAAGTCTTTAAAGTGGATTGAGAGTTTCTCTTTCACCTCCGCCGTTCCCATCCGTGTCGCAATAATCTCCTCACATCCACACTTCGGACAGGCTTTTGGAATCGCTTCGGTGTAATTGCAGTAGTGACATTTTAACGCATGAACATGTAAATGAACACTCATGGCAACACTGCAATAAGGACACTCCACACTCGCTCCACAGCTTTTACATGTAATGTACTTAAAATTGGCTCTGGTAGGAACAAAAACCACCACTTGCTTCTGCCGTTTCAGCGTTTTTTCAATGGCAACCACTACGGCATTGGAAAGCCCATGCTCACTCTCATCGTACATCACATGCGTGGAAGCTTCAAAAAACGTCCCCTTAAGCCTAAAGGTGGGAAGCTTTTGAATGCTGTTTAAACTAGGCGTTGCAGAGCCTAAAAGTACTTTGGCATTGAGTTTTTGCCCAAACAAAAGGGCTAAATCTTTAGCGTTGTAGCGAGGTCTATTGCTTGATTTGTAGCTTTCATCGTGCTCTTCATCAACCACAATCAAGCCTAGTTTTTCATAGGGTAAAAAAAGAGCCGAACGGGTTCCTGCTACAATGCAAATTTTTCCCTCTTGAAGCTCTGTTAAAATCTGCTCTTTTTTCTTAGCGCTAATTTTTGAGTGCCAAATCGCAACATGAGCGCCAAAATGATGCTTAAGTCTGCTTTTCATCTGTGGGGTTAGACCAATTTCTGGCACTAAAAAAGCTACCTGTTTTCCCTCATTGATGGCTTCTTCAAAGAGTTTCATATAGATTTCTGTTTTGCCACTGCCTGTATCGCCAAAAAGCAGAGCATTTGTGTTGATTTTGATAAACGCCAAAGCCTCTTCTTGCAGACTAGAGAGTTCAATGGTGGTGTTAATCGTTTGCTTTACATGTAAAGATTTTTGTGAAAACGGGGTAAAAAGAGCAAGTGCTTCACCTAAGGAACAGACATAATACTCAGCGATAAAACGTGCTAATTCTAGCGTTTTTAAAGTGTAAAATGTTTTACATGTAAGCAAAATTTCTTCACACGCAAAAGAAGGTTGCTCAACGCACTCAAGCACAACACCCAAAAGTGTGCGTTTAGAAAGTGGCACTTCCACCACCCTACCTATCTCTAAAATATCATGAGAGCAATACGTTAAGGGAGTAAGCGGGGATTTTAAAAGAGAAATAAGGTAGTAATGCACACGAAAGTTATTGCGTCAACGATTTACAATTTGTGCCTGTGCTACTGTTTGTTGTATCACAGGTGAAACCTGTGGCAGCATTGTACGTAAAAGGAATCGTTTGACCTAAAATTTTAAAAGAGTATCCCGTAGTCGTTTTCATCCAATGACCATCCGCATTTTTAGAGATAATAGGATAATCCAATACATTTTTAAACAGTTCTTGCCCCTCGGCTGTCGTTGTATTGGTATCGAGTGTGAGGGCTGTTGTATTTCCTTCTAAAAGTCTTTTGGATTTTTGAAGGGCTATACCACTACGAATAGCAGCTACTTGCGATTTGCCTTTAACCAGCATCGCATCATCACGAGTTACGGCAAGTTTTGGAATAGCAACACCTGCTAAAATACCAAGCACAACGATTACAAAAACCAGTTCTATCATTGTAAAAGCTTTTTTCATACTAATCCATTTTACTTCATAAGATTTACATTTTTTTTGGAACCAAGAAAGCAACCCTTATTTTTTTAAAGATTGCTTTCTTAGATTATGACTATCGAGTAATACCTACACCACCGAAAGTATGAGTTTTAACTAAGTCTTTAGCCAAACTTTGTGCTCCAATACAAATAACACTTGATGTATCACTACCATTAGCAACTGTCATATTACCATCAACTGTTGTAGTAATAGTAAAACAACTATGAGATGCATCCGCATTCATATAAGCAGTATTTGTTTGAATATCTCCTGTAGCGGATGACATATCACTAGCCGAACCTTGAAGTTGAACATTAGTAAGCAACGGCCATGTTACTGCCTGCCATTTTGTTAAACCTTGGGAAGTATAATAAGAACCCGCATCTGATACTAATGTCGAAAGATTTGCTGCAAGCTTAGAAATAACTGCATCATCTCTTGTCGCTGTCAATCTTGGAATCGCCACTGCTGCCAAGATACCTAAAATAACGATAACGAAGATAAGTTCGATCATCGTAAAACCTTTTTTCATCGTTTCTCCTTGTGTTTTTTTAGCCAATACATTTATTGACCCTTGTGTCATTCTATAACATTGTATTTAAAGCATAACTTAAATAGTTTCGATTTTATGTAACAACTTTGTAATCTCTTCTTCGAGGAGAAAATTATCGTAGCACTTCCCTACGTAGGCGTACAAAAGCTCTTTGGGGTCTATGGTGCTTTTCTCTTTGAACTGCGCTTTAAAATCAGCTTCAAATTTAAGAGCAAACTCCCCCTCTAACTTGATGTCAAAGTCTTTGCCACCAAGGCTAATGGTTATTTTATTCATCGACCAAGTACGGCTTCAATTTTACTGAGTAAATCATCAGCATTCACATCTTTATGAATCAAATCTTGCTCTAACTTTGCAATCTGAACGTTTTTGGCTTCTGCCACAGCTTTTGCGGTGACTAACTCTTGACGCAAGGTCTCATTTTGTGCTTCTAAGGCTTTGTATTTTTCTAAAAGCTCATCAATTTTTTGACTTAAAAGGCTTACATTTTTCACTTCTTCAAACATTTAGAAACTCCATTGTGGTCTGTTTGCTATAATTGTAACAAAATAATCAAAAAAGTATCAATATGAGCGAATTTTTCCTAGAAAGTCCTTATCAGCCCTCAGGCGACCAGCCTCGTGCCATTGAAAGACTCAGTGCTTCCATCAAAAAAGGCAATCGCTACCAAACCCTCATCGGAGTGACGGGCAGTGGTAAAACCTACACGATGGCACAGATTATCCAAAAACTAAAAATGCCCACGTTAATTATGACACACAACAAAACCCTCGCCGCTCAGCTTTACAGCGAATTTAAGGGCTTTTTTCCTAAAAATCACGTGGAGTATTTTATCAGCTACTACGATTACTATCAGCCTGAGGCGTATATTCCTAGAAGTGATTTGTTTATTGAAAAAGACAGCTCTATTAACGAAGAGTTAGAGCGTTTAAGACTCAGTGCTACCGCTTCACTGCTCTCTTACGATGATGTGATTTGTGTGGCATCGGTTTCGGCAAACTATGGTTTGGGAAATCCTCACGAATACAAAAAAATGGTGCAAATTATCGAAAAGGGTGAGAGCATTAATCAAAAAAAGCTTCTTTTACGTTTAGTAGATATGGGCTACAAACGCAATGACACTTTTTTTGATCGGGGATGTTTTCGTGTCAGTGGTGATGTGGTCGATATTTTCCCTGCGTACAACGAAGAAGAAGCCATTCGGGTGGAATTTTTTGGCGATGAAGTCGAGAGCATTTACTACTTTGATGTCTTTTTAAATAAAAAACTCCAAAGCTTACCTAAAGTGGTTCTTTATGCAGCCAATCAGTTTATTGTAGGGCATGAGAGACTTCAAAAAGCCATAAAATCCATTGAGCAAGAGCTCGATGAACGCTTAGCCTATTTTCAAAAAGAGGATAAACTCGTTGAGTACCAGCGACTCAAACAACGGGTTGAGTTTGATTTGGAAATGCTTCAAAGTACAGGAGCGTGTAAAGGGGTGGAAAATTATGCTCGTTATCTCACAGGCATTGAGCCAGGGGCTACGCCTTACTCGCTTTTTGACTACTTTGAAGCCATGGGCAAGGAGTATCTGGTCATCGTCGATGAATCACACGTCAGTCTTCCTCAATTTCGAGGCATGTTTGCAGGTGATAGAAGTCGAAAAGAAGTACTCGTGGAGTATGGCTTTAGACTTCCGAGTGCGCTAGATAACCGTCCTTTAATGTTTGATGAATTTATTAACAAAGCGCCTCGTTATCTTTTTGTGAGTGCCACACCTAAAGAGTTAGAATTAGGACTCAGTGGAGAAAATGTGGCAGAGCAGATTATTCGCCCTACTGGACTGCTTGATCCTGAAGTGGAAATACTAAGCAGTAAAAATCAAGTCGAAACACTTTATGACCGCATAAAAGAAGTTACATGTAAAGATGAAAAAGTGCTTGTCACCGTGCTCACTAAAAAAATGGCAGAAGAGCTCACCCGCTACTACGCCGACTTGGGTATGAAAATCAAATACATGCACTCCGACATTGATGCCATTGAGCGCAATCAAATCATACGCTCTTTACGTGTGGGCGAGTTTGATGTATTGGTGGGCATTAACCTGCTTCGTGAGGGGCTGGATTTGCCTGAGGTTTCTTTGGTTGCGATTTTAGATGCGGATAAAGAGGGATTTTTACGCTCGGAGACGAGTTTGATTCAAACGATGGGACGTGCCGCACGAAATCTTAATGGCAGAGTCTTAATGTTTGCGGAGAAAATCACCGACTCCATGCAAAAGGCGATTGAGACGACACTTAGAAGAAGAGCTTTACAAGAGGCATTTAATCAAGAACATGGCATTACCCCAACGAGCACGACACGTAAAATGGATGAAAATCTTAAGCTTGAAGAGCATAGTGATATTTACAACACCTATGATAAAAAAGATAAAATTCCACCCAGCGAGAAGAAAAAAATTATCGCCGAACTCACCAAAGCGATGCATGAAGCCGCAAAGATTTTGGAATTTGAAAAAGCAGCCAAACTGCGGGATCAAATCGAAAAGCTCAAAAAGGCGTAAAGGCGTTACATAGTATCTCTTTACATGTAAACAATGTTACCTTTTTATAACATTTTTCTGATAGAATATTTGCCACTTTTTATAAAGGATAAGACGTGCCTGATTTAATGGATTCATCCCTTTACTTAAACCGTGAGCTTTCATGGCTCAAATTTAACACCCGTGTCCTCGCACAATCACTGAAAAAAGAGCTGCCTCTTTTTGAGCGACTCAAATTTTTAGCGATTTATGCCACCAACCTTGATGAATTTTACATGATTCGTGTAGCAGGACTTAAACAGCTTTTTAGCGCAGGGGTGATTGAAACGGGAGCAGACCAAAAAACACCATTGGATCAGCTACGAGAAATTCGAAGTTACCTTGCGAGTGAAAAAGATATCATTCAAAGCAGTTATGAAGAAATCGTAAAAGATTTGGAGAAAGAGAACCTTTTTATTACCGCATATGATGATTTAAATCCTGCGTTGGCAAAACTCTCAGATGAGTACTTTTTTTCCAATATTTTGCCTGTCATTGTGCCTATTGCGGTCAATGCTACGCATCCTTTTCCACACCTCAACAACCTAAGCTTTTCCCTTGCGGTCAAACTTCAAGATGCTGAAAGCGCTGAGGGTGAAGAGAATTATAAATACGGTATGATTCGAATTCCTCGTGTTTTACCACGCTTTTTTCAAGCAGGTGACAACACCTATGTGCCTATTGAAACCATTGTTAGAAAACACGTTGAAGAGATTTTCTTAGGCTATAAATTGGTCGCATCTGCTGCGTTTAGAGTCACACGAAACGCCGATATGGTCATCGAAGAAGAAGAAGCGGATGATTTTATGATGATGATGGAGCAAGGCTTAAAACTGCGCCGAAAAGGGGCATTTGTTCGACTCAACATCGAAGATGGCGTTGATCCGGATATTTTGAATTTTCTCAATTCACACATGCAAATCTTTTTTAAGGACATTTATACCTATAAAATTCCTCTTAACTTAGGCGCTTTATGGCAAATTGTGGGCAATAAAGATTTTTCTCATCTTGCTTTGCCTCCGTACAATTCAAAAATTTTACCGCCGTTTGATACCAACGAATCGGTTTTTAAAGTCATCAATAAAAGCGATGTTTTACTGTTTCACCCCTATGAGAGTTTTGACCCTGTTCTAAGACTGATTCGTGAGGCATCCAAAGACCCTAAAGTCATCTCGATTCGTATGACCTTGTACCGAGTGGAGAAAAACTCCCAAATCGTTCAAGCTTTAATTGATGCGGCAAACGAAGGTAAGCAAGTCACCGCAGTCGTGGAGCTTAAAGCACGTTTTGATGAAGAGAACAATTTACACTGGGCAAAAGCGCTAGAACAAGCAGGTGCTCACGTCGTTTATGGTATTACAGGGTTTAAAGTTCACGCTAAAATCGCTCAAGTCATTCGTCAAGAAGAAGATGGAAAACTAAAATTTTACATGCACTTTAGCACAGGCAATTACAATGGCGCCACCGCAAAGGTTTACACCGATACCAGCTTTTTTACATGTAAAGAAGAATTTGCCAAAGATAGCACCATGTTTTTTCACATTTTATCGGGTTTTTCCAAACATAAAAAACTTGATACACTGATGATGTCCCCGACACAAATCAAGCCAAAAGTGATTAGCCTTATCAATAACGAAGCACAGTTTGGAAGCGATGGAAGGATTATTGTGAAAATGAATTCATTGGTGGATCCTGATGTCATTCAAGCCTTATATCACGCCTCCAAAAAAGGAGTTCAAATCGACATTATCGCACGAGGAATCTGTTGTTTACGCCCTGGTGTTGAAGGGATAAGTGAGAACATTCGTGTGCGCTCCATCGTAGGAAAATACTTAGAACACGCTCGTATCTTTTACTTCAAAAACGCAGAACCCACAACCACGTTTATCTCAAGTGCAGACTGGATGCCACGAAATTTAGAGAGACGTTTAGAGCTGATGACGCCTATTTTTGACAAAGCGTTACAGCAAAAACTCTTTGAAATTTTGCAACTCCAACTGAATGATAACGTCCTTGCATGGACGCTAGGAAGCGATGGTGAATACACCCCTTCTTCTCCAAATGCGGATGAAAAAGCGATTAATAACCATACGATTTTGGAAGATTATATGAACAAAATCTACAAAGCGCAAAAGAAAGATACTAGCTCACACAAAGCTGAAAAACTCGCACGCCGTCTCTTTAAGGAGAGTTAGGATGATTATGGAGCTTCAAGGAGTGCGTCCGTACATCGCACGTAACGTCTTTGTGGCTCCAAGTGCGGATATCATCGGAGATGTTCGCATTGATGAAGAGAGTTCTATCTGGTTTGGCGTGGTGATTCGTGGCGATGTCAATGCCATTCGCATTGGCAAACGCACCTCTATTCAAGACTTAAGTATGATTCATGTAACCCACTACACCCAAGAAGATAGAAGTGATGGCTTTGCCACAACGATTGGGGATGATTGCACCATTGCCCATCGGGTGATGTTGCATGGATGTACCATTGAAGATGCGTGTTTGATAGGAATGAGCGCTACCATTTTAGATGGTGCGATTATTGGGAAAGAGTCCATTGTAGGAGCGAATACTTTGGTCACGAAAAACAAAGTATTTCCCCCACGCTCTTTGATTATGGGCAATCCCGCAAAACTCGTTCGAGAACTAAACGAGGAAGAAGTGGCATCGCTCTATCAATCCGCTAAAAATTATGTCACTTTTAAAGCAATGTACCTCTCTTAATTTTTTGACTCTTTTTTCTTTTTTCGTTGATTTTGAGGTCGACTAAACGCAATCAGTTGCTCAACCGTTTGCACTTCATGGGGAAGATTATTGAATACATGCAACAAAACTTCTGTCGTTGCTTTTGCATCGTAGAGTGCCCTATGATGATTTTCAAAAGTAATCCCCAAATGCTCAGCCAATGCACTTAATCCATATTTGGGAGCTTCTATGCATTTTCGTGCCAAATCAATCGTATCCAGTCGTCGATTGAGCAAGGGACCAAACCCTGCCATTTCAAGCGAATGAGAGATAAAGTAGTAATCAAAGTTTACGTTATGCGCTACAAAAACCGCATCCTTAATAAAAAGCCGAAATCCTTCTAAAACAGAGTTGAGCGAAGGGGCAAAAGAGAGCTCTTCAAGGGTAATCCCTGTGAGCTGAACAATACTCTCAGGCAATACATCTGTTTTCGCCAAAGAGGAAAACTCCCCAACGATTTTACCCTTTTCAACCATCACCGCACCAATCTCAATAATCGCATCCAATGCTGGTTTTGAACCATTCGCCTCAATATCAACAATGCAGAATTTCCCCTCACAAATAGGCGTACTCAATGTCTCTAAGGTCAATGCGTAATTGTTATACTTACACACAGGAAGCCCTAAAAGTCTAAGCATCTCCAAATCTTCCACATCCACATGCTCCAACTCTTTAAAGGTGCGCATTTTGGCAAAAAATTCTTTATAAAAAATAGGCTTTTGCGTCAATTTGGTAATAAAATTATCCAGCGGTCTCACGATTTGGCTCTTTGTATGAAGGAGCGAACCTTGTCATGGTCTTTAATGCCTTTTGCTTTTTCAACGCCACTGCTGACGTCCACCCCATAAAAACCAAAAGGTTTGAGAGTTTCAATATTTTCAGGACTCAACCCACCCGCTAAAATAATATTGTCGCAATCATAATTTTCAAACCATGAAAGATCTAGCCTCTGCCCTGCTCCACCAAAACTGGGCACATGCGCATCCACCAATCGAATCAGTCCTTGGTACTGTGTGATATCATCTTCCTTTTGAGCTCTAATCACTCTTAAATAAGGCACTTTTAACGCACTCCAGAAGGCATCATCTACATCAAAATGAATCTGCGCCATATCCATCCCAGCTTCTTTACATGTAAGGGAAATCTCCTCAGGTGTCGCATCCACAAAAAGCCCAATTTTCTTTACATGTAAAGGGAGTTTCTCCGCAATTTTTCGTGCATTTTGAGGCATAATGTAACGAGGCGATTGCGGATAAAAAACAAAACCCAAAGCATCGACACCTGCAAGAGCAGCACACAAAGCATCTTCAAGATTGGTTATTCCGCAGATTTTAACCCACATCGTTACACTCTTAGCGAATCAATAGCACAGGTGTAATCAGAAGCGCTAAAAACGTAATTTCCCGCAACCACGATGTCCACCCCCGCATGGGCAAGGGCTTGAATATTTTGGTTATTAACCCCGCCATCTACTTCTATAAGGGTTTTGGTATTGCGTTTTTCAATCATCTCTTTAAGGAGCGAAGCTTTTTCTAAAACACTGGGAATAAATTTTTGTCCACCAAAGCCAGGATTGACACTCATTAAAAGTACCATATCTAAATCTGCTAAGAGATATTCAATGCTTGAAGGTGGTGTATGAGGGTTTAAAACTATCGCAGGAGAGATACCATAATCACGTATTTTTTGAATCAAACGATGGGGGTGCTTCTCTTCTTCAATATGAAAAGAGAGGTATTTGGGTTTTAATGGCGCAAATAAATCAACAAAAAAGGTATTGTTCTCAACCATCAAATGGATATCTAAAGGTTTGGTGGCTGCCTTTGCAACGGCATTTACGACCACGGGTCCAATCGTTAAATTAGGAACAAAATGCCCATCCATCACATCCACATGAACCAAATCACATCCCGCCTCACAAATAGCGGTTATCTCTTCATTAATCCTTCCAAAATCACACGAAAGGATACTTGGTGCTACTAACATTGCTAACCTTATTCAAATTTTTAACAAAATTGTATCAAAATTTATATTCTTTTCGCTATAATCACAGGCTCCATTGAATTAAGCGTTTCTTTTGCTTCTTTCATGTACAATTCACGAAAAATTTTAAGGATATCGATATGGCAAGAAAATGTGCTCTTACTGGAAAAGGCCCTATGGTTGGCAACAATGTAAGCCATGCGAACAACAAAACTAAAAGAAGATTCCTTCCAAACTTAAGAACTGTCCGTGTGACACTTGAAGATGGAACGACTAAGAAAATTAGAATTGCTGCTTCGACACTTCGTACCATGAAGAAAAACGGCTAAAATTTCTCCTTCTCGGGGAAATTTTACGCTTTATACTTTTGTTTTACTGCTTAACTTTCACACTAAAATCCTAAAGGATTTATTCCATGTTCACACTTTTACCGCTTCAAAATGGTTTAGATAATGTTACTGGTTTTTTTCATCAAGGCGTTTGCGCTGGTTTTAAACCCAACGGAAAAAATGATGTGGCATTTATTCGCTCAAACAAGCCATGCGATGTTTCTGCCGTTTTTACTAGCAATGTCTTTCAAGCAGCACCCATTAAACACTTTTTACGTTATCCCAAAGGGTTTCAAACCAATTTTATTTTAATGAACGCTAAAAATGCTAATGCGATGACCGGTGCAAAAGGGATTGAAGATATTGATACCCTTTTTGGCAAACTCAAAGAAAAGTTTCCAACACTGCACAATCCTATTATGAGTTCAACAGGTGTCATTGGATACCGTTTGAATGTTGAAAAACTCTCAACCGCTTTTGAGCTTTTTGATTTTAACGCTAAAGATTCTCATGCGACAGCCTCAGCCATTATGACCACCGATAGTTTTAAAAAAGAGCTCTGTTTTAAAGTGATTCTTGAAGATGGAAGCTTTTTTCATATCGCAGCCATCTGTAAAGGTGCTGGGATGATAAACCCTGCTATGGCAACCATGCTCTGTTTTATTCTTACCGATGCGAATATCCCAAAAACTGACATGGACGCCCTTCTCCTTCCTGCCATTCAAGAATCTTTTAACGCTGTTAGTGTCGATGGAGATACCTCAACCAACGATACTGTCCTTCTTTTAAGCTCCAAAAAGAGTGGTGTTTATGACAAGGAAGCTTTCAATGAAGCACTTCGTCTTATCACCAAAGAGTTAAGCCTTATGCTGGTTCGTGATGGTGAAGGTGCTACTAAAGTGGTCGCTTTTGAAGTCAGTGGAGCTAAAAGCCTTGAAGAAGCAGAACGAGCGGCTAAAGCGCTGAGTAATTCACTCTTAGTAAAAACCGCCCTTTTTGGAGAAGATCCAAACTGGGGACGCATCGCTTCAACCATTGGGGCAAGTGGCATTACATGTAATGAAGAGAGCCTTGTCATTCACTACGATGATGTTTTAATTTACTCTCATGAGCAACGCTCTTTGGATGCAGAAACAGAGAAAAAAGCAGCTGCAGTCATGAAAAAAGAGTCGTTTCGTATTCATTGTGAATTGGGTGTAGGGGCATATTCCTTTACCGCTTATGGCTGTGACTTAGGACATAAATACGTTGAAATTAATGCGGATTATCGTACTTAGCCTTAAAATTAAGCACATTTTGATACAATAAAACTAAATCTACAAGGAGTTATCATGTTACACGAATACAGAGATATTATCTCAAAACTTAAAGTTGACAACGCTCACTTTGCTAAAATTTTTGAAAAACACAATGAACTTGACCAAAAAATTACGGATGTTGATGAGGGTAGAGAGCATATGAGTGATTTAGATCTTGATGCGTTAAAAAAAGAAAAACTTAAACTTAAAGATGAAGCGTATGCGATCATTGTTGCATACAAAAAAGAAAACAACCTCTAAAACACAGTGTTTGGGTCTTAAAGACCCAAACATACCACATCAACTACTTTTCCACGGCTCTTTTCTTTACAAAACTCCACAATTTTTCCATGAAACCGTGCGTAAATTTCATGTAAAGGCATCTCTTTTTCATAAAGCTTTTCAATAGCACGCTTATGACTTTCAACGCCTTCTTCCATCCACGATTGAAGCTCTTGGTACGATTCAAAGCTATAACCAAAGCCATTTAAAAGTCTTGCGGTGTAAGCATCCATTACCATAATATCTCGATGACACGCATAACACAAAATGGAATCCGCACTCTCCTCACCAATACCTTTTTGTGCCAATAACCACTTTCTACTCACACTCTCATAAAATCTATCAAATGAGCCAAAATCCCTTAAAATAGCTTTTGTAAGATAATAGAGATTTTTAGCTTTGGTGTTGTAAAAACCACTAGGCTTAATCGCATTCGCGACGGTTTCAAGGTCTAATTCTTGGAATGTTTCAAGGCTTTTTACCCCTAGGTTTTCAAGATTTAAAAGACTCTCTTCTACCTTTTCCCATTTTGTTTGCTGCGTTAGAATTGCGCCTAAGATAACCCAAAATGTTCCAGAACGAGGCCACCATAAAGAATCACGCATCCCTTTTAAATACCCTTGTGCCTTAAGAGCACATAATAATTCAAAACTGCTATTCATAGTCAGCTTCTAGGCGTACCATCGCTTTGTCATCAAAAAGTTTGAGTTTAAAAGCATGGACACATTTTCCTTCTTCAATATCCATCACAATCATCTGCACTATTTTTTTACATTTTTTGGGAATATCCAAAGAGGCGGGAAGCCCTGTTAAAAAACGTTTCAATGGCGCTTCTTTATCCATACCAATCACACCATCGCGAGCGCCACTTAAACCTACATCACTCACATAACATGTGCCTTCAACGACCTGTAAATCATCCGTTCCCACATGGGTGTGGGTTCCTAAAATCGCACTCACCCTTCCCTTTAAAAGATGAAGCATCGCATATTTTTCAGAGGTAACTTCCGCATGAAAATCCATAATAATACTCTTAATACCCTCTTCTTGGAGGGCATTGACAGCTTTTTGTGCCCGTAAAAAAGGATTTTCCACCATGGGCATTCCATAATGTCCCATGACATTAAGCACGGCTACTTTTTCATCCTTTACATGTAAAACACGCACCCCACTTCCAGGCACTCCCTCGGGGTAATTGAGCGGTCTTAAGATGGGCATCACATCTAAAAAAGGAATAATCTCTTTTTTATCCCACGAATGATTGCCCCCTGTTAAAACATCTACTCCATAGGAAAGAAGCTCTTTTGCATGTAAAGAGCCCAACCCAAATCCATGACTGGCATTTTCACCATTGGCAATCACACAATCAATTTCATACTCTTTACGCAATTTTCGCAAATGCGTCTCAAGCATCCCTCGACCAGGTTTTCCCACAATATCACCGATAAACCCTATTCTCACGATGGATTCCTTAAATAGTGTAAAACCGTATCAATCACATCGTCATCATCTCTGCTACGAGATTGTAAGGTTTGTTTTTTCTCATCTTCATATTTCAACGTAATCATCTGCCCATAATTTGAAACTAAGACAATATGATGTTGTGTCGCTAAAATTTTGATTTCAATAAGCTGTAAAAATTGTTTCGTAGGCACATCCATTTTCCCAAAACGATCCAGCATCTCTTCTTCAATCTCAAGCACCTCATGAATGCTTCCACAACGACTCAAGCGCCTATAAAGCTCTAAGCGCACCCTATCTTCAGCAATGTAACTATCGCTAATAAACGCACTAATGGAAAGTTTCATATCCACTTCTCGTGACGCCACAGGTGTTTTTCCCATTAACGCATTAATCGCATCCTCAAGCATCCTAAGATACAAGGCATACCCAATATTTTTAAGATGCCCACTTTGCGCCTCGCCTACTAAGTTTCCACCGCCTCGAATTTCCAAATCATGATACGCTAAAATCGAACCACTCCCCAAATAGGAATTGGACTCAAGCGCAATGAGACGTTTTTTAGCCGATTCGGAGAGACTCTCTTTTTCTTTCACTAAAAAGTAACAAAAGCCTTGGCGTTTACTGCGCCCTACACGCCCTCGTAACTGATGCAAATCTGCCATACCAAAATGATCCGCCGCATCAATCATAATCGTATTGACATTAGGAATATGAATACCCGATTCGATAATCGATGTGCTTAAAAGTAGGTCATACGCTTTCTCTTCAAAACGCAACATCTCTTTTTCGGTCACACTGGCACTAATTTCAGAGTGAAGCGTTAAAATACGCAAATTGGGCATCATAGAGAGTAACTCTTTACGTTTTGCTTCAATGGTCGCAATGCGATTGTGCACAAAAAAGATTTGACCACCCCGCCTCATTTCACGCAAAATTGCCTCTTTAATCACTTTTTCATCGTACTCTTTGACAAAGGTACGAACATCTTCTCTATCACTAGGAGGTGTGAGAAGCTGTGAATACTGTTTGATGGAGCTTAACGCCATATTGAGACTTCTAGGAATCGGGGTTGCGCTCATGGAGAGAATGTGTACATTTTCTCTAAAATTTTTCAGTTTCTCTTTTTGTTTGACCCCAAATTTATGCTCTTCATCGACAACCACTAACGCAGGATTAAAAAGCTCAACATCAAAAAGCGAATGCGTTCCCACGCACACCTGTAAAGCGCCACTCTTGAGCTCTTTTAAAATGAGCTGTTTTTGTGCTGCGGTGGTAAAGCGGTCTAATTGCGCTACTTTAATATTATATTTTGCAAAACGATGGGAGAGACTTTTGAAATGTTGCGCACACAAAAGGGTTGTAGGCGCAATTAGCAATGCTTGAAATCCTTTTTGAACTGTCGCAAAAATGGCATTCATCGCCACCTCCGTTTTACCAAAACCGACATCACCACTTAAGAGCCTGTCCATCATTTTACCGCTTTTAAAATCCACCAAAATCTCATCAATCACACGCTTTTGATCTTCGGTATACATAAATCCCGCATCCGCTTGAAACGCTTGAAGTTCTTCGTTTTCAATGGCGATGTTTAAGCCTTCAACCATCTCACGCTTTGCCGCAATCGCAATAATCTCACTGGCAATTTCTAAAAGACGCTCTTTGGTTTTAGCTTTAAGTTTTTGAAAACTTCCCTTACCAAGGCGATCAACACTAACCAATCCACCGCTTTCACCGATGTATCGATCTATGACATGTAAATTTTCCACAGGCAAAAGAAGTTTGTCATCACCCAAATATTCTATCAACACAAAATCTTTTGTCGCCCCTAAAACACTGACCTGTGTTAACCCCTTAAAAATACCAATCCCATAATTTTCATGTACAACATAATCGCCATTTTTCAGCTCATCAAGAACAATGCGCACACGTTTGCGTTTTTGCTTGCTAAGAGGCTTATTTAAAGAGAGAATCACCTCATCCGCACTCATGATATTCACAATGCGTTCACTCTGAATCCATTTTACATGTAAAGCATCCAGATCCACCATACGCAGTAAAACTTCATTCTTTGCTAAAAGGGTTATCTTCTTTTTCTGGTGCAGCTCTATAAAGGTTTTAATGTTACTAGGCGCAATTTCACGGTACGCTTTTGGAGTAGAAAGAGAAGGAAGTAAACGCAGTTTTTTCACCCCTTCTTCATCAAAAAGAGCTATTTCATTACACTCGTCGACTGCATCCATACTCAAATACGTTTTAAAACGCTCTGTATAAACGTCTCCACTCTCCCCTAAAACCCATAAGCCCAGTGAGTGAATGTCTTTGGTAAAGCTATCGCTTTTCAGCGTTTCAATGCGTCTTTGCATCAACGCATAACGACTCTCATCTAAGGCAAAAAGCGCAGGAAAAAGAAGCCACTCTTCTAACTCATCTTTAAGACTTTTTTGACTCTCGCACTCGAAAAAACGAATACTTTCTACCTCATCATCAAACAAGCTAATACGTAGAGCATAATCACTGTTAGGCGGAAAAATATCAATAATATCGCCTCGTATTGAAATTTCACCCTTACCTTGTACGACATCAACGGCTAAGTAACCCCAATAAAACATCTGTTCACGAAAACGCTCCAGATGCAAACGCATTCCAAACGCTAAGGTTAAGGTTGAAAAGAGTTCTACTTTAGGAAGAGGCGTTAAGAGGGTTCGAAGTGGAGAAATGAGAATTTTTTTAGAAGAAGCATCGTGGTAAAAAGCATACAGTACACGTAAAAGCTCCACCATTTCCTCATGAAAGGAGAGCAAATCATCCCCATAATTAGCTCTTAAATCAGGTAAAACATAACTTTTTTTACCACAATACAAAGCAACTTCAGAAGCAAGAAATGCCTCTTTATCACCCTTAACCCCTAAAAGTTCACACTCATTTTTTGTTTGTAAAAATTCATAAAACGCTGCTTGTAACAATTAATCCCTCGGCTCTTCATACGTGATAACATGAGGTGCGTCACTTTTGATTTTGCTTTCACCCTCAAAAATAGCTTTTGCTTCAATGACAAGTTCTTTAGAGAAAACCTTACCTAAAAATTTTCCACCCTCTAAAACTTCGACATTTTCACAATCCGCATTCCCCTCAAAGAGCCCATTCACAATCAAACGACTGGCATGAATCTCTCCTGATATACGTCCTTGTTTTCCAATGGTAACAATGCTATCAGAGAGCACTTTACCCACAATCTCACCATCGACATGTAAACGGGTTTGACAATTAAACACACCCTCTACTTTAGCTCCACTGGCTATGATAGTGGTTTCAGAAGCGGGGATTGTGCATTGATCAGCTTTATTAAAGATTCCCATGTGACTCTCTTCTCCTTTGTAAAGATTTCCATAAAATTCGCACCACTCCATTGAACAAAGGGTGCTGGATCTAACGTACGACCAATAAACTTTATCTCATAATGCAAATGAGGACCCGTGGAGAGTCCTGTGTTTCCAGAGTAAGCAATCACATCACCCTTTTTAACAAACTGCCCCTCTTTCACAACCGCTTTATTCTGTAGATGAGCATAATAACTCTCAAATCCATAATTATGACTGAGAGAAACGATATTGCCATACCCACTGTTTTGATGATACTTGATAAATTTAACAACCCCATCAGCAGGAGCTAAAATAGGCGTTCCAATAGACGCTCTAAAATCAAGTCCTGTGTGAAACTCTTTTCGTTTTAAAATAGGATTTTCTCTCCAACCAAATTTTGAAGAGATGCCATTGTGGGCGATTACTTCACCACTTGGGATATTATCGAAAAATGTTTTTTGCTGAAGAATATTCAAATCCAACTCTTCTAGGCGAACGTCTAAAGACTCCTCTTCATTGACCCGCAATCCAATGAGCTCTTCCATAGAACCAATCTTATCACGAATCGTTTCATACTCTTGCGCTTTTTCTGAAACCTTCGCTTGTAATTCTTCATTTTGAGCAATCAAAAGATTGCGTTCTTTGACGGCTTCTTCTTTTTTTGTCTCTAAATGCGATAACTCTTTGGTTAAAAATAAAATTACAAAACTACCGACTAAAATAACAAGTGCCACAAAAAGGGTAAAATATAAAAGAAATTTTTTAATCAGCTGATGCAATAAGAAATGACGTGAACCATGCACGTCTGAGATGGTTACGGTAAATCTATCTTTCACTTCACTCCTTTTAAAAAGGCTTCAACCACCGAAAAAGAACCAAAAACCAGATACTCTTTATCTGTTTCAATTCCATTAAAAGGTTGTGCTTCTATGCCAAGTGCCAATGCAGCGGCATAAATATCTTCCCCAAACGCCGCACGAGGGCTTTGAATCTCAATCACCAAAAGCGTTTCTATGATGGGTTTTAAAATGATTAAAATAGCTTTAAAATCTTTATCTTTATAGCTGTTATAGACCAAATGAACCTTTTTCCCGTCAAACGTTTGCGCCAAAGCCTGTGCCGCCATGGCATTATGCCCCACATCCAGTGTCACATTGGGCAGAACTTTTTGGCAACGTCCTTGCAAAATATCTTCAACCCAGACATCTTGAGTTATATCATACCCTAGTACTTTTAATGCACAGTACGCAGTTTTAAAATTCTCTTTCAAAAAGAAAGGTAAAGGTGATGAAACGAGTTTTTCTACGGGGGTAAAGCCTGTTTCATCCCATATTTTTTCTACATAAAAAACAGGATATTTACACGCTTCACTTCGCTTCTGAGCAATGGCATTCACCTCGTTAGCATACTGCTTTGCCACTACCATATCATTGCAAACACTGTTAATTTTAGTGTGCGCAATCGCTTCAATCGTCTCACCCAAGAAAGCCTGATGGTCTAATCCAATCGGTGTAATAATAGAGAGTATTTTTGGAAAGACATTGGTCGCATCATACTCTCCACCCAGCCCAGCTTCTAAAATCACATACTCACAATTCGTGGAGAAAATAACCATAGCAAGAAGCGTTGTATATTCAAAATAAGAAAGTGCCTCTGCCATCGCGGGAGATAGCCATGTTAAAAGCGTCTCGTGCGCCTTTTCAAGCACATCTTCTTCAACATCCCTTCCATCCATCCAAATGCGTTCATTAAACTTTAAAATATGCGGAGAGGTATAATGCCCTACATGTAAACCTTGAGCACGCAATAAGGTCGCTAAAAAACGTCCCGTAGTGCCTTTCCCATTGGTACCTACAAGATGAATAATTTTAGGAAGTTTTGAAAAATACGAGCGAATACTCGCATAAGCGTTTGGCATTCTCTCATAATCAATCACATCATAATAGAGCGGTTTAGTGGCTAAAAACGTTTCTAAAGAGGTCATAACACAGGCATCACTTGATTTCGTCCAGCCTCTTTGGCTTTATACAAAAACGCATCCGCTGCACTAAGTGTCTCTTCTTTAGAGGTGTATTGCGAACGCTGTGCTACACCGCAACTCACCGTTACACTAATACGCTCATTTTTATAGAGAAACTTAAATTGTTCAACAATAGAGCGAATTTTATCGGCAAAATGAATCGCATGCACCAAATCGGTACTAGGAAGCACGACTAAAAACTCCTCTCCACCATAGCGTCCCGCAAAATCAACCTGACGTACGTATTTGCGCAAAATTTTTCCCACAGTTGAGAGAATGACATCGCCTGCTTCATGTCCAAAGGTATCATTCACTCTTTTAAAATAGTCAATATCAATAAAACAGAGCGTATAATCAATCTTGTAACGCATAAATGCCTCTTCAACACGCCCTAATTCTGCACTTAAAGCTCGTTTAGTCGCAACATGCGTTAAAAAGTCAATTTTCACCTCTTGTTTTGCTGCCACTAAAGCAGATTCGAGTTTATTCACACGATTTTGTAATTTTGTAATGGTTTCTTGATTGCTGAGCATTTTATCGTGTAAGGTTTTTGTTTCGCTCTCTAAAGAAGAGGCGATATGTAAAAGTTTTGCATGCACCGTTTCAAAACTATCGTGTGAAAAATTGATGTTTTGTAAATCAGCTCTGATTCCTTTGACCTGTTCATGACTGACTTGGCTGCTTTGAATCAACTCAGCAATACGTTTATTAATCTCATCTAAGACTTTATCGAGTACAGAGACCTTTTTTTGGACTTCTGCTTTATCGAGTTCAATACGCTTGCCAATCAAAGAACGAATCTCTTTTTGAAGAGCAGGTGTACCTAAGGCATCAGGAGACTGACGTAATTCTGCGCTAATATTTGCCAACTCATCATTCATACCTGAAGCAATAGAGGGGACAAGAGAAGCGATAATCAAAGGCACAAGCGCCTTATAAAGCTCACCGCTCGTATCTTTGTCTAAGAGTTTGACAATATCCCTCACCATCATTTCCAAATCATCTTTATTCACATGCCCATAAAGGTCTAGTTTCTTCAGATAATGATCATTATAGTTAGAGATAAAGTCAAACCATTTATCTTTCACCAATTCAATAGACTGAATATTTTGATGAAAATCAATCCGCTCCAAAGAGGCATTAGCAAGGCTGGTTGCTTTAGCGTCGTGCAGGAGCGTAATGGCTTGCAATAAACGCTTGGACAAAAGATTCAGCGCATTGATCATTTTAATTGCGTCACCTTCATTCACACGATTGACTCGTGCGACTAAAAAAGAGAGCAACTCATCAAGGGAAGCGATATTAAACCGTTTCATATCTGCTATCACACTTGATTCTAATTTTTTAGTATATTTGTCAACTTTTTGACAATCTTCAACAATTACCCCTTTTTGCTTTGCCACTTTACAAAAAACAGCAGCATAATTGTCAGGGGTTAAATTAAGGTGTTCAGCTTTGACTCTTTCTAAAGCTTCTTTGATAATTTCATTAATGGTTGTTGCCATTGCGCAACCCTTTAATTGCAATTTTAGAAACAAACTCATCTAAAGAATCTGATGCCGCTGCTCGAATTGCCTCGAAGCGATTCGAATCAGAGATAACACTATTGGATTCGATGGAGAAGTCATACTCTCCTGAAACCGTTAATTTTTCGACTTTTTTCGCAGCATTTTCATACTCAATCACAAGCGTCACGGTTGTTTTATAGGCAATAACATATCCATAAATATCATAAATTAAAGGAGAAAAAGAGATCGATTGAATCTTTACATGTAACGTACTATCCGCCTCTTCTTTACTCACTAACTTTGCACTAAAACGATTAACGACTGCTTCATTGACAGCATCTTTAATGATTACACTGTTTCTTGGATCTTGCCTAGAGATCGTTACGTCTGCATAAATTTTCTCCCCAAGTGCTCTTTTTGCATAATAAGAAGAGGGTTTATACCCACATCCAACCATAAAAAAAGCAATCAAGAGTCCAAGAAAAAGTTGTTTCATTTTACTTTACCACCAAGTTAATCAATTTATTAGGGACATAAATCTCTTTAATCACTTCACTGCCCTCTAACCATTTTGCAGCACTCTCTTTGCCACGTCTTAGGGCTTCCTCTTTTGAGATAGAGGTTTCAACTTCAATTTCAGAGCGTTTTTTACCATTCACGGTTACGGCAAGTATCATACTCTCTTCTACAAAAACTTCTTCTTTGATGGTAATGGGTGAAAAATTCGCACACCCAAACAGTGTTTCGCTCATCTCCCAGCATACATGCGGAATAATCGGTTCTAAAACATTTAAAAGCACAAAATATCCCTCACTCCACACATTCGCATCGTTTTGATCACTTAGAGCATTGAGCGCTTCCATACATGCCGCAATCAATGTATTAAAGGTATATCCACCCTCAAAAATCTCATTCGATTTTTTCAATGCTTCATACACTTTTTTACGAGCATATTTTGACTCTTTAGAAAGTGTTGCATGATTAATGTCTGGAATCTTTTTACATGTAAAAGCATTTTCACTCTTTTGCGCAAAGCGTTTTAAGAAACGAAACGCTCCTTCAACCGCACTGTCATTCCACTCCAACTCTTTTTGAGGAGGCGCTGCAAATAAAATAAACAGACGTGCCGTATCCGCTCCATAGGTCTTAATAATAGCATCAGGATCAACGGTGTTGCCTTTACTTTTACTCATCTTCGAGCCATCTTTAAGCACCATACCTTGGGTTAAAAGATTGGCAAACGGCTCATCGGTATTGACATAGCCTAAATCACGAAGCACTTTGGTAAAAAAGCGTGCATACAAAAGATGTAAAATCGCATGCTCAATACCCCCAATATATTGGTCTACGTTCATCCAATAATTGGCACTCTCTTTATCAAAAGGAACATCATTCCACAAGGACGGGTCTGTGGTATAGCGTAAAAAATACCAACTGGATTGGAAAAAAGTATCCATGGTATCGGTTTCACGAATCGCATTCTCACCACAACACGGGCACGTTGTATATTTCCATGTTGGATGTTTATCCAAAGGATTGCCTTCACCTTTAATTTCAACATCATCAGGCAAGGCAACAGGAAGATTTTCAAATTTTTCAGGAACCAGTCCGCATTTGGGACAATGAATCATCGGAATTGGCGCACCCCAATAACGCTGACGGCTAATTCCCCAATCACGCAATTTGTAATTAATGACTTTGGTACCCATTTTCTGTGCTTCAAAATGAGCAATAATGGCTTTTTGAGCCTCTTTCGATGCAAGACCACTAAACTCAGCAGAGTTCACAAGTGTACCGTATTCAGTCGTTGCGCATGTACCATCAAAAGGTGTGTTACTCTCAATACTTTGAATAATGGGTAAATTATATTTGCTTGCAAATTCAAAATCACGCTCATCATGGGCTGGAACTGCCATAACAGCACCCCCACCGTATTCGATTAAGACAAAATTTGCTACCCAAACAGGCACTTTTTTACCTGTTAAAGGATGCATGACCTCTATCTCTAAACTCACACCCTCTTTAGGTGCTTGAGCACGCTCACGTGCCCCCACACGTTGCATCGCTTTAATCTGCGCAATCTTCTCTTCACTTAAAAGTTTATGCTCAATCAAATAGTTCACAATCGCATGTTCAGGCGCTAAAGCAGAATAACTCACCCCATAAATCGTGTCAGGACGCGTGGTAAAAACTTTATAACTCTCAAACTGATGAGCAAGTTTTGCCTTAGCATCATCACTTAAGTTAAACGAAAATTCCAACCCTTCACTGCGTCCAATCCAATTTTCTTGCATGGTTAAAACTTGATTGGGCCAACCCGCTTTGAGTTTTTCACAATCATCAAGTAACTCTTGAGCATACTGTGTGATTTTGAGGTAGTAACCGGGGAGCAAACGCTGTTCTACTGGGTTATCACACCTCCAACAACATCCCTCTTCGACTTGCTCATTGGCAAGAACAGTTTGGCAAGTGTTACACCAATTTAGCGTGGCACTTTTTTGATACACCAAGCCTTTATTAAACATCTCAATAAAAATACGCTGTTCATGTTTCGTATAAAGCACATCGCTGGCGGCAAACTCTCGTTTTTTAGAAAAAGAGAGTCCCAAAGAAGCAAGTTCTTTACGCATATAATCAATATTTTCATACGTCCATTTTTTCGGATGTACCCCATGCTTAATCGCCGCATTTTCTGCTGGCATACCAAAACTATCCCAACCAATAGGGTGCAGTACATTAAAGCCATTTTTACGATGATGTCGTGCGATCGCATCCCCAATCGTATAGTTACGCACGTGTCCCATATGAATACGCCCACTAGGATAAGGAAACATACTTAAAATATATTTTTTTGCTTTGCTAAAATCAGTGGATGGCTCAAACGCTTGGGTTTCATCCCATGTTTTTTGCCATTTTTTCTCAATTTCTAAAGGATTGTACTGCATTCTCTCTCCATCACATTAAACCGTGCCTTTTTCATACATGGCACGCATTTTGGCTTTTTCAATTTTATTTTTCTCTCTCAACGCAATTTTAGCTTTATACTTTTCAACACTAAATCCAATCAATGTTAAAAAGGGAGCAGAGATAAAAATAGAACTATAAGTACCAATAATAACACCTAAAAGCATCGTAAAACTAAACCCGTGAATAATCTCTCCTCCAAAAATATAGAGGGTTAAGACCACAAAGAAAACCAATAATGAAGTAATAGTCGTACGAGAAAGCGTTTTAGAAACACAAATATTAATAATTTCTGAAAAATTCATATTTTTTGTCTCTTCAAGCTCTTCACGAATACGATCAAAAATAATAATCGTATCATTAAGCGAATACCCGATTAATGTTAAAACAGCTGCTAAAACGTCCAAGCTAATCTCAATATTAAAAAGAATGATAGCGCCTAACGTAATGGTAATATCATGCACAAGCGTAATAATGGAAGCCACCGCAAATTTCCATTCAAAACGTACAGCCACATAAATCAAGATACCAATAACAGCTAAAATAGCAGAAATAATTCCCTTTTCACGTAGTTCACTACCAATTTTAGGACCCACAATATCAATTTTTCGAATATCAAAGCTACCTGTATCTTTAAGCAGCGTACGAATATGATCCCCAATATCTTGTCCCACACTTTCACTCACGGTTGAAAAGCGAATAACAATCTCTTCATCAGAACCAAATTCCGTAATTTGTGCACCTGCGAACATTTTATCTTTTGCAAGATCTTCTCTGATTTTATCTAAAGGGGCTTTCGCCTCGTACTTGATTTGAACAACCGTTCCTCCAGCAAAATCAACACCATAGTCAAAACCCTTTGTAACAATCAAGACCAAAGAAATGGCTGCTAAAAAAAGTGTTGAAAGGACAAAAGAGCGTCCGTATTTCATAAAATTATAAATTTTACCTTTTGAAAAAAATTCCATTAGTGACCTCTCTTTTTCATGCCAAACCAAAAATTAATGCTATGCTTTTTCTCTATATAAGACATCAATGCCTCATACATGCCATGCGTTCCTAAAATCGCTGTCAACATTGAGATTAAGTTACCAATCAGCATGCTAATAGCAAAACCTTTGATAGGTCCCGTACCATAGACATACAAAATAATAGAAGAGACGGCTAAGGTTAAATTACCATCTACAATCGCACTCATCGCATTTTCATACCCTTTTTCAACCGCCTGCCTAATGGCAATGCCTTGACGCAGTAATTCTCGAATACGTTCATTAATAATAACATTCGCATCGACTGCCATACCGAGGCTTAAAACGATACCTGCCATACCAGGGAGTGTTAAAGTGGCTCCAAAAAGTGCCATAATAGCAATCAAAAGTATAAAATTGACCAATAAAGCAATACTTGCAAATACACCAGCCATATGATAATACATAATCAAAAAAGCAACAATTAAGAAAAATCCAGAAATCAAGGCAAGAGAACTTGCTTGAATACTATCTGCTCCTAACGATGGACCCACACTGCGTTTCTCTAGCAAAGTTACAGGAGCCAATAATGCACCACTACGCAAAGCAATCGCAACATCGTGTGCTTCTTTCACACTAAAACCACCACTAATTTGACCACTTCCCCCACCAATACGCTCACGGATATTCGGTGCAGAATAGACTTTATTATCTAAAACGATGGCTAAACGATTTCCAATATTACTCGCTGTAAAGTCACCAAAAATTTTTGCACCTTCTGAATTAAGCGTAAAATTAATCACAGGCTGTTTCATATCGCTAAAACCAACTTTAGCGTCCGTGAGCATACTTCCATCCAAGATAGGAATCTCTTTGAGAACATAACGAATGGTATCGCTCTTAGCATCACTTAAGATAACATCACCATATTGTGCTGCTTCTGTTGGACTCATCGTATTGGCACGGTCTTGTTTTTTTTCATCCACTGCCATGAGTTGTAAATGCGCTGCTTTAGCAATCAATTCACGAGCACGTTGCTCATCTTCTGCATTTTTAATACCAGGAAGTTCAACTAAAATTTTATCGTTTCCTTGTTTAGCGACATTGGGTTCAGCCAAACCAAATTGATCCAAACGGTTACGAATTGTCTCTATGGCTTGAGAAATCGCATACTCTTTAGTCAGCTCTTTTTCTTTATCTTCAAGAGAAAGAGTATACGCTAAACCTGTTTTTTCACTCTGCAATCCACTAATCGTTTTAATCATCTCATCAAGCTTTTTCTCTTCATCCTTATCTAAAAGAGTAAAAGAAAGCACATCACCATTGATTTTCAAATCATCAATAATTATGTCATTGCTTTGGGAGAAAAATTTGATACTTGAAGCGATAGATTTTATTTTTGATTTGATAGCTTCTTCGGTTTTAACGCCTAAAAGCATATGAAGACCACCTTGAAGATCAAGACCTAAAGAGATTTTTGCCCCTTTTTCACTTTGCAAAAATGTAGGCATTGACATGCCTACTCCAAAAATAATAGCAATAACAAAAATGACTAAACGATAGTTCAATTTTCTACTGTTATTCATCGATTTTCTTTGAAATATAATCGCGTGAAACTTTAACAATGACACCTTCATCATTAAGCTTAACTTTGATAGAATCCTCTTCAGGTTTCACAACTTCACAGATTAACCCACCATTGGTAATGACTTTATCACCTTTTTTAAGGGCATCAATCATCTCTTTGTGCTTTTTAACCTGCTTTTGTTGTGGACGAATCACCAGAAAATAAAAAATCGCAAAAAGAACAACGAGTGGAAGTAAAGAAGAAATTAAATTTGCAGAACCTTGCATGGAAATCCTTTGTTAGAAAAATTTTTGATATTTATTTTACCCGCATTTATATAATAAAAGCCTTTGTTATAGCACTTTGCCTTTGTGCTTTTATTTACTTTAGTTATTTTGAGCTCACCTCTTTACTTCTCAATTCCCTTTTCGCTTTTCTAGGATTTTACCTTCTTTTAGGGGAGCATCGTGCAGTATGGTTTTGGAGTGGTTTCTTTACAGGTATTTTATGGTTTTATTGGATTAGTTTTAGTTTTGTCTATTACGACCTTGCTTTTCTTATTCCTTTCGTGATTCTTGGTGTTGCCCTGATCTATGCGTTTTTATTTTGGCTGATAGGTAAACTCTCTTCTTGCATCTATGTTCAAGCGCCTCTTCTGTTTGGTCTTAATTTTGTTGATCCTTTTGGGTTTAATTGGCTCAAACTTCAACTCACGCTCTTAGACAGTTATTTTTCAACAACCTCTCTTGTCTTTGGCTTATTTTTACTGAGTACTGCACTCCTTAAAGCACTTCCAAAATGGTTTAAAACCCTCTCTATCGCACCTTTAATCCTTGCACTCCTGTGGCAACCCCCTACACATTTAACACCACCTGTGTTGGATGTTGCGTTACCCACTATACATGTCCCTCAATCACAGCGTTGGGATGCTGCGTATCAAAAAGAGGCAATTACGCTTAATTTTTCATTGATTGAAGAGGCTATCGCAAACAAAAAAGAGTTGATTATTTTGCCAGAGAGCGCTTTTCCACTCTACCTAAACCTAGCACCTAAACTCATAGACGCACTGAAAACCTATTCACAGAAAATTGCGATTGTTACAGGCGCACTGACCTATGAAGAAAATCAAGGATTTTTTAACTCATCCTACTTTTTTCATCAAGGAGAGATGCAGATCGCTCATAAAGTGGTGTTGGTTCCTTTTGGAGAGGAAGTACCTTTCCCTGCGTTTATGATCACGATCATTAATCAACTCTTTTTCGATGGGGCAAAAGATTATCAAAAGGCAAAAGAACCGTTTGATTTTGTGATAAATAAAGCCTCTTTTAGAAACGCAATCTGTTTTGAAGCAACGACTGATACACTTTTTAAAGGAAATCCAAAACAGATGATAGCCATTAGCAATAACGCATGGTTTTATCCTTCTATTGAACAAACCTTACAACATTTACTGCTACGCTACTACGCAAAGAAGTATCAAACGGTGATTTACCACAGTGCCAACAGTGGTAAAAGTGGAGTGATTTTACCGTAAAGATGAGGCTTACTCATCTTTACATGTAAAAAGAAAATACCTATTTTTTGAGGGTTTTAAAAAGCTCTACGGCGTCAAGTTTTTCCCACGGATAATCACTCTGTCCAACTTGTCCACGTGCTGCGACATCAGCATACAAAAAGGTATCTTCACTTGGCTTATCCAAACCAAATTTTTCCGTAATCCAACGAGGGGTTAAACTAAAGGTATTGAGAACAAACTCAGAGAGGAGATCATCACTCACGCTGGTGTATGTACCAAACGTATCCACAGAAACCGATACGGGTTTTGCAACACCAATCGCATAGGAAAGCTGAACCGAACATTTCTTCGCCAATCCTGCGGCAACAATGTTTTTAGCAATCCAACGTCCTGCATAAAGCCCACTTCTATCCACTTTAGTATAATCTTTGCTCGATTGCGCACCACCCCCAATAGGAGCATAGCCACCAAAACTATCGACAATCAGTTTACGACCCGTAAGTCCTGAATCGTGCAGTGAACTGTGATTGACATAACGCCCTGTTGGGTTGATATGAATAATCGTATCATTAGGATCATACAACTCCGTAGGAAGTCCTGTATCGTCAATTAATCCTTTAATGAGCGTTCGCACCTCTTCAATACTCATATGCTCGTTGGAAGGAGCAGAGACAACAATGGTATGGATTTTTTGAGGTTTGCACTCTTCAAAATTTTGTTTGGTACCATAATCTACTGTCACTTGGGTTTTAATATCTACACCGAGTTTATGATTATGTTTTAGTGCATACTGATAGACTTTATCGCACAGCATTCTCGCATACGTAATTGCTGCTGGCATAAAATCAGCCGTTTCACAAGAAGCAAATCCAAACATAATGCCCTGATCACCCGCACCAATTTCACCACTTTCTTGATCCACGCCTTGGTTAATGTCACTGCTTTGCTGATTAAGAAGGACTTGTACTTTCACCTCATCGGGGTGCAAACATTGCTCTTTTGTAAACGAAGACTTACCATCGTAACCAATTTTAGCAAGCGCATCTTTGACAATTTTTTCATAATCCGAAAAAGAGAGAATACGTTTGGTATTGACCTCTCCACCAATAATGACATGTTTACCTGCAACAAAAACCTCACTCGCGACACGAGAGTTTTTATCGGCAATTAAGAGCGTATCCACAATGCTATCAGCGATGATATCCGCACATTTATCAGGATGTCCTGGGCTGACCACTTCAGAGGTAAAAAGGTAGTGTTGTGTGTGTTCCATTTTTGTTTTCCATTTCTTTGTTTTCCTGTTTCAAACACGTTTTAAAAAACTCTCGTTTTTTAAAAGCTTTTATGCTCTCATGTAAAGCATAAAGTTTGTCAACTTGTTTTCCATCCTTTTGTTTTCCATTTATGGTTTCAATGAAGACGAAACATAAAATAAAAGTTAAAAGTTTGAACTAGAACTATAAAAGCTCACCGCCTATTAAGAGGAGAATAATACTCCTTTTAACATAAAATTTTCTTTGACTCACATCAAAAAATCACCATGCGGTTGGTAGATTTTTGTTTAAACTCCTTGCTAACATCGCTAAAAATACTTCACGTTTTATCTCAGATGCACCCAAAGATTTAAGATGTTCCGTGGGCAACTGACAATCAATAAAATCTCCACCTAAGGCATTTATTTTCCTACACAGTCCCACCAAAGCAGCTTTGGAAGCATCCCTTTGGGTTGAGAACATTGACTCGCCACAAAAAACACCCCCAAGATAAAGCCCGTAAAGCCCACCTACGAGTTCTCCCTCAAAAAATGTCTCCACACTGTGTGCCAAACCCTTTACATGTAACGTACAAAACGCCTCGATTAGCGCTTCACTAATCCAGCTCTTTTGCCCTTTGTGCAGACGTGTCTCTAAGCACAAACGCATGACTTTTTCAAAATCAGTATCGTAGCGTATCTCAAAATGTTTCATACTTTTGTGAAGGCTTTTGCTGATTTTCATCGCATCAGGGAACAAAATCAAACGAGGATTGGGAGACCACCATAAAATAGGGTCATTTTCATTAAACCACGGGAAAATACCTTTTTGGTACGCTTGTATTAAACGCTCACACGAGAGATCTCCACCCCATGCTAAAAGCCCTTCATCACTTGCATCCAAAGGATTGGGAAAGCTAAAATCTTTTGGATGAAGCTGTGGAATAAGAATTTTAGTTGCCACCGCTGTAACTAAAGAGTAATTTTTTAGATTTTACATCAATCGTACAGACGCCACCATGCTTAAGCTTGCCAAAAAGCACCTCTTCTGCAAGCGGTGTTTTAATCTGCTCTTGAATCACCCGACGCATCACACGAGCGCCCATCTCTTTGCTGTATCCCTCACTTGCGAGCTGCTTCTTAGCCGCAAGCGTTGCGATAACTTTGACATTTTTGTCTTTGAGTTGCTCAGAGAGCTCATTTAAGAGTTTCTCGACGATATTGACCATCACCGCTTCGCTTAGGGGTGCAAAATGAATTACCTCATCCAAACGGTTTCGAAACTCTGGCGCAAAAAAGGACTTAATCGCCTCATCCGCACGAGAGGTCTCACTTTTGGTAAAGCCCATCGTTGGCGCTTCTTTAGTGCCTAAATTGGACGTCATAATAATAATAACATTGCGAAAATCAATCTTTGTGCCATTATTATCCGTCAAGGTCGCACTATCAAATATCTGTAATAAAATGTTGAGCATATCGGGATGCGCTTTTTCAATCTCATCGAGCAAAAGCACACAATACGGATGCTTTTTAATCGCCTCAGAAAGCTGACCACCCTCATCGTATCCCACATAACCAGGCGGTGCGCCAATCAAACGACTCACCGTATGCTTCTCCATATATTCGCTCATATCGTAGCGTTCAAAATGAACACCCAACTCATACGCCAACTGCTTTGCCACTTCCGTTTTTCCCACACCCGTAGGGCCTGCAAATAAAAAAGAGCCTATGGGCGAGGTAGGATTTCCAAGTCCCGCACGGCTTCGCTTAATGGCTTTACACAAAGCTTCAATCGCTCTATCTTGCCCAAAAATTTTAGCCTTCAAATGCGCCTCTAAGTGCGCCATCACCTCACCCTCATCTTGACTCACACTGCGACTTGGGATATTGGCAATTTTGGAGAGTACCGCTTCAAGATCACAGAGTTCCACCACTTTTTTACGCTTTTTGGCTAAGTGAAACGACGCACCCACTTCATCAATCAAATCAATCGCCGAATCGGGTAAGAACTTATCGCTAATGTACTTTTTCGCCAATTCCACAGAGGCTTTAATGACATCATTGGAATACTTCACGCCATGATGCGCTTCGTAATGACTCTTTAACCCTTTCACAATGGCAAACGCATCTTCAAGGCTCGGCTCTAAAATGTCAATTTTCGCAAAACGACGGCTTAGGGCTTTATCTTTATCAAAAAAGTTGCGAAATTCACCATACGTAGTTGCCCCAATACAGCGCAACTTACCAGAAGCAAGAACAGGCTTAAGCAAATTCGATAAATCCATCGAACCTCCTCCTGTTGCACCCGCCCCCACAATGGTATGAATCTCATCAATAAATAAAATAGCCCCTTTTTGCGCTTCCAGTTCAACGAGAATCTCTTTGAGGCGCTTTTCAAAATCTCCTCGATACTTTGTCCCCGAAATTAACGCTCCCATATCCAGCGCATACACAGGGGTATTTTTTAAAATTTCAGGCACTTTATTTTCACTAATGTAAAGAGCTAATCCCTCAACAATAGCCGTCTTCCCCACACCTGGTTCGCCCACAAGCAAAGGATTGTTTTTCTTTCTGCGACACAAAACCTGCATCATGCGTTTGAGTTCATCAGCCCTTCCAATTAAAGGGTCAATCTGTTTTTGATTTGCAAGGGCAATTAAATCAATCGTATATTTTACAAGCGCACTCTCTTTCTCTTCTTCTTTATTCTCTACTTTTTCTTCAGGAAGACTCAGCGCTGTGACCTCTTCAATAATCATTAACTTATCCACCCCATGTTGCATCAACAAGGCAACACAAAAAGCATTTTGTTCGTCCATCATCGCAATTAAAAGGTCATACACACTGGCTTCTGTTTTTCCCGCACTCTTTACATGTAACATCATAGACTCAATGACACGAGAGAGAGCAACCGTTTCTGCGGGTTCATAATTTTCATCACTGGGAACGACTTGAGGATGTACCGCAAAGTATTTTTCCATAGCACGTTTTAAAACCATCACACTCACGCCGCACTCTTGAAGCAAAGCAATAATATGTTCATTACTCAATAGCGCAAAAAAGAGATGATCCACCGTGATATATTCAAAACGGTGTTTTCGCACAAACGAAATCGCATCATTGAAAACAAAATTGAGTTCTTGACTTACCATACTCTTCTCCTTATTCTGCTTCCATAATGGCACGCAATGGGAATTTTTCTTCTTTTGCCATTTTTCTTACCTGTGACACTTTCGTCTCAGCAATTTCATAGGCATAAACCCCACATAAGCCTTTACCTTTTTCATGCACACTCAACATAATTTCAGTCGCTTTTTCAAAACTGTGATGAAAAATCTGCATCAAAACCTTAATGACAAATTCCATACTACTATAATCATCATTCAGTAAAAGAACCTTGTACAATCTAGGCTCTTTAATCTCAATGAGTTCAACCGTTTCATTTTCAAACGCTGGATTACTCTGATGCATCCAAATCCTCTATTTCGATACTAACTTATCAAGATCTTTTTGAATTACATCAAGTGAAACTTTGCCAATGTAAAATTTATTATTAGGGTCATTTTGATAGATATCCGTCACCTTCTGGTAAGCACCCTCTTTTAAAAGCACTTTAAACGGCACTTGAAGCGTTTGTTTGTAAGCGATATCTTGTAAAATTGTCTCGACAAGTTTTTTGTTCTTAGGTGAATTGCTAATGAAATAGTACGCATTGTATTTTGCTGCAAAATTTTCAATCACATACTCATCACTCACCTCTTCAAGAAAATTAAGACCAACGAGCATCAACTCTTCGCTATTTTGAAGCTGAAAATCCATCAAAGAAGGAGCCTCTTCTTGACATGGCTGACAAAAAGTACCAAAAATATCAATTAAAATAACTTTCCCTTCATCCTCTTCAATGACAAAGCCACCATTTTTACGCACTAACGTTAGTTTTGCTCCTGAAACGCTTTTAAGCTCAACCTTTTCACCCTCTTTGTAGGTCTCTTTCACAACACTTATGACCTCATTTTTAGGCTCAGAACTACAACCGATAAACAGTAGTCCTATCAAAACAACCATAAAACCAATATATTTTTTCATTGTATCCCTCATATTTTTTGGCTTATTCTACTTTTTTTAGATAAATAATCTGTAAACTACTCTTTATATGCATGATTTTTCATGGCTGTTTGTGCCTCTCGTTGTGCATCTTTTTCTTTTAAACTCTCTCGTTTATCATGTTCATTTTTACCACGAGCAAGTGCAATTTCCACTTTAGCAAGATTTTTTGCATTGAAATAGATGGCAAGAGGAACAATGGTCAAGCCATCTTTGGCGACTTTCATATCCCATTTACGTAATTGTTTTACATGTAAAAGCAATTTTCGAGGCGCTCGTTCATTCGGTGCAAAATTGAGATTGGCAGTTGAGAGGTGCGAAATATGCGCATTCAATAAAAACGCCTCCCCCTTAATAATCTTTACAAACGAATCTTTAAGATTGACTCTGCCTTGACGAATCGCTTTAACTTCACTGCCTTGAAGGACAATACCCGCTTCTAATTTCTCTAAAATTTCATAATCATGAAACGCTTTTTTATTGCGTGCAACCGCTTCACCCATTCTGCTATACCTTCTCTTTCATTCTAAAAAAACTACTCCCACTGCCACTAAAAAACCATCCCTCTTTGGCGTACGACGCTAAGACAGGATACGCTTTTAAACACGCCAGATACAAATCATTCAGTGCTTCTCTTCCATAAGCTTTAAGCAAAGCTTCACTTTTCATGTCAACCATGACGTGCGCCAAAGGAATATTCATCGATTGCAAAAAATATTCCCTATACATCTTGTAAACACGAGCTGTCTCACAAGCAAGAGGAGGCGTAAAAACCTCTAAATCTAATGCGACTTCGTCACACTTTTCAACCACTTCCCCAATGCCACTGACATTGGCACTCTCATACCCTGAGGCAAAAAAAGCAACATCCGCACCGACCCTACTTCCTAGCTCCATTTGCTCTTGCAGACTCAGGTTTAAATTTCCCACATCATTGAGCATATGTAAAAATGTGGCAGCATCACTACTTCCTCCACCAAGACCTGCTCCTTGAGGAATCACCTTCTTTACATGTAAAGCATACTCTTTCATTATTGCTTCAACGTCTTTGGCAAAACCATGACGCTGAAGCGTTTGAAAAATTTTATAAACGGTATTGTGCTCAAGTGAGCAGTTAAAATCACCCACTAACTCAAAAGGCGCAGAAGAAGTTTTTGGCACAAAAGAGAGGGTATCAAAAAGATGAGAAACGCGCATAAAGCGAGAAATTAAGGTATGGTAATTTCCACGAGTCCCCACAATTTTAAGAAAAATATTGATTTTAGCATGTGCGTGATACTGCATTAAAAAAGCTTCTTACTCAAATCTAACAGTGCATCTGAAGCAACACTACGACTCGCTTCAATATTACTCTCTTTAATCGCTTGCGCTAACTCTTCACGCAAAATCATCATCTCTTTAGGTGCGTCAAATCCTAATTTGACCAGCCCCTTAGAGATGTCGATCACCCGCACGGTGATATTATCATTCAAAATAACACCCTCACCTATTTTTCGTGTTAGTATTAACATGTTACGCCTTTAGCGATAATGAATTTAAAAGGTATTCTACTCCATCTGCACTGAGTTGCACAATACTAAGCATCTCATCATTGAGAATGTAATAAATACCCTCTTCTTGTTTTTCAAAATTTTCTACCTGCAATTTTCGACCTAAGAGCACATCTAAAGGGTCTCCAAGGTAACCATTGCGTGGTAAATCAAGATATGCTAAGGGATTAAGCGCTTTTTCGTGCTCATAAACAAATGCGCCTTCATTAAGCCTCTCTAGCGCACTTAAACACCCCTCAAATCCGAGCTTTTTTGCAATCATCTCGCCCATACTTCGCACATACCCACCCTCAGAAATAGTCATCTCAAAGGTTAAAAAAGGATGCGCATAATGCACCAAATGACACTCATACACTTCACTCGTAATCATTTTCATCTCAAAGTCTTGTTCACTTCGAGCCAAATCATACGCACGTTTTCCCTCTATTTTTTTAGCAGAATATTTCGGAGGAAGATAGGTTTTCTGCCCTATCATGCTCTTAAGTGCAATCGCAATCGAATCAGGATGAAAGGGCGCCATCTGCGTGACACGTTCTATTTTTTCATTATCCAATGTTGGACTAAATGCGCCAAGCCACAGCGTTGCCCGATAGGTTTTAGGCGCTTTTTTTAAAAAACGAAACAAACGGGTGTATTGCCCAAACGCAACAATCAAAACACCCTTTGCAAAAGGGTCAAGCGTACCTGAAAACCCCGCTTTTTTAACACCATAACGCCTTTTGATTCGACTTAAAAAGTGGTTGCAAACCATATCGGCAGGTTTATAGGCGACAAAAAGACGGTTTTGCATTAAATTTTCTCCACAAATGAAGCTAAAATATCTCGCTTTGTACCACTGAAATTAATTTGCAATTTAAACTCTCGTCCTACCTTGCTCACCTCACTCACACGCCCGATACCAAAAATTTTATGCTTCACCAAATCCCCTTTTTTAAACGAGGTGGTCTTCTCCAAAATCAAACTTCCCTCACAAACCCCCGCTTCTTTTAAAAAGCGACTTTTGGAAAGTTCTGTTCGCCTTCCTTTGTAAAAACGGCTACCTGAAAAGCTAAGGGTCAGCTCTTTTTTGGCTCTGGTTATAGCAACATACCCAAGCCTTCGCTCCTCTTCGATGTCACTTCCATCCCCAACCAATGGGAAAAATCCCTCTTCCAAACCAATCACAAACAGATACTCAAACTCTAAGCCTTTACTTGCGTGAATACTCATAATCGAAATATTTTCACTGTCAATATGGTCTTGATCACTCTGAAGCGCTAACTCATTTAAAAAATCATCGACACCCATATGCGGATTTTGTTTCACATAATCTCTAAAAAGTCCATAAAACTCATCAATGTTGGAGAGACGCTCTAGCGAGTCTGGCTGATTGTTATAATACTCTTTAATCGCAAATGCCTCTTCCATCGCATCTATCATGTCGTACGTTGAATTTTGCTGGACATTTTGCATATGCGCAATGTTTTCCACAAACGCTTTAAGCGCTAAAGCCGCCTTTTTTGTCGCCTCTTTTTCAATGGCAGATTCATTACATGTAATGTACGCATAAATGGATTGACTATTGTCATACGCCGCCTTAAAAATGCGTTCCATCGTAACTTTTCCCAATCCTCGCTTAGGACGATTGATAATGCGCTTAATGGAAAAATCATCATGCGGATTGGCGATAACACGAAGATAACTAATGACATCCTTCACTTCAGCACGTTCGTAAAACTTCACGCCTCCGACCATATTGTAAGGGATTTTCTCTTTATTTAGACCCTCTTCTAAAGAACGGCTCAGCGCATTAATGCGGTACAACACCGCAATATCTCTAGGACTCACACCGCTTTCAATAAGCTTTCTAATTTTTCGAGCAATACTCAGTGCTTCTTGGTTTTCATCGTGAGATTCAAGCACATCAATGGCTTTACCCTCTCCTTTGGTGCTTTCTAACACTTTACCAATGCGTCCACGATTATGCTCAATTAAATCATTGGCCGCTTTTAAAATTTGCGTTGTGGAGCGATAATTTTTCTCCAATTTCACAATTTTCACATTTTCAAAAGATTCGTGAAACTCTAAAATATTTTTAATGTTCGCTCCCCGCCAACCATAAATACTCTGGTCATCATCGCCGACCACACATAAATTACTATGTGTGTGGCAGAGTTTTCGAAGGAGTTTATACTGTAATTCGTTGGTATCTTGATACTCATCGACCATAATGTACTGATAGCGTCTACTGGTCTCTTCACACAAGCGCTCATCACTCTCTAAAATTTTATAAGGAAGCACTAAGAGGTCATCAAAATCAACCAAATTATTGGAGAGCAGATAATCTTCGTACTGTTCGTACAATTTAGCAATCACCTGATAATGATGTTGCTCCGCTTTTTCCCACGCCATCTTAGGATCCAGCAAAGAGGTTTTATAGCGAGAAATTTCACTGGCAATCATACTCGTTGGAAGCTCAGAGGAGGTATTGAGACTTTTTAAAATACGTTTTTTATCATCGGTATCTATCACCACAAAGCTATTTTTACGCCCTAATTTATCCATGTGAAATTTTAAAAAGAGTAAGCCAAATTTATGAAATGTACACAATAAAGGAGGATAGGTATGAGAGCCTATCATCGCCATCGCACGCTCTCTCATCTCACTAGCCGCTTTATTGGTAAAGGTAAGGGTGAGCGTATTGGCGGAGGGAATGCCTAAAGAAAGAAGGTATGAAAGCCGTGAAGTAATCGTTTTGGTTTTACCACTCCCCGCACCTGCTAAGATAAGCACAGGACCATCTACACATTTGACCGCATCTTGTTGTGATTCATTTAACATCGCTAAATCTTGCATACATTTCCACTTTATAGTTGATATAGTCTTTATTATAGCAAAAAAAGTTTAAGCCATCTCTCTTCTGAAATTTATTCATTTAGGTTATAATGCTTATGATTCGATCATTATAAGAAGGATTTATCACATGCTTAAAGATTTTTCTAAAATAGAGACATTTATTACCGTTGTCAAAGAGAAAAGTTTTTCCAAAGCTTCTAAAAAACTAGGGATTAGCCAGCCCGCTGTGACCCAACAAATCAAACTCCTTGAGGAGTATTTAGATATTCAAATCGTCGATCGTAAGAAAAATGGAATCAAATTAACTAATGCAGGTGAAGAACTCTATAAAGTCGCTCTTAAACTTGAAAAACAGATTTTAGCAGCAGAACGTGAAATGCTAAGACTGGTCAATAAAGAGGTTATTTTTGTCTTAGGAGCTTCTGCGGTCATTGGTAATTACATTCTGCCTGATTTTCTCAACGATATTCAAGATGTTATTAAAAACAATGTCATGCTTAAAGTCGAAAATACCTCCGATATTACGGAAAAACTCCTCGATAAGAAAGTGGATTTAGCCCTTGTCGAAGCACCCTATTTTCAAGAAGGCATTATCTATCGTGAATGGATGGAGGATGAATTGGTGATTGCAAGTAAATCTCCATTGCCTAAAAGTTTAACCAAAGAAGACCTTCTTAGTTTTAATTGGATTTGCAGGGAAGAAGAGTCAAATACCCGTAAAATTATCCATGATACCTTTGAAAAAATTGACGTTGATTGTAAGAGCTTCAAAGTTAAAAGCATTTTAACCAGCTCAACAGCGGTAAAGCAAACCCTTCTTAAATGTAGAACCGACGAAGGGGTTCCCACCGTATCTATTCTTTCAAAACATATCATAGCTGATGAAGTAGACAGAGGCGAACTTTTTACCTCAAAAATGAGAGGCTTAAAACTCACTCGAATGCTTTATCTATGCTACCTCAAAGATAGAAAACATGATGCACTCATTGACAGTGTGATTACGTATTTGATGAGCAAACACCCCGTAAAACCAACACTCTCTACTTTTTAATCAACTTTTGATTTTCAGGATTGGACATCAACGCTTCCATAGAGCGTTTGATGCCTTTTTCTTTGGGTTCTTTTTTAGCAATTTTCGAAGGGGTACTTAAGTTAATAAACAAAGGCACTTCTTCAATCACTATTTGCAAAATACCATCCAAAGGGACAGAAACCAAAGAGCCAAAATTATCACTCCCAAATCCTGCCTCAAAATACACCATATCCTCTTGAATATACGTACTCTCAAACGTATACCCCGCTAAAAAAAACATCGTAATAGGCTTAAAATTTTGGGTAATAGACTCAGGAAGCATCGGATCAAACGTTACATCTGAGATATTTGTCAAAATGGAAAAATGAACCCCTTTTTGAAGGAGCAACTCCACAATCTCACGGGTATGCCTTTTCATCATACCATGAAATGTCTCATCTCCAAGCAGTGCTTCAATCATCGCACAATCCTTTAAACTCCTCTAAGAGGATTTCAATTTCACCAATGCCTAATTGCCAAAAACCTTCATCTTCAATGTCAAACCCAAATTTTTTAATCAATGCTTTAGGACTTTGACTTCCCCCAGCGCTTAAAAACTGTGTGTAATTGTGGACAAACGCTTCTTTATCACTTCTTTTATACAAGCCATAGAGTGCTAAAACCAGCAACTGCCCATAGCTGTACGCATAACAATAAAAAGGAGAATGAATAAAATGAGGAATATAGCTCCACCACAATGCATAATCTTTAGAGAGGGTAATGCTCTTACCAAACATTTTTTGACTCTCTTCCATCCAGTAACGATTAAAGGTTTCAAGGTCTAGTTCACCCTCATGCGCATGCACTTTTCGCTCAAAGGTTGTAAAGTTAATTTGACGGTAAAGTGTTGAGAAAACATCTTCAATCTTACTCGCATACAAAGAACGCTTCTCTTCTTTACTTAAGCCATCTTTAATCGCATCAAAAACGAGCATTTCCGCAAAAACAGACGCTGTTTCAGAAGTTGTCAAAGGTGTATCACTCCCCAAATATCCCACGTCACGAGAGAGATACTGATGAATGGCATGTCCTAATTCATGGGCTAAGGTAAAAAGGTCTCGTCTGGTATTGGTATGATTTAAAAGCACATAGGGATGCGTCGAAGGTGTAGCAGGATGCGAAAATGCTCCCCCTCGTTTTCTCTCTTTAGGGAATACATCAATCCACCCCTTCTCAAACGCCATAGAGGCGATTTCATGAAATTTTGGATTGAACTTTGCAAAAGCTTCAAGCACAATTTTTTGAGAGGTTTCAAAATCATACAGAGCATTAGAATCCTCAAGAGGGGCATAGCGGTCATACTCAAAAAGCTCTTCTAATCCTAGTAATTTTGCTTTTTGTGTGTAATAGTTTTGCACCAAATGAAAACTACGCTCTGCACTATTGACCAGTGCGTCCACACTTTTTTGGGTAATTTTATTGTCCATGTGGCGAGGCTGTTCCGCATTTTTATAGCCTCGAAGCTCACACTCACTCGCCAAATCAGTTTTAATCATATTAAAAATATACCCCAATAATGGCTGATGCTCTTTAATCCCTTTGGTAAAAACGTGTGCGGCTTTTTTTCGCACTTCACGATTGGCATCTTGCAATTTACTCAAAATCTCTTCTTCGGAGAGTTTTTCTCCTTCGTACGCAAACGTTAGACGGCTAAAATGCTCATCAAAAAGACGGCTAAACGCAGAAGCGGAGGTCATCTCTTTTTTGAGTAAAATACGCTCCTCTTTTTGGGAAAGTTGGTAGGGTTTCTCTTCCATTAAAGATTCTAAATAAAACTTATACATCGGCACCGAAGCGATAAATTCTTCTTGTTTTACTTTGCTTAGCTTATTAAATTCTAATTCAAAAAAGAGAAGATTTTCAGCAATTTTACTCTGTTCATGTTGGTATTTTGCATAAAATGCGCCCTGTTCACTGTTCGTAGCAAAGCGTAAAAATGCATAAGTCATAATGCGACCTAGCTTTTCATTTAACGCTTCATATTCACGAATAGACTCTAAAAACTCGTTGACCTGCAACTCTTTGAGTTTGCCTTTATAAACTGTTTCAAAACTTTTAGCACGAACGCTCGCATCGCTTAAATCAGCATCCAATGCCATTTCATTTTCATACAGTGCGTTAAGATCCCAATTCAAAATTTAATCCTTAATTAATACATTGTGAAGGACTTTAAATCCTATAAGTGCATTCATTATAGCAAATTTCTGGGCTTTTTGAAGGCTATGGCGTGTCAACACTGTCTCGTGCAACCAACCGCTAGAAAGTAGTCTCGCACGGGTTGCACCCTTCAAAAGTGGCGCTTGAGGTGTTTGCCACACACCATCTATCAAAAGGGCGATATTGGCGACACTCGTGTCACGCAATACCCCTTTACATGTAAAGATTACATCGTCATATTTTTCTAAGAATGGGCTTTGTAATACGCGCCTATCGCAATACTTGTACGCATACGCCATCTCTTTTTCAACCACGACAAACTGCTGAAATATACGAGGCGTATAGGGCGTGTAATCTATCTTCTCAATCCCTTGACTATACTCCATCCGCACCCGATAAACCCCTTTATCAGGCGGAAAAAGATGCCCCGCTAAAAAAATCTTTGATGTCTCTCCATAAAGTTCCTTACGTGTTTTATCAAACCGTGCTTGATGAAAAACGAGGTGTTGAAGCACACCATCCACCGCTTTAATCGTCTCAAAACACGGGGAGATAGACTTTATCACACAGTTCATCGTACTCCTTTTTTCCATCACTTAAAAGGGTAATGCCCCCTCCACTTTTAAACACATACCCCTCTTCACACTTTTCGATAAAACGAATCAGCACCGCACTATCAAGTTTTTCTCCATCATAGACCCCAAAAATACCCGTGTAAAACCCTCTCTCATACCCTTCAATGCGTTCAATAATCTCCACACTGCTACGCTTAGGCGTCCCACTAATCGAACCTGCGGGAAGTAATTGAAAAAAAATATCACCAATATGCGCATGCCAGTTCTCTTCTAATTCCCCTTGAATGTGAGAACTCACTTGAAGCAAATCCCCTTCTGCCGTATGAATTTGCTCCACATAGCGAAACTGCTCCACCCTGACGTTTTTGGCGACTCTTGAGAGGTCATTGCGGAGTAAATCGACCACCATAACATGCTCCGCTTTCTCTTTTTCATCGGCTAAAAGAAGCGCTTTGGCGTTAGGAATACTCGCATCCATCGTTCCTTTCATGGGAAAAGTATGAATGGTATTGTTTTCAATGCGCACAAATCGCTCAGGGGAAAATGCAACAAATTGGTCTTTAAAATAAAGCTTAAATCGTGCCTTTGTTGCATAAAAGAGTGATTTTAAATCGCATGAAAGAGTGATTTTTGTAGGAGCTGTGAGATTAAGCATATAGGTATTCCCTGCCTTTATCTCGTCAATGACCGCATTAAACTTTTCAAGATACTCCTCTTTACAAGGAGGCTCTTTATGCCACGAGAAGGCTTTACATGTAAAACCCTCAGGCGGAAGAGTGGGCGTATCCAACGCATACAAAATATCCTCATCAAGTCCACGAAGCGCTTTGGCATACCCCTGTTTTTGTGCATAATCCATCACAAAGAAAAAAGGCGCTCTTTGCTTTCCAAACGCATTGAACAGCTCTTTAAATTCCCTTTTCACCCATCCCATCCTCGCATACGTATCTCTATTAACATTTCGTTACCCCGTCTATGTTACAATTCAAAAAAAAGGAGACAATCATGAAAAAAATCATCGTCCTTTCATTGCTAACCACGGGTTCTCTCCTCGTCGCAGAGAGTTTTAGCTTTGAAGAATCTATCCGTGTGATTAGCTCAAAACCTGAATACAGAACTGTCACCTCAAGCACCCCTTATCAAGAGTGTTGGGATGAACATGTACCTGTTTCACAACCACCCGTATCTTCTTCTGGCTCTGGCACCGTGGGTGCGATTATTGGTGGGGTGGCAGGTGGCGTTTTGGGACACCAAGTTGGCGGAGGAACAGGTAAAACTGCCGCAACCGTAGGTGGTGCGATTGTTGGAACGCTCGTTGGTAAAAACGTTGCCGAACAAAACACCCAAGCCCCTTCTCCTGAATACCGAGTAGAACGCCGTTGTGTCACCCGATATGAAGAGAAAGGTACTGAAAAATTTATGGGTTACAAAAACATTGCCACCTATAAAAATCAAACCATTATCAAATACTCTGATAGACCCTTAGAGTACATCCCCATTCATGTCACCATTAGTTACTAAACTCTTCACAATCAAGGGCATATTGTCCTGAACTGAGAGCACCCTACCAAAGGTTTTTTTGAGAAATGGTAGGGTAATTTTATCAAAGCTTTCACGCTCCTCTTTAAAATTGACACACCACTCATAATCCTCAACACCTAAACTATCGAGCAGATGTAAGTTGAGCAAAATGTCATTAATACACCCTAGCGCATCATGCCCCACCAAAAGCGTTTTGGCTTCAAAAAGACGAATAAAATCGTACATGTAAAGATCCTCTTCGATGGGAACCAACAAGCCACCCGCCCCTTCAATCAGGACAATATCACATAAAGAGGCGATTTTTTCATAGGCTTTTTGCAACACCTCCACCGAAACTTTTTTGCGACCTTTTGCAACAAAAGGAGATGCGGGAAGTTCAAAACAGTAAGGAACAATCTCTTTTAAAGAGAGTTGTGCCAAAGCTGGATGAAAACGTTTGGCGGTTTCAAACAAAAGTGTCGCATCCAAAGGAACATCAAGGACACCCGTTTCAATAGGTTTCATCACTCCCACTCTCAACCCTTTAGCACTCAGTGCTTCAAGCAGTTTGAGTGTGGTATAGGTTTTACCCACATTGGTATTGGTAGCGGTAATAAAAATAGGCGCATATTTCATGAGAACTCTTTTTTTAGGGAATTATATCTATTTAAAGCGTACAGGCACACAAAAATCCAAATCAAACCGTTCATCGGCATTGATAAAATGATTTTCTCGGTAAATCGCAAAGGAAGGAAGGGCTATTTTTTCATACGCACTTTGGGGAAACCACTCATGATAAATCACATCCATATACTTTTTTAAATCGCCATAAACCCCTTTTAGAGAAAAAACAGCACAAAACGTCTGAGGAATGCGCATCACCCCAATGTCGCCACTGCGGTAAAACTCTCTTCCTTTAGGAAGCTCCAAACACGCAACATAGTGACATTGCGATGACTCTACAAACCGAGGATTGCTATGATGCAAGGCTATCATTCTCTGATCTGAAAAGTCTACTCCATGCCCAAGCGCCCACGCTTGTAATTTGAGCCACGCCTGTTGAATTGTACGATCATAGCCTTTGTGACGAACGTACGCCACATCAAAAGAAGGCATGGTTTGAATCTTTACATGTAACGATTTTTCAGAAAAGGTAAAATCTCGTTTTTCGTTGGCTTTATCCACTTCCCGCCACTTGGTAGGTGTCACACCAAAATTCTCTTTAAAGGCCTGGGTAAACGAGGCATTGGAGGAAAAACCAACCGCTTGCATGCAGTGCGTAATGGTAGCGCTAGGATTAAACAGCAGTAAATTAGCCGCATGTTCTAATTTGACACGCTTAACATACGCATGCACACTCTCCCCCACACGTTCTTTAAAGACACGGTTAAAATGAAAAACGGACATGGCAACCAAAGAGGCTAATTCTTCCACACTACCATTGTGTTCTAGGTCACTATGAATGCGAAAAAGCACCTCATTAATGCGCTCTAAATGGTCGTTTTTTGTGCTTTGCTTATGTTTCATACAAAAATTATAGCACAAATGGACAAAACAAATCCCTCATTTTCTGTGGTATGTAAAATAGCTCGTGGCTATAATAACCCCACATTTTTATAAAGGTTTAAAATTATGCAAACAAAATTTGCACGCCGTATTACCACTGCGTCACGTTCGTTTACAAGAACCATTTTGGATTTAACCGCTCAAAATAAAATCATCTCCTTTGCAGGCGGACTTCCTGATGCTGCCCTTTTTCCCAAAGAGCGCATCGCCTTTCATGCAAAAGCACTTTTAGAGAGCGATGATGCGCGTCTTTTTCAATACAGCAACGCCTCAGGTGTCGATGCACTCAAAAATGAAATTGCCAAACAGTATGCCTCTGCTAACCCAAAAGAGATTATGCTTACCAACGGTTCCCAACAAGGACTGGATTTGGTGTGCAAAACCTTTTTAGATGAAAAAGATTGCATTGTGGTTGAAGACCCTAGTTACCTCGCTGCTCTCGGACTGTTTCATATGTACAACGCCACCATTAAAGCCGTACCTTTACACGCCAATGGGGTTGATATAACAGCACTTGAGAAACTTTTTCATGAAGCAAAACCAAAATTTTTCTACACGATTCCCATCTTTCAAAATCCCACAGGCTATTCGTATAGCTTAGAAAATCGCCACGAAGTGGTTCGTTTAGCCAAACAATACCATGTGATTTTATTGGAAGATAGCCCCTATGAAGCGCTTCGTTACGATGGAAAACCCTCCATCTCCTTTGCCGATTTGCTTCCAGAACTTACCATTGCACTGGGCACATTTTCAAAAACCCTTGCTCCTGATTTTCGTATTGGCTGGATGAAAGCGCCTTCTGAAGTGATTAGTGCCTTAACCCTTTCCAAAGAGAGTACAGACTTACAAAACTCAAAATTTTTTCAACACGTTTGTGCACGGATGATGCAAAATGGCGAGATTGCAGAGCATGTTAAAACACTTATCGCACACTATCGTCCCAAACGTAATGCTATGGTGAATGCGCTTAAACACTCTTTTAAAGAGAGCATTGAATTTGTTATACCAGAGGGAGGTATGTTTATTTGGGTTGATTTTAAAGCGTGTGATGATAGCATGAAGCTCTTTGATAAAGCCATTGAAAAAGGGGTCGCTTTTGTGCCTGGAAGCGTCTTTTTTGCTGATAAACGCATCAGTAGCTATGGAAGACTAAACTACACTAATTCAAGCCTTGAACAGATTGAAGAGGGAGTTAAAGCCCTGCATACTGCCTATGTTGAACTACAAAGTGCGCTCTAAGAAGCGCGCTTTTCTTGAGATTTCTTTCGCTCTTTTCGTACAGAATAAATCCATAATCTATCTACCACATAATAGACCAAAGGAGCTAAGCTCACCGCATAAAAGAGTGTTCCTACATACAAAGGCAGCATAATGCGTGTGAAATGTTTTTCAAACCATTCAAGACTCAGGGTCACAGACGCATGCTCCATCCCTAAAATATAACTCCCTGTCATATACTCAATATAGTACATAAAAGGTATGGTTAAAGGATTACTTAGCCAAACCATAGAGAGCGCAATAGGTACATTAAATTTCATAAAAAAAATCATTCCAAGCACTAAAAACATCTGAAAAGGCATAGGAATTACACCAATAAAAACACCAATAAAAAGTGCTCGTGTCACCATTTTTCGATTGATAAAGAGGTACTCTTTGGAGATAGAGTATTTCTCAAGAAAACTATCAAACTTAGAAGAAGTAAGGGTTCTTTTAAACACCTTTCGCATTACGCAAAACCTTTTAGGAGCATGATGCCTTACAAACGATGCTTCCCAAATCTGCACCCACAGCATCTGCAACCACAGAACATTTCACTTTAAAGAGGAAGAAAAGTGGTAAGCCTTTTGTTTCGCCCAAACACTCGTAATTTCCCATCCCCTTAGCGATAATACACTCTGCCCTATAAAAAACCTCACGTGCCTCTTCGCACATCATATCCAAAGCCAAACCAGGGGTAGGAACACCACTATCTACAATGTGAGCCACTTCATCCATTTTTGAGGCTAAGGCATCTTTACATGTAAGATCATTAATAATCGGACGACCCCGCACAAAATAGTATACCTCTATGGTAGGATAAAGTTTTTTAATCGTCTCAATATAGAGTTTATCGAAAATTTCTTCCCCTGCATTATCGGCTAAATAAACCAAAGTTTGGGTTTGAGAGAGTTTGGATTCTAAGGCTTTGACATCATCAATCGCAAAAGAAGTATGGTAAATTTTTTCCAACTCCTCTTCCAAATCATACTGCATAACGGCGGCTAAATCAATCACATTTCCTGCGACTGCTGTTTTGGTTGCAACACAAAAAATATCTTCTGCTGTGTTAAGGTGCTCTTGACATAAAGGGATAAACGCTTTAGCTTTTTGTGAGGACTCTTTTTTAAACGTTCCATACAAATCTTCTACCCCTAAAATTTCTGCCATCGCTTCATACAATGGGGCAGCATTGTGAGGGGGTGTTTGATTCATATCATACTGCTCAATCATCGCTAAGGCAACACTATCAATTCTACGTGCCTCATCAACACTGACATGTAAAAGTTCACAAGCTCGTTTACTTTGGTCATAAATACAGGTTAAACACCGTTTAGTTGTTTTCATAAAAGTTTCTTTAAAGAAGTTGAGGAAGGAAAAAACAAGGAGGAAGGAAGTAACACTCTTTTCATGTTACTCCCCAAAAAAAGATTATTTTCTAAGTTCTTTAATTTTTGCGGCTTTACCACGTCTGTCTCTAAGATAGAAGAGTTTTGAACGTCTTACGACACCACGTCTTACTACAACAATTTCATCAATACTGTCTGAGTAAATTGGGAAAATTCTCTCAACGCCAACACTGTTTGCGCCGATTTTTCTGACCATAAACGTCTCACCAGTACCAGAACCACGTCTAGCAATACATACGCCCTCAAAATTTTGAATACGTTGTTTATCGCCTTCAACAATTTTTACAGCAACTCTTACTGTGTCACCTGCTCTAAAATCAGGAACATTCTTCGCAGAAATCTGTCCTGCTTCAAAAGCTTCGATATATTTATTTCTCATCTATTATCCTTTTTTATCATTCTAATGCTTCACGCTAAAGCGAGAAAACAGATCTGGTCTGAAATATTTTGTCTTAGATTCAGACATTTTATTTTTTAAGCTCGTGATTTTAGCGTGATTTCCCTTTAAAAACTCTGAGGGAACAGGTTTTCCTTCATAAAGAGACGGTTTTGAAAAACACGGTGCCTCTAATAAAGGAGTTTCAAAACTCTCCACACTCAAAGAATCCTCATTTCCTAAAACCCCTTTGATGTTACGACTAATCGCATCACTCATGACAAGGCTAGGAAGTTCGCCTCCTGTTAAGACATAATCCCCAATGCAAAAAAGCTCATCGGCAAACGTCTCAATCACACGTTCATCAATACCCTCATAACGTCCACTTACAAAAACGATATGCTCTTTCATCGCTAATCGCTTTGCATCGTTTTGTGTAAACAGCTTACCCGAAGGTGTTGGAAAAACAATGTACGCTTGAGGCGATTGTTTTTTAATACACCTTAAAAGATCAAACAAAGGCTGAGGGAATAAAACCAATCCCGCTCCACCACTGGCTTGATAATCATCTACCTTACCATGTTTATTTTTTGTGTAATCCCTTGGATTAAAAAATGTTACATGTAAAAGCTCTTTGGCAATGGCACGCTTTAAAATCGAGTCTTCAAAATAAGAGGCGATAAGCCCCTCAAACAGTGTGACATACGAAAACTGCATTAAGAGTTCTCCAAAATGCCCAAACCATCCTTAACATAAACCTCTTTTGAAAGGGTTTCAAAGGAGAGAATATACCGTTCAATATAGGGCAGATAAAATAATTTTACCAATCCTTTTTGAACCAAATCTGCATCGGTACGAATCACCAGATAATCTATCCCCGCAATCCGTTCAATTTCATCCACAATACCCAAACAAAGGTTGCCCTCATCAATGACTTTTGCCCCTATCATCTCAAACCAAAAAAATTCACCCTCTTTAAGAGCGCACTCTTGAAGGGAATCTTCTTTGGAAGTAAAAAGAGTCGTATTGACAAGTTTTGCTGCTTTTTCTCTCTCCTGAAATCCTACAAAGGAGATAAGTCCTCGTTCAGGATTGTAAGAAAAAATTTCGAGCACTTCACCTTTGTCTGTCGTAAACGTTTTTCCCTTTTTAAATTGTTCAGGAAAATCACACTGAAGATGCAGTTTTAACTCACCTTTTAAACCCACAAGTCGCCCAACTTTAGCGACTTCAATGAGTGTTGATTGCTTATTCATCGTTGGCTTTAACAGTCACACGATACGATATCCCATCTTTGGCTTTACATCCAGAAATAAGTGTTTTTAGCGAATTGATCATTTTCCCATCTTTGCCAATCAATTTACCTGTGTCAATTTTATCGGCATAAATGACAACTTCACAAAATGTTCCATCAATATCACTTCGCTCAACCCTAACACCTGCTGGATTATCCACCAAAAGTTTGGCAAATTCTTCGAGAAATTTCTCAATCATGACTATTTACCAGTGATTTTTGCAACCCTGTCACTCAGCTTTGCGCCAACACTTTTCCAGTAAGCAAGTCTCTCTTCATCTACTTTGATTGTTTGAGGGTTGCTAAGTGGGTTATAATAACCAATCGTCTCAATTGAACCACCATCACGCTTTTTTCTACTGTCTGTTACGACAATTCTGTAAAACGGTGCTTTATTTCTTCCCATTCGTGTTAATCTAACAACTGTTGCCATTTTTATGGTCTCCTTAAAATTTTGTTTGTACGGCTTAGATTTACATGTAAAGATTACATGCAGATATAAACCGTCACACCTTAACGAAGGTGTGCGTGTTTATTTTGGGCTAACATATTTTGCAAATCCTGCATTCCCTTTTTACCTGAGAATTTCTTCGCCATTTTTGCAGCATTTCCAAATTGTTTTAAAAAACGATTTACTTCGACTTGTGATAAGCCTGAGCCCTCAGCAATTCTTCGTTTACGGCTGTTATTGAGAAGTTCTGGATCTTCTCTCTCTCTTTTCGTCATAGAGCCTATCATCGCTTTGATTCGCTTCATCTCCACAGAGTTTTCCATATCCACATCTTGAAGTTTCCCTGCCACAGAAGAGAGCCCTGGAATCATCCCAATCAAAGACTTCATACTTCCAAGCTTTTTCATCTGTTCCATCTGATCTAAAAAGTCATTGAAATTGAACTGACCTTTTTTGATTTTTTGGCTCATCGCTTTCGCTTGTTTTTCATCAATAATCGCACTTGTTTTTTCCGCCAAAGTTTCAAGGTCACCCTCGCCCATTAAACGGCTAACAATACGTTCAGGAATAAAATGCTCTAAATCCGCTACCTTTTCACCCACACCAATAAAACGAAGTGGTACATTGGTTTGCTCAGCAATTCCTAGGGCAACACCACCTTTGCCATCGCCATCAAATTTACTTAAAATAACACCACTCAGTGTAATTTTTTCATGGAATGTTACAGCACTGCGTACGGCATCTTGTCCTGTCATCGAATCTGCTACATAAAAAATCTCATCAGGCAAGACCTCTTTTTTGATGGCCTCAAGCTGTTCCATCAACTCCGTATCAATCGCTAAACGACCTGCTGTATCAACAAGAACGACATCATAAAGTCCCGCACGGGCTTTTTGCATCGCATTTTTTGCAATGGCGATGGGATTGGCACTCTCATCTTCAAAATAGAGGTCAATCTCATTGGCACCACACAACTGTTTGAGCTGTTCAACCGCTGCTAAACGCTGTAAATCACAAGCAACGACCAGTACTTTCTTCTGTTTTAATTTTAAATAATTGGCTAATTTAACCGTTGTCGTTGTTTTACCACTTCCTTGAAGACCTACCATCAAAACGGTGGTTGGAGGCTTGGAAGCAAAAACAAAGCCTTGACGTCCTGAAACGGTCAAAATCTGTGTCAAATTGGTTTTCAACGCACGTAAAAAGTTCGCTTGACCAATCCCTTTTGCTTTGGTTTCAATTTCAACTTCACGCAATAAATCACGAACAATTTTATGGTGAACATCTGCTTTCAATAATGCTTTTTTGAGATTTTCTAAAGCACTCTTTAATGATTTTTCATCATCACTGAAACGAATTTTATTAATGGCACTTCGAAATGAGTCAGTTAAAACCTCAAACACGGACTATCCTTCTTTCAAAATCTATTCATGATATTTTTTTAATGGGTGGAAGTTTATCTAAACAATACTTTAAACTAAATAAAACCTTAAAATACACACACTGTTGCACAGAAAAAAACTGCTTTAAAATAGCGATAAAATAGCTATTGCAAGCAATTTTTCTTCAAAAGGCTTATACACTAAATTTAATGAAATCTTCAGGTTCTTTACTCTGAAAAATATACCCTAAAAGTATAATCTTAGACGCATGGAGCATTAAACGTTTATGCGGTCTTCCGCCGTATTCTGTATCACCTAAGATAGAAGCACCAATACTTTTAAGATGCACTCTTATCTGATGTGTTCGTCCTGTTTCAATCGTTACCTTTATTTTAGAGCGTTTCCCCTCAATCATCAAAGGCTCTATATAACTAATCGCTTCTTTGCCATCAGGACTAATTTTACTATAAGCCGTATTGCCTTTTTTAATCGTTAAAATAGGCGCATTGACTTCCGTAGCCTCAACCACTTTTCCCTCAACAATAGCAATGTACTCTTTATGTACCTCACGTTTTTTAAAAGCATTCACCGCTTTTTGACGAAATTCATCATCTTTGGTGAGCAATAACACGCCGCTAGTTTCTCTATCTAAACGGTGCAATAACGGTAACTTCTTAATTTCAGCCACCTCTTCAGAGGTTATAAACGCAGGTTTATCCACCGCCATAATGTACTCATCTTCAAAAAGAACTTTAATCGGTGCTATTTTTTCGATTTTAAATTTTGTACTAGGACTTAACTCGCCTCTGGCAACACTCACTTTTTTACCTGCCGCATAGACGACACCTCTATCAATTAACTCTTTAGCCGCACGGTTTGAAATTCCCTCTTGCAATGCCAATAATTTATACGCTTTTTCCATCTTCATTTCCTAATAATTTATCCAAAAGAGGTCTGATATCACCTCGATGAGCAATCGCACTTTTGGGATAGCTCTCCACATGCTCAAAAACATTTGCTAAATTCTCTGCATTACATGTAAAGGCATTTTTAACCGCTTCAAATAATACTTTTTGATTAAAAATAAATTCACCACTGATAAGTCTAACACCAAAATAAGCAGGCTCTAACGGATTATGTCCCCCAATACCATTGATAAAAGAGCCTCCTAAAATAACCACATCTGCGATGGCGTAAAGATTAATCAGCTCACCCATTTTATCGCATAAAAGGATATCTTTTTCTAAGGTTTCATCCTCAGAAAATTTTGCATAAGACTTCTCTTTACGAGAGACATACTCCCGTAACAAGAGATCAACTTTTTCAAATCGCTCAGGATGCCTTGGCACAACAATCAGTTGGTCATGAGGTTGAAGTGTAATACGAGATAAAATCAATTCCTCTTCACCTTCGTGCGTACTCGCCAAAATCACCACACGTCTTGCATCCATTTTACGATACACCTTCGTAGGTCGATAGTCTTGAAAGGTTTTAATATTCCCAGCGACATGAACCTCTTTCGCACCCAAAGAAACCAAACGTTTTGCATCCACATCGCTTTGCGCTAAAACAACATCTACATAGCTAAATATCCAACGATAAATCCACGAAAATCGCTGATAAGACGCATACGATCTATCTGAAATACGGGCATTCAATAAAACCGTTTTCATCCCCTTAGCCTTTGCAACGCAAAAGAGCATTGGCCACAGTTCTGCTTCCATCACAATCAACGTTTTTTGATTTTTTACCCAAAAAGGGAGGAAAATCTCAAAAGGTAAATAACGCACTTGAGCATGTGAATATTTTTGAGCTTCTTCAAAGCCTGTGTGTGTAATCACACTAATACGCACCGCTTCAGGGTTACGCACTTGATGAATAAATGGGCTTAAAGAACGTACTTCTCCAAAAGAACATGCATGAAACCAAATGCCCTTTTCACCTTGAAAAGGAGGTGTATATTTCAAAAAAAAACGAGCGGGAATAGAGTGCTGGTATTTAGGTTTTAACCGAAGGTAGAGCAACAAAGGCAACGCTAAAATATAGAGTAGCGTTGCCAAAAAATAGTAAAAAAAGCTCAAGCTTACGCCTTTGCTTCCTCTATCTCTTTGTACAAAATACGTCCACAATGCGGACATGTTACGATATCATCTTGTTTCATAACACCTGCATAGGTTTTATCATTGATACGCATAAAACAGCCATAACATGCCTGTTTTTTGACAGGAACAACGGTTGAATTTCCTGCCCATTTACGGATTTTTTCATAAAATGTCAAAATCTTTTGACTCATTTGAGACAATAACTCTTCTTTTGCCTGATAAACACTTCTTCGCTCTTCTTCAATCTCTTGAATCTGCGTATCAATGGATGCTTTAATACTCTCAGACTCTTTTTGTGCTTCAGCAATTTTTTCTTCTAAAAGTGTAATATTCGATTGTTTTAACTCAATAATTTTTTCTAAACGACCAATTTCATCATTGGCAAAATCACACTGCTCTTTAGAAATTTCCTCTTCAAGTTGAAGCGCTTTAACCTCTTTTGCAGTTTTGACCAACGCACTCTTTTTAGCAATATCTTTAAGCTTAGCAGAAAGTTCAGCCAAATGAGCCTCATTTTTGCCTTTCTTTAACTTAGCTTCAGCGATGTCTGTCGTCAACGCCTCTGCTTGAAGTTTAAACTCTTTCTCTTTTTCTAAAGAGAGTTTTAACATCTTCTCAATTTTGGCAATGCGTGGTGCAAAATCATCAATCTCTTTGTCTAACTTGGAAAGCTCAATTAACTGTTCTAAATACTTATTCATCTCTTTTGTGTCCTCTATGTATACTGAAACGGATTTTTCGAATTTGACATTATAGCTTGTAATGGGAAATTTTTCAAATGAAGCGCCAAACACTCTGGGAAATAGCGCTCAGACTCAAAATGCCCAATGTCAATTAATGAGAGCTTATTTTCCTTTGCTTCTAATGCTTGGTGGTATTTAAAATCACCACTCAAAAAGCAATCAGCCTCTATCATTCGTATCAAATCGCCCCCTGAACCTGTGGTTATCGCACACGTTTTTATCCACTCTTTTGCCTGTACAATGCGTACATGCTCCAGCTGAAAAACACTCTTTACATGTAAAACAAACTCTTCAAAAGGTTGATTCACCTCATAATAACAAACAAAACCCTCACATCTAAGCAGTTTAAATCCCAATAAAGAGGCAACATACGGATTGAGATGGGAGAGGTCGAAATTGGTATGCATCGCAATTAAAGCAATTTTTTTCTGAACCATTGTTTGAATTAACGATGAGGGATATCTATTAAAATCAAGCTGTTTTAATCCACTAAAAATCAAAGGATGATGGGTAATAATCAGTGAATTTTCCACAACCTCTTCTAAGAGTGACGTATCACTATCAAGACTCAAATAGATACGCTCAATCACATCATCCCTACTGCCTATCAAAAGACCACTGTTATCCCACGAAGCCTGCGTGGAAAAAGGACTAAGGGCGTCTAAATAATCATAAATGTCACCTAAGCGCATTAGCCGACTATTTCCTTATACTTTAAGGCACACCCTTTGGCAAGTTCTCTAATTTTTAAAATATAATTTTGACGTTGTGTCACCGAAATCGCTTTTCTCGCATCTAAGACATTGAAAGTGTGTGATGCCATAAGACAATAATCATACGCAGGAAGAGGAATGTTTTCATCTAAACAACGTTTGCACTCAAGACTCGCATTTTCAAATTGCGCAAAAAGCATTGCCACATCAGCCACTTCGAAGTTATAACGGCTAAATTCATACTCGCTTTGTTTGTGAACATCCCCATAGGTGATCACGCCAAATGGGTTCTCATTCCAGACCAAATCAAACACCGACTCTTTTTCTTGCAAATACATCGCAAGGCGTTCAACCCCATAGGTAATTTCAACCGATACAGGACTGCAAGGAATGCCTCCTACCTGCTGAAAATAGGTAAATTGAGTTACTTCCATACCATCGAGCCACACTTCCCAACCAAGTCCCCATGCACCCAGCGTTGGTGATTCCCAGTTGTCTTCTACAAAACGAATATCATGTTTTTTAATATCAAGACCCAACATCTCAAGGCTCTTAAGATAAAGCTCTTGAATGTTATCAGGACTGGGTTTAATGAGCACTTGAAACTGGTAGTAACTGCCCAATCGGTTAGGGTTTTCACCATAGCGTCCATCAGTAGGTCTACGGCTGGGAGCAACATACGCCGTTGCCCATGGCTTTGAACTGAGGCTTCGTAAAAACGTTGCGTTATGAAAGGTTCCAGCCCCTGCAGGCATATCGTAAGGTTGAACAATGGTACACCCTTGCTCTTGCCAAAATGTTTGGAGATTTAAAAGCATTTGACTAAACGTTAACACACTCTTTCCTTTTTACATGTAAAGATTATTTTGCAGATGGCGTATAACTCTCCACTGCTTTATTCCACATCATTTTATATTTTCGCTTGGTAAATTCAAGCTCATCTTGCAAGATTTCAATCTGTTTGGTTAAAGTTTCAATGGTTTTACGATCTTCGTCGTAAAGTTCCTGCATCGAAAAAAGAGCCTCTTTTAAAAAACGGTTTTCACCTTTTAAGGTCTCTAAAGTCTCCTCTTTTGCATCCAAAACTTTTTCATGCAAACTCAAAATTGCCCCGAGCGTTTTTTCAACAAATTCAGAACTCATGGATACAGAGCCACCCTCATAGGCTTCATCCAAAACAACCCCCTTGGTTGCAGGAATCAGCGCTTGTGCACTCCGACTGACTTCAACAAAATACGAACCCTCTTCGTCCTCTTTTGCGACCAATTTTCCTTCATCTATCAAGGCATGAACAGCTGCAACGTCTAAATTTACCAAAGTACAAAACTCTTCAATTTTCATCCAACTGTTCATTTCCGCTCCTTTTAGATAATACTTTCAATCCCCATTGAATCCGTTTCAACTTTTTTGGCTTTTAAAATACGATCTTCTTTCAGTTTTGCCGCTAACTCTTCATCATCAATGGCCAAAATTTGCATCGCTAAATAAGCACTATTCACCGCACCTGCGGAGCCAATAGCAACCGTAGCCACAGGCATACCCCCTGGCATCTGAACAGTACTTAAAAGCGCATCCAGACCTTCCATAACGCCCCCTTTCATGGGAACACCAATCACAGGCTTCGTTGTTAAAGAAGCAACCACTCCTGCTAGATGGGCGGCCATTCCTGCGGCACAAATAAAGACTTTTGCCCCTTTGGCTTCTGCATTTTTAACATACTGATGGGTTCGCTCTGGACTTCGATGGGCAGAAGAGACCACAAGTTCATGCAAAACACCAAATTTCTCTAGGGTTTTTGCACACTCTTCCATGACACTATAATCACTCTTACTTCCCATTAAAATAGAAACAAATTTCATTCTTGATCCTTTAACTGTAATCGTAAAAAACTAAATCCCGCCACAGGAATTGGTAGCATAATGGCATGAATATTGCCACTATGAATCTCATCGAACTGTTTACCGTTTGCCGTTTGAAGCTTTTTAAAAAGAATCTTCCACGCTCCATGCTCTTCAAAAATCGTACCGATTTCATTATCTACGCACACGCCCACAGCAGAAGATGGCATCACTAATTCATAGCTTACATGTAACTTTAAAACATCTTTACAAAGACAATTTGTACCATCTTCACTCACCTGTGCCACGACTTGATGCGTTCCTTCGCTAATGGAATGGGCGAGGTTTTGCGTATCATTTTTTTCATAAGGACGATTGACAAGGTACCCATCGCTAAAGCCTCTGTTTTTCGTTGAATCAAGCTCTTTCATATATTTTTCTGCCACAAATTGGTTGGCAAAATAATCTTCAATGGCTTGGCGATACGTTTTAGTCGTAATCCCAACATAATAAGGGCTTTTTGTGCGTCCTTCAATTTTTAACGAATCAATCACGCCTGAGTCTAAAATTTCTTTGACATGCGCACTAAGATTGAGGTCTTTCGCATTCATGATGTGCGTACCCTCTTCGCTCTCCTCTATTCTAAAGAGCGTTCCACTCTCCTCGTTATGGGCATAGAGTGTGTAAGGGAAACGACAGTCATTCGCACAGCTTCCTCGGTTGGAAACCCGTCCGCTTTGAACGGAACTGATTAAACACCGTCCACTATACGCAAAACACATAGAACCATGCACAAATACTTCCAACTCTAAATGCGGTAAATGTTTTTTAATCTGTTCTAAATCTTTTAGACTCACTTCTCGTGCGGCGATAATGCGTTTCACACCCATATCCGCATACACTTCAGCATCCAAATAATTAAGAACATTCGCTTGTGTGGAGAGATGAATGGGAATATGCGGGGCAATTTTACGTGCAAGCTTTATCACACCAGGAGCTGCCACAATAAAGGCATCAGGATTCATCGCCGCCACACGCTCAATATGTTTTTCCAAAAGAGGAATCTGCGCATTGAAAGGAAAGCCATTGATGGTAGCATGCAAATGCTTGCCTCTTTCATGCGTGTATTTTATCGCTTCTTCAAAACTTTCATAGGTAAACTCTTTGCCTGAACGAATCCGAAGGGAGAAGTGACTCACCCCCGCATAGACAGCATCCGCACCATACGCCAGTGCGATTTTTAATTTTTCAAAATTTCCCGCAGGGGAGAGAAGCTCAATATCTTTCAACTATTTCTTTCCTAAACTAGCAATCAATGCCTCAATATCTTCACTGGTCACAACATCTTCTGTGGAGGTGTCTCCATGAATGTGAACCGCAGAACCCACTCGTTTTTCATCATCTTGTTTGCCTTCAAACAAGGCATTCATGTATTTTGACAATGCTCGCATAACATTAATAACCCGTTCAATTTTTTGGCGGTGAATATCTTGATATTGCATCATATCCATCGTCATCATAACTTCATCTTCCGCCATTTGCGCATGCATTAAAATTTCTTCCACACTTTCATGCATCGTACGATTATCATCTAACGCTTTTTGAAACTGTTCAATTTTAGGAAATTTTGCAACCAATGTTTCAAACAATGCAATATTGGAATTCACTTGCTTACTGACTTCTTTTGCACGATCTTCCACACTCATCATAAAGTTGTTCATCGTTTCAAGTTTATCAAAGACTTGGGTTGCTTTTAACTCAGAATCTTTAGTAACATCGTCTAGTTGATGCACCATTTTGTGATCATCTGTCGGCGGTGGCGGTGGCCAACTCATCGTTGAAGAGGGACGGTATTCCTGCATGAGCTGATGGGTAGCTCTCTCTTTTTCATCATCAAGCGCATCGCTGTCCACCAAAGGAGTCTCTTCAAATGTATCACTCTCATCCATCGTTAACGTAGCAGGGGCATCATCTTGCATATCATCTAACTCACCTGCCATTAAAGCATCAAGTTCTTCTTGCGTCATCAGCTTTCTCCTAAAAAGAATTATGATTTATTATAGTGAACTTTATATATAATTTAACTTTAAAACCCTGAAAAAGAAGGCAACACACATGATCGTTGATTTGCACAATCACACCCCTCTTTGCAATCATGCCACCGGTAGCATTGAAACGTATGTACAAAAAGCTATTGAACAAAAAATAGATATTTTTGGGTTTTCAGACCATGCACCTATGCACTTTGATGAAGCGTATCGTATGCGTTTTGATGAGATGGAGACGTACGAAAAAGAGGTTTTACATGTAAAGATGAAATACCGTGATTCCATTCGCATTTTACTCGCCTATGAAATTGATTTTTTAGAGGGATATCTTGATGAGAGCGTACTGGCTCGTAAGGTTGATTATCGCATTGGATCTGTTCATTTTTTAGGCAAGTGGGGATTTGATAATCCAGAGTTTATTGGAGGCTATCAAAATAAAAATATTGATGCCATTTGGGAAGAGTATTTTGCAGCCATTAAGACTATGGCAGAGAGTCATCTTTTTGATATTGTTGGGCACATAGACTTAATCAAAGTGTTTAAATTTTTGCCTAAAAAAGATGTACGATGCATTGCTAAAGAAGCTATTAAGGCTATAAAGAAAGCCGATATGGTCATCGAACTCAATGCTGCGGGACTTAGAAAACCCATTCAAGAACAGTATCCTAGTCATCCACTGATGGAATTAATGGCAGAACATGATATCCCAATTACGTTTGGCTCAGATGCCCATACACCTGAACAAATTGGCTATTGCCATGATAAATTACGCACGTTAGCACATCACTACGGGTATACAACATGTGCAACGTTTGAAGAAAGAGAGCGCCAACTGATTAATTTTTAAGCAGAGTGCCCCTCGTTATTTTCAGTTGTATCTGATAAAATTACTGAAATTTAAAATTGCAGGAGTAACACATGGGTAAGTTCGTGAACAGTGTTGAAGAATTTTTCAAATATTGTACCGATAATGAGGTTGAGTTTGTTGATTTTCGTTTTACCGATATGAAAGGAACATGGCATCATGTTACCTACACCATTGAAGCGGTCAATCCAGACTCTTTCCACAGCGGTATCCCTTTTGATGGCTCATCCATCGAACATTGGCAACCGATTAACAAATCTGACATGCTCCTCAAACCTGAAGCAGAAACAGCGTTCCTAGACCCTTTTACAGCAGATCCTACCATTGTTGTTTTTTGTGATGTCTATGACATTTACAAAGGTGAATTGTATGAAAAATGTCCACGTAGTATCGCCAAAAAAACATTACAACATTTAGCAACAACGGGCTTAGGTGATGTAGCTTACTTTGGACCTGAAAATGAATTTTTTGTGTTTGACGATGTCAAAATCAGAGATGACATCAACTGTTCTTACTATGAAGTGGATTCTGAAGAGGGTGGCTGGAACAGTGCGAAAGAGTACAAAGATGGTTACAACACAGGTCACCGCCCAGGAACAAAGGGAGGCTATTTCCCAGTGCCACCTATTGACTCTATGGTCGATTTACGTGCAGAAATGGTACAGGTGTTAAAACAAATTGGTCTTGAGGTTTTCGTGGTTCACCATGAAGTCGCACAAGGTCAAGGCGAAATCGGTGTGAAGTTTGGAACTCTTATCGAAGCAGCAGATAATGTACAAAAATACAAATATGTGGTTAAAATGGTTGCCCACCTCAACGGCAAAACAGCAACCTTTATGCCAAAACCACTTTACGGGGACAATGGTAGCGGTATGCACGTTCACCAATCTATCTGGAAAGATGGCAAAAACTTGTTTTACAAAGCAGGTGAATACGCAAACCTCAGCGATATGGCACGTTGGTACATCGGTGGTATTTTAAAACATGCACGTAGTGTTGCGGCATTTACAAACCCATCAACCAACTCTTATAAGCGTTTAATTCCAGGATTTGAAGCACCTTCCATTCTAACGTACTCTATGCAAAATCGCTCAGCTTCATGTCGTATTCCTTACGGTGCAGGTGAAAAATCAGTCCGTGTGGAGATGCGCTTCCCAGACTCAACAGCGTGCCCATACCTTGCCTTCTCAGCCATGCTTTTAGCGGGTATTGATGGTATCAACACCAAAACAGAGCCTATTGGTCCAATGGATGAGGATTTATTTGAATTGACACTTGATGAAATCAGAGAGAAAGGGATTAACCAAATGCCTCATACACTCAGAGGTTCTCTTGAAGCTTTGATTCGTGACAATGAGTATCTTAACCCTGTGATGTCTAAAGAGTTTATCGATACCTACCAACACTACAAATTTGAAACACAAGTCTGGCCAGATGAGGCAAGACCTACGGCATTTGAATTTAAAACCATGTTCTCATGCTAATCTTACAAAGGGGATAAATTCCCCTTTGCTTCTTCTTCTTTTTTCACACTTTTTATCATTACATGTAACCCTTAGAAAATCAAACCGCCCTCTTCTTTAAGCTCTTTATTGCTCGATTTTGGCAGAGGAGAGACATCGGTAAAATACTCCATAACACCATCTATTTTTCGAGCACTGACCCCTTCTGGCATACTAAACTTACGGGTTGTTTCAGGATGTAATTCAAGGTATTTACTCATAAAATGTTTAAACGCAGGAGCTGCCGCACGTCCACCTGTTTCACTGCGTTGCATCGGCGTATTATTATCATTCCCGTACCATGTTAAAACTTCAATATCAGGAGAAAAACCACAAAACCATGCATCGACATTGTTATTGGTTGTTCCTGTCTTTCCAGCAATTTCAATCCCTGCTACTTGTGCGTTACGTCCAGTTCCTCGATTGACCACCTCTTTGAGCATATCCAGCATCAAAAAACTCTGCTTTGGAGAAGTTATCTCTGTGTTTTTGGACTCATAGACTCGCTCTTCCCCGTAACGATTGACCACTTTTTTCACCAATAAAGGCTCTACCTTTACCCCATAATTAGGGAACATCGAATAAAAAGAACTAAATTCTAAAGGCGAAATGCCAAAGGTTCCTAGAGCAATAGAAAGATCCATAGAGAGATTTTTAAAACCATCTTTCACAAACTCTTTATAAACACTATCCAATCCCAATAACGAGAGAAGATTGATGGTTGCGAGGTTGCGAGAATGTACTAACGCTTCTTTGAGGGTAATCAATCCCTCAAAATTATTTTCATAGTTTCGAGGTGTCCATGTCTCATCTGTTTCGCTGTTCACATACGTTCGTGAAATATCTGGAATCTCACTTAAAGGAGAGTACCCCCAATCTAACGCCTTTTGATATAAAAAAGGCTTAAAACTAGAACCTGGTTGGCGTTTGCTTTGGGTCGCTCGGTTGAAACTGCTTTTTGCATAATCCAATCCCCCAACCAAAGCCAAAATATTACCTGAGTTATTTTCAACGACCACGATTGCGCCATTGAGTTCTGACGTATCTGTCTTTTTCCCCGCACGAGAGATCATCCCCTCATAACCCACTTTGAGTGATTCTTGCGCAAGCTGTTGAAGTTTCAAATCCACGCTCGTATAAATCTGATACCCTCCACGCTTAATATCTTCATACTCGGGTAAAAGCGTTTTAATAACTTCATCCACCACATACGGTGCACGATTGCGAGTGAGAGTTTCATCGTAAACAACAGGGTGTTCCATCATTGCTTTGGTATATTCACCCTCACTAATCCATCCAATCGAATGCATACGATTTAAGACTTGATTGGCTCTGCCCAGTGATAAATCCATATGACGGGTTGGGTCATACGAACTAGGTGCTTTGGGAAGCCCTACGAGCATCGCAATCTCTTTTAATGTCAGCCTATCCAAAGGCTTTTTAAAATAACCAAGGGCTGCGGTCTTAATCCCATAGTAGCCATGCCCAAAATAGACATGATTGAAGTAACGCTCTAAAATCTCTTCTTTACTAAGCTCTGCTTCAACCGTGTATGCCAAGACAGCCTCATTAATCTTTCGTGACAAGGTTTTTTGACGTGTTAAAACCGTATTTTTAATGAGCTGTTGCGTAATCGTACTTGCCCCTTCAACCAATTTCATCGCTTGAATATCTTTGATAATGGCTCGAAAAATCGCTTCAATATTAATCCCCCCATGTTCAAAAAAAGAGGTGTCCTCCGTCGCGACCAAAGCTTCAATCACACGAGCAGGAATCTCATCATAAGGCACATATAAACGATGTTCTTCTTCAAAAAGATTTGCCATTAATTCGCCATTTCTATCATAAATCTGCGTCGTAATCTTTGGCTTATAATCAATAATTTTATTAGCATCAAAACGTACTTGTGCATATAAAAAGAGTACCGCTAACACTACGGCAAAAATAATCATTGAAAAAATTGTTACTATATATCTCACGTTCTAAAACTCCTTTGTCTAAATCCTGAGCTTAAAAGCTGCTTCGTATAAGCCTCTTTTGGAGCCACTAAAATCTCTTTTGTTTTTCCTTGCTCAACTATTTTCCCTTGCTGAATAATCCCTACCTCATCACAGAGATCTTCCACCGTTGCAATATCATGCGTCACAAATAAAAGATCAAATCCCAATGATCTCTGTAAGCTTTGAATCAACGAGAGAATCACCCCTTTACTTCCTTCATCCAGCGCCGTAGTCGGCTCATCCAATAACAACAAACGTGGTTTCAAACTTAATGCCATAGCGATAATCAACCGCTGTAACTGTCCACCACTAAGCTCAGAAGGAAACCGCTCTAAAAACGAAGCTTCTAAACCAACCATCTCCAAATAAGCAACACTGACATCTTTTTCTTGCATAAACTGCTGCCCTATTTTGGTTAAGGGAGAGAGTGCGGTAAAGGGATTTTGAGGAACCAATGCCACACTCTTTCCTCTTTCAAGGGTATAGGAAGCATCATACTCCAAATGCAGTGTGAGCTCTTTTGGTAACATCCCTAAGAGTGCTTTGAGGGTCAAACTCTTACCACTCCCACTCTCCCCAATAAAGGCAAAAGTATGCTGAAACGAAAAAGAGATATCAACTAATACTTTCTCGTGACTCTCAAGTTTCAGGCTTTTACATGTAAAGCTCAAACATCACCCTTTTTCAACACATCACACAAAGATTCTAGGGATTCTAAGGATTCACCCAACTGAGGAATAATCCTTAAAATAGGCTTCTCAACCGTAGGCGGACGAATAGCCCCCACTAAAAATCCCTGCTCCATCAATAAACGTTGTACCCCTAAAGCATCCACGCCCTCTTTAAGTGGATAGGCACAAATAAGCCCTTCAATGCTCATGCCCAACGCACGGGCAAGAAGTGCTTGACGTTGCTCTATCTCCGCTTTAATTTTTGCTCTATTTTTCAAAAGGTATAAAAATCCCTGATACCCTAAGGCAATATCAAATAAAGAAGGTGCAGTGGTATAAATCAATGCTTTTGCACGATTTTGTAAAAAAGAGGCGATATGTTCAGAACATAAAATATACGCTCCATAACTGCCTAAGGCCTTTCCTAACGTGCCCATTTTGATATGATTAGGCTTGGGAGTGATTCCAAAGTGATCAAATACACCCCGAAGATTTTCACCCAAAACCCCTACACTGTGTGCTTCATCAACAATTAAAATGGCATTGTAGCGATCGGCTACCTCAAAAATTTCAGGATTTAGCACATCCCCACTCATCGAGTAAATACCCTCAACAGCAATAATCACACGATTGTGTGTATGGGTATTGATAAGATGTTCAAGATGAGTGGCATCGTTGTGGCGAAAGAAAAGCAGTGTTGCATCTACCCGTTTCGCAGCAACTATGCCACTGGCATGGTACTCTTCATCTAAAATTAACACATCTCGTTTTCTAGGCAAAGCTTCAATCAACGAAAAATTCGCTAAAAAACCACTCCCACAGACCAAACCTGCTTCAAAACCGTTGGTACGTGTTAAAAAGGATTCAAACTCTTCATGGATAGGATGATAGCCATTGACCACCATAGACGCTTTGGAGGCATGGGTTTTATACATGGAAACTTGCGTGACGGCTCGATTGAAGAGTGCTTTTTTCTGCGCAAAACCCAAATAATCATTGGAGCAAAAATCAATCAACGTCTCATCGAAGAGCCTTCGTGTACGTGTGCGATTTGATTTAGCAATAGCGGCTAATTCATTGTGATACATCATACATTAAGATAAAAAAGGAATGAGCTTCTCAATGCTAAGCCCCATGGCTGTACTCTCAAGTCCCACCACTTCTTCAATGTAAGATTTACAAAACCCTTCCACCATACACGCTCCTGCTTTGCCTTTCCATTCATCCCCTTGTAAATAGGCTTCAAGAGAAGCTTTATCAAAAGGTTTAAAACGGTAGTGTGTCGCACTTAAATCCATCATCTCGCATTTGGCGGACTTATACATCATACACGTTAAGATGCTCACACGACTTCCACTTTGACGCTCCAAAATGCGTCTTGCATCCTCTACATCTTTGGCTTTTCGAAGAATTTCTCCATGAGCGGTGACGACCGTATCGGCACATAAAACAGCTCTATCGAGTGCATAAGAAGCAAGATAGCTTTGCATTTTACCCTTGGTCGCATGATACACAAAGTGTGCGGGATTTTGAAGGCTTAACTGCTCTTCATCAAATCCACACTCCCTTTGAATAAAAGGAATACTATGCGCCCTTAAAATTTCCGCTCTCGTTTGTGAAGATGAGCCTAAAACGATTTGTTGCATCATTAAAACCCTCGTAAAATAACACCGAAATAGCCTGAAATGGCGGCTAAAAGAAGGTTTAAAGGAATCAAATAACGCACAATCAACACAACATTTTCTTCCACTTCTATATAATTCTCTTCTACCATTCCCTTTTGGGCTCTTCGGTATTTTAAATACATGTAAAGCATATTAAACGCAATAAACGTCCACAATGCCTCTTTGGTATGCACCATCACATTCGTTAAAGGATTTCCCCCTCGAAAGCCAAGCCCTATATGCATAAAAACAGATGTAGCGATAATAAAAAACATCATCGGAAGTGAAAAAAGCATGTAACGTTCTACCATCTTCATGCAATTTTCAAACCGTATTTTCATATCAGAGATCTCTTTTTGAATAGGATGAATCACAAAACGTACTGTAAACATGCTCCCAATCAGTAGCGCTGCACTGATAACATGTAAAAAGATAATAATCCTGCTGTAATCACTAAAACTTTCAATAAAAAAATCTCGCATCCTCAAGCCTTACAAAAGGGATTTGGCGTATGCCAATGCAGCATTTTTCGCCTCTTCAACCCTAGAGGCATCCTTACCTCCAGCTTGTGCGAAATCATCCCTTCCACCACCACCACCACCAACGATAGGGGCAATCTCTTTAATCCATGCTCCCGCTTTAATTGGTGCATTTTTAACACCTGCGGCAATAAGCACTTTATCCTCTTTAACTTGCAATAATAACACCGCCACAGACTCTTTCTCATTTTTCAAATCATCAATCCGTGCTTTAATATCCCCCGCACCTAAAACATCCACAATCAACTCTACACCGTTTACATGTAAAGATTCAACGGCTTTACCTGCTTGAGCATTAAGCGACTCTACTTCTGTTTTTAAGCTCTTAATCTCTTCTTTAAGACGGTTAATACCAATCAACGGTTCTTTGTGTTTCACACTCTCTTTAATCGCTTCCATCTCCGTGCGTAATGCTTGTGCATACGCTAAAGCAGCCCCTCCACAAATCGCTTCAATACGACGAACTCCTGCGCTGACACCACTCTCTTTTAAAATGAAAAAGCTTCCAATGTTCGCCACATTTTCCACATGCGTTCCACCGCACAGCTCAATACTCGCATCGCCAAAACTCACCACACGCACTTCAGAGCCATATTTTTCACCAAAAAGCGCCATAGCTCCGCTTTTTTTTGCCTCTTCAATATTCATCAGTTTTGTCTCACCCGCAACACCACTTGCAATGATGCGATTCACAAAAGCTTCAATATTTGAAAGCTCTTCATGACTCAAGGCTTTTGGATGGGAGAAGTCAAAACGCAAACGCTCTTTTTCTACCAAACTACCCGCTTGGGCAACATGATCACCTAAAATGGTTCGCAAAGCACTATGCAATAAGTGTGTTGCACTGTGATGCTTTTCAATTTCTAAACGAGAAAGATCCACAACAAGTGCTACCTCATCGTTTACATGTAAAGGTTTTTCAAGCTCTACCAAGGAGAGATTTAAATCAAAAAACTTCTTGGTATCGAGCACTTTACCATACCCTTCAATACTTCCTTCATCACCACATTGACCACCACTCATCGCATAAAATGGCGTTTTTTCAAACATGACCCAGCCGTTTTCGTCTAAGCTCTCGACCTCTTTAAAATTTTCATCCAAAAGGGCTAAAACCTTTGTTTTAACCTCTTTTTGCGTATAGCCTACAAAGGTATTTAAACCAAATTTCTCTAAAAGCGGTTTAAACTCGCCATGCGTTGCTTTATCGCCACTGCCTTTCCATGAGGCTTTTGAACGTGCTTTTTGTTCTGCCATTAATGCTTCAAACTCCGCTTCATTGACACTTAAACCTTTTTCTCTGAGCATATCCGCCGTTAAATCGAGTGGAAAACCATAAGTATCGTAAAGTTTAAATGCCACTTCCCCGCTAAACATCGCTTTGGTATTGGGTAGCTCTTTTTCAAATAACTCTAGCCCTGAAGCAATCGTTGTAAAAAAGCTCTCCTCTTCGTTTTTAATCTGCTCCGCCACACCCTCTTTTTTAGCGACCAAATAAGGGTATTGTTTGCCCATAAGATCACATAACGTATCTAAGAGTTTGTACATAAAAGGCTCACGAAGTCCTAAGAGATAACCATGACGTACAGCACGGCGTAAAATACGTCGTAAAACATAACCACGTCCCACACGACCAAAGCTGACTCCTTGTGCCACTAAAAACGCAACAGAGCGAATATGATCAGCAATAACTCGGTAACTGGCTCCTGTTTTATACGCATAAGCTTTACCGCATAGTTCTGCTACTTTACTCGTCAAAGGGATAAACAACGATGAATCGTAGTTACTAAAAACACCCTCTTGCACTGCGGTCACACGCTCCAATCCCATACCTGTATCAATCGAAGGCTTAGGAAGGGGATGTAAATTTCCCTCTTTATCACGTTCATACTGCATAAACACGAGATTCCAAATCTCTAAAAAACGATCCCCATCGCCACCCATGTAATCTTCTGGCGTATTAAAATTCTCCGCTCCTTGGTCAATAAAAATCTCACTACAAGGACCACAAGGACCAGTATCGCCCATTTGCCAAAAATTGTCTTTATCCCCAAAACGCATGATACGAGAGGCATCAATATGCTTTATCCATATCTCCTCCGCCTCATCATCGCTCTCATGCACCGTTACCCAAAGCTTCTCTTTAGGCAGTTTTAACACTTCAGTCACAAATTCCCACGCATGAGAAATCGCATCCTCTTTAAAATAATCTCCAAAAGAAAAGTTACCCAACATCTCAAAAAAAGTATGATGACGTGCGGTATAACCGACGTTATCTAAATCATTATGCTTACCACCCGCACGAATACATGTCTGACATGTCGTTGCACGTGGAGGGTTAGGTCTGGGCACTTCACCTGTAAAAACACTCTTAAAAGGAACCATTCCCGCATTGGTAAACAGTAACGTCGCATCATCAGGAACCAGTGGTGAACTCTCAATGACCTTATGACCTTTTTGTTCAAAAAACTTTAAAAACTCAGCTCTAACATCCATCTTTTCGTCCTATTCTATTATGAAAAATTCATCTATTTTAGCTAAAAAACCTAAAGGGCACCATTAAAGCTTACAGCTCTCATTTAAACGATACCCAACAACCCACCATCCAAGCGTTAGAATAATAGCGCCTAAAAAGCCATTGAAGGTCAATAAACAAAAAAGCCCGATAACCATCGCAATCATTCCTAAGATATAGCTTCCTGAAAGCACCGCAAAAAAGGCAATCACACTCCCTGCGATACCGCTATAATTGAGATAAATCACCTTCCCTAAGATAGCTCTGAATTGACATATGGGCAACAAAGGCTCTGTGGCACACACACTCACCAGCGACTCTTTAACATAAATGCCCTCTTTGATAAGCACAAATACAATAGCACTCGCAATCAGCACTAAAAAACTTTTCGTAATGCCACACAATTTGGCACGAGATAGCCACAACGTAGATCCAAACACAACAACTAAAACCACCCAATTCAAAGCAAATCCATTACGAGCGCTCTCTTGTTGTAGCACCACCAGCGCACACACAAATAAGCTCAATCCACTCATTTTTTCCATCATCCCATTGAGCGCCAAACGCTCCGTACTCATATAGGAGAGCGCATAACTCATGGCAATAATCGCTAACACACCCAACTCAAAATTAAGATAACGTCCATCAAAGGCTAAAGAGAGTGCCATAATCAACACAATGCTAACGCTCAATAAATGCAACACATCTTCCCAAAAGGTTTCTCCTTTGGGGGCACTCAATGTTATCACTTGCATACATCGCATCATTGAACCACGCATTGAAATCTCATCGGTCATCACATATTGCACCACTTTAAGCCACAAGATAAAGGCAACACTTAAACAAACAATCGCCCATGCGTACTCTAAGGTATTGCGAGAAACAATCCAATACATATTGGCTTGCCACGCAAGTGCGACAGCTCCACCAAACAAAGAAATAAACCATATGGGTGCTTTTTTACAGCTACATGTAGGCAGTCCCCACAGCCAAATCAATCCGACAAGAGACAACATAAAACTTCCTAAAAACAGCCAAAGGGCATTGGGAAAATTAGAGACAAATCCATGCAAAATATGCTTATCCATACGGTTAGCATCAAAAAGTCCCCAATATCCGCCAACGGCTCCCTCACTCAAACGCTTCCACGGCTGGTCAAACGCTTCGATAAAGTTGTACTTCCAACCATTCTCTTCTGCCATTTTGACAAAACCACGTGTGAAAATAGCTTGATTGAGCGCACTTGGATACGCACCTTCTCGCATTCGCCCCTCACTTGGCCACCCTGTTTCCCCAATGACAATCTCTTTATCATTAATTTTCTGTGTCATTTCATCATAAATATTTTTTACATGTAAAAGGGCTTTATCCACGCTAATGGGCTGATCTTCCCAATAAGGCAAAATATGAATTGTCACACGATCCACTGAGGGAGCAATTTCAGGATGTTTATTCCAAAACTCCCAAACATCAGCATACGTTACCTTCATATCAGGCAAAGCACGTTTGACTTGTTCAATATACCCTACCAACTGAGAAGCACTCACATCACGGCGTAAAAGCGCTTCATTCCCCACCACAACAGTTTCAACACTTTCTCGATACTCTTTGGCTAAAGCAATAACAGTATCAATCTCTTTTTGCGTCATTTTTGCATCATTACTGATCCAAGCACCTAGCCATAATTTCAGCCCATGTTTGCGCGCGATTTCAGGAAGTGCCTCAAGCCCAACACTCGAATAGGTACGAATACAGTTGGTCAAAGTCGAAAGTTTTGCCAAATCCCCTTCCATCTGCTCTTTAGAAGGTCGAAATCCTTTAGCGATATCAAACGGTGAGTCATCTTTCCCAAAAGGGGCGTAAGAGAGACATTGTAACTTTACATCATCAGGTAAGGTGATCAAATCATTGGAGGGCTTTGCCATCCAAAACCAAAACAACCCCAACGAGAGAAACATGGTAATGTAAAAAAGAACGATTTTAACGGCATGACTCATGTCATAATGCTCCTGTATGAAATGGTGCGATTATACAAAAAAGGAGTTTAAAGCCTTTACATGTAAGCATTGTTTTCTTTTCTATGCTAGACTTTTACATGGAAGAAGGAGGATAGATGGGAAAAATCAAAAAACTCTGTAGACTCAAAAAAGATGAGATAAAAGCCCTGATGAAAAAGGTGATAAAAATCGTCTCAAAACCAAAATTTATCTGTGAAAAGTGTGCACGTGTAGCAAAAGAAGAAAAATACCTCTGTCATGCACTCGTACTCAAAATCAAAAAGGAGAAACTATAAATGGCACAAAAAGCGTTAATACTGCTCAATATGGGAGGTCCAAACAACCTCGATGAAGTGAAACTTTTTTTAACCAATATGTTCAATGATAAAAATATTATTACAACCAAAAGTGCTTTATTACGTCGTTTTATTGCGTTTATGATTACTGCGTCACGGACAAAAAAAGCACAAGCTAATTATGCCAAACTAGGCGGTAAATCCCCATTGGTTGGCTATACACAAAAGCTGGTGGATAAACTCCAAAAAGCCCTTCCTTCTGTTCATGTCGATTTTGCGATGCGTTACACGCCCCCTTTTTGTGAAGAGGTTATTCGTAAACTCCTTGAGAAAGAGATTCATGAAGTCACTCTCTTACCGCTCTATCCACACTACTCTTCAACCACAACCAAATCATCCGTTGAAGATTTTATGGAAGTCGCACATCTTCTTGGCTACCATGGAAAAATCAACGTGATTGATCGTTTTTATGAGGATGCCTCGTATAACCAACTTCTGATTCAAAAAATCAAAGAAACGTTAGGCAAACACGATGCTTCAAACTTTGAATTGATTTTTTCAGCCCACTCACTTCCTCAAAAAATCATCGAAAAAGGCGATCCTTACCAAAGAGAAATTGAGTTACATGTAAAGATTTTAAGTGAACTATTGGTGCAGCAAGGTATTCATTTTCACGGCATTCATCTTGCCTACCAATCCAAACTAGGACCTCTAAAATGGTTAGAACCCTCCTTAGAGCAAAAACTCTCATCCCTTGAAAACAAAAATGCTCTGATTGTTCCTATTGCGTTTACGATTGATAATTCAGAAACAGAGTTTGAACTGAGTATGGAGTATGCAGAAGTAGCGCACCATTTAGGCTATGAGCATTATCTGGTTGCGAAATGTCCGAATGATGACGATGCTTTTGTCAGTGCAATTAAGGGACTTTGTTCGTAGCTTCTTTTATTTGAATCTCAGAAGACGGCGTTAAATAGCCGTTTTCTACCAATTTTTCCACCACTTCTTTAAAGACAGGCACCGCACTTTGCGCCGCAAAATAAGCATGCCTTTTTTTCGCTTCTCGTACCAAAACACCTACCGTATAATGGTTGGTTTTATCGTTCACAAATCCAAAGAAAGAGCCGTTGTAACTGCGTACGTATTCACCACCTTCTGCAATATGCGCCGTCCCCGTTTTCCCACCAATTTCAAGCCCATCCATACGGGTTCCTTTTGCCGTACCTTCTTGAACAACTTTGATAAGAATTTTTTGTATCCGTTTTGCGACAGCCACAGGCACCACTTGATTCACAGGAGGTTTTTCAGGAAAAAGCTCTTGCCCTGAAGGAGAGACAATTTTTTTGACTAAATGGGGCGTTGAAATGCGTCCATTGTTGTTAAACACACTGTACGCTTTTAAAATTTGTATAAAAGTGGCATTCATACCATATCCATACGCAACGGTTGCTTTATAAATTGCAGCATTAAAACGATTCATCGCAGGAATCACACCAGGATTTTCAAACGGCAAATCCACACCACTTCTAAGCGAAAATCCAAAATCTTTTAGTCCCTGATAAAACTCAACCGCATCAAGCTTTTGTGCTAAAATAGCTGTTCCTACATTGCTCGATTCAACAATAACGCCTTCTGCTGTTAACGTATCTGCTTTATGGGTATCTTTAATGATTTTTTTACCCAATTTATAACTACCACCATGGACATTAACAATGTCATACGGATTGACTTTATTGGCTTTTAAAAGAAGAGCAAAGGCTATCGGTTTTAAAACCGAACCGGGTTCGTAGATATACTCTACGGCGGATATATTTAACGCCCCATAATCTTTCTTTTCAATCAGATCAGGATTAAAACGGTTGCTAGAGGCTAACGTTACAAGTTCTCCCGTTTCACTGTTCATAACGGCAACCATAATCTCTTTAGCGTCTAATTCATTTTTGTGTTTGTCCAAAAGATTTTCAAGAATTTTTTGCATTCGTAAAGAGATGGTTAAATGGACATCATACCCATCAAAACGTCTCTCAGAAAAGCTATTTCCATCCAAAATAATCGTATTTGCAATATCACGAGCCCCCGTCACTAAAGAGTCTTGTACCGAAGAAAGTTTATCTTCATAATAACGCTCAATGCCCTTAACACCTGTTGTTTTGGTAATATTTTTATACTCTTTTTTTCGTACATACCCCAAAATAGGTGTTGCCGAATCAACAGAGGGATAAACCCTATCCTCACCACTTTCAACAATACTTAACCCATGTAAAAAAGCCACACCCGTTTTAGGATCTTCAAAACTTCGGAAGACTCCTAATTTATAAAGTTTACGAGAGAGTTCTTGAAGGTATTTTGCATTTTTTGAATTAATACGATAAGAGAGAATGGTATTGCCCACATTACTTTTTAGGGTTGCGGCAACGGCTTTAGGGTCATCCCCACTGTAAAGTGAGTAGAGTTTAACAAACAAATCCACTTTTTTAGGGTCAATATTTCGGGTATCCACAGACGCTTTGTAGAGTTTTTGACTTGTCGCTAACTTAAAACCATCCGCACTAATAATATTTCCACGCAATGCATGATTGACCTCTTTGTGTTCTAAACGAGGAAGCCTTCTATCAATGGTTGCCCAATAAAAAAGGGTTCCTAAAAAAATAAGAAACCCTAAAAGTACAACAACAAATAAAAAAAGAATTTTGATTTTTTTAGCGTCAGAGTGTTCCATGGAGGCCAAAAATTAAATTTGCGTTTTAGAGATCTCTTTATAAGCACTCAGTGCTTTATTTCGAATCTCTAACATCAATTTCATACTGGTCTCAGCTTTGTTAATCGCAATGGCAGCTTGATGCAAATCTTTCACTTCGCCGGTGGCAAGATCTGCCATAGCACGATCCCCTTTAACTTGCGTATCGTTAATTTCATCAATAGAGTTTTGTAGAATTTTTGAAAAATCCTCTCCCACTGATTCTGTTTTCGTAAGAGTCGCATTAGAGGTATTTGTCAATGATGAAAGTTTATCAATGCTATTGTACATGACTTATCTCCTCACACTTTTTATTTTAAAATATCAATCGCACTTTGTGCAATCGCTTTTGCGCTTTGAAACGCTGAAACATTGGCTTGATAAGCTCTCGTCGCTTCAATCAAATTCGCCATTTCAATAACAGGATTAATGTTTGGATACGCCACATAACCCTCTTCGTTTGCATCAGGATGAGAAGGCTCATATTTGTAAGTAAATTCACTCTCATCACGTACCACTTTATCCACAACAACGCTCATTATAGCAGGATTGGCATTTTCTTGCAAAAAAGCGTCATCCAAGGGATTCTCGTATTCGAGCATATTATTATTTTCTGCAATTTTTTCATTGAGCGTTTTACTAAAATCAACCGCTTTAAAGACAACATCTTTGCGCTGATACGGTCCACCCTCACTGGTGCGTGTTGTATTCGCATTGGCGATGTTAGAGCTAATCAAGTCCATACGAAACCGTTGCGCAGAGAGTCCATAACTGCTAATGTCAAAACTACTTAAATATGCCACTGTTTATCCTTATATTTTCTCAGAAGACTCTAAAACACTTTTGAAAATCAAACCATTTTTACGTAACCCTGACATCAGAGCATCAAACATCATAGCATTTTTACCCAACTCAGATGTTTCCACATCTAAATCGACCGTATTGCCATCGTTTCGAGCCATATGCCCGTCTCTAAGATAGAGTGTCGATTTTGAACTATCAAAATCCGTGATGCCTTTTAAATGACTGGTATCTGTTTGTGCCATTTCCAATGTATCTGCGGTACTATTCTGCCCATAAATCTCTCTCTTCTTTTCAATTAAAGCACTTTCAAAATCAATATCTCGTGCCTTATAAAAAGGGGTATCAATATTGGCAATATTACTTGAGATAAGGTCTTGACGCATCGCTCTTGCATTCAAGCCCGCTTCTAACAACTGATTTGATTTAGAGGTAATAATCGCCATGTTTAACCTTTACATGTAATGTGCTCTAGACAAGCAAATTTTATTCCAAATAATGCCATAATAAGGTTTAATCTATTTTAATGTACAATCTTACAAACTAGACTTCTTGCATCACCCTTGAAAAGATAAAGAGTTTATTTAGAGTGCATTAATTTTTAAAACTCAAAATTGAGTCATAGCCGTAGCTATGGCGATGTTTTTAGTTTTAAAAAGTGATGTACTATAAGCGATACTCTTTTTTCAATGGGTTATGAAAGAGGTCTACTATATCATTAACTTTTTAAGAAGCCATGGAAACAGATAAAATACTTTTTTCACTTTGTACTTTTGCCATTTTTGTAGGGATTGTTTTTTCACTCTCCTTACCTGTGTTTACAACCCTTTTTTTCGACTATTCAGAATATCACTTTTTTATTCGACAGTTTGCAGTCGGCATGATTTGCGTGACAGTCATGTGGATGCTCTCCCAACTCGATCCTGATAAATTCCTCAGTACGATTGGGTTTACGATTTTTTTGAGTTGTCTTTTTTTAATGGGCATTATGCACTACCTTCCCGAATCTCTTGTCACTTCCGCAGGTGGTGCAAAACGGTGGATTCGTCTTCCAGGTTTTTCACTCGCTCCTGTTGAATTTTTCAAAATAGGATTTGTCTATTTTCTTGCATGGAGTTTTGCGAGAAAGCTTAACAACAATAAAAAAACGCTCACGGAAGAAATCAAACTCATCTTGCCTTATATCGCTGTTTTTATTTTGGTTATTTATCTCATTGCTGTGATGCAAAACGATTTAGGACAAGTGGTTGTTCTTGCATTAACCCTCGCAGTAATGGCATTTTTCGCAGGAACCAGCTTACAACTCTTTATGTTAGCCATTTTAGGCTCTGTGTTTGTCTTTTTAATTGCTATTTTTAGCTCAACTCACCGTATTATTCGTATTAAAACATGGTGGGCAACCATACAAAACATGGTGCTCTCACTTTTTCCTGAGAGTATTGCCTCCGTTTTAAGAGTCGAAGATGCTCCTGAACCCTATCAAATTTCGCACTCCTTAAATGCCATTAAACACGGTGGCGTTTTTGGCGAAGGTATTGGCAATGGAATGCTTAAACTAGGCTACTTAAGTGAAGTTCATACCGATTTCGTTTTAGCGGGTATTGCTGAAGAGATGGGTGCGCTAGGCGTTACGGTACTTACTCTCGTAATTATTACCATTATTTATCGTATTTTTAAGATTGCCTCACGAAGCCCTAATAAGGTCTATTATCTTTTCTCTTTAGGCATAGGTCTGCTCATCGTCTTTTCATTTTTGATGAATTCGTATGGCATTACCTCTATTACACCCATTAAAGGTATCTCTGTTCCTTTTATAAGCTATGGAGGAAGTTCTATCTTAGCGCTTTCTGTTGGCATTGGAATGGTACTTATGATTAGTAAAAAGGCAAAATTATGATAGCAATTACAGGAGGAGGAACTGGAGGGCACTTAGCGATTGCAAAAGCCATCAAAGAAGAACTCAATCGCCGTGGCATAAAACCCATTTACATTGGTTCTACCTCAGGTCAAGATAAAAGCTGGTTTGAAAACGATGACGGATTTGAAGCAAGCTATTTTTTAGAGAGTCAAGGCATTGTCAACAAAAAGGGTCTCACGAAACTCTTTTCACTCTTAAATATCATCCGTTCTGCTTTTACATGTAAAAAACTTTTTGCCAAACATCACATTCATGCAATCTTTTCTGTAGGAGGCTATTCTGCAGCCCCTGCTTCTATCGGAGCGCTTCTTTTAGGACGACCTCTTTATATCCATGAACAAAATGCTATTCATGGTAAACTTAATGCTGTGTTGAAACCTTTTGCAAAAGCTTTTTTTAGCTCGTATGATACACAAGCAACCTACACAAACTACCCTGTAAATCAAATTTTTTTCACACTTGCAAAAGAACATCACACCCTTCAAACGATTATCTTCTTAGGAGGAAGTCAAGGTGCAGCATTTATCAACCAACTGGCGCTAAAAATGGCAAAAATACTTCATAAGGATGGCATTTCTATTATTCATCAAACAGGAATCAAAGAGTTTGCAACAATCCAAGATTTTTATAAACAAGAAGGTATTCCCGCAGATGTGTTCGCTTTTTCTAAAGAAATAGCCAACAAATTACGTCATGCCGATTTTGCAATCAGCCGTTCAGGCGCAAGTACGTTGTGGGAACTGTGTGCGGCAAAAATTCCAGCTCTTTTTATTCCCTATCCACATGCAGCAGCTAATCATCAATATTTTAACGCAAAAGTGCTTGAAGAGAAAAACTTAGCACTGCTTCTGGAACAAAAAGAGTTATATGATGTTGAAGAAGTCTATCAAAAAATAAAAACACTAGATTTAAATAAAATTTCTCAAGAACTTGATACTATGATTCAGCCCAATGGTGCTAAGGAAATTGTTGATACTATATTACAAACATTACCCAAGGAGTAACTATGTTAAAAGAGCTTATCGTTCGTATTGCAACCCGAGATGATGCCACAAAAATTGCAGAATTTAATGTTCTTTTTGCCAAAGAAACGATTAATAAAAATATCCCCTTAGCATTAACCACAGAAGGCGTTCATCAAGTCTTCGCAAAATTTCACAATGGTTTTTATCTGCTCGCTTCTCTGAATGAGACGATTGTAGGTATGACAATGATTACACGTGAATGGAGCGACTGGAGTAATGGAGCTTTCTACTGTATTCAAAGTATTTTTGTAACAGACCATAAGCATGAAAAAGAGATTCATGATGCGCTCTTAGAAAAAGCAAAAACATTAGCAAAAGAACATTATGATGTATGTGGAATACGCTTATATGTCCATAAAGATGATAAAGAGACACAAAAAATGTATGAAGAGTTAGGATTACAAAAAACACCATACAGACTATTTGAAGAATTATTTTAAGGAAGTGGTGCGCTCGAAGGGACTCGAACCCCTGACCGTTGGTACCGCAAACCAATGCTCTATCCATCTGAGCTACGAACGCACATCATTTATTTTTGAGTTAAATCATAAGGAGATACGAACTGGCAGCGACCTACGTTTCCATCCCAGTAAGGGAGAGTATTATCGGCGATGAAGAGCTTAGCTTCCTGGTTCGAAATGGGACAGGGCGTTTCCTCTTCTCTAGAGCCACCAGAATCGTGAATTAAATCTATTTAGCAGTATAGCGAAATAGGCTTAATTCACCATTCTTCAGGTGAGTTTAAAATTGTCTAGTCAACAAAGCGCTTTACACTTAATAAGGAAGTGAAATAGCATTATCATACGTAATAATATGTAAGCCAAACGACCTATTAGTACTGGTCAGCTAAAGGGCTCTCACCCATTACACACCCAGCCTATCAAACATGTAGTCTTCATGAGGTCTTCAGGGAAAGTTCATCTTGGAGTTGGCTTCCCGCTTAGATGCTTTCAGCGGTTATCACATCCGAACATAGCTACCGGGCGATGCTCTTGGCAGAACAACCCGTACACCAGTGGTTCGTTCAACCCGGTCCTCTCGTACTAGGGTTAACTCTCCTCAACTTTCCTACGCCCACGGCAGATAGGGACCGAACTGTCTCACGACGTTCTGAACCCAGCTCGCGTACCGCTTTAAATGGCGAACAGCCATACCCTTGGGACCTGCTCCAGCCCCAGGATGCGATGAGCCGACATCGAGGTGCCAAACCTCCCCGTCGATGTGAGCTCTTGGGGGAGATCAGCCTGTTATCCCCGGGGTACCTTTTATCCTTTGAGCGATGGCCCTTCCACACAGAACCACCGGATCACTATGACCGACTTTCGTCTCTGCTCGAGGTGTATCTCTCACAGTCAAGCTGGCTTGTACCATTATACTCTACGAACGATTTCCAACCGTTCTGAGCCAACCTTTGTAAGCCTCCGTTACTTTTTAGGAGGCGACCGCCCCAGTCAAACTACCCACCAGACATTGTCCTGAACATAGATAATATGTCCCAGTTAGCTATCAGAATAAAGAAGAGTGGTATCTCAACAATGGCTCAGGTGCAACTGGCGTCACACCCTCAAAGCCTCCCACCTATCCTGCACATCTTTATCCCAACAGCAGTGTCAAGCTATAGTAAAGGTCCACGGGGTCTTTCCGTCTTGCCGCGGGTAGGAGGAATTTTCACCTCCACTACAATTTCACTGGATTTCTGGTCGAGACAGCTCCCATCTCGTTACGCCATTCATGCAGGTCGATATTTAATCGACAAGGAATTTCGCTACCTTAGGACCGTTATAGTTACGGCCGCCGTTTACTGGGGCTTCGATCAATGGCTTCGCTTGCGCTAACCACATCAATTAACCTTCCAGCACCGGGCAGGCGTCACACCCTATACATCCTCTTACGAGTTAGCAGAGTGCTGTGTTTTTGGTAAACAGTCGGGAGGGACTCTTTGTTGCAACCTTTTCCGCTTTTGGAAGCAAGTTCCTATACAGAAGGAGGCACACCTTATACCGAAGATACGGTGCTATTTTGCAGAGTTCCTTAACCAGATTTCTTCCACGCGCCTTAGAATACTCATCTCACCCACCTGTGTCGGTTTACGGTACGAGCAATTACAGATATACTTAGAAACTTTTCTTGGCTCGATAGCATCAACGATTCACCATCCCCTCCGAAGAGCATCAAGTGCCTGTCAGATCTCGAATAAAGAAATACGGATTTGCCTGTATCTCAATCTACATCCTTCGAACAACTATTCCATCAGTTGCCTCGTTTAGCTTTAAGCGTCCTTCCATCGCGCTCTATAATTGGTGTTGGAATATTAACCAACTTTCCATCGTCTACCCCTTTCGGACTCGACTTAGGTCCCGACTAACCCTACGATGACGAACATCGCGTAGGAAACCTTGGGTTTTCGGCGAACGGGATTCTCACCCGTTTTATCGCTACTCATGCCTGCATACTCACTTCTAGCCGCTCCAGCGCTCCTTACCGGTACACCTTCAATGCTGACTAGAACGCTCTCCTACCACTCTATTAAAAATAGAATCTACAGCTTCGGTGGATAACTTTAGCCCCGTTATATTTTCCGCGCAGAATCGCTAGACCAGTGAGCTGTTACGCTTTCTTTAAAGGATGGCTGCTTCTAAGCCAACCTCCTGGTTGTTTAAGCAACTCCACATCGTTTTCCACTGAGTTATCACTTTGGGACCTTAGCTGGTAGTCTGGGTTGTTCCCCTCTTGACGACGCATTTTATCACCCGCCGCCTGACTGCCATGATTACATATACGGTATTCGGAGTTTGACAGGGTTTGGTACCTTGGTATAGGCCCTAGCCCAATCAGTGCTCTACCCCCGTATACTACAACATGACGCTATACCTAAATATATTTCGGAGAGAACCAGCTATCACGAAGTTTGATTGGCCTTTCACCCCTATCCACAAGTCATCCCAAGACTTTTCAACGTCAGCGAGTTCGGTCCTCCACTAGCTCTTACACCAGCTTCAACCTGCTCATGGATAGATCACTTCGCTTCGGGTCTGCAGCATCTGACTTATTCGCCCTATTAAGACTCGCTTTCGCTACGGCTCCGAGTTTTCTTAACCTCGCCAGATACCACAACTCGCAGGCTCATTATGCAAAAGGCAGTCCATCACCCTGATAAATCATAGGGCTCTGAATGATTGTAAGCAAATGGTTTCAGGTTCTATTTCACTCCCCTCACTGGGGTTCTTTTCACCTTTCCCTCACGGTACTGGTTCACTATCGGTCTGTAAGTAGTATTTAGGGTTGGGAGGTGGTCCTCCCGGCTTCAGACAGAATACCACGTGTTCCGCCCTACTCAGGATACTGCTAAGATGAATCTAGATTTCGTATATGGGACTATCACCCGCTATGGTTAACCTTTCCAAGTTACTCTACTACCTATCATCATTCTATAACGCAGTCCTACAACCCCTGTTGCAAGCAACAGGTTTGCCCTCTTCCAAGTTCGCTCGCCGCTACTATCGGAATCTCTATTTGATTTCTTCTCCTCTGGCTACTGAGATGTTTCACTTCGCCAGGTTCGCCCCCCGCAGGGTAACTGGTATCACTACCAGTTGGGTTGCCCCATTCGGATATTTGCGGATCAAAGCTTCTTGACAGCTCCCCGCAACTTTTCGCAGTCTAGTACGTCCTTCATCGCCTCTTACAGCCTAGGCATCCACCATTCGCTCTTAATAGCTTACCTATTTGTATTCTAATGCACATTTCACTCCCTTATTAAATGTAATGAAACATTAAACAAGTTGTAAATTGTTTTTTTTGCGTTTTGTTGACTTTGACAATAATAATTTAAATAACATCTTTATGTTCTTTCATCAAATGGCAAAGCCATCTTAAAGAACCAAACCTAAAGCACAACGCACATGCATCGTATCATAAGTTTTAGAACACAAACTTAGACTAAAAAAGTCTAATAACAACTCTTACATGTAAAAACTGTTATTAAACTTCTTAAGATCTTCTTGAACAATGTTTACCATAAAAAATGGTGGAGAATAGCGGGATCGAACCGCTGACCTCCTGCGTGCAAAGCAGGCGCTCTCCCAGCTGAGCTAATTCCCCATGGTGGGCTTAAGAGGACTCGAACCTCTGACCTTACCCTTATCAGGGGTACGCTCTAACCACCTGAGCTATAAGCCCCTCTTTCATTCAATCTCTCAAAACTAAATAAGCAACCAAGCCATTCTCGCCCGAGACACCATTGTGAGATAGTGTCTCTTATACTCTAGAAAGGAGGTGATCCAACCGCAGGTTCTCCTACGGTTACCTTGTTACGACTTCACCCCAGTCGCTGAACCCACCGTGGTCGGTAACTAGTTTAGTATTCCGGCTTCGGGTGAATTCAACTCCCATGGTGTGACGGGCGGTGAGTACAAGACCCGGGAACGTATTCACCGTAGCATATCTGATCTACGATTACTAGCGATTCCAGCTTCATGGAGTCGAGTTGCAGACTCCAATCCGAACTGAGACTAGGTTTTAAGATTTGCTCCACTTCGCAGTATCGCGTCTCTTTGTCCTAACCATTGTAGCACGTGTGTAGCCCTGGCCATAAGGGCCATGATGACTTGACGTCGTCCTCACCTTCCTCCTCCTTGCGAAGGCAGTCTGATTAGAGTGCTCAGCCAAACTGTTAGCAACTAATCACGAGGGTTGCGCTCGTTGCGGGACTTAACCCAACATCTCACGACACGAGCTGACGACAGCCGTGCAGCACCTGTCTCTAAGTTCTAGTAAACTAGCACTCCCGCATCTCTGCAGGATTCTTAGGATATCAAGGCCAGGTAAGGTTCTTCGTGTATCTTCGAATTAAACCACATGCTCCACCGCTTGTGCGGGTCCCCGTCTATTCCTTTGAGTTTTAATCTTGCGACCGTACTCCCCAGGCGGCACACTTAATCTGTTAAGTGCATTACTGCAATGACTAGCATCGCAACAACTAGTGTGCATCGTTTAGGGCGTGGACTACCAGGGTATCTAATCCTGTTTGCTCCCCACGCTTTCATGCCTCAGCGTCAATAATGTTCCAGTAGATCGCCTTCGCAATCGGTATTCCTGGTGATATCTACGGATTTTACCCCTACACCACCAATTCCATCTACCTCTCCCATATTCTAGTAAAACAGTTTCAAGAGCAGTTCAACGGTTGAGCCGTTGGATTTCACTCCTGACTTATATTACAGCCTACGCATCCTTTACGCCCAGTGATTCCGAGTAACGCTTGCACCCTCCGTATTACCGCGGCTGCTGGCACGGAGTTAGCCGGTGCTTATTCACAAGGTACCGTCATTATCTTCCCTTATAAAAGGAGTTTACACACCGAAATGCGTCATCCTCCACGCGGCGTTGCTGCATCAGAGTTTCCTCCATTGTGCAATATTCCCCACTGCTGCCTCCCGTAGGAGTCTGGACCGTGTCTCAGTTCCAGTGTGCCTGATCATCCTCTCAGACCAGGTATGCGTCATAGCCTTGGTAGGCCATTACCCCACCAACTAGCTGATACAATAAAGCCCCATCCTTTAGCAATAAATCTTTCCCAACTTACCTTATGATAAGAAGGAGTATGGGGTATTAGCAGTCGTTTCCAACTGTTGTCCCCCACTAAAGGGCAGGTTAGCTATATATTACTCACCCGTGCGCCACTAACAAAATAAGCAAGCTTATTTTATCCGTTCGACTTGCATGTGTTAAGCACGCCGCCAGCGTTCACTCTGAGCCAGGATCAAACTCTCCATTAAGTTTGTTCTTTTAGCAGACAGCAAAGCTGTCTTAAAGAACCAAATACTAAAGCACGAAGCAAAGCTTCTGTATCTTAAGTATCCTTCATAAATGAAGTGTTGATTATTATCTCTTTGTTTTTGAAGAGGTGATAATCTCTTACTTTTTTGCGTCCTGGCTTTGGTCGCTTATTTAGATTTCAAAGATTGAATTTAACATTGTTAAAATGGTAATGAACGTGAAGCAAATTCCCTACTTTGGGTACTTCTCTTTAACCCCGTTCTCTCAAACGAGGACGAAATTATATGGCAATACACCTTAAAAGAAGGTTAAAAGAATAAGAAGACTCTTACTCTTTTATCTAAGAGAATATAAAGCTCTTTATCTTTAAAAAATAGACTCTTTAAGCTTTTTATTTAACCTCAATATCACTTTTAATAGACTCTAATATTTTAGGACCAATTCCTTTTACATGAACTAATTCATCAATCGTGTTAAATTTACCTTTTTGCGTACGGTACTCTACAATAGCCTGAGCTTTTTTCTCACCAATCCCTCTTAAAGAACTTAACTCACTCAAAGATGCACTATTAATATCCACTTTTGCCCACAAAGAGGCTACCAAGAATAAAAAAAGCATAAAAAACTTTAACATTCACAATCCTTTTCATTCAAATATTTCAATTATACTAATACAAAATCTTTAAATATGTGTTAATTATAGAATCCATAAGATGCCAAAATTATAAAATAGGAATAGAGTTTAAAAAAGTAAATAAAAGCACCATTAAAAAAGGATTTGAGGGAGGATAAATAGATTAAAGAAGTGATAGCATTATTTTTGAAAGTGATAGCATTATTTTTGAATAAGAGAGATTGATATTTGAAATAATATTTAAAAAAACTGAATTAAAAGATTAGGGAGTTTATTTTTGAGTTAAATCATAAGGAGATACGAACTGGCAGCGACCTACGTTTCCATCCCAGTAAGGGAGAGTATTATCGGCGATGAAGAGCTTAGCTTCCTGGTTCGAAATGGGACAGGGCGTTTCCTCTTCTCTAGAGCCACCAGAATCGTGAATTAAATCTATTTAGCAGTATAGCGAAATAGGCTTAATTCACCATTCTTCAGGTGAGTTTAAAATTGTCTAGTCAACAAAGCGCTTTACACTTAATAAGGAAGTGAAATAGCATTATCATACGTAATAATATGTAAGCCAAACGACCTATTAGTACTGGTCAGCTAAAGGGCTCTCACCCATTACACACCCAGCCTATCAAACATGTAGTCTTCATGAGGTCTTCAGGGAAAGTTCATCTTGGAGTTGGCTTCCCGCTTAGATGCTTTCAGCGGTTATCACATCCGAACATAGCTACCGGGCGATGCTCTTGGCAGAACAACCCGTACACCAGTGGTTCGTTCAACCCGGTCCTCTCGTACTAGGGTTAACTCTCCTCAACTTTCCTACGCCCACGGCAGATAGGGACCGAACTGTCTCACGACGTTCTGAACCCAGCTCGCGTACCGCTTTAAATGGCGAACAGCCATACCCTTGGGACCTGCTCCAGCCCCAGGATGCGATGAGCCGACATCGAGGTGCCAAACCTCCCCGTCGATGTGAGCTCTTGGGGGAGATCAGCCTGTTATCCCCGGGGTACCTTTTATCCTTTGAGCGATGGCCCTTCCACACAGAACCACCGGATCACTATGACCGACTTTCGTCTCTGCTCGAGGTGTATCTCTCACAGTCAAGCTGGCTTGTACCATTATACTCTACGAACGATTTCCAACCGTTCTGAGCCAACCTTTGTAAGCCTCCGTTACTTTTTAGGAGGCGACCGCCCCAGTCAAACTACCCACCAGACATTGTCCTGAACATAGATAATATGTCCCAGTTAGCTATCAGAATAAAGAAGAGTGGTATCTCAACAATGGCTCAGGTGCAACTGGCGTCACACCCTCAAAGCCTCCCACCTATCCTGCACATCTTTATCCCAACAGCAGTGTCAAGCTATAGTAAAGGTCCACGGGGTCTTTCCGTCTTGCCGCGGGTAGGAGGAATTTTCACCTCCACTACAATTTCACTGGATTTCTGGTCGAGACAGCTCCCATCTCGTTACGCCATTCATGCAGGTCGATATTTAATCGACAAGGAATTTCGCTACCTTAGGACCGTTATAGTTACGGCCGCCGTTTACTGGGGCTTCGATCAATGGCTTCGCTTGCGCTAACCACATCAATTAACCTTCCAGCACCGGGCAGGCGTCACACCCTATACATCCTCTTACGAGTTAGCAGAGTGCTGTGTTTTTGGTAAACAGTCGGGAGGGACTCTTTGTTGCAACCTTTTCCGCTTTTGGAAGCAAGTTCCTATACAGAAGGAGGCACACCTTATACCGAAGATACGGTGCTATTTTGCAGAGTTCCTTAACCAGATTTCTTCCACGCGCCTTAGAATACTCATCTCACCCACCTGTGTCGGTTTACGGTACGAGCAATTACAGATATACTTAGAAACTTTTCTTGGCTCGATAGCATCAACGATTCACCATCCCCTCCGAAGAGCATCAAGTGCCTGTCAGATCTCGAATAAAGAAATACGGATTTGCCTGTATCTCAATCTACATCCTTCGAACAACTATTCCATCAGTTGCCTCGTTTAGCTTTAAGCGTCCTTCCATCGCGCTCTATAATTGGTGTTGGAATATTAACCAACTTTCCATCGTCTACCCCTTTCGGACTCGACTTAGGTCCCGACTAACCCTACGATGACGAACATCGCGTAGGAAACCTTGGGTTTTCGGCGAACGGGATTCTCACCCGTTTTATCGCTACTCATGCCTGCATACTCACTTCTAGCCGCTCCAGCGCTCCTTACCGGTACACCTTCAATGCTGACTAGAACGCTCTCCTACCACTCTATTAAAAATAGAATCTACAGCTTCGGTGGATAACTTTAGCCCCGTTATATTTTCCGCGCAGAATCGCTAGACCAGTGAGCTGTTACGCTTTCTTTAAAGGATGGCTGCTTCTAAGCCAACCTCCTGGTTGTTTAAGCAACTCCACATCGTTTTCCACTGAGTTATCACTTTGGGACCTTAGCTGGTAGTCTGGGTTGTTCCCCTCTTGACGACGCATTTTATCACCCGCCGCCTGACTGCCATGATTACATATACGGTATTCGGAGTTTGACAGGGTTTGGTACCTTGGTATAGGCCCTAGCCCAATCAGTGCTCTACCCCCGTATACTACAACATGACGCTATACCTAAATATATTTCGGAGAGAACCAGCTATCACGAAGTTTGATTGGCCTTTCACCCCTATCCACAAGTCATCCCAAGACTTTTCAACGTCAGCGAGTTCGGTCCTCCACTAGCTCTTACACCAGCTTCAACCTGCTCATGGATAGATCACTTCGCTTCGGGTCTGCAGCATCTGACTTATTCGCCCTATTAAGACTCGCTTTCGCTACGGCTCCGAGTTTTCTTAACCTCGCCAGATACCACAACTCGCAGGCTCATTATGCAAAAGGCAGTCCATCACCCTGATAAATCATAGGGCTCTGAATGATTGTAAGCAAATGGTTTCAGGTTCTATTTCACTCCCCTCACTGGGGTTCTTTTCACCTTTCCCTCACGGTACTGGTTCACTATCGGTCTGTAAGTAGTATTTAGGGTTGGGAGGTGGTCCTCCCGGCTTCAGACAGAATACCACGTGTTCCGCCCTACTCAGGATACTGCTAAGATGAATCTAGATTTCGTATATGGGACTATCACCCGCTATGGTTAACCTTTCCAAGTTACTCTACTACCTATCATCATTCTATAACGCAGTCCTACAACCCCTGTTGCAAGCAACAGGTTTGCCCTCTTCCAAGTTCGCTCGCCGCTACTATCGGAATCTCTATTTGATTTCTTCTCCTCTGGCTACTGAGATGTTTCACTTCGCCAGGTTCGCCCCCCGCAGGGTAACTGGTATCACTACCAGTTGGGTTGCCCCATTCGGATATTTGCGGATCAAAGCTTCTTGACAGCTCCCCGCAACTTTTCGCAGTCTAGTACGTCCTTCATCGCCTCTTACAGCCTAGGCATCCACCATTCGCTCTTAATAGCTTACCTATTTGTATTCTAATGCACATTTCACTCCCTTATTAAATGTAATGAAACATTAAACAAGTTGTAAATTGTTTTTTTTGCGTTTTGTTGACTTTGACAATAATAATTTAAATAACATCTTTATGTTCTTTCATCAAATGGCAAAGCCATCTTAAAGAACCAAACCTAAAGCACAACGCACATGCATCGTATCATAAGTTTTAGAACACAAACTTAGACTAAAAAAGTCTAATAACAACTCTTACATGTAAAAACTGTTATTAAACTTCTTAAGATCTTCTTGAACAATGTTTACCATAAAAAATGGTGGAGAATAGCGGGATCGAACCGCTGACCTCCTGCGTGCAAAGCAGGCGCTCTCCCAGCTGAGCTAATTCCCCATGGTGGGCTTAAGAGGACTCGAACCTCTGACCTTACCCTTATCAGGGGTACGCTCTAACCACCTGAGCTATAAGCCCCTCTTTCATTCAATCTCTCAAAACTAAATAAGCAACCAAGCCATTCTCGCCCGAGACACCATTGTGAGATAGTGTCTCTTATACTCTAGAAAGGAGGTGATCCAACCGCAGGTTCTCCTACGGTTACCTTGTTACGACTTCACCCCAGTCGCTGAACCCACCGTGGTCGGTAACTAGTTTAGTATTCCGGCTTCGGGTGAATTCAACTCCCATGGTGTGACGGGCGGTGAGTACAAGACCCGGGAACGTATTCACCGTAGCATATCTGATCTACGATTACTAGCGATTCCAGCTTCATGGAGTCGAGTTGCAGACTCCAATCCGAACTGAGACTAGGTTTTAAGATTTGCTCCACTTCGCAGTATCGCGTCTCTTTGTCCTAACCATTGTAGCACGTGTGTAGCCCTGGCCATAAGGGCCATGATGACTTGACGTCGTCCTCACCTTCCTCCTCCTTGCGAAGGCAGTCTGATTAGAGTGCTCAGCCAAACTGTTAGCAACTAATCACGAGGGTTGCGCTCGTTGCGGGACTTAACCCAACATCTCACGACACGAGCTGACGACAGCCGTGCAGCACCTGTCTCTAAGTTCTAGTAAACTAGCACTCCCGCATCTCTGCAGGATTCTTAGGATATCAAGGCCAGGTAAGGTTCTTCGTGTATCTTCGAATTAAACCACATGCTCCACCGCTTGTGCGGGTCCCCGTCTATTCCTTTGAGTTTTAATCTTGCGACCGTACTCCCCAGGCGGCACACTTAATCTGTTAAGTGCATTACTGCAATGACTAGCATCGCAACAACTAGTGTGCATCGTTTAGGGCGTGGACTACCAGGGTATCTAATCCTGTTTGCTCCCCACGCTTTCATGCCTCAGCGTCAATAATGTTCCAGTAGATCGCCTTCGCAATCGGTATTCCTGGTGATATCTACGGATTTTACCCCTACACCACCAATTCCATCTACCTCTCCCATATTCTAGTAAAACAGTTTCAAGAGCAGTTCAACGGTTGAGCCGTTGGATTTCACTCCTGACTTATATTACAGCCTACGCATCCTTTACGCCCAGTGATTCCGAGTAACGCTTGCACCCTCCGTATTACCGCGGCTGCTGGCACGGAGTTAGCCGGTGCTTATTCACAAGGTACCGTCATTATCTTCCCTTATAAAAGGAGTTTACACACCGAAATGCGTCATCCTCCACGCGGCGTTGCTGCATCAGAGTTTCCTCCATTGTGCAATATTCCCCACTGCTGCCTCCCGTAGGAGTCTGGACCGTGTCTCAGTTCCAGTGTGCCTGATCATCCTCTCAGACCAGGTATGCGTCATAGCCTTGGTAGGCCATTACCCCACCAACTAGCTGATACAATAAAGCCCCATCCTTTAGCAATAAATCTTTCCCAACTTACCTTATGATAAGAAGGAGTATGGGGTATTAGCAGTCGTTTCCAACTGTTGTCCCCCACTAAAGGGCAGGTTAGCTATATATTACTCACCCGTGCGCCACTAACAAAATAAGCAAGCTTATTTTATCCGTTCGACTTGCATGTGTTAAGCACGCCGCCAGCGTTCACTCTGAGCCAGGATCAAACTCTCCATTAAGTTTGTTCTTTTAGCAGACAGCAAAGCTGTCTTAAAGAACCAAATACTAAAGCACGAAGCAAAGCTTCTGTATCTTAAGTATCCTTCATAAATGAAGTGTTGATTATTATCTCTTTGTTTTTGAAGAGGTGATAATCTCTTACTTTTTTGCGTCCTGGCTTTGGTCGCTTATTTAGATTTCAAAGATTGAATTTAACATTGTTAAAATGGTAATGAACGTGAAGCAAATTCCCTACTTTGGGTACTTCTCTTTAACCCCGTTCTCTCAAACGAGGACGAAATTATATGGCAATACACCTTAAAAGAAGGTTAAAAGAATAAGAAGACTCTTCTGCTTATAAAATATGTGTATATCCTGTCTCTGGTTCTATGGCAATAATAACATTTGTGGTTCCATCTCTTAAAGTAATTGTGATAGGAGTTGTAACTACTCTATCAACAGAACTAGCTATTACTCCAGCATTTCCAGCATTTGTATCTCCTCTATACGGTCTGCCCAGTGGATCAAAGAGGATTCTATCTGCAGTCGAACCAGTACCACCCCCTGCAACTGCAATTTGCGTAACGCCATAAGTGGTTGTCAAATCTAATTTTTGATTCATAAATTCTTTTTTTTCATTATTAAAAAAAGAGGTTGTAGGGGTTCCGATAAGATATTGAATAGGATTTAAAGGGTCTTTTGCAACTTCAATAATACCGCCAACAGAAGCATTAGGATTACCATCACTATTAATATCAGACATAATGGCATACGATTGCACACCACCAGCCGTTGAAAAACGAATTTGCCAACGTTTTCGATACCATGTCGCATCATTGAGATCAAACTTATCATCCATCATTGCCAAATGTTGTGTGTATCGTATATGACTAACGAGTTGGTCGGCGGCTTCACGTAAAGGATTACGAGAAAAACTTGAAACAGCAACATACGCCATAATACCTACAACTACAATTACAAAAACAAGTTCTAACATCGTAAATGCTTTTTTCATCGCCGTATCCTCTTTCATCAAAGGGCATAAAGGTAGAACGTTTGTATCGTTTTACCATAATACTTAATAGATATTTCTTCGTATCCTTGAGCAATCTCTTTTTTGGTAGATACTTTATGCCTACCACCTTCTTTAACACCATAAAATGCCAAACGTATCGCCAATTTTTTATCGTTTAAAATAACCCTCTCTATCCCTTTATCTTTTAATGCTTGAGACAATTCCTTAGCACCATGATACTTAGCTGCAAAATGTTTAGAAGAATCTTCCATAAACAGATAAAGTGGTGTATGAAAAAAACTAACCATTGTATTGATAAAAAGCGTTACCATAACAAATCCAAAAAGTGCTGAATGCCATTTACGAAACGCTGGTAATCGTACCCGATAACTATTGAAAAACACTTTGACCATCAAAGGAATCGCTAAAACAACAAAGGGAGCAAAATCTTCCATCATTAATCGTTGCCTTAAAGAAAGCAGTAAAGAAACAATCAAGGAGAAAAAAGAGATGTACCATAAAAGATTCTTTTCTTCTTTTACCAAAATACGATACAGCGCATAAACGAAATAAATAAATAAAAACGGTGAAAAAATAGCAGCATAAACCCCTAATGTATCAACAAAATACCCTTTAGGTTTCCCGCCTGTATCAAACCCATACAGATACATTGATACACCAAATAAAAGTAAGGTCAAAAGAATCAGCTCTGTTTTACGTTTAAAAATAGCAAAAAAGAAGAGTGCAATATAAAAGATGGCAAAAGAGTTGTCTAAAAAAAGCGTTATTCCAAGAAGCCCATAAGAGACACTTTTATACTCTCTAAGATAAGCATACGTCACTAATAAACTCAAAAAGATAACAAGAATACTATTGTTCACCAGCAAAGCAACGCCATTGACCCCTGGTAAAAAAGCATAAATGCTTACAGAAAGAAGACGATCCAGTGGCTTTTTTAAAAACAAAGCACCAATCTGGTACATCAAAACAATAGAAGCTAAATGCAAGAGAATAAACGGTAAACGCAAAGCAAAGTCATTTTGCCCCAAAAAGTGTGTCGAGAATGTTACAAGATAATGAATAACATTGGTTCCATGAAAAAAGATTTCTGCTTCATCATAACTAATCGACAAAATTTGTGTTTCATATGCCAATAATAGGCTACTTAGAAGGAGTAAAAAGGTTAAATAAAGACGCTCTCTCATAGCTTATAGTTTTAAAAAATTATTTAAGATGGCATGTCCATGCTCACTTAAAATAGATTCAGGATGAAACTGTACCCCATAAATAGGCTTATCTTTAATTTGTAACGCCATAATTTCATGGTCATCCATACTGTACGCGGTTGGAACAATAACCTCAGGCAAACCCTCTTTTTCAACAATTAATGAGTGATAACGGGTGGTTGTAAATGTTTCAGGAAGCCCATCAAATAAACAACTATTGTGCAACTGTTTGGTTTGAGATGTTTTCCCGTGCATCATATTTTTTGCACGAACCACATTTCCACCAAAGGCTTGACCAATCGCTTGATGCCCCAAACAAATACCTAAAATAGGGATTTTCCCACCAAAATGTTTGATAACATCCAAACTCACCCCTGCTTCATTGGGTGTGGCGGGACCTGGAGAGATAATAATTTTTTCTGGATTTAACGCTTCAATCTCTTCAAGGCTTAATTCATCATTGCGAATCACTTTTAAATCTGCTCCCAACTCTAAGCAATACTGCACAATGTTGTAAGTGAAACTGTCATAATTATCGATCATTAAAATCATTTATTTTCCCATGGAAACAAGCTAGTTTTGGCAATCATAACACGCTTTTGCTTAAGAATTCACTACCAACTAAGAAGACGATACTATTAAAAATCAATTAAAGAAAATCGGGATATACTTCTTCAAGTACGTCTATTAAGGTTTAAAAAACAATGCAAAAATGGGGCACTTTTCTTACTTTTATCACACTCCTCATTTTTTCTTCATCCTGCTTAAGTCTCTGTGCCCAAGAATCTTTCCTACCCCAAACCCAAAGTTCTACACAGACACTTTCTCTCACTCTCCTTTTTTTTCTCTTCCTCATAGGTAGTAGCATCGGATTTTATCGTTTAAAAAGACAACTGCGGAAACGAAAATTGACTGAAAAAAAGCTCAAACGCTCCAATGAACGCCTACAAAAAATGATGGAAGAACTTAAGATTGCTATTAAAAAAACGGCAGATGCCCATCAAATCAAAAGCCAATTTCTTGCTAACATGAGCCATGAACTTAAAACACCCATGAATACGATTATTGGAATGGGCGAATTATTGGTTCATAAAAAATTACCTGAAAAAGAGCAGCGTTGTTTACATAAAATTGTCGAATCAGCCCATCACCTTATGGATATCATCAACGATATTCTTGATTTTTCAAAAATAGAAGCCAATGCCATTGAACTTAAAACTGTCTCGTTTGATCTTGAAAAACTTTTACTCTCTTTAAGTGAACTTTTTCGTATCCGTGCCCAACAAAAAGGGATTGAATTACTCATAGACCTTGATAAAGCGACCAATCATCCCTATAAAGGCGATCCCAAACGGCTTAAACAAGTCCTCTTTAACCTCCTTTCAAATGCGGTTAAATTTACACAAAAAGGGGAAATTCTTTTAAAAGTTTCGCTTATCGAAACCCAAGATGAGAATGAAATCGTTCACTTTGCCATTAAAGATACAGGGATTGGGATTGAGCCTAAACAAACCAAAGACCTTTTCAACGCCTTTTCACAAGCAGATATGTCCACAACCCGTCACTATGAAGGAGTGGGACTGGGGCTTTCTATCGCACAAGGGCTGGTCTTGATGATGGGTGGAGAAATCCAATATAAAAGCACACTAGGAGAAGGAAGCACCTTTTGGTTCGAAATTCCTCTGCAAAAAGATCAAACTGACACCATCGTAAAAACACCTGCACGTTTTTCTTCTCTCAATGTTTTAATCGTTGAACCCAATCATACTGCCCTTAAAATTTTCGAAACCATTCTAAATGATTTTGGGGTGACGTGCTTTACATGTAATCATGCAACAGATGCTTTAAAACAGTTAGAAAGTGGTCTGCAAATCCATGCTGTCATGCTAAGTTGTTCAAGTGACTCACTTGAGAACATCACACTGTTTCATACCATCAAACACCGATTTTGGAATAAAATCCCTACGATTTTAGTGATGAATCCCCATGAAAAAGAGCTTATTCTCTCAAAATTAGGGGCAAGTAAACCTTATAAGATTCTTTTAAAACCATTGACAGCTTCGATTTTGTTTGAAACCGTTGCAGAAGTGAGTCAAAACACATTTCAAGAGGTTTCACTTTCCAAAAGCAATCCAACAGCCCTTTATAAATTAGCCGCATTACCCAATATTCAAGATGAAAAACAACGTGAAAAAATAGCTTTTGATATCTTTGCCACAGAGGGCATTCACGCACATTATGCCATTGAGTCTTTAGGTGGCAATCACTCTTTCTATCGTGAATTATTGAAAATTTTTGTCAGCGAACAATCCTCTTTTTTAAAATCCTACCACGCCTTAGCTCGTGCAAATGACACCATCGCAACCAAACGAATGTGCCATACGCTTAAAGGCATCAGCGCAACACTGGGGATGGAAGAGCTCTGCACCCTCGCCCAATACGCTGAGTGTTTAGAACATCCTTTGCCTACGGATTCGACACTCCTAGAAGAGATTGAACAAAAAATTGCTCATTATACGCAGATGATTTGTACGCTCTATCCTTCTTTACATGTAAAGGGATAATTCAACTATACCCTCAGACGTTTTTTGAAAAAAAGAAGCAAAAAAAAGAGTATAAAGACGATACAAGAGAGCAAAATAATAAAACTGTTCCATCCCAAATACTCAAAAAAGACACCAGGGGCGAACGTCCCAATCGTCCCTCCTGAATAATAAAAGGAGAGGTATAAACCATTAGAAATGGCACGTTTCTCATGGGCATGTTTATTCATCCATCCAGACGCAACAGAGTGAATAATAAAAAATCCCGCACACACCACAAACATTCCTAAAAACATCACCGTATAATTTGAAATATAAAACAACTGTAAGCCAAAAAGATAAATGAGTAAACCTATTAAAATCGCCTTAGTTTCATTACCAAAAAGTTTAATGATCCACAATACACGAATAGAAATCATAAAACCTATCATGTATCCTGCGTACATCATGCCTACTTTACCATAACTGACATTGTTACTTAAGGTTTGTAGCTGAAACGGCAAAAAATTTAGCAGTGCTTGAAACACAAAAAAGACAAAAAACATAAGAAGAAAAAGAATTAAAAACGTCTGATTACGACAGACACTTAGAATCTCCATCAACTTTGGCTTGACAAAGTCCACTTTGACCTCTTCACTTAGATAATGCAAAGCAAAATAAACGGCAATTAACGCCACACCCAATAAAATAAAAAAAAGTCTCCAACCAAATACATCGCTGATAGCCCCTGAGAGCAATCGTCCTAAAAATCCACCTAAAATCGTCGAACCAATATAATATCCAATGGATTGTTGAACCCTATCTTTAGGCGCCATAAATCCTATATAGCTCATCAAAGAGGTTAAAATCGCAGGAATCAAAAGCCCTTGCAATGCTCGAATGGCAATCAAATACGCATAGTCATAACTAAGAGCAAACACTAACTCTAAAAGACCTAAAAGTAAAACCGCATTTCTTAAAAAGCGTTTTGAGGAGAAGGTTTCTAAAATATAACCATAAAAAATAGGCGCAAAGCCAAGAGGTAACATAATCGCAGTGGTAAACATCACCGCTTCAAAACGGCTTAGGCTAAACTCTTTTTCAAAAAGAGGTTGGATGGGTTGCGCCGCATACAAGGAGCACAGCGCCAACATTGTGCAAATATAGACAATCAGGCGCTGCTTTTTCACGAAAAATGCGTGAAAGTTATTTGTATTTATCAATCTGGAAATCCCAGAAAAACTCAATCCACTCTGTCGCTTCTCGTGCAGCAAAATCAGGACGTAAAAGTGCTTTTTCTTTATAAAAAACAGCCGCAACTTTCAAATCAACCTCAGGGTACTTTTCGCCCAACACACGTTTAATCTCAATCATCGTCTCGCCACTGTCAATAATATCATCCACAATCACAACCCGTTTAGCTTTACTAAGGTCTGGAATATTGAAAATATTAATCGTATCAAGCTTATGGGTCTCTTCATAATGAATGGAATTAATGGAGTACAAAGCTCTCATCTCCAACGCTTCTGAGAGAAAATGCCCTAGGGTCATTCCTCCACGAGCAACGGCTAGAATCACATCGGGGGCATACGGTTTGATTTCTTTGGCTAAATGATTTACATCTACTTTAAATTCTTCATAACTGTAATAACGCAACTTAATGTCCTTCCTGTACGATAAATACGATTAAACTTACAAATGTTAAAAATAAAATGCCAAAATTGACATCTTTAAACTCTTTTTTAATTAACTTAATCAGCACATATGAAATTAAGCCAAACGCTAAACCGTTAGTAATGGAAAACGTCAATGGCATCATCACAACAATTAAGAACGTAGAAACGGCAATGGCAGTATCTTTAAAATTGACATGAGAAAGCTCACTAAACATCAACACACCGACCATCACTAAAACGGGATAAATAGCATTTTCAGGAATCGCTTTAAACAGTGGCATCATAAAGAGTGTTAAAATAAAACAAAGACCTGTAACAACCGCTGTTAATCCTGTTCGTCCACCCTCTTCGACACCGCTCGCACTTTCAACGAATGCGGTTGTGGTTGAAACACCTACCACCGCACAGGCTGTACTTGCTAAGGCATCAATTTCAAGTGTTTTCTGAAGCTCTTTTCCATCATCTTTAAATAAACCCGCACGATATCCAACACCCGCAAGAGTTCCCAACGAGTCAAATAAATCCGTGATTAAGAAAGTAATAATGACAGGGAGCAATGAAAGTTTTAAAGCACCTACAATATCCAGTTCAAACGCAATGGGAGCAACAGAAGCAGGCAGTGAGAAAAATTCTGTTGGATACGCCCCAATCCCAAATGCCCAGCCCACAATCGAAGTTAAAAGTACGGCTAAGATAAAAGCACCTTTGAGTTTCCATGAATAAAAAGCAAAAACAAGCACCAAACCCACAACACCTAAAAGAACTGTTGGGTTTTTAAAGTTACCCACACCCACTAAAACCGCTGGATTTGCAACCACCATGCCCATACTTTTGAGCCCAATAAACGCAATAAACGTTCCAATACCCGCACTAATCGCTCGACGCAAATCGTGAGGCACACTACGCATAATCCATACACGAAGCGGTGTTAAAGAGAGCACTAAAAACAACAATCCTGAAAGAAAAACAACACCAAGAGCTGTTTGCCAAGGCACTTTCATGCCCAAAACAAGTCCAAATGTAAAGTATGCGTTAAGCCCCATACCCACGCTCATTGCAATAGGAGTATTTGCCCAAAGACCGTTTAAGATAGATGAAAAAATGGTGATTAACGCTGTTGCAGTAATCAACGCATCCATTGGCATGCCTGCTTTACTCATAATAATAGCATTGACAGGCACAATATACATCATGGTTAAAAATGTCGTAAAACCAGCTGTAAACTCCGTTTTAACATTGGTACCATGTTTTTCAAGTTTGAAAAAATCCAAGGTATATCCTTTTATTAAATATTAATACTGTTTCAATTCATTGTACAAGCTATCTCGCTCAACGGGGGTAAACCCACTGGTCTGAATCAGCTCTAAAATGTTCTGTAACCCAAGTCCTTTGGCACTCTTCGCACCTGCTGCGGACTGAATGGACTCCACTTCAATGGTGCCATCCAAATCATCCGCCCCATACTCCATTGCGACAAGGGCTAAATTAATCGTTGAAGTTGCCCAATACGCCTTAATATGCTCAATGTTATCGCACACTAAACGGCTAATCGCAAAGGTTTTTAAAATCTCACTGGAACTCAAAAAATCTTCTACATGTAAATAGTTATTATCACGCTGATACACCAGAGGAATAAAGGCATTAAACCCGCCTGTTTTATCTTGCAATTCACGCAAACGAATCATATGGTCAATGCGGTGTTCACGCTTTTCCACATGCCCAAATAGCATCGTAGCATTCGACTCTTTGCCTCGTTTGTGCCACAATTCATGAATATGCAACCACTCCTGTGAGCTCACTTTCCCTTTACAGATATAATCCCGCACCGCTTCATCAAAAATCTCCGCACCGCCACCAGGCAAGGAATCCACACCGTGTTCTATCATTTTATCAATGAGCTCATCAAAGCTAAGCCCATACTGTGTCGCTAAAAAGTTGATTTCGGCTGCGGTGAGTGCTTTTACATGTAACGAAGGAAAACGCTCTTTGATTTTGGAGAAAATTTCCAAATACCACGCTAAACCTGTATGAGGATTGTGTGCGGAAACAATGTGCACTTCCGTGATGGGGCTATGTTTTAGTGTGTTTTCAAGCGCACTTAAAATCTCATCATGGCTCATGGTATAAGGGTTGGGATTTTTTCGATTCGCCGAAAAGGCACAAAATTTGCAGATATCTTTGCAGATATTCGTAGGATTAATATGTCGATTAACATTAAAAAAGACTTTGTTGCCATGCAATGCTCTTCGCTTTTTGTTCGCATAATGTCCTAGCGTAAAAAGATCCAAATCATACAAGGCAATACCATCTTCAAGACTCAATCTTTCATTGTTTTCTAATTTTTCAATAAGTGTCATGATATGCTTTCAGAGAGAAATAAAGAAAGATTTTAGCCATTTTTTTATAAAGAGAGGTTAAAAGAGCGAAAAAATAAAAAGGAGCAAATTGCTCCTTTTTCTCTTTACATGTAATTCTCAGGAGGAAAATTCTCTACCACAAAATCAATATCTTTATCGCCTCTTCCGCTTAAGTTCACCAAAATAGACTCATAGGGTTTTTCTTTGGCAAGTTTCATGGCAAATGCGACAGCGTGCGCACTCTCAAGAGCTGGAATAATCCCCTCATAATGGCTTAAATCGTAAAACGCCTGAATGGTCTCTTTATCATCTGCTATGCCTACTTTGGTGCGTGAAATCGAATTAAGATAGGCGTGTTCTGGTCCAACAGAAGGATAATCCAATCCACTCGCAACCGAGTAAACTTCCGCAGGTTCACCTTGATCGTTTTTAAGCATAATGGAGTTAAAGCCATGCAAAATTCCCTCACTCCCATAGGTCAAACTAGCGGCATGTTCACCCAACTTCGTCCCTCGTCCACCTGGTTCTACCCCGTACATTTCACACGAATCATCGATAAATGCAGAAAAAAGTCCCATGGCATTACTGCCACCACCCACACACGCTACGAGATTATCAGGTAAATTTCCCGTCATCTCTAAAAATTGCTCTCTGGCCTCAATGCCCACAACACTTTGAAAATCTCTTACCATTTTAGGAAACGGATGAGGACCAACGACTGAGCCAATACAATAAATAGAATTTTCTGGGTCTTGTAAATACGCTACAAACGCTGAATCCACCGCTTCTTTCAGTGTCTTTGCTCCAAAGCTCACGGGGACTACTTTTGCGCCTAAAACACGCATACGCACGACATTGGGATGCTCTTTAGCGATGTCCACTTCACCCATGTGAATCTCACACTCCAACCCAAAGTACGCAGCAGCTGTTGCCAGTGCCACACCATGTTGCCCTGCTCCTGTTTCAGCAATGAGTTTTTTCTTGCCCAAATATTTGGCTAAGAGTGCTTCGCCCATACAATGGTTAAGTTTATGCGCTCCTGTGTGATTTAAATCCTCACGTTTGAGATAAATTCTAGCCCCACCCACATACTCACTCAAACGCTTCGCATAATACACAGGCGTAGGTCTGCCTTGGTAATGCTTACGAATGTCACGAAGTTCCCTGATAAAATTGTGCGAATTGCCAATGGTCAAATACGCCTCTTCAATCTTTTTAAACTGCTCCACCAATTCTGGAGGCAAATAAGCCCCTCCAAATTTTCCAAAGTAACCCTGTGCATCAGGAAACGCTCTTAAATAAGGCTTTTGAGTCATGTTTATCCTTTTTACATGTAAAGATTTTTTGCCTATAAATTGAGCATTCTCAAAGGGAAGGCAAAAGCACTTTTGGTGTATTATAACGCACTCCAATGAAATTAGGAAAAGCGCATGGAAATTGAAGAGATAATTGAAGATTTAATCGAAAAAAATGCCAGTGATTTTGAAATATCCAAAGTGATTAAAGAGCATATTAAAACCTATTTAAGCTCTTTAAATGAGATTTTTGTAGAAAATCAAGGCAAAGACTTTCTCGTCAAACATACTAAAAAAATTGACCAATTTATGCTCATTATCTATAAATATACCCTACGCAAATACTTCGGTAATTACATGCCTTTTGCCAACGCTATTCCTGTGGTACTTGTGGGAATGGGAAGTTATGGAAGAGAAGAGTTATGCGTTTACTCTGACATTGATTTAATGGTGGTTTACAAAGCCATTCCAGGGTACAACATCGAACCACTCATCCAATCCATGCTCTACTTAGCGTGGGATGCGGGGATGAAACTAGGACACCGAACACATAAACTTGAAGAATTAGTCACAGCAAGCAATCAAGACCTAACCATCAAAACCGCCATGCTTGAATCGCGTTTTTTATGTGGCTCCAAAATCTTATGGATGGAGACGGAGCGAGAACTGCTGAAGCTTCACAAAACCGATAAAGGCGATAAAAAAGAGATTATCCTGCAAATTATCGCCGCCAATGAGGCACGCAGAGCCAAACACCCCATGAGCATGGAACCCAACATTAAAGAAGGCGTGGGTGGGCTTAGAGATGCCCATGCTCTTTTTTGGATTTGTAAAATTCTTTTTGGAAGTATTCGCATTAAAGATAGAGTGCCTGAAATTATTAACGAAGAGGAGTATAAAGAGTTTCGAAGTGCCTTAGAGTTTCTCTACCGTGTGCGCTCAGCACTTCATCTCAGTGCGAAAAAGAAGCAAGATATTTTAAACCTTGAGTACATCCCCGATGTCGCGACAAAACTGGGCTTTGAAAATAAGATTTTGAAAAATGCCCATATGCAACTCGCCTCTCGAACCCTTGCTTCCATGCACACCGTAGATGTTACATGTAAAATCTTTATGCGCAAACTCACTGCCTCACTGTTTTTATATCCTAACTGCCTTAATGCGCTTAAAAAAGGACGCATACACAAAGGACTTTATGTTGCCAATCACACGGTATATGCTTCGCTGAAAAACCCAGCGCCTAAACTCTCACTCGTGCTAGAGCAACTCCAATGCTTTGATGATGCCTCTTTAGATTTTGATATCAGTTATGTACATTACATCAAAAACGCCATCTATCCGCCACACAATACACCTAAAACCTATAAACAGTTTTACGCTCTTTTGTTTCAACCCAACGTCTATGCCCTCTTTAACCTTTTGTATGAAGCCTCGTTATTGCCTCAGCTCATTAAACCTTTCCGCCAGATTTTAAACCTTGCTCAGTTTGATGGGTATCATAAATTGCCTGTGGATATTCACTCCTTACATACCTTGTACCATTTGGAAAATATTCAAGATGATTTCATTAAAGCGCTTTTTGATGACCTCTGTCCTGAAGGTCGTGCCATGCTCAAACTGGTCGCTTTTTTACACGATGTGGGCAAAGGCAGAAAAGAAGACCACAGTGAACTAGGAGCAAAAATTTTTAGAGCGTATGCCTCAAAATTGCATTTCCCCGAAAAAGCGATTGAGATGGGCTCTCTCATTATCAAGTACCATACCCTCATGAGTAACACAGCGTATCGAGAGGACATTTACAGTGAAAAGGTCGTCCTTTCGTTTATCTCAAAGCTACAAAACCCTCAAGCGCTTAAATTGCTCTACATTCTCACCTATGCCGATATGAACGCAGTCAATAACAATATTTATTCAGGATTTATCGCCAAACTGCTGCGTGAATTTTACCAATACAGCATGGAGATGTTTGAAAAAGAGGAACTGATTGATGAAACGACCAAACGCCTACGCAAAGAGGCGAGTCTTAAAAAAAGTCCAGAGTTTTTGGAACTTTCTAAACCTTTGCAAAAACGTATTCTATCGATTCCTTCCAATTTTTTCTTTTTAAAACTCAAACCCAGTGAAATTATCTCTATCGCCCAACAAACCGATGAAACCTCCATGGATTTTTACCACTACACCATCCGCAACGAAGATCATTTAAGCATTCAAGTCATTCGAGGACTTGAATTTAACATTGGCTACCTTTTAGGCAAACTCTCCTACTTAGACCTCGTCCAAATGGATATTTACAAACTCTTTGATGGCAAGAAATATTTTCAAATTGATTTTAATGAAAAGGTCGATGAGAGCGATATAGCCTACATCAAAGAGCTGTTGGAAAACTCGTTTGACATGAGCAAACGCACGGTACTCAAAAAACCTGTGATTTTAAAAGGTGAGATGAGTATTGATTTTGACCACTCCAAATCTTACGCTTTGATGCAACTCAAAACGAAAAACCAACAAGGGCTTATGGCGTACATGATGAGCATTTTTGATGAGCATGGCATTGATATTGCTATGGCAAAAATTCAGACCATTAAAAACCGAACCCGAAACCTGCTTTTAATTGAAAAAACAGCCCGTTTATGCGACAATGGGCAAAACATTTTAGACTATTTTTATTAAGAAGGTAACCATTATGTGTGGAATTGTGGGCTATATTGGCACAAAAGAAAAACGTGATTTTCTCATTCACGGACTTAAAGAACTTGAATACCGAGGGTATGATTCAGCAGGCATTGCTGTCTTAAAAGAAGGAGAAATTAGCTCCTTTAAAGCCACAGGAAAACTCTCCAATTTAGACCATAAAACTGAAAATTTCAGTTCATCAGGCTTTGGTCTTGGCATTGGGCATACCAGATGGGCGACCCACGGTAAACCCACAGAAGCCAATGCCCATCCTCATTGGGGTGAATTTTCATACATCATTCACAATGGCATTATCGAAAACTATAAAGAGATCAAAGATGAACTTCTCAAAGAGGGAATCACATTTCTAAGCCAAACCGATACCGAAGTAGCGGTGCATCTTTTTGAGAAAAATGTCCGTGAATTGGGAGATTGTTTTAAGGCATTTGAGAAAACCATCGCCTCTTTGCATGGAGCGTATGCTATTTTACTCATTACCAAAAAAGCACCTGATGTTATCTTTTTTGCAAAAAATGCCGTCCCCCTTTTACTAGGGAGAAGCCCTGAGCATGAAGTCTATTTTAGCTCTTCAGATGCCCCTTTAATTGGGCATGTCAATGAGGTTGTCTATTTGGAAGATGGGGAGTATGGTTGGGTCGAAAAAAATGCCATTACCCTGATTAAAAACAACACAAAACAACACCTTGATTTTAAACCACTCACCCACGATAAACTCAGTGCCCAAAAAGATGGTTATCGCTACTTTATGGAGAAAGAGATTTACGAGCAATCTATCGTTGTGGGCGAAACCTTAATGGGACGTATCAAAGAAAATACCATTGTTCTTGATGAACTCTCGCATATTGATTTTAGCGCTATTGATGCGATTAAAATCTGCGCATGCGGTACCAGTTACCATGCAGCCCTTAGTGCGTGTTACATGTTTGAACGCCTCTCAAAAATTCGCACTAATGTAGAAATCGCCAGTGAATTTCGCTATAAAGAGCCTTTACTCGACCCTAAAACGCTTTTTATCGTTATCTCCCAAAGTGGCGAAACCGCCGATACGCTTGAAGCACTCAAAATGGCAAAAAGAGGCGGTATGCCAACGCTTGCTATCTGTAACGTCGATAACTCTTCGATTGTTCGCACTGCTGATGCGACGATTCTTACACGTGCAGGCATTGAAAAAGGCGTTGCCAGTACCAAAGCATTTGCGACACAAGTTATTACGCTGTGGCTTCTTAGCCTTTATGTCGCTCAAATTAAAGAGTGTATCGCACCGGAGCGATTGAATGAAGAGATTAGTGCGCTTTTAAAAATTCCTTTAGTACTCAAAGTCAATGAGCAAACCCACGAAAAAATTCGCCGTCTCTCTAAACGCTACTTGCATGGACACGGTTTCTTTTTTATCGGAAGAGACCTCTTCTATCCTTTAGCCCTAGAAGGAGCGTTGAAGCTCAAAGAGATTAGCTACCTTCATGCTGAGGGGTATCCAGCAGGAGAGATGAAACACGGACCGATCGCCCTTGCCGATAGTGAACTTTTCACCATTGCGCTCATGCCTAAAAACCTTCTCTACGACAAAATGAAAAGTAACGTCGAAGAGTTAGGGGCAAGGGATTCAACCCTTTTAATCATTAGTCCAGAACCTTTTGATTTGGCCGATGATTTTATTAAAACCAATGCGCATACACACATGATGGGTGAGTTTTTTGAGATGATGCTCATTACCCAGCTCTTAGCGCTAGAAATCTCCATCCGTTTAGGCAATGATGTAGACATGCCACGTAACCTTGCCAAAAGCGTTACCGTAGAATAATGTCACACTCTTTTTTTCGTGTTTATGTCGAATTAACCAATATTTGTGGGTTGAAGTGTAGCTTCTGCCCACCCAAAATTCTTCCCACGCAAACAATGTCCCTTCCCTTTTTTGAACACATTTTAGGTGAACTTAAACCCTATACCAAAGAGATTGCTTATCATGTGGCAGGGGATTCATTGGCGCTTTCTAACGTGGAAGCGTATTTAGATCGCACCCACGCATACGGTTTTAAAGTCATCCTGACCACGAGTGGTTATTTTTTGAAAAACCATTCGCTCACAACTTTATTCCATCCAGCGATTAAACAAATTAACATCTCGCTTAACAGTTTTAATAAAAACAGTATGCCGCTCTCTTTTGAAGACTATATGAAGCCTATTTTAGAGCTCTGCCATGCGAAACAAAAGGAGAATAAATCTCTGTTTATTAACCTTCGTTTATGGAACAGAGATGAAAACAACAGCGACCAAGCCTTTAATGAGATGCTTTTTAGCTATCTGGAAAATGCCTTTAAAACCCCTTTACATGTAAAGCAGATTCAAGAAGAGAAACCTCGCTCTATCAGACTTCAAGAAAAAGTACGTCTGCATTTTGATGACTATTTTGAGTGGCCTTCTCTTCACTCCGCTCACCACTCAGATGGAAAGTGTTTAGGGCTCTCTTCTCATTTTGGGATTCTCTCCAATGGAGCGGTTGTTCCTTGTTGCTTGGATAAAGATGGCGTGGTTGTTTTGGGCGATTTACATGTAAACTCTCTAGCCTCCATTTTAGAGGCTCCTCGCACACGTGCTATCATTGAAGGGTTTAAAGCAAACAAAGCCACAGAGCCTCTTTGTCAAAAATGTACCTATAAAAACCGTTTTAATGAGGAAAAGTAATGTCAACAAAACTCTATGAAAATCCATTTTTTTATGTCGAAAAAGAGGAGTCCACGATTCCGTGGGTCAAAATTTTTACACAAAAGCCCTATAAAGAGTTAAGCGACTGTGATGCCACAACGCAACACCAAATGCTACAAGCGATGCTCTGTACCGAAGAAATCATGAGAGCCTATTACCATCCTACCAAAATTAATATCGCTATGTTTGGCAATTATCTGCCCCATCTGCATATTCATGTGATGGCACGTTTTATGGAAGATTCACATTTCCCTGAGTCGATGTGGGGCATTCAACAAAGAGAATCAGCCATTAAACTCCCTAATTTTGAAGATTTTGCAACACTTTTGAGCAAAAAGTTATCGAACCTCTAAGCTTTTGGGTAAAATTTAATCTCTCATTTGCTAAGCTTTAGCCTTAAAATTAATTTAAAACAAAGATTCTGAATGAAAAAACGCTCGTTTGCCTTATTTTTATTACTCTGTGCCAGTTCTACGTTTAGCGCCGATTTGCACTACTCTCTCATCAAAAAAGAGAGTGGTAAAACCAATGAAAGTACCCTGCTAGTTATAGGAGGCATTCACGGCGATGAACCTGGTGGCTACTTTGCGCCCATGCTATTAGCCAAACACTATACCATTCAAAAAGGCAACGTTTGGATCGTTCCTAATCTTAATTTTGATAGCATCGTCAAAAACAGACGTGGCACCTATGGTGATATGAACCGTAAATTTGCCAAAATTGAAACAAAAGATAAAGATTTTGAAATTGTCTCTGACATCAAAAAACTGATTCTTGATCCCAAAGTTGATTTAACTCTCAATCTCCATGATGGACAAGGGTTTTACCGTGCAAAAAACATTGACAAAAATTTTAACCCCAAAGCGTGGGGACAGGCAACCATCATTGACCAACAAAAGATTCCGGATGCCAAATACGGCAATCTTGCGGAAATTGCGAAAAAAGTCAATCAAGAAACCAATGTTGATTTAATCGAAGATGTGCATGAATTTAACGTTAAAAACACGAACACCAAAGATAAAGATAAGGCGATGCAACAAAGCCTGACCTATTTTTCGATCACCAATAATAAACCTGCATTTGCGATTGAAACGAGTAAAAATATTACCGATCTTTCGCATAAAGTCTTTTATCAACTGAAAACCATTGAAAAATTTATGAAAGTCATGAACATCGAATTTACACGTTCATTTGAATTAGAAGAAAAAGTCATTGAAGAGCTTTTGAAGGATGTGGGGATGTTAGAAATTCCTCCGACAAAAATCATGCTCAATCTCTCAACGCTAAAGCCTTCTATCCGCTTTTTCCCCATTAACAAAGCAGATTTTCATTACCACAGTGAAAATCCTTTGGTGGCCATCATTCACGATAAAAATGAGTATAAAATCATGAATGGCAATAAACTCATTTCAACGCTAAAAGCCGATATGATGGAGTTTGATAACTCTTTAAATGAGATTAATCTCCTCCTAGATGGAAAAAAATCAACCGCAAAAGTGGGAACGCTGATTCAAGCACGTGAACATTTCGAAATTGCCCCCATTCAAGGATACCGTATCAATATTATTGGGTATTCCAAAGAGGGTGTACTCAGTGAAGAAGGCATCAAAGTGGAGCCTAGTGTCCTGATGAAGTCCTATGCGATTGACAAAGAAGAGACCACCTATATGGTACACTTTTACAAAGATAAAAAGTTCTGTGGTATGGTCAATATTCAGTTTATTCAACATTAAACCGTTTTACAAAGGGGCATCGTGAGTACCTACATCGGAAGACAACCTATCTTCGATAAAGAGGGTGAATGTCTAGCTTATGAATTATTGTATCGTTCGTGTGAATTAAGCAACGTTGCAACCTTTAAAGATAACGCAAAAGCAACGGCTAGAGTCATTGTTAATCTCATTCATACCATAGGATTTCGCTCCATCATAGGCACCAAAAAGGGATACATCAATCTTGATGAATCCATGCTCTTTAGTGATGCCCTTTTACTCTTGCCTCCAGAATCTTTTGGATTTGAAATTTTAGAATACACAAAAATCTCCAATGAACTGATTGAAAAAGTGGCAGAACTTCATGCGAAAGGCTACACCTTCTCCTTAGATGATTTTGATTGCAGTGAGAAGATGTTTGAAACGTACACGCCTTTATTCCCTTATATAAAACTGATTAAAGTAGATATTCAGGCTATTGGCGTAGAAAATCTTGCCCCTGCTCTTGCCAAACTCTCTTTACATGCCATCCCTTTATTGGCAGAGAAAATTGAGACTCACGAAGAGTATATGAGCTGCTTAAACTACCCCTTCCACTTTTTTCAAGGTTATTTTTTTGAAAAACCTGTCATTTTAAGTGGAAAAAAAATCGAACCTAGCACACTCAACGCACTCCACCTGATTCAATGCATGCAAACCAATGATGATATCGCCTTTGTCACCCACAAATTTTCTACGTGTCCAGACCTTGTCTATAACCTTTTACGCCATGTCAATTCAGGAGCATATCACTTTAAAACAAAAATCACCTCTATTCAACAGATGATTACCCTCTTAGGTCCCAAAAGAATTCTCTCATGGCTAGGACTTTTTTTATACGGAACTCCCCATGAACGCCCTTTTGGAGTAGAAATCTACAACAATGCCAAATTTAGAGCTAAAGCCATGGAAGAGTTAGCTCTTTGTTGCCAACACTCTGAACTTTCACACAAAGCCTTTTTGATTGGAAGTCTTTCCTTAATTGATACCTACCTGAGTATTCCAATGCTTGAATTTTTGAACCATGCCCATTTGGACGATGAGATTAAAACGGCACTGCTTTTTAAAGAGGGTTTTTTAGGAAATCTCTTGCACATTGCGGTGGAGATGAACCATAGCACCAACATCAAAGAGAGCCTGAAGAGGATGGAAAAGACACCGTGTTTTACAGTGGATCAACTTTATGAGACCTGCCAAAAAGCACTCTTATTTGTGGAAGAAACCGCATACGAATAATCTTTACATGTAAAGATAAAATGCCTCTTTTAAAGTAAAGGGGTAATGAGTAAAAGTGTGCCCATACACGCTAAGGTTTGCAAGGTAATAATCGAAGCCATTAACGCAACATCTCCACCCAATTCTCGCGCTAAAATGTACGCAGATGTTGCGGTCGGCATCGCCGCAAACACAACACCAATGCTCAAACTCATACCCTCTAAACCAAACAAAAGCCCTAAGCCATACGCCAATAGAGGAAATAAAACTAGTTTAGCCACACTAGAGACAACCAACTCTTTTTTCGCATGTTTAAGATATTTAAGCTCTAAGCCAACCCCCACAGATAAAAGCCCCATAGGAAGTGCTGCATGACTTAAAACCGCAATGCCTTTTAAAACAAACAGTGGCATTGGATTGCCTAAAAAATTTAAAAAACCACCCATCACACACGCACCAATCAATGGATTTTTTACAATGGTTTTCAAAAATCCACGAAATGAGAACTTCCCTTCGCGTATATAAAAAGCAAAAACACCTATGCACAAAACATTGATAAACGGAATAGCAAACGCCATAACAATCGCTGCTAGAACCAACCCTTCTTCATGGTAGATGGCATTTACTAACGCTAAAAAAACATAGGTATTAAAGCGAATACCCCCTTGAACGATGGAAGTGAACGCTTTTCTTTCAAAATGCAAAAAAAGATTGAGCAGAATTAAGATGAGTAAAATAAGAAAAACACCACCCAGAGAGCTCATCACAAGATTGAACGTATAACGAAGATCAATCTTTGCGACGCTTAGCTCATACACTAGGAGCGAGGGCATAAGAACATAATAGGTAAACCTATCCATTTTCGGCCAAAAATCTACCGATGGAAATGCCATATGTTTAAAGACATATCCTGTAAAAATAATCAAACAAATCGGTAAGAGCGCATTTAAAATATAAGGCATTCTTATCCTTTAAAACGAAATCCCTCATCTTGCAGAAAGGTTTTAAGTTTTTCACGGCATTCACCTTGAAACTCTAACCACTCTTCTTTACATGTACCGCCACTGCCCAATTTTTTCTTAAGCAAAGAACAGAGTTTTAAAAGTACCTCTTTTTCAAGAAAAAAAGGACCGGCAATCGAAACAGGTTTTCCCTGTCGTTTTTCCATTTTAAGCACCAAAAGATGTTTTGCAGGCACTTTTATCTCAAGAGGCGAAGAAGAGGTTTTTCCCTCTTCAAACTGCCAAGCACTATCGTTGTCTAAAGCACTTCCTAGCGTAAACGGAGCGTCTTTAGCGGCCATAGGTCTCTCTAAAAGCTTCATAATCGCCTTTAAAATCTGTCATTGTGCCATCAGGATGTAACTCGATAATGCGATTAGCAAAGGCATCAATCAGTTCTCTATCGTGGGTCACACAAATCACATTGCCTGAAAATTTAAACAATCCCTCACCTAAAGCAATAATCGCTTCCAAATCAAGATGGTTATTCGGCTCATCAAGAACTAAAAAGTTTCCTTTTTCCAACATCATTTTTGAAAGCCCAATACGGTGTTTTTCCCCACCGCTAAGCTGACTCACACTTTTTTTCTGCTCTTCTCCAGAAAAAAGCATACGCCCTAAACATTTTCGAATTTCATCCAAATCTTTCTTTGCATCATACTGCTGTAACCATTCAAAAAGTTGTAAATCACCACTAATCATATCGGTCGTGTTTTGAGGAAAATAGCTAGGAATAATCGTCGCTCCCCACTTTACGCTACCCGCATCTTTTTCCAACTGCTCCATCAAAATATTACACAGCGTTGTCTTACCCACACCGTTATGTCCAATTAAAGCAATTTTATCGCCTTTTTCAACTTTAAAGCTGATATTATGAAGCACCTTCTGATCGCCATAGCTCTTCTCAATGCCTTCAACATCTAGCACTTCATTGCCAATGTCACGTCCTGCACGAAACACAATACTCGGATCACGTCTGGAAGAGGTTTGAATATCTGCGATATCCAGTTTTTCCAAACGCTTTTGACGAGAAGTTGCCTGTTTGGCTTTAGACGCATTAGCGGAGAAGCGGCGCACAAACGCTTCAAGTTCTTCTTTCTCTTTAAGCTTCTTGTCTCTGTCCATCTCTTGTTGCTTAGCAATGAGATTTGCCGCTAAATACCACTCATCATAGTTGCCTGTAAATTCACGAATCTTTTTAAAATCCACATCTAAAATGTTGGTCACAACCGCATTTAAAAAGTGTCTATCGTGGGAGATAACCACCATGGTTCCCTCATGGCGAATGAGTTGCTCTTCTAGCCATGAAATCGCTTCCAAATCGAGGTTGTTGGTTGGCTCATCCAAAAAGAGGACATCAGGTTTTGGGTAAAGCACTTGCGCTAGCAAAATTTTAAACTTATCGCCACCGGTTAGTTCACTCATCAAACTCTCATGCATGGAGACAGGAAAGCCTAAAGAGGCAAGAATTTTTTCAATATTCACATCCACTTCATACGTTGGGTCTTCTTCTGCACAAATAATCTCTAATTCCGCCAAACGGTCATTGACTTTTTCATCATTAAAATCACCCGTAACATACAAGTGCTCTTTTTCTTTAATGGCGTCATACAAACGCTTATTGCCATACATAACGGCATCTTTTAACGTGTAATCCTCAAAAGCGTATTGATTTTGTCCTAAAACGCCCACACGTAAGCCATTTTCAATCGAAAGATTGCCACTGGTTGGCTCTATCTGACGGGATAAAATCTTTAAAAACGTTGTCTTTCCAGCACCATTTGCGCCAATAAGACCATAACGCTTCCCTTTGTCCAATTTTAAATTGATATTTTCAAACAATAATTGATGCGAAAAACGCATCGTCAAGTTATTCACTTCAACCATAAACTCTCTCTTTAGTTTTTTCAAAGATTATAGCCAATAGGTGCTTTTATAAGCCTTGTATTCTCTTATAATTCATCTTTTTTTTAGTCAAAAAAATGCTACAATGCTTCTGGAAACCTTTTTATTTAAAGGAGATTCGTGGCAATTATCAAAAAAAATATTTGGTTTATTTTTTACGTTTTATGCGTAACTGCCACCTTCTTATTTGGTGTGCTTTGCTATGTTACATGGCAAAATACCTCCCAAAAGTATCAAGCTTCCCAAGAGAATATTGTCGAACTGATGGCGAACGCCACACACTCTTTGTTTGATACCCACGAACGACTCATTGATATTTTAGGCTCAGCTATCCTAGAGCATATAGATGATAAAAACCCTAAAATTGCCATTGACAAACACGCACAATCCCTACTTCAAAATCCTGAGATGGTTGCCCTAGGTGTCACAACACCACAAGGAGATTTTATCTACGCAAGTTCTGATGATAATCCCAAAAATATACCCAATCTCCTTGCCCTTCCAGAAACACGAGACTCTTTCATTCAAGCATTGGCATCTCATGGCATGGTTTTTGGACGCACCTATTTTTCACCCCCTTTACAAAAATGGGGTATGCCCATTCGTAAAACGATTCGCAATGAAGCAGGTGAAGCACAATTTGTTATTACCACGGTACTGAAACATACCAGCACCTTTGATGCGCTTTTAACCACGTTAAAACACCGTCACTATCTTAATCTCTCGGTGATAAGAGACCATGACTTCCATTACCAATACCATTCCAATGGGCATAAAGATTACGAAAAAGTTTACAACACGCCTTTTCCTCAATCAACCCTCGAAAAACTTTTTACAACCATTTTTGATCGCTATGGTATCACCCCTAGGGAGCTCAAAGAGAACCAACTTTTAGTCTCTTCTGTATACCAAGAAGGAAAAAAAGGCTACTACCTTGCTTCATTAAAATATAATCACACCTACCATCTCTGGACACTTTCTCAAACACCGCTTAGCGTTATCGTGAAAGATTTTACTCAAAAAGTTTCTCTTTATTTTCTAATTTTTGTAGCGATTGGTAGTATTTTCTTTTACCTCTTCCGTCTTATTGCCAAAGCAGAAGAGAAACGCCATGCTGATTTAATCGAACAAGCAACCCATGACCCACTGACCTTACTTCCTAATCGCCACTTTTTACATCAAAACATCCACCAATGGATTTATCCTAAGGCCCCCATGTTTAGTCTTTTATATATTGATATGGATTATTTCAAAAATATCAATGATAGTTTTGGGCACCATTTAGGCGATGAAGTTCTCATTGACATTGCCAAACGACTCGCACAGATAGCCCCCAAAGATTCTTTAATCGTACGGCATGGAGGCGATGAGTTTCTTCTTTTAACGCATATGTATGAACATCACGAACTGTTGAGCTTCGCCTCACACCTCATCGAGTCTCTTTCTCAACCTTATGAAATTCACCAGTTTCACTTTACTATTGGTGCGAGTGTGGGCATTGCCCGCTATCCTGAGCATGGAGAAACCCTTGATGCTTTACTTCGAGCCTCCGATATTGCCATGTACACCTCCAAAAAAATTAAAAACAGTGCCCATATTTTTGCCAATGAGATGCAAGAGGGCTTTTTAAAAAATATCACCATGGAGCAAGAACTTAGAAAAGCCATCAAAAATAATGAACTTTTTATGGTTTACCAACCGCAAGTCGATACACAAGGAAACGTTTTTGGCGTTGAAGCTTTGGTACGATGGAACAGCACAGCTTTTGGAAAACTCGTACCTCCAGACCAATTTATTCCTTTGGCCGAGGCGACAGGATTAATGCCTAAATTAGGTCGTCTGATTTTTGAAACCGCTTGCTATGATATTGCTGCGCTTGAGCAAGAACTCAAACGAAGTTTACAAATTTCCTTAAATGTTTCCGTGCGTCAATTTATGGATCCCCTATTTTTGGAAGATTTGTTAAATATATTGGATAAAACAGACTTACATACGCTCAATATCACACTAGAAGTCACGGAAAATCTTTTTATTGAAGAGTTACACTATATAGTGCCTCTCTTAGAAAAAATCAAATCCTTAGGCATTCAGATTTCTATGGATGATTTTGGTACAGGCTACTCGTCTTTAAGTATGTTGCGCCAACTGCCTATTGATGAGCTTAAAATTGATAAAAGCTTTGTCTATACCATTGATAAAGATGAAACATCCGCTAAAATGGTGCAAAACATCATTACCATCGGTAAAAACCTCAATATGCACATCTTAGCAGAAGGCGTTGAAACCCAAGAACAAAAAGAGCTTTTAACAGCTTTTGGATGTGATCGTTTTCAAGGATACTATTTCTCAAAACCCTTAAATAAAGAGGCGTTATTAGCATTTCTTAAAAGTTCAGCTTTTTACATGTAAAGATTGATACCTCATTTTTTAAACAAAATTGTTGTAAAATCATTCGATTTTTGCGACTATTTTCAAACATCCGTCACACAAAATCTACCATATCCTTTCGGAGCACTCGATTGAAATACTTTAAATATGTCCTACTTTCAATGATTTTAAGCTCTCTTGTACACGTTTTTTTATGGACAAGAGGTGGCGATAAAATCGTTACATCTCCTCAAATTGGAGACAAGATAGAATCCCTCTCTTACACACCATATCGGGGCTTTGAAAAAGCACCTAAAAGCGATGAAGAGATTGCGCAAGATATGAAAACCGTTGAAAATATTGCACGTAAAGTCAGAACTTACGCCATTGATGATGCCAAACGGGTTTTGAGCAATGTGGACGATACCAAGCTTAAAGTTGATATTGGACTATGGCTTTCAGGCGATAAAGGAGCAAACGAATATGAAATGGAGAAGCTTTTTGAATTAACCAAATTTTATTATCCTCGCATTGCTTCTATCATTGTAGGAAACGAGGTACTTTTACGTGCTGATTTAACACCTGAAGAGCTGATGGAGTACATCGACCGTGTTTCCAAACGTACCCGTATTCCTGTCACCACAGCAGAAGTTCAACATGTCTGGCTTACCAATAAAGAATTGGCTAACCATGTTGATTTTATCAATGTCCATATTCTTCCTTACTGGGAGAAAATCCCTATAGAGCAAACCCTTGCTTTTGCCAAAGAAAAATACGACGCCATCGCTGAGATGTATCCTAAAAAGCCCATTACTATCGGGGAGTTTGGTTGGCCTAGCAGTGGATACAACAACGAAAAAGCTGAAGCCACACTCACCAACCAAATTGCTGCTATTACAGGCTTTTTGGAAATGGCACGTGAACTGAAATGGAGTTATAACATCGTTGAAGCATTTGATCAGCCATGGAAAGGGGTTCATGAGGGAAGTGTAGGACCATACTGGGGGCTTTTTGATATTAACAAACAACCTAAATTTCACTTTGTCAAGCAGACGATTTTAAATCCTCTCTGGCGCTATCAAATGGCAGCCTCTGTTTTCTTTGGTCTGCTCCTCACTTTCTTTGGACTTCGCAACCAACGGGTCAACTTTGCTCATGCGCTTACCTATGGTTTTGCAGCGCAAGCGATGGGCTTTGGTATTGCTATGGCAGCCACCTATCCGTTTATTTACTACATGAATTTTGGTATGTGGGTCATGTGGACCATGGGAATTTTTCTAATGATTCCTTTGGTGATTATCACCCTTGCAAAGATTAATGAACTCTTTAAATGTACCCTAGGCATTGCTCCTAAACGCTTAGCTCCTCTGAATCTCAAATCGGATCATGTTCCTTTTGTCTCTATTCATGTTCCCGCCTATAAAGAACAACCTCATGTTCTTATTGAGACCCTAGATTCACTTGCAAAACTTAAATACACCAATTACGAAGTTTTAGTGGTCATTAACAACACACCTGAGGAGTTTTACTGGAAGCCGATTGAAGAGCATTGTGCAAAACTAGGTGAAAAATTTGTCTTTTTAAACATTACATGTAAAGGGTTTAAAGCAGGTGCGCTCAACGAAGCACTTAAATACACCCATGAAAAAGCAGAAATTTTAGCGGTCATTGACGCAGATTATGTTGTGGGTGATAACTGGCTGATTGATTTGGTTCCTTTGTTTGATGACCCAAAAGTTGCCCTTGTTCAAGCGCCGCAAGACCACAGAGATGGCAATGAATCACTGATAAAACAAGCCATGAATGCCGAATATGCAGGATTTTTTGATATCGGAATGGTGGAGCGAAATGAAGAAAATGCCATTGTAGCGCATGGAACGATGCTTATGGCACGCCTTTCCGCTATGCATGAAGTGGGCGATTGGACAACCTATACCATCGTGGAAGATTCCGAGCTGGGTCTTCGTCTTTTTGAGGCAGGATACACCGCACACTACACGAACAGGCGCTATGGCTGGGGATTATTACCTGACACTGTGGAAGCCTTCCGAACACAACGCCATCGCTGGGCATACGGAGCTATTCAAATTTTAAAACGTCATTGGCGTCATTTTATGCCTTCATCCAAAACGTTAACGCCCTACCAAAAATATCATTTTGTAGCGGGTTGGTTCTTCTGGCTCTCCGATGCCTTTGGTGCTATGACCGCATTTTTAAATATTTTTTGGGTTCCCTTTATTATTTTTGTAGGCGTCACCATCCCAACGCTTCCTTTAACACTACCGATTGTCGTCGCCTTTTTGGTCAACATTTTACATGCCTTTATTTTGTATCGCACACGGGTTAAAATGGGCATTAAAGAGACTGTTTTAAGTGCGATTGCCTCTATGAGTTTGCAGTTGGTTATCTTTAAAGCCGTCTATGATGGATTTGTTAAAGATGGTCTTCCTTTTAAACGAACTGAAAAAGGTGGCAATACTAAAAAAACCAATACCAATCCCATCCGTCATGAGATGATTTTAGCAAGTTTGCTGACCATCGCCTTTTTTGCGCTCTATTTCACCAACTTTACACGCATTACAGAGATTTATGTTTTTGCCTTTACGTTGCTGATTCAAAGTATCCCTTATTACTCAGCGATTATCTTACGTATTATCGAGCTTCAATCCCTTAAACCTAAAAAGTAGTGGCTATCGCCACTGCTTTTCAATGCAGGTGTGTAAAAAAAGATATGCCCAAAAAGCATATTTTTGTTTCACTCTCTTTCATTGACTTCGCTATTTTCATGCTATACACTTCTTATATCATGGGTTTATAACCAAAATATAAGGAGTTAAAATGGCAGATTTAATCTATCGTGTCAATATGACCAATCTTAGCTTTAAAATCGAAGAAGTGCCAGCAGAATGGCTAGGTCTTGGTGGTCGAGCCTTAACCTCAACCATTGTTGCCAAAGAAGTTGATCCTGAGTGTCACCCTTTAGGACCTAATAATAAACTCGTTTTTGCACCAGGACTACTCTCAGGAACCAGCGCCTCTAACTCAGGTCGTAACTCCTGTGGGGCGAAAAGCCCTTTAACCGGTGGTATTAAAGAATCAAACGTGGGTGGTACGAGTGCTGGTATTATGTCAAAGCTTGGCGTTAAAGCGTTGATTATTGAAGGCTTGCCTAAAAATGAAGAGATGTTTTACCAATTACATGTAACCAAAAATAACGTTGAATTTATTGAGGTTCCTGAGCTTGTTGGACTTGATAACTACGCTGTATTGGATGCGATGGCAGCAAAATATGACAAGAAAGTAGCGGTGATGACCATCGGTCGCGTGGGTGAAATGCGTATGAATCTTGCCAATATCTCCGTTAAAGACCCTAGTGGAAAACTCAGAAGTCACGGACGTGGAGGGCTTGGTGCCGTTATGGGTTCGAAAAAGATTAAATGTATCACCGTTGATGCAGAAAACTACAAAGAAGTGACTATCGCTGATCCTGAAAAATTTAAAGAAGCGAGTAAAATCTTTACCAAAGCGCTTCAAGAAAATCCTATCAGCGGTCAAGGGCTCCCTGCATTTGGAACCAATGTCCTTGTCAATATCCTCAATGAAGCAGGTGGTCTTCCTACCCGTAACTTTAGAGCGGGAAATTGGGAATTTGCTGAAAATATCTCTGGTGAAACGATGGCAGAAAACATCAAAGCACGAGGTGGAAAAACAACACACGGTTGTCACGCAGGTTGTGTCATTCAATGTTCACAAGTCTATAACGACAAAGATGGCAACTACCTCACTTCAGGATTTGAGTACGAAACCATTTGGGCACTGGGTGCTAACTTTGGCATTAAAGATTTAGATTTAATCGCCAAAATGGATGGCTTGATGGATGATTTAGGCGTAGATTCTATCGAAGCAAGTGTTACATTAGGTCTGGCGGTTGATGCGGGAATTTTAGCCTATGGCGATGGCGAAAAAGCCTACGAGCTCTTATCGAAAGATTTACCCAATGGAACCCCCATAGGTCGCATCATTGGCAGTGGGACACATATTCTTGGTAAAATTTATGGTTTGGTGCGTGTTCCAACCGTTAAAGGACAAGGTATTCCTGCGTATGAACCCCGTGCCGTTAAAGGTCAAGGCATCACCTATGCGACTTCCACGATGGGAGCAGATCACACTTCAGGATATGCTGTTGCTACGAACATTCTTAAGAGTGGTGGGTATGTTGATCCGCTTAAAAAAGAGGGACAAGTTGAACTTTCTCGAAACCTTCAAATTGCAACCGCAGCGGTTGATAGTACAGGTATGTGTATCTTCGTTGCCTTCCCAGCCCTTGATGATCCAAAATGTCTCCCTGCCTTAGTCGATATGATTAACGCACGTTTTGGCGCTAAGCTTACGATTGATGATGTCGTCAATTTAGGTAAGACTATCCTTAAAAGAGAACATGAATTTAATATCAAAGCAGGTCTTAACAGCGCTGAGGATAGGCTACCTGAGTTTATGAAATACGAAACCCTTCCTCCGCACAATGTGGTTTGGGATTTTACAGGAGAAGAGATTGATGCATTCTGGAATTTTTAATGCACATTGTTGTTAAACTCTTTGCGCAATACCGTGAGGGGCGATTTAAAGCTGAAGAGAGAGAATACAAAGAAAATACCTCTGCACAAGAGGTGATTGATACACTCCATCTTGAGAGTGTCTCTCCTTTGGGTGTTTTAATGGTCAACGGAAGACATGTTGATGTGAACTACATTTTACAAGAGGGTGATACCATTGCCCTCTTCCCAAAAGTAGGTGGGGGTTAATGCTCTTTAAGACCAGAGAGTAACCTGTATGAACCAGGTGTTCCTGGAGGTAAAAGAGCCACTCTATCTCCTTCTTTAAGCAGTGTCTCTTTCGATGTAACCGTATGATTTAAAAAAACGGCTTCCACCTCATTTTGCTCAAGCCCCAAAGAATCAATCAAATCACAAATGCGTGTTTGTTCATTGATACGCCACTGCGCATCCAAATAGGGAATCCCCTTTTGTTTGAGTTTCTCACGTAAAAATGAAAAAGCATTGAGTATAATGTACATGGTTATCCTCTCTTAAGAGACTAAAATTAGAGGTATAGTATAACGTATGCAGGAGAGATTATGCAGTGTTTAGAATTTTTACGTACTCACCTTATTGAGGGTTTTTTACCACTTCAAACCAGTTTTGAAGCCATGAAACACTTTACATGTAACTTTCGTGATGTTGAGCAATGCGCTCTTGAAAACAACATTTTGCCGTTACGATACAAGCGAAATCAAAAAACATTCTCAACGCAAGATCAATATACCCTTTTTAAAGCTAAAGTGCTGATTGTAGGGTGTGGAGGATTGGGTGGATTTGTCAGTGAAATGCTCGCACGCATTGGTGTAGGAGAGCTTATTTTGTGCGATGGAGACGTTTTTGAAGAGCACAATCTCAACCGCCAAAACTTTTCATCCATTAAAACACTCGGACGCAACAAAGCCGAGGTACTCAAAGAAAAACTTGAAGAGATAAATCCAGCGTTACATGTAAAAACAAAAACAACCTTTTTACGCCTTCCAGAAGAGCGTGAACTGCTAGAAAAAGTCGATGTGATTGTCGATGCGTTAGACAATCCCAACCTTAAATGCCTTCTTGCTTTATGTGCACAAGCCATCAATAAACCTTTTGTTCATGCCGCTATTGGTGGATATTACAGCCAATTTGCAACCCAAACAACCTTAGAGCATCTCTACGCTCAAGAAGGCGATGGTATAGAGACGCAATTAGGCAATCCTTCGTTTACGGTCTGCTTTGCTGCCTCAATTCAAAGCGTAGAAGTGGTAAAATTACTTTTAAAGAAACCTCACTTAACACACTTTTTAATGGGAGATTTATGGGAATATGAAATGACCCATCTTTCATTACGCTAACATCAGTAAAGGGATAGAAATGAACGGATTGAAAGAGAAACTTTATACATTTAATGCGCTCTGTTTAGGAGCCATTTTAGCGATAGGGTCTCTTCTTTATTTTAAACTGATTCCTTCTTACTTATACTATTTTTTATGGCAAAGCACCTTTGCTTTTTTAGTGATTGCTATTGGATTAAGTATTTATTTTAATAAAAGTAAACTCTTTACGTTACTCCTTTTTCCACTCTTTTACAATCTTGCACTCGCCTTTCCAAACACTTTTTTTACGCACTTAAGCGGTAAAGCCTTTTGGCACATCGCACCCCTTAGCTGTGCCATTGGGTATCTTTTACTCTATGCCCTACAAGAACGAGGACTTTTTAGCCTTTTTGGCTTACTGCGTAGTGGTATTGCTCTAGGTATTTTAGGCATCAGTTATTATGGATTAAACCACTTTTCATCCAACCTGCATACAGCACTCAACACCCCTTTATTACCAACTTTTTTACATAAAATCACGCAAGCAAGTGACTTTATTTTTATTCTTTCTATCATTGCGTTACTCTTTATTTTTCTCGTTTCTCTCCTCTTTGAAGCACAAACACAAAAAGCACCTTTTTGGATGCTTACCTCACTGATGTTCTCTTTTTTAGTGATGCAAGAAGCGCAAAGTTTTATTCTTTTCTCGTTGCTCAGTGCCTTAATTGCGATGAGTGCACTGGTGCATGATGCGTATAAAATGGCATACATTGACACCCTCACAGGTATTCCCTCACGAAGAGCCCTTGAAGAGCGCTTTTTGCGCCTTGGTTCACGCTATGTGATTGCTATGGTGGATATTGATTTTTTTAAAAAATTCAATGACACCTTTGGACACGATATCGGAGATGATGTCCTCAAGCTCGTCGCCAAAGAGTTAAACCATGTCAAAAATGGCGGAAAAGCCTTCCGTTATGGGGGTGAAGAATTTACCATTCTCTTTAGTGGCAAGAAAAAGGAGGAGTGTATTATGGCACTTGAGGAGGTAAGAGAAGCCATTTTTCGTCGAGGTTTTGTCATTCGTGACAAAAATCGCCCTGCAAAATCATCTAAAGCAACGAAAACGAACCCTAGCCCTAAAAAAGAGCGTCTTTCAGTAAGTATTGGTGTAGCGCTTTCACAAAAAGGAAAAACGCCTCAAGAAATTATCAAAAAGGCAGATGACGCTTTATATAAAGCTAAAGAGAGTGGAAGGAATTGCCTTATTTGCTCATAAATTAGATATCTAATCAGAGATTTATCTGCTACAATATGACGAAAAAAGTTATAAAGAGGTATCTACATGCACTCTGATTTACTCAAATGCTCTCTCGCAGAATGTAAAGCACGCTTATGTGATGCTCACACGATGAGCTTGGAAGAACTAGAAACCTATGCCACTCGCTGTTCGACATGCGGTAATTGGATACTCAAAGATAATGCCGTGGCAAACACCACCTATCTTAAGATAACAACCCTTTGGGCAGAAAAATTTAATGAAGCATTATTAGAAAGAAAGTAGCTCTTCGCCTATCCTTTCAGAAAGCAAAAGGGCTTTACATGTAAAGCCCTTTTGAAGATTTTAGTGAAGCTCACTATTGAGTTTAATTTCTCGTTTGCTTCGTGTGGCTTGAATCATACCATTGACACTGTTTTGACGGAAATGAATACCATGAAGACCTGCAAGTTCTAAGCCTTTAAAAAATACCATCTCTTCTTTTCCTGCTTTTTTCAGTTTTGCTTTTGGATTAGCTTCTGCAATTTTTGCCAGTTCAGTAGCACTCACACCCACCTTTGTGCCTTCTAAAATAGCCATGCCCGCATCCACAATACAGCCATCTCCCAAAGGAATACCTGTCACAGAATTCGCACCTAAAAGTGTGTTTTCACCAATGCTTACAGGATTGCCGTTGGTTCCACTGAGCACTCCCAAAATACTCGCACCGCCTCCAACATCACTTCCACGACCAACCACAACCGAAGAACTAATACGTCCTTCAACCATCACCGCTCCGGTGGTTCCTGCGTTAAAGTTCACATAACTCGCCCCTGGCATAATGGTTGTGCCTGGATGTAATTGCGCACCCATACGCACTTTGCTGGTATCTAAAATACGAGTATTGTCCGCAGGAATAATATGCGATAAAAAGCGTGGAAATTTATCGACAGACTCAATGAGTGGGTATTCTCCTCGAAGTTTCATCTCGATTTCATGTTCTCTTAGCCACGCAAGTTCAAGTGGCTGACCAAACGACCATGCCACATTTTCAAGTACACCAAACGCACCTGTTAAATTAACCGTTCGAAGGGGCGCTTTACCTGTGGAGAGCGCATAGAGTTTCAAATAAACTGCCTCAGGGCTTAAAGGGTTATCATCTTCAAATAAAAAGACGATGCGATACTCTTTTTTCAGTTTTTCTGTCTGCGCAATCCAATCCAACGCTTTAATCACTTGAACATTTTTATGGGCATCACCAAAAGCAAGATTTAAATAAGGCGTAAAAGCATTCATCGCATTTTTAACAAATTTTTTCTTCACATCGTAGACAAATTCACTGCTACTAAAATCTACCTCAACACCTGTTGCTTGTAATGCTGCAATAAAAATAGCCGCACTTCCAAAATTTTCATTCCAGTTAACCACAGGAAAAGTAGCTTGAAGAATTTTCTCAGGATTGAGTTGCCCTCTATCAACCCTTGCAATACCAAAAGCAATCGGTTTTCTATACCCCTCTTGTGATTCAATCTCTTCAACTAATGCTTTAAAATCTGCTTCATCCATACTTAAACGCAACGCCATAACGTCTCCTTTTGTGACAATTTAAAATGCTTTTTAATTAAGAGGATTCTTCCTACCCCCCCTATGCCCCTCTTTTTACAAAAAGGTTTATCAATGTTTTCCTACACCGTAGGACTTATTTTGTTGAACACGCACTTGCTGCACCACCGTTAACACCGATGGTAGGCTGAATGGCTTCGTTACTAACACCACCCTCTTCATTCACTTTGTCAATGCATTCCCACAATTTTTTAGCTGATTCTTGGTAACGTTTTGCTGTCTCACTCTCTGGGTGGAAGAAGCTTACAGGTTTTCCCGCATCGCCACCTTCACGCACGGCTGGCTCTATTGGAATTTCACCAATCACAATCGTTCCAAACTTCTCTGCTAAAGGTTTAGTGGTTCCCTTACCAAAGATATCATACTCTTTATTCGTCTCAGGACAGATAAACCCACTCATATTTTCCATAATACCTGCAATAGGAATGTGCAATTTTTGGAACATATCTAAACTTCTCTCGGTATCATCAAGGGCAACTTGTTGAGGCGTTGTCACACAAATACCCGCTGTAACAGGAACACTTTGCGCTAAAGTCAGTTGGGCATCACCTGTTCCTGGAGGCATATCGATAAATAACACATCTAAATCACTCCATAAAATATCACGCAAGAGTTGCTCAATCGCTTTCATAATCATAGCGCCTCTCCAGATCAGTGACTGACCACCCTCCATAAGTGAGCCCATACTCATCATCTCAATACCATACGCTACAATAGGCTTTACTTTTTGTCCAACGACTTCAGGATGTTTATCAACCACACCCATCATACGAGGCACGTTTGGACCATAAATATCCGCATCCAAAAGTCCTACTTTTTTACCTTGACTTGCAAGGGCTATGGCTAGATTTACGGTCGTAGTTGTTTTACCAACACCCCCTTTTCCAGAGCTGACCATCACAAAATTTTTAATGTGTGGCGCCATATTTTTACCCGATTGGGAGTTGCTTTTCTCAACAGGAGGTTTAGGTTGTTTAACCACAACATCGACACGTCCCGCACCCAAAGCTTTAATCGCTTTTTCAATAGAAGCTTTTAACTCATCACCCACGTCTTTACTAGAAGAGACAATCTCTACTTCAACATATACATTTGATTCTGATACTTCAATGGCTTTGACAAATCCAAACGTCACAATATCTTTTTCAAATCCTGGGTATTTCACCCCACTTAACTGTTCTTGCACTGATTCTTTATTTAACATTTTGACCTCACATGCTTTTTAATAATGGCGGAATTTAACACAAAAAAGATAAAAAAAAGCTTTCAAAATGTATAATATCGTAACACTTCAGAAAAAGGACAAAGTTTGCCCGAAATAACCCTTATTATGTTGGGAGCTGGAAGTTCATCACGCTTTAATCAACGTGTTAAAAAGCAGTGGTTACGCATTGAAGAGACTCCATTATGGCTTTTTGCTACCCAAACACTTCAAACGCTTTTCCCTTTTACACAGACCATTGTTACCACGACACCTGATGAGATGTTTTACGCACAAAAATTTAGCCCACATATCACCTTCGTTGAAGGAGGAGACACCAGACAAGACTCTTTGCAAAAAGCCCTTTTACATGTAAAGACTCCGTACGTTTTAGTCAGTGACATTGCACGAGCGTGCATTGACCAAGCAATGCTGGTTCGCCTTTTGGCTGAAATGGAAAACGCCGATATCGTTGTGCCGTATTTACCGGTGGTTGATACCGTTGTTTATGAAGAGAGTACCATCAATCGTGATGCCATCAAGCTCATACAAACACCTCAACTCTCCCAAACAGCATCTTTAAAAAAAGCCCTTCAAACAGGCGTTATTTATACAGATGATAGCAGTGCCATTAAAGCTATGGGTGGCAAGGTTGCTTATGTTTTAGGTCATGAGAAAGCCAAAAAGCTTACATGTAAAGACGATATTCCAACCATGGATTGCCTTCAAGCGCCTTCCAACAGAGCCTTAGTAGGATACGGATTTGATGTCCATGCGTACGAAGAAGGCAAAGCGATGATGTTAGGGGGTATTCACGTTCACGATACCATCGGCTTTAAAGCACATTCTGATGGCGATGTAGCGATTCACGCACTGATTGACGCTCTCTTAGGGGCGGCTGGTGCTGGAGACATTGGAGAGCTCTTTCCCGATAATGACGCCCGCTATAAAGATATTGATTCTAAAGTATTACTGAAGGAGGTGTGTACCTTTTTGCGCAAAGTAGGATTTGAAATTACCCATTGTGATATCGCCATTATGGCAGAATTTCCACGCCTCAGCCCGTTTAAGGATGCTATACGCTTTTGCCTCGCAGACATCATGGAATTAAATCCTGTTCATGTCAATATCAAAGCGACCACAACAGAAAAACTAGGATTTGTGGGACGCAAAGAAGGTGTCGCAGCCAGTGCGACCGCTACATTACACTATTATGATTGGACACATGTATGAAGATTTTAATTGTCGAAAATGAAATTTATCTTGCCCAAAGTATCGCCTCAAAATTAATGGAAATCGGACATCTATGTGAAATTAGTACCAGCATCAAAGACTCACTTAAAGATGAAAAATATGACGCCGTGCTTCTCTCTACCAATATCTCTGGACAAAATTTTTATCCTGTTATTGAAAAACACCGTAACTCCATTATCATTTTAATGATTTCGTATATCAGCAATGATACCGTCACCAATCCTATCAAAGCAGGTGCAAGTGATTATATTCAAAAACCCTTTATGATTGAAGAGTTGATTCGAAAATTACAACACCTCAATGAATACAAAAAACTCAAAAAAGAGAACGAAACCTATAAAGAGTATGTGAGTAACTTATTTGCCGCTGCAAACCTAGAGCCCATTGACAAGAAGATGAAATTTCCTATTCTCATTAAAACCAATTTTCAAAAACACGCCGATGCCCTCGTGTTTAACTACGCACAAACGTATAATGAAACATTTACCTTTATCTCGCTTTTAAACGCAAACGCTTTTGAAAAAATCACCCGTGCGAGCAATGATGAGTTGCTCTACATCATCGATATTCAAAATTTAAAGCGCAGTGATAAGCTCAAAGCATATGCTGTTTTAGAAGGTAAACGTGCCATTATTTGTAGCACTGACCCTAATGAAGAGAGTAGCTTCTCTACCATTGAAATCAACACCGAAAGCAAAGTGCTAGACCAAGGTGAAATTTTGAGCATTGATGAATATGTCAAATATATCATTGGTAATTTTCAAAACAAATTTCCCGACACAGAACTCTCAAAAAAATTAGGAATTTCCCGTAAAAGCTTGTGGGAAAAAAGGAAAAAATATGGAATCAACAAGAAAAAATAACCAATCCCTTTATCTTGATAATGAATTTTTAGCAACTTTAGCACTCGCAAAAGAGGGTATTTTACACCCTGTGGATAAACTAATGAATCAAGCAGAGTGCCTTGAAGTGGAGCAAAGTGGCTACTACAAAGGCAAACCTTTCCCCTTTCCTTTCATCATCGCCCCAGCGGGAGAAAAAAACAAAGAAACCCTTACCCATGCACAAAAAGGGGATACGTTAGATTTGATCGTAGATGGAAAAATACGTGGATTTTTAGTGGTCGAAGAGGTCTTTGAGGTGGATAAAAAAAGACGTATTGAACAAATTTTTGGCACATATGACCTTTCTAACCCCGAAATCCAATCATTTCTTAAACGTTTAGGCGATTATGCGGTGTGTGGAGCCTATGAAGTTTGGTTTGATGATATTAAACAGATAAAAACTAACATTCAAGAGGCAAAAAAAGAGCTTGATGCTAAAAATGTCGCAGCGATTATGATTAACGCAAATCCTTTTCATCGAGCACACGAGCGGGTTATTCGTATGACCCTTGAGAAGTATGACCTTTTGGTGATTTTCCTTCTCAAACCCTATAAACAAGATATTCTCTCGTATGATTTACGCCTTAAAAGTTTGCAATATTTTGTAGATAATTATCTACCGAAAAACAGAGTGGTCATTGTTCCTTTTGAAAACACCTACCTTTTTTCCAGTTACAAAAATGCGATTTTAGACAGCATTTGTGCTTCAAACTATGGATGCAATAAGCTTATCTTAGGTCAACATCACAGTGGCATTGGCGCTTATTATGACAAAAATGAGATGAAATCCGTTGTCAATCAGTATAATGACCTTGATATTGAGATTGAGATTATTGCTGAGTTTGTCTATTGTGATGAGTGTAAAACCTTGGTGAGCACAAGCACCTGCCCACATGGCGCACATCACCACATCAAGTACCATGCAAAATCTTTGCTGGAAATCCTAAAATTAGGGATGTTACCGCCTGCTATTTTTATGCGCAAAGATATCTCGGCAATGCTTTTGAGTGAGCTTTTCAAGCACCGATTTGATAACATCAGCAAAATTTATGATGCTATTTTCCCCAACAATGGACTACTGGAAAGCCATGATGAAAAAGACTTTTACCTTGAACTCATGCGCTTACATCAAACCACATCACTGACATAGGAATCATATGCGACCCAATGCTTTTTTAACCTTTTGCTATTCAGGACTCTTCCCAAAAGCTCCAGGCACAGCAGGAACCTTTCTTGCGGTTATCCTAGGAGTAGGGATTATTCGTTTTATTTCCATGGAAACCTTGGTTTTATTGACCATTCTTTTTACCTTAATGGGGATACGTCAAATCAATGCGTATGAGACGCATAGTGGCAATCACGACGATAAACGTATTGTGATTGATGAAGTCGTAGGGGTTTGGATTGCACTCATTTTAAGCTCAGCAACACTCACTCAAATCGTTTTTAGTTTTTTATTTTTTCGTCTTTTTGATATTTGGAAGCCCTCTGTCATTGGGAGAATTGACCGCAATATTCAAGGAGGTATTGGGGTGATGGGCGATGACATGTTAGCGGGTATTTTTGCTGGAATTTGCAGTGCAGGCGTCTTTCAACTCATCGAAATGATAGAGAAAACTCTCTTAAATTAAAAAATTACTTTTTTATCACACAAGAGTCATAAGCCACATCCAACTATACTTTTTAGACAAAGGGTTCTTTCGTCACACAAAGAGTCCTATTCCCCCAAAAAGGATAGACCATGAAATCACTTATCAAACTTTTTTTTGCCCTCTTTCTTAGTTTCTCTTTTGTACACGCAAAAGAGTTTGTCATTGACGCCAGTCACTCGCATGTGGGATTTAGTATCAAACACATGATGATCTCAAATGTCAAAGGCAATTTCAATACCTATAGTGCTGAAATCGAGTTCGATGAGGCGAATAAACAGTTTACTAAACTCAATGCAAAAATTGATGCAGCGTCCATTGACACAGGCATTAGTAAACGAGATGAGCATTTACGCAGTGCGGACTTTTTTGATGTCGCAAAGTTTAAAACTATCGAATTTGTCATGACCTCTATGAAAGAGAACAAAGTCTATGGAAAACTGACTATGCACGGTATCACCAAAGATATTGTCCTTCAAAGTACGGTTCATGGCTTGATTAAAGACTTTCAAGGCAATCAACGTCTAGGATTTAGTTTGGAAGGAAAACTCAACCGTAAAGATTTTGCTCTCACATGGAATAAAATCCTAGAAGGGGGTGGACTAACGGTGGATGAAACGGTCAATATCACCATTGAAGTGGAAGCCATCGCCCTATAAAAGGCTAAAACCATCCCGCTCAAATGCTAAAGCGAAGTGCAAAAATGCTTGTTTTTGTGCTTCGCTTAACTCAAATCTCCAGACCACACCATCGCTCTCAAACAAACGCTCCTTTACCTGTAAGTCATGATGCATAACATAGTGCTCAAAACGAGGCACGAGTGAATAAATGGTTTTACATGTAAGAAGTTCTTTGAAAACAAAAGGAACAAGAGAAGCCCCCGCTATCACCTCTTTCGCACTTCTCCCATAAGCCCTCACCAAACCTCCTGTGCCTAACTTAATACCTCCAAAATACCGCACAATTAAAAGCCCCACTTCAACCAATTCATATCCACGCATGACATTAAGCACAGGAGGACCTGAGGTTCCCTTAGGCTCACCATCATCAGAATTATTTTCAACAATCTGGCGAAATTCATTAAAATAACGCTTTGCCCAGACAATATGTGCGGCTTTGGGATGTTCATTTTTGAGTGTTACATGTAAAGATTCCATGTCATCAATGGGAGATAAAAAACTTAAAAAAGTGGACTTTTTTTCTTCAAAAAAGGAGGAAAAAATCTCATCTACGGTATACATCATTACGCTTCAATCCAAAATATTAAAATTAAAAACTTTATATATTAACACCAGTCTAAACTAAATCCCTGCTTACTGTCATTTAGTTTTTAAAAATCTCTTGAGGAGTACCTATATACTCTATACGTCCTTTATTAAGACCAATAACCCTGTGCGCTAATACTTTTGCATCAATTATAGTATGTGTAACGTAAATAATACTAAGATGCAGTTTTTGTTGCAATATCTTTAACTCCGTTCTGATTTCATGAGCTGTTGCTTCATCCAAGCTAGACAAAGGTTCATCTAAAAGCAAAATTTTTGGTTGTGTGACAATAGCACGAGCAAGTCCTACACGTTGTTTTTCACCTCCACTTAAATTTTTAGGATATCTGTTTTTCAAATGAGAAATATGAAGTGTTCCCATTATTTCAGATACTTTTTTTTCTAAACTTCCTTTACTCATTCCTTTTACACGCAATCCAAAGGCAATATTTTCAAAAACATCTAAGTGAGGAAAGAGATGAATGGCTTGATGTAGATAACTTATCTCCCTTTTTTGTGTGACAATCTGATTCATTCGTTTTTCATCAAAATAAAGATCACCACTATGTCCAACAAAACCTGCAAGGATGTTTAAAAGCGTACTTTTCCCCGCTCCAGAATGTCCTAATATAACCATAAATTCACCATCATGTATGGTTATATTAATATCTTTCAAACAATAAGAAGTAGAAATATTTTGCATTCTAATCGTTGCCATAAACTACCTCCAATTTTTAGTGACATAGTGTTCTAACCAATAAATACTTTTTTCAAAACTAAAACTCATAAAGGCTAAAAGCATAAGTGAAACCATAATAATATCAACACGAATCAAACTCTCTGCTTGAATCATCATAGATCCAATTCCTGTAGGAATAGCAAACATCTCAGAAGCTAAAACCGTTTTCCACACCATACCCGCTTCCAATCTCAATCCTGTAAAAATAGTAGGCGCCGCTAAAGGAAGCATTACTCGTATCAAAATATACCACGATGAAGCACCTAAGGATTTTGCTGTATTAATGTATTCATAAGGAATTTCCTTAATGCCCAATAACGTTGCATACGCTACTGGGAAAAAAGCACAGATAAAAATAAGTGTAATTGGTAGCGCTTCGTTAATACCAATCCACAACATCATGAGTGGTAACCATCCCAAAGTGGGAATAGGTAAAAGTAAGCTAATTAGAGGTTTGAGCGATTTTTCTATCATAACATTCATTCCCATTAAAATACCAACAACAATACCCAGTAGACCCCCAAGCAAATACCCTATAGCAACCCTTGCAAAAGAGTGACTTAAATTTTCGATAATGATTCCTGAATAAAGGAGATGATAAAACTCAATGATCACATTCGAAAAAGAAGGTAAAAGAGGTGTTTGTGCAATTCTACCAGCCAATTCCCAAATCATAAGAAAAAGAAAAATAGGACTATTCAGCAATAAAAAATTTAAAATATATTTTTTGACCATTATTAATCCACCACTAAAATCTCTTTAGCATCAAATGATTTTTTAATAAACCCATATTGAACCATTTTATCAATGACTTCTTGAACATCTTTTTCAGATATCTTGGAAGTAAGCCCTAACTGCTTAATAGATCCTTTAGCAATTTCTGGGGTAACACTAAGGTCTATTTCAGGTGTTTTTGTCTCATTTTTAATACGATCTTGGTATACATTTAAATTCTTGGCTACGATGATGGAAGCTTCGTCATTATCTTTGTTAATTGCATCAATCGCTTCTTGATTTATCTGTTTTAGCTTTGTGACAGTTTTTGGGTACTCCTGAAGCATTTTATCAGATACTACAATGACACTTCCTTGTAAATCTTTCCATAAATCTTGGCTCGATACCAACATACTCATGCCTTCCATATGAGAAGCAAGTGTTGCAAAATGCTCTGGTAAAACAACAGCATCAACAAGACCTGATTTCAAAGCCATAATTTGCTTAGATGAATTCATGGTCAGAAAATTTTTTCTCACCTTTTGTGCATCTAGGTTGGCTTTTTCAATTAAAACTTCTTGTATAAAACTTGTCACCGTTCCTTTAGGTCCCACGCCTATTTTGATTCCCTCTTTTCCTAGGTCCTGAACCGTCTTAATTTTAGCGCTATTCACAACAACACCATAACCATCTTTATGTGTCCCTGCAATAATTTTAATGGGAACACCTCCATTAACATAAGTAATAATAGCAGGGACTAAACACATATATGCAACATCAAAATGTTCTTTAACAAAGGCTGTTGCTACCGCTGCGCCACTGACATACACTTTAACATCATTAACATCAATACCATTTTTTTTAAACAATCCTTTAGCTTCTGCATAGTAGTACGATGTTGCGTGACTCGTATACTCAACAGCAAAATTTAAATTCTTTTTCTCTCCATCATTAGCTATTAATAAATTACATACAATTAAAAAACCCACTATCCCTCTTTTTAACATCTGTACACCTTTTTATTTAAGTTTGGATACTTTACCGTCACTTTTTTTGAAATGTTATAATGGGCGCAAACGCTTTCGTACCAATCGTAACGTTATCCCCTATTTTCAAGCTTTCTGCCTCGCTTCTATCTAAAACGACCTCAACCAACTGCTGTCCAATAGCAATCACCGCTACATAAATCACATCAACCCGCACAATCTCTAAAACTTCACCTTCAAAAGAGAACTTTTGAGAGCCTTGTGTACGCAAAAGTACCTCTTTTGCGCTTCCATCTTGAATGATACTTCCCTGAGACATCACCAAGACACGGTTACTTAAGCGGTACATTTCGCTGGGGTCATGACTGACAATCATCGTTGTGGTCTCAAACTCTTTATGAAGTGTCAAAATTTCATTTTGCAACTTTAAGCGCATGGAAGGATCAAGCGCAGAGAGGGGTTCATCCATCAAAAGCAATTTGGGACGATTCATCATCGCACGACACAAACTCACCCGCTGTTTTTGCCCACCTGAAAGCGTCAAAGGAGATCGTTTGGCGAGTTCACTTAATTCTGTAATTTCCAAAAGATGGAATGCTAATTCTCTATCATTTCGAACAAAAAGCAAATTTTCCAACACACTCATATTGGGAAAAAGCGCATAGTCTTGAAACACAAACCCAATGCCTCTTTGCTGAGGTAAAACGGCTTTCGAGCCATCCAACCACACTTCATCATTCACAACAATACGCCCTTTTGCTTCTTCTAACCCTGCTAAGATACGAAGAAGTGTCGTTTTTCCACTACCACTTTGACCTGAAAGAGCCACAAAACTTTGAGGCTCAATCGTAAGATTTACATGTAGCGCCATTTTTCCACGTGAACCTAAGAGCTCTTTTTCAACCGCAATTTCTATCATGCAAGACCTCCGAGATGCCGTTTTTGTTTTCGATTAAAAATATAGACCAAAAGCAACACACAAAAGCTAATCAGCACCATAATACCGCTGTAAATATGCGCACTTGTATAATCCATAATCTCAACCATTTCATAAATAGCCACCGAAGCCGTTTTTGTCTCATTGGGGATACTTCCGCCCACCATTAAAACCACACCAAACTCTCCTACCGTATGTGCAAACGTTATGACAACAGCACTTAACATTGAAGGTTTAATGTTGGGTAATGCCACACGAAAAAGGGTTGTGAGCTTACTTTTCCCCGCAATATAAGAAGCTTCTAGCATATTTTTCGGCAAAGACTCAAAACCACTTTGCAGGGGTTGCACCATAAAAGGAAGTGAGTAGAGACAACTTGCGATCACTAAGCCTGTAAAATTAAACACCATACTAACGCCAAAAACATCATTAACAAAAGCACCTAACGCAGAGTTTTTAGAGAGTGCTATCAAAATATAAAAACCAATCACCGAAGGAGGCAATACAATCGGCAATGCCGTAATGGCTTCAAAAAAAGGTTTCATCCTAGAAGCGCTTTGCGAAAGAAACCATGCGATAAAGGTTGAGAGAAAAAGCAAAATCAGTGTCGTAATTCCCGCTAATTTGAATGAAATGAAAAAAGGAGTCAGTGGTATTTGCATCAAGCTCTCAAGCATCCAAAACCTCCACAATAAACAACTCACTCGCCTTAATTAAAAGAGTCACAGAATCGTTTACATGTAAATCCATACGATCAAACGAACCCCGTGTGATAATGCTTTGCATCGTAATAGACCCCACACTTGCATACACACTGCACAACAATTTTCCCTTTTCCACCGCATCAATGGTACATTGCATCTGATTGGAGTAGCTAAGGATTCCCCCAAGATTTTTTCCTAAAGCCACACTTGAAGGTTTCACGCCTAAGGTAACATAACTATTTTCATGCAACCCCTTTGGCAATTCCAATCCCATCATCTTCAAAGCGCAATGCTCTGCTTCAAAATGGATAATGTGTAAATTTTGCTCTTTCTCAATACGTGTTACAAAAGCCTTTATTCTATTCATTTACCACATACCCATACGATTTAAAGATTTTTTTTGCGGGAGCACTTAAAATAAAATCATAAAACGCTTTAGCTTCAAGATTTTTTTCACCCTGTTTAAGCAACACAATGCCTTGAGCAATCGGTGTATAGAGTGTTGAATCAACCTTTACCCACTCTTTGCCCTCTTTATACTGCTTCATTTTTTCACTGTAAAAGGCTGAGGCATTGACAAAACCAACATCCGCAGCACTTAAGGTAAATTGTAACGCTTGTCCGATACTATCGCCATAAACCAATTTTGAAACAACGCCATCGTAAACCTTTGCGTTCTTAAATGCTTCAATACTGGCCGTGCCATAAGGCGCTGTTTTAGGATTAGCAATCGCTACTTTTTCAATTTTTGCCTGATTCAGTATTGCTAATCCTTGACTTAAGTCTAATCCCTTCACACTCACCATCGCTAAAGCGCCACTGGCATACACAACAGGTTTATCTACTGCAATTTTTTCTGCATACAAATGTTCAGGAAACTGCATGTCCGCACTTAAAAACAGATCAAAAGGGGCGCCATTTTTAATTTGTGTGGTAAATTTTCCACTGGAACCTAACGTAGTATTGACCTTTGTAGAAGGATGCTGCTTAGAAAATTCTGTCTTGATCACTTCAATCGCATCACTTAAATTGGCTGCAACAGCCACGCTAATCTCACCTGCACTCAACGAAAGAGCCAACACCGCACTTGCCATCAAAACTTTCAACATAAACACTCCTTATATATTTTAGGTATATAACGCTAAGACCTTCAAAAAAGTAGAACATTTCAAAAGTATTATAACGTTATAACCTTAAGTGTTATATCGCTTTATGCCTTATTTTGCATTATTTCACTCAAAGTGGCTATTTCAGCCATTTTCAAAGCGAAATTTTAAGAGAATTTCATTAAAATCAAGAAAACATTTTATGAAAAGGCCAGCATGACTAAAAAATTTTTAACGCTTCTTTGTGGCGTCTCATTGCTCACCACCAGTTTAAGTGCAAATTACCTCGATAAAGAGACTGCTGCAAGGCTTAGCAAAAACACTGATGCGATTATCGCTAAAGATTTGAGTACCAAAGAGCTTATTTTTTCCAAAGATGCACAAAAAATCAACCAACCTGCTAGTCTTACAAAAATCATGACTGCCATGTTAGCCATCGAAAGTGGTCGCATGAACGATGTTGTAACAATTACACGTGATATGATTCAAGTAGAACCCACCAAAGCAGGTCTTAGAATTGGCGAAAAATTTTATTTAAGAGATTTAGTCAAAGCAGCGATGGTCATGTCCGCTAATGACGCAGCAATGAGCATTGGCGTCTATTTGGGTGATGGCAATGTAAATACCTTCGTCGCGAAAATGAATCGCAAAGCCAAGCAACTGGGCATGAACAATACCAACTTCACTAACCCTTGTGGATTTGATATTGGAGATCATCATTCAACAGCGTTAGACTTACTTAAAATGAGTGAGTATGCCATTAAAAACTCTCAATTTAACGAAATGGCAAAACTCAAACGCCATGACTTTAAATCCCTCAATACCAAACGAGCATATGCTGCTTACACCCACAATAAACTACTCAATAATTACAAATACGCCGTAGGCATTAAAACAGGATACACCCGTAAAGCAGGTCCTTGTCTTATCGCTCGTGCAAAAAATGGAAATAAAGATGTTTTAGTTGTTATGCTCAATTCTGAGCAACGTTGGAAGGATATTAAAACTATTTTTGAAGATGTTTTACCACAACTGACCAAAACCGCCGTTCAAGTTCCTACACAAAAACCTGTCAAAAAAATAGTCACCCCAAAACAAAAGAAAAGCAAAAAAACAACAAAAAAGAAGAAAGCACAAAACGCATAAAGAGATTACATGTAATCTCTTTATGCCTATTCTATAATCATCACAATTTCATTCTGCAATGTTTTTTTGACAAAATTCTTCTTTGGCTATAATACACACAAAACTAAAAAAGAGAACTCATGACAAATATATTAAGTGCTTTTCGCACCATTATCAGCAATTATCAAACAAATGTTCAACATGTGACCAATGGCTCAAATCGAGCCAACAATATGGGTGATGGATTAGAAGCTTTTATCAAAGATGCTTTTGCCAACACCTTCAATGAGACAAATGAGCAAACGAAACTAGAAGTTTTTTCAAGAATTTATTCGTACAGTGGCAATAAAAACAATCCGCCTGATTTAATCCTCCAAAATAGCGATGCCATTGAAATTAAAAAGTTAGAGTCTGCTAGTACAGCCATTGCTCTTAATAGTTCTTATCCAAAAGCAAAACTTTTTTCCAATAGCACCATGATTACCACGGCATGTAGAACATGTGAGGCATGGAGTGAAAAAGATATGCTTTATGCTATCGGTAACGTTCCCAAAACCACCAACCAATTAAAATCTTTATGGTTAGTTTATGGTGATTGTTTTTGTGCCGATAAAGAAGTGTATGAGCGCATACAACAAACAATTTCAAGCGGTATCACTTCAATTCCTAATGTAGAGTTTACACAAACCAATGAACTTGGAAAAGTCAAAAAAGTTGACCCTTTGGGCATTACGGATTTGCGCATACGTGGTATGTGGCATATTGAAAATCCAACAAAAATTTTCAACTATCTTTACCATTACGATGAAACAGCTACTTTTCAACTCATCTGCTTGATGAAAAAAGAGAAGTACGAAGCACTACCACTTGAAGATAGAAATGCTATTGAAAATTTGAGTAATTTACATGTAACGCTTAGTGATATAAGAATTAAAAATCCGAATAACCCTATTCAGTTAATGGATGGGAAATTGTTAGTGTTTAAGGTTTAATAATGAACATTATCTCTCTTTTCAGTGGTGCTGGTGGTTTAGACTTAGGCTTTGAAAAAGCAGGTTTTAAAACCGTTTGGGCAAATGAATACGACAAAGAAATTTGGGAAACTTTTGAAAAGAATTTTCCTCATACAACGCTCGATAGACGAAGTATTCGTAATATTCCCTCATGCGACATTCCAGAAGCCATTGGGCTTATTGGAGGGCCGCCGTGTCAAAGTTGGAGTGAGGCTGGGGCATTACGAGGTATCGAAGACCATCGGGGTCAGCTTTTTTTTGAATTTATCAGGGTTTTACGAGATAAAAAACCACTGTTTTTCTTGGCTGAAAATGTCTCAGGAATGTTAGCAAGTCGTCATAGTGATGCGTTAGAAAACATCAAAAATCACTTCATCGACAGTGGCTACAACCTCTCTTTCAAGCTTCTTAATGCCCATGACTATAAAGTGCCACAAGACAGACAACGTCTCTTTTTTGTGGGGTTTAGAAAAGATTTGAACATGACATTTGAGTTTCCTAAAGCGTTTCCTTTAAAACGCTATTTAAAAGATGTTATTTGGGATTTAAAAGACAACGCATTACCAGCTAAGGAGAAAAATTATACCAACGGTCATGCGTGCACTCTTGCAAATCATGAGTATATGACGGGTAGTTTTTCGACCATTTTTATGTCACGCAATCGTGTGAGAAATTGGGATGAACCTTCATTTACCATTCAAGCAGGAGGACGTCATGCCCCACTTCACCCTCAAGCACCTAAGATGGAGTTTATAGAACAAAACAAACGCATTTTTGTCAAAGGAAGTGAACATCTGTATCGAAGGCTCAGCATCAGAGAATGTGCCAGAATCCAAACCTTTCCTGATACCCATACCTTTTACTACGACAATTTAACAGCAGGTTATAAAATGGTTGGCAACGCCGTGCCACCAAACCTTGCTTTCTTTTTAGCTGATGCTATTGCTAAACAACTTACACAAGCAAACATTCTCAAGAAAGTTTCATAACTCATTACATGTAACGTGCTCACAATTTTGCAAACACGTTATATGTTCTCTATTTTGAAAGCCCTTTAGCTCTCTCGTAAGAAGCTTCCATCGCTTTAATGAAGCTATCTCTTACCTTACCCTCTTCCAATTTTGCATACCCTGCCGCAGTCGTTCCAGCTGGAGACATCACTTTATCTTTTAAGAGCGCTGGATGTTCATGCTTAAGTACCTCGCCTACGCCTTCAAAAAGTGCTGCCACATAGGCATAGCTTATATCTCTCTTCATGCCTAAATTCACCGCACCATCACTCAAAGCTTCTGCAACCAAAGCAATCCACGCAGGAGCGGAACCTGCGATGCCTGTGGCAATGTCTAACTCTTTTTCACTCTCCAACCAAAAACAATATCCAATGGAGCCTAACACTTCTGTCGCCACCTCTTTTAATGCCACATCGCCACATAAAGAGGTGGCTGATTTACGTACAAGCGCTGCCATATTGGGCATAGAGCGAATATAATGCTTCGCCATAATACCCGCATGAAGCTTTTCCAAACTAATCCCTGCCATAATGGAAATAACACCCTCTGCAATCCCCTTAGTTTGAAGCGAAGCAAAGGACTGAGGCTTGATCGCCAAAATGACGACAAACCCTTCCAAAGAGGGAATTTCTCCTACCACAGTAATCGTAGGATAAAGCTTTTTTAACTCACTTGCACGTGTCGCATTCGCCTCAACCACGGTGATATCTTTTACATGTAAGCCTTGAAGCATCGCTCCACCCATGTTACCTGCACCAATTAAAAGTAATTTCATTCTTTATCCTCTATACATTTTCAAAAATTAGACTTCTTTCAATGGGTTATGAAAGAAGTCTATTATAACGTATCACACGCTTTACTGATAACGCAATGCATCAATCGGTTCTAAATTGGAAGCTTTTTTTGCTGGATAAAATCCAAAAAAGACACCAACTCCTCCAGCAACCAAAAAGGAAATCATAACAGAACTTTGTGTGACCGTCACGCCAATCGGTAAAAATTTTTCCAGCACAAACGCTCCACCCATTCCAAAACAAACCCCAATAAAACACCCTATAATCGAAATCATTAACGCTTCGAGCAAAAATTGCAATAAAATCGCATTTTGTTTCGCACCAATAGCAATACGAATACCAATCTCTCGTGTTCGCTCTGTTACAGAAACCAACATAATATTCATAATCCCAATGCCCCCAACCACCAATGATATCGAAGCAATAGCTGCTAGCATTAATGACATTGCCTGTGTCGTTTCTTGTGCGGTATTGGCAAGAGCGGTTAAATTTCGAATCGTAAAATCATCCTCCGCACTCTCACGTAATTTATGGCGTTGTCGCAACAACTGCACCATCTCTTTTTCTACTTGATCCATCACTTCTTTAGTAGTAGCTTCCACCATAATAAATCGAACAGAACCTTTAAATTGATTACCAAAAAGCTTTGTCTGTGCTGTCGTAATCGGAATAATAGCAGTATCGTCCTGATCCCTTCCATCCAAACTCTGCCCTTTTTTAGATAAAACACCCACGACCAAATAAGGACTGTTTTTAATACGAATCGTTTTTCCTATGGGATTTTCATCGCCAAAAAGATTTTGCACAATCGTCTGCCCAAGCACCACCACACGTGTTGAGCCTCTCACATCCGAATCCATAAAAGGATACCCCTGTTCAATCTCCCAATCACGTACTTGAAAAAAAGCAGGGTTTGTTCCTGTCACTTGTGTAAACCAATTCGAGGATTGGTAAATCAGCTGTGCTGAACCTGTGGACATAGGCGCTGTGGCAGAAATACCTTCTAGCTCTTCCATAGCAGTCGCATCAGCTATCGTCAACGTTTGCACGCCCCCACTTCCAATGCGCACACCTCCTGAGGTGGTTGAACCTGCTAAAACAATAAAAAGATTGCTTCCCATCGAATCAATAGCCTCTTGAACCTTTATCTGTGTACCAGCACCCACGGCGGACATGATAATCACAGCCCCAACACCAATCACCATTCCAAGCATTGTCAGTAACGTGCGTAAACGATTGGCATTCATTGCACGCCATGCTTCATTTAACATGAGCATTATCATAAACGTTTATCCTTCAGTACTGCGGTTGTTCCATCGTGTTGAATTTTTCCATCCACCACTGTAATTAACCGTTTCGCATACGCTGCAATATTAGATTCATGGGTAACAAGGACGATTGTAATCCCCTCTTTCTCATTCAAATCGCAAAATAACTGCATAATTTCTTGACTGGTTTTGGTATCTAAATTTCCAGTGGGTTCATCGGCTAAAATTAATTGAGGGCGATTGACCAAAGCTCTAGCTATCGCAACACGCTGTTGCTGTCCCCCTGAAATTTGATTGGGAAGGTAGTGTTCAAAATTCCCCAAACCCACACTTTTAAGCACCTCTTTGGCACGTTTTTTACGTTCATCTGTTGCCACCCCTGCATACACTAAAGGCAAGGCAACATTATCTAAAAGTGTTTGTCGTGGAATCAAATTAAACCCTTGAAACACAAACCCAATAATACGATTACGCAGCTCTGCCAACTCATTTTTACTCAAACGACTGGTCTCTTTTCCACTGAGATAATACTCACCGCTACTGGCTTTATCCAAACATCCCAAAATATTCATAAATGTTGATTTTCCTGAACCTGATGGTCCCATAATCGCAACAAATTCACCTTTATAAACAAGACTATTAATCCCTTTTAAAACAGAAACTTCTCCCGCTTCTGTCACATAATTTTTCGTCACATTGACGATTTTAATGACCTCATCCATTAAAAAGGTCTCATCGGAGGATGTGAGGATTTAGAGCCTTGCGCCCCATTGGCTTTAAGCTCTTCCGAAATAATCATATCACCCTCTTTGAGTGTGTCACTCTCTATTTCACTCATACGATTATCTGTAATTCCCACACGTACTTTAACAGGTTTTGGCACCCCATTTTCCAACACATACACGATACCAAAGCCACCCTCTTTTTTCTCATTTTTGACCTTCATCCCCATCGATGTTGCATTGCCTTGCAACGATGTTGGACGATAACGAAGTGCGGCATTAGGAACCATCAAAACATTTTTTTTCTCAGCAATAATGACATTAACATACGCTGTCATGCCAGGAATTAAAATCTCATCTGGATTTTCAACTTTCACGACAACGTCATACGTCACAACGTTAGAAACCGTTGTAGCATTCAGTCTGACTTGACGTACTACTCCTGAAAAAGAGAGATTTGGAAAAGCATCAACCGCAAAAGTTACAGCTTGACCTACCTTAATACGCCCAATATCCGCTTCCGCAAAATTAGAGTCTATTTGCATCTGTCTTAAATCCTGTGCGATTTTAAAAAGAACAGGCGCTTGTAAACTCGCAGCAACCGTTTGCCCGACATCAATTTGTCTATCGACCACAACCCCTGAAACAGGAGAACGAATGATGGTATATCCTTGATTGGTTTTATCTTTTTGTGCCTGAGCTCGTGCCAAATCTAGCGCCGCTCGTGCCGCTTTGAGTGCTTGTACTGTCGTATCAAACTCTTGTTTGGAGATGTACTCTTTTGCTAAAAGTTCTCGAGAACGCTTTTCATTGGCAATCGCCAATTCCAAAGAGGCTTCAGCACTTTTGACATTCGCAGCACTTTGGGCAGCTTGTGCATCTAACAAGGCAGGATCAAGTTCTGCCAAAATCTGCCCTTTTTCAACCCTATCATTAAAATCCACATAAAGCTTAATCACCTTACCAGAGACTTGTGTACCTACGGTTACGAGAACAAGAGGGTTCAGCGTACCATTGGCAGAGACACTTTGCGTCACATCCCCTTTTTCCAATGTATAAAATTTATAGTTCGCCTCAAGAGGAGGTTTTGTATACGCTTTCCATGCCTTATATCCACCGATGCCTAAACCAATAAGCACTATAACAAGTGTTATTTTATTGAAAAGAATTTTTTGTAAAAATGTCATGGTTGTCCTTTAATCACAGAAAAATCGAGAGAACCCATCGATTTTGCGAGGGTTGCTTTACTAATATACCACGTATACAACGCTTGAATATGTTGCTGTTTTGCACTTGCAAGCGCACTTTGTGCACTGAGAAGATCCAAAATAGTTCCCACTCCAGCCTTATAACGTCCCAAAGCTAAATCATACGAGGCCTGTGCACTGGCTACCAAATCGGCACTCGTTCGTGTCGCTTGCGTCTGACTGACTAACGTTTGGTAGGTTTTGTACACTTCCAAATTGGCATCTTGAGAGAGCCTCTCATACTCAGCCTCAGAGATTTTCAGCTGTTGCTGTGCTGCTTGCACTTTATATTTAGTATTAAATCCTGTAAAGATAGGGATACTCACATAAAGCCCAATACTCGAATTACGTTGCGTGGTATTGTAAACCGTCTCCGTGGAGCCTTTCGTCGCACTGAGTGAAAAACTGGGTAAATGCTCCGCTTTAGCAGCTTTAAGACTCGCTTCACTTGCTTTGATTTTGGCACTCGCTGCCATCAAATCAGGGCGAAGTCGTTGTGCTTCTTCCATCAATGCCCGTATGTTTTTTTCAAACGAGCCATCAGGAAGAGATAGCTTAGGAACACGAAGACGCAAAGAAGTATCAGGCAATAAACCTAAAATAGCAGCCAATTCACCTTGTGCTGTTTTAAGATTGCCTTGCGCTTGAATGCGATTGAGCATCGCTTGAGAATACGCCGTTTGAGCTTGAAGCGTATCTGCGGGCGTTACAACACCCACACCATAACGTGTTTTAGCAGCATTAAGACTTTCAAAAGCAGAACGCTCTGCCTCATACGCCGCATCTAAACTTGCTTGAGAACCAAAAAGGTTATAGTAGGCTTCAAGCGCTAAGAGAAAAACCGTTTGAAGAGTATCGTTTTCTGAGTACAATGCGGCATCCAACAACGCACGTGTATTGTCATACGAAGCATCTCGTTTACCAAAATCATAGAGCAAGTAAGAGAGCGTAACGCTGATATTTTCACTATTTCCTGTCATCGTTTCACTGTTCGTACCCCTCGATGCTGAACCTGAAGCGCTCAAGGTTGGCAAATACGCTGCACGACTCATTCCCACCTGAGCAGCATGATATAAAGAGGTTTCCCATGCGATTTTGGTTTGAGGATTGTGACAAAGTGCCATGTTGATCACATCACTTAACGTCAATTCCTTCTCTAAATCAACGTTATGACAGGCATTTTGCTTCATCTCATTGGGTGAAACGAGTGCATGTGTATTAAGCGGATCAAACTCTGCTGCAAACACCAAAGGTGTGAGCATCAAGAGCGTAAAACTTACAGATTTTAAGTGCATTAATTTCTATCCTATGTCGTTTATGCCATCTATCTTAGCATGAAATTGTTAACATTTGTAATACGTTTGTAAAACTTTAGGAGTATACTTTTCTATCTTGTTTCGTATAAGGAGTTATAGATGCATTCAACGCTATCCCTTATTTCCATTGCTTTACCACACCCTTTTGCCAAACATGAGATTGAAAATATCTTAGAATGTGTACTCAAAAAAGGGATTGAAAAGACGTTTTACACCCAAGTCCACGAACGTTATCTTGTCTATACTCCGTTTAATGTCATTAGTTTTATAAATTGGGAGCGTTTAGAAATTGTCAAAGCGCTTGAAAAACTAGGAATTAAAGAGGCGGACACGTTTGAAAACCATCTTTTATACCAAGATTATCCCATTGTTATTGACGCTTCTTTGGAGTTTACATGTAAAGTGAGCAATGAGCAAATTCTCCTCAAAGAAGCCCTCCCTCTCTATCTCATTATCATTGCGTTGGTCGTGTCTCAAAGTGTGGGACTTGAAAAGTATGAACAAGATTTGGATGTTTACTTTGGGAAAAGTCAAGAACTGCTTGATGTCACCAAAAGCTATACCTTTTTTAAACGTTCCCGTTTGATTGAATTCGCACGCAATCTTATTTTTATTCAACATGGCATGGTCAATGATCTTTTTTTACTCGATAAACCCAATATTTTGTGGGATAACGAAGAAGCAGAAAAGCTCTACAATATGCTCTCTTCAACCTTAGAGCTTAAAGATCGCTTTGAAATTATAGAGCATAAACTTACCCATCTTAAAGAAAATATCACCCTAGCGCTTGATCTGTTTAACCATAAACACAGCGAAGTGCTAGAGTGGATTATTATTCTTTTAATTATGTTTGAAATTGTGATGGGGTTGATAGAATTTTTTGGGCATTAATGGGGTCTAACCAATTTGTGGACTAATTTACGCACAAAAGGTACAACCACTAAAATCGTAGGAAACGCTATAAAATAAGTTCGCCAAAATGCTCTAAACCAGAGGGTAAAAAAATCATCCACCCAACCTACGTTAATAAATGTAACCACACACGACATTAAGGTTGTCATAAAAAGGGACATTAAAAACGCAAAAGCTAAAAACTCATATTTTTTGGGAATCACACACTATCCTTCTTTTAAAATAAGCGACATTGTAATGTGGTTGTCTTAACAAAAATTTAATAAACGTCTTTCATAGCCATTAGAAAGATGAAGCGTTTGCAACGTTATTTTTCAAGATGCTCTAAAATACGGACTTCTCTTTGTATAAATGAGATGGCAATATGATTGAGATGCAAAGCATCATAAATGGCTAAATTGATTTCATATTGGGTTTTAAAATAGCTTCGTGTCGGTACCCAGTAGCGAAGTCCAAGTTCTATGGCACTATCACCAAATTTAGAAATACCCACAATAGGAATATGCTCTTGAGTGACGCTAGGATGGTTTATGAATACATTTTGGATAATCTCTATGGCTTTATGAGGCTCCTTTTCATACGAAACACCCAAACGTGACTCAACCACCCTGTATTCAAACGAATTTACCAAAATGTCACCAATCATCTGCTTATTAGGAATGGTAATAAGCTCTTCATCTTCATTACGAAGCATCGTATAGGAGAGTTTTATCTCTTCAACCACGCCATACACACCTGAAACCAACAGCGTATCGCCTACTTTAAATGGACGTGAGATAATGAGTAAAATACCCGCCGCATAGTTAGAAACACTGCCTTGAAGCGCCAAACCAGCGGTGAGAGAAACCGCACCAATCGCGGCGACAAAAGGAGCAATGGAAATACCCACTTTTCCCAGTGCCACGACACTCATTGCCGCTAAAATAAGTATTTTTGCAACATTGGCGATAAATTTAGCAAGGGTCGTATCAAACTGATGACGCTCAAAAAGACGTAATAAAAGGAGATAGACATATTTGGAGGCGAACCAGCCTAAAAGCACAATAATAAAAGCACCCACTAGCTGAAAACTGTACGTGGTTAAAAACTCTATCACAACCGCATAAAAACGCTGGAGACTTTGCAACTCTTTTTCCATTGTCAAACCTTTCGTAAAGATAAAGATTAAGAAACATTAAAATTAGCACAACTTTGCTTAATAATTCTACGATAGATGACGATAAAAAAGAGTATAATCTTTCGTGATTTTTTGGCAAGGAAAGATAAGATATGGAAAGTAAACATGAGGCTTTGAAAGAGACGATAAAACCTTTATCTTCACTTAGCGTTTTGGTCATCAGTGAAGACGCTTCTGCACTGCTTCCCTTACTTCACTCTCTTTTTTCGCATGTTTACACCACCCATTCACACACACAAAGCCTTCACTTTTTTGATGAAAAACATAGTGATCTTGTTCTCTTAGAAACCTCCATGAAGGCATATAATTGGCTCTCGTTAGTGCATCAACTACGTTTAAAACAGCATGATGTTTCGCTCGTACTACTCACACATCTCCAAGAAGAACTCAATCACGATGCGCTTATTAGCGCAAATGCGATGTGTTACCTTCTCAAACCTTTAGAAGAAGAAACGCTTCGCTTTAGCCTACGGAACTTAATTCATAAAATAGAACTCAAAAAAGAGACACATTTTTATCATGAACTTAAAGAAAAGCGTAAAATTCAAGGCATTGCGTTATATACGATTCAACGGGTTATTGAAGAGATACCTTCTCCTATTTTTGCCTACAATGCACAGGAGAAAATTCTCTTTTTTAACAAAGATTTAGCCAAACTTTTTCACAACAAAAAATTAGACATCCCAGAGATGGCGCATGTATGGAATATAGAGGATTTATTTGAAACGATGCCCAAAGAGATGCATTTTGCACAAATTAAAGAGGGAAAATCGTTAGACTTAAAATACATCTATAAAGATTATGCGATTCAAAAAATCTTTATCCCTACCAAATTTACCGTTGCGCTTGAGAGTGAGGAAGAGCCTTTTAGTGTCATTGTGCTCACCGATATCGCCCCTTTGTTACTTCAAATTCAACACATGACCTATCAGCAACAAAAGATGGATAACTACAAAGAAATCATCGAAGAACTCTTAGCACAAAAGCTTTTTAAAGAGAATAATAAAGCCTTTATGCACACACAAAAAACACTCAAAATCCAAGAGAAAACCTCTTTACATGTAAAGCCTCTAAGCGCCCTAGCGTATAAAAAACATCAAGACGCAGCTTTGTTTGGAACACTCACCCCTTTAATGACGTTAGAAAATGCGCTCCATCAAACCATCAGCGCCTTTTTAGAAAACCCATCGCTTATGACACTCATCTTCCTTCCTCGCTTACTAGAACACTATGCTCTCCTTTTAAAAAATCTCAGTGAATTTCAAAACCTTAGCAATGCGCTTTACTCGCTGAGTGACTTTATGGAAGGGCTAGAAGAGGAGGATATTCGCACATATGCGCACGAAGCCTGTGCGAGTCTTGAAAAACTGCTTCAGTACCTTACCCAATGGCGTATTGCTATTTTTTACACAGAGGAAACAGAAGATATTCATGCGTTTGATCGGGTTATTTTAAGTACCGTTTTAGAGTTTCAAATTACCTTATCCCATTCAAAAAAAGCCAACGAAATGCAACCAAAAGGATGAAATATCTCATGTTGAGCGAGAAAGAATTAAGGATAAAATTACTCTTAATTTTGAATATTAGCTCGTAATTGTCTTGTTTTATTAATTAAAATAAATTATCATTTGCATAAATTTTAATAATAGAAGGAAATCGAATGAAAAAAACAACCTTTATGGATAAATACCCCGTTTTTAGTCTTACCATCGACAAAAGCGAATGCAAATACGAAACTATGCAAGAAGTAGTAGAGGATTTGAAAGCGAAAATTGATGCGCATCCTATCGCAAAATTTATTGCTCTTTTTGACCATTATGCGCACACTAAAAATATTAACGGAGAAATTGCTCCTGAGATTTTAGATGCAAAAAATATCGTTTTCTGTTTTGGCGCTGCCATTCCTAACTCTAAAATTTTAGCAGTTCGTCCTCGTTCTATTGGTTTATGTGAAACAAAAGATCAGTTTATTGTTGACTTTTTAGAAGCCCCTAAAGAAGAGCTTCATGTGCTTATGGAAACATGGGCTAAATCACTTGCAAAAGCCTGATTCAAGGAGTAAAAATGCAATTTTTCCGCACCTTCTTTAGCCTCTACAAAGAGGGTTTTGCCAACCTTAGACTGGGAAAGACGTTGTGGAAAATTGTTCTTTTAAAACTGCTGATTATGCTGGTCGTGTTTAAGTTTTTCTTCTTTAACACGACCCTTCACTCCCACTTTTTAGACGACTCAGCTCGTAGTAATTATGTATTAGACAATCTCATAAAGGAGACACCATGAACGAACTCTCTTCGGTCGATTGGAGCAGAGCCCAGTTTGCGCTCACTGCCATCTACCATTTTCTCTTTGTTCCCCTCACATTGGGGCTTAGCTTTATCATCGCCATAATGGAAACACTCTATGTAAAAACAGGCGATGTACGTTGGAAAAAAATCACCCAATTTTGGATGAGCCTTTTTGCGATCAATTTTGCAATTGGTGTCGCAACAGGGCTTATTATGGAGTTTGAATTTGGAACCAACTGGGCGAATTATTCGTGGTTTGTTGGTGATATTTTTGGTGCACCTCTTGCCATTGAAGGTCTTTTAGCCTTTTTTATGGAATCCACCTTCTTTGCCGTGATGTTCTTTGGTTGGAACAAGGTGACGCCTAAATTCCATCTGCTTTCCACATGGTTGGTTGCCATTGGTTCAAACCTCTCCGCTTTTTGGATTTTGGTCGCCAATGGTTGGATGCAATACCCCATCGGGATGTATTTTAACCCCTCCACCGCCCGTAATGAAATGTCAAACTTTTTCGATGTCATACTCTCCCCTGTTGCCATTTCAAAATTTCTACACACCGTCTCAAGCGGGTATGTCATCGGCGCACTTTTTGTCATTGGTATCTCTTCGTGGTTTTTACTCAAACAAAAAGAGGTACTTTTAGCCAAACGCAGTATCGTCGTAGGCGCTACTTTTGGTCTTTTAACCTCGCTTTTCCTCACCCTAAGCGGTGATGAGAGTGCCTATCAGGTGGCACAACACCAACCTGTCAAACTCGCTGCCATGGAAGGGCTCTATAAAGGTGAATCCAGAGCGGGTATTATTGCTTTTGGTATTTTAAATCCCAACAAGCAACTAGGCGATAAAGAGCCTGAACTCTTAGGCGATATCGAACTTCCCTACATGCTCTCCTTATTAGGTCACCGTGATGTCGATGCCTTTGTACCAGGCTTAGAGGATTTGGTCTATGGCAATCCTGCCCATAACATTACGCCCGCTAGTGAACGTATCGCCAATGGCAAAATAGCCCTTCAAGCCTTAAGTGACTTTAGGGAAGCAAAAAAGATGGGCGATGCAGGAAAAATGAAAGAGAATGAAGCCATTTTACAAACCTATATGAAAGATTTTGGTTATGGTTATTTTGAGAAACCTGAGCAAATCGTACCACCCATTGCGCTCTCTTTTTACAGTTTTCACATCATGGTCTCTTTGGGCATGTGGTTTATCGCACTCTTTGCGCTCACCCTCTTTTTTACGCTTAAACGAGATATTGTACGTTATCCGCTTTTATTGAACTCTGCGTTGTGGAGCATTCCTTTAGGCTACATCGCTGCTGAGGCAGGGTGGATTGTGGCAGAAGTAGGCAGACAACCGTGGGCGATTCAAGACTTGATGCCAACGCACATCGCAGCAACGCATTTAGGCGGAGGCAATATCGCCCTCTCCTTTACCCTTTTTGCCATTTTATTTACGGTGCTCTTAATTGCGGAGATCAAAATTATGCTGAGGCAAATTGCCAAAGGCTTTGAGGGAGGTCACTGATGTTTGAATTACTCTCTTTTTTACAACTTCAACAGTTGTGGTGGATGATTGTCAGTCTGCTTGCGGGGCTTTTTGTCTTTTTGATGTTCATTCAAGGCGGACAAAGTCTGCTCTTTAGTTTGCCTGAAAATGAAGTAGAAAAAAGTATGCTGATTAACTCTTTAGGACGAAAGTGGGAACTGGGTTTTACCACGCTTGTTCTTTTTGGTGGAGCGCTCTTTGCCGCATTTCCTCTTTTTTATGCGACCAGTTTTGGTGGAGCGTATTGGGTGTGGCTTGCTATTTTGTTTTGTTTTATTATTCAAGCGGTAAGCTACGAATACCGCAAAAAAGAGAACAACTTTTTGGGGCAAAAAACCTATGAAATGTTCTTGTACATTAACGGCTCATTGGGTGTCATTTTACTCGGTGTGGCGCTAAGTACCCTTTTTAGTGGAGCTTCGTTTCATTTAGATGAAAATTTCTTTGTGCAATGGGATAGCAACCTTCGAGGTCTTGAAGCGCTTTTTGTCCCCCAAAATTACCTTTTAGCCTTTGCACTTTTCTTTTTAGCACGTCTTAGTGCAGGGCTTTATTTTCTTAGCAACATCAACCATGCCTCTTTACATGTAAGAATTCAAAAAATGCTTTTGAAAAATACCCTGCTCTTTTTGCCTTTCTTTCTAGGGTTTTTGGCATGGATTTTTCTCAAAGAGGGGTTTACCTACGATGCTTCGGGAGTGGTGAGTATTGAAGCGTACAAATACCTTAAAAACCTTCTTGCCTTACCTGTGGTCGCTGTGATGATTCTTTTAGGGGTGGTCTTGGTGTTGGTAGCGCTTTATCTAGGCATTTTTAAAGCCAGTGTTCATGGTATCAAAGTGATGGGAAGTGGCATTGTTCTTGTGGTCATGGGTATTTTCTTGCTTTTAGGGTTTAATCAAACAGCGTTTTACCCTTCCATCAGTGCACTGCAAAGCTCACTCACCATTGAAAACTCAAGCGGAAGTCACTATACATTAACCACCATGAGTTATGTAGCACTTATTATCCCTTTCGTACTCGCCTACATCAGCTATGCGTGGTATGCAATGGATAAAAAAGATATTGATGAAGCAGAGATAAAAGATGCTTCAGAACATCACTATTAGGGGATTTTTATGGATTATACAACATCATTTGTCTGGCTTTTATGCTGGCCTGTACTTATTTATGCAACGTACCGCTTGATTCTTTTTACCGTTAAAAAGTTAGAAGCATAATCATCTTGAGGCAGTTTAACTGCCTCTTTCTTCTTTACATGTAACGATTTTTCTCCACTCACAGTTCTATTTTAACTCTATTTCGACCCTCTTTTTTGGCAAGATACATTGCTTTATCAGCACGTGAAATAATATTTTCAATCGTCGTGTCATAATTTAAAAAGGTGCTCATTCCAAAACTCATGGTCACAGATATGCACGCACTGGGATGATGAGGAAGGGAGATTTTCAACGCTTCTACCATGCGTCTTAAACGCTCAGCAATAATATACCCTCGTTTTGCAGAGGTATTAAAAAGAAGCAACGCAAACTCTTCTCCACCAAATCTTACCAAACAATCATTGTCTCTCACATAATGCTTCATTCGATTCGCCAAAGCGATTAAAACCTCATCACCAACTAAATGCCCATACGTATCATTCACTTTTTTGAAAAAATCTATATCCATCATGATCATACAACTCGAAAGGCGATGCGTTTTATAAAGAGTCATTTTCTCTTCCAACCATCTTTCAAAAACCCTTCGATTAGAGACGTTGGTTAAAGGATCAATTTGATTTAACAATCGCAATTCATCGCTCTCTTCCACTAAGAGATGATGTTTCCGTAACAATCGAACAAGATAAGCCATCGCCACCCCTAAGCTCACAAGCCCACATATCCAAAAGAAACCATAAATCCACAAAGAGTATTGTGCTCGTTTTTGAGCAATTTCATCGTAATTTTCCAACGAAAGAGAAACACTAATGCCCCCTTTTACATCACCCTTGTGCATTTCATGGTGGCATTTGAGACAACTCTCATCCACCACTAAAGCACCCATAAAACGTAGATGCTCCTTCCCTTCGTATGGGTTAAAATCGTACACTTCATGTTGGTTGGCACTTAATTTTGCTAAGGCCTCTTTTTCCCATGCATCAGGAGGATTGGGTAAGTTTTCTAAGCGATGCAAATGAATCAAACGTCCTTGTAATCCTCCTTTGGAGCCAAAAGAATCTTCATTGACATGATCAACAATTTCTGTGGGGTTCACAAAAGTAAATGCCTCATGAGAGGCGTTGGTATCGGTGGAACGGATATAGATACCTCCTTGTTGGGATATCCAACGATACAAACGTAAATCTTTTTGAAAAACAGACCGTGCTTGAGAGAGGGCTAACTCTTCTATAAATTTTTTCTCTCGCCTAGAATCTAAGACATAAAAAAGAAAAACAGCACAGGTTAATACCATAAGAAAAGCCGTGAAAATAGTGATAATAGGTTTGATGGGAACTACTTTAATGATGATGTAAAAAATGTACTCAAATTATTCACTATTTTTAATAAAAAAGTGTTTAATTTTGACAAATTCTAATAATTCTAATATTTATTTTTTTCTTTTTCCTTGATACACATCAAGCCATCCATCACTCAAAATCACTCTCTTCATTTTCATATCTTAGCTGTTTAATTATGACGCACGTCAACGAGAAGAAGCCCTGCTTTTTGCTACAATAAATCCAAATAGATTACGCAGAGAGAAAAGCCATGAAACGATTCTTTGGACTTATTTTTATCACAACAACCCTTAGTGCCTCAAACCTTGGAGAAACGCTCTTTCAGGGCAACTGTGTCACCTGTCATGCTATCCAAAAGGCAAACTCAGCCCCTTCAATTCAAGCCATACAAACCCGTTACAAAGAGAAGTTTCCCACAAAAGAAGACTTTGTCTCTTTTATGGCGCAATGGATTTTAAAACCCAATGCCAAAACAGCTTTAATGCCTGAAGCCATTGCTCAGTATGAGCTTATGCCCATTTTAGGCTATGACAAGGAGAGCTTAGAAGAGATTGCCCGTTACCTTTATGATGCGACATGGCAACCTTGATGCTTTTTACATGTAAGGTATTTTTCGACCTCAACAATGCCATAAATCACTAGACTAGAAAGAGTTACAATTCCCCATTCAAACAACCCAAGTGGTGTCGTATCAAAGAGATGGTTCATCCACGGATGATAGGTTAGAAAGAGTTGTAGCACACCCACTCCCAACATCGCATAGAGCAGATAAGGATTGCTTAAAAAGCCTATTTTAAAAGCAGAATGATAAAAAGAACGACAATTTAGAAGGTACAACATCTCACCAAACACAAAAATATTCATAACCAATGTTCGAGCAACACTCTCATCCACACCTAAAAAGAGCGTATAAAAAAATGCGCCAAAAGCGTGAGCAAAGAGTAAACATCCCACTAAAAGCACTCGACGCAGTAAAAGAAACGTTAAGATAGGCGTTTGGGGTGCACGAGGTGGACGTTGCATCAGAGCGTTCTCTTTGGGTTCATACGCTAACATAATGCCTAGCGCACTATCGCTAATCATATTAATCCACAAAATCTGCAAAGGCAACAACGGAAGCGCCACACCAAAGCAAATCGCCACAATAATCACCAATCCCTCTCCTACATTGGTCGGTAAAATCCATGTGATAAATTTGATAAGATTATCATACACAACCCGTCCCTCTTCAATGGCATCTTTGATGGTTAAGAAATTATCATCTGTTAAAATCATATCGGAAGACTCTTTGGCAACTTCCGTTCCCATCACACCCATCGCAATGCCAATGTTAGCTTGTCTAAGCGCAGGAGCGTCATTGACCCCATCACCTGTCATTGCCACAATCTCACCATTTTGCTGTAACGCTTTTACCAAACGCAGTTTTTGTTCAGGGGCAATGCGTGCAAAAACATTGACCTGAGCGATAATCTTTGAGAGCGAAGCATCATCCAATGCATCTATTTCCGCTCCGCTTAAAACCCTTTGCTCACCTTCCACATTCATACCAATAGAACGAGCGATAGAGCGTGCGGTCACACCATGATCCCCCGTAATCATCTTCACAACAATACCCGCTTCATAACAGCTCTGTATCGCCTCTTTCACGCCTAAACGTGGAGGGTCTATCATCCCTTGTAAGCCTAAAAAAATCAACCCCTCTTTCACATCCTCATGCGTCAAACTGGTGCGCTTTTCATCCCACACACCCTTTGCAAAAGCTAAAATACGAAGCCCCTCTTCTGCCATAATCTCCGCTTGCGCAAAAATCTCTTCTTTCTGAATAGCGCTAATTTCTCCTTTATCATCCATCATCCATGCGCATCGTTCCAGCACTCTCTCCACTGAACCTTTAAGATACACCACACTCTTTTCATCCACACTGTACAGTGATGCCATATATTGATATTCCGACTCAAAGGCAAGGGTATCTTCTAAAACGACCTTTTTGAGGAGTTCATCGATCCAAATGCCCCCTTTAGCCGCCGCAACCAATAGCGCACCTTCCGTTGGATCTCCTACAATATGATACACACCTTTCTTACTTTGAAGCGATGCACTGTTACATAATACCCCCGCAACAAGCATCTCATAAAGCCCTCGTTTGGGAAGAGGCATGAAAGCTTTTTCATGGAGTAAAATCTCTCCCCTAGGAGCATATCCTCTGCCACTGACTAAAAACGGAACACCCTCAGCATAAAGCGTGGTAACACTCATCGCATTTTGAGTAAGGGTTCCTGTTTTATCCGAACAAATAACACTCGTGCTCCCTAAGGTTTCCACAGCAGGAAGCCTCCTAATAATGGCATGTTTATCCGCCATTTTCATCACGCCAATCGCTAAAATAATACTCATCGCTGCAGGTAATCCCTCAGGAATAATTCCTACGGCTAAAGCAACCGAAGCCATAAAAGTCTCGATCACTCCTTGTTGATGCACCATCCCCATGATAAACGTAAAAACAGAAACCCCCATAATCGCATAAAGCATACGCTTTGAAAAAAGAGCCAATTTTTGACTTAAAGGAGTCTGTAAAATATCCGCATGAGCGATTAGTGTGTTAATCTGCCCCACATAACTTGCATCGCCTACCTCAACGACCACCCCTTTTGCTTCTCCATAGGTAATCAACGTTGAGGCATAGAGCATACTTATTCTATCGGCAAAAAGGGTATGAGGCGCATCGATTCCTTTTGTTTTACTCTCGCAAACTGACTCTCCCGTTAAGAGTGATTCATCGACTTTAAGTGCTTTGGCATACAAAATTTTCATATCGGCAGGGACTTTATCGCCCGAAGCCAACCAGACGATATCGCCTACGACCAAATCCTCCGCATCCAAAAGGCTGATATGCCCTTCCCGTAAAACCCGTACCCTATTTTTACGCATTTTAGAAAGCGCTTCAATAGCACGGTGTGCCTTACTCTCTTGCCAATACCCAATCAGCGCATTTATCATCACCACCGCAAAAATAACACCCGCATCCAGCCACTCATGAAGCAGTACCATAACCAAAGCAGCCAAAAGTAAAATATAAACAAGGGATTGATGAAATTGAAGTAAAAAAAGTTTCCACGGCACATACGAAGGTTTGGATTTTAAACGATTGACGCCATAGGTTAAACGCTGCTTTTCAACGTCACTCTCTTTAATGCCAACGCTCTCATCCACAACGAGCATCTCAAGCACATGCGTTACATGTAAAGTGTGCCAAAGCGTCTGTTTCATCCCTTTTTCTTTCAATGTGAAGCCTTAAACCAAACTTTATTGCTTTGCAAAATCGTTACATTCTTGCATCCACTCTCTTCCCCTAAATCACACGCTTTTTGAAATGCCTCCTCTGCTTTTTGCTCATTTTGAGCCACCCCTTGCCCCGTATAATACATCTCGCCCACACGCACACACGATTCTGCGACACCCGCATCACACGCTCGCTGATAGTAAATAACCGCATCCACAACATTTTCATCTTGCTCATAAAGTAAGCCCAAATGCGCACAACTGCGACCCACCCCATACGCACACGCTCTATCGTGATAATCCACTGCCTTTTGCATATCTTCACTCACGCCTGTGCCATTTTCATGCATCAATGCCACACTCATACACCCTTCCCCATCGCCTAGCGCACACGCTCTTTCATACCACTGAAGCGCTAAAGAGAGGTTTTCCCCCGCATGACCATTTTCATACATGTAACCCACATTGGCACACCCACTGCCCAGCCCCAACTCACATGCGTATAAGTACAAAGCCTTCGCTCGTGCAAAATTTTGCAACACACCATCGCCTGAATGGTACATCGCACCTAAGGCGACACACGCTTTAGCATCTCCCCTATCACAAGCGTTTTGATATTCACTTTCTCGCTCAAAATCAAGACCATACAGGACTGTCGTTAAAAGGATAGCTATCATAAAAAAACGTTTTTTCATGCCAGACTCCTTGTCATTGTTTTACTGATTATAGTACAACTGAGCCTTAAAAAAGGAAAAAAAAGTAGCAGATAAAGGATTTATTTTATCGTTACATGTAACGTTATGCAGTGTTTTAAGGACAAGAAGTTCGCCAAATAAGTTTGCTTGTATCAAAACCCAAATACGTCGCATAGGAGAGTAAACGGCTGAGCGTATCTTCACTTAACTGTGGCGTGCGTGAGAGAATCCAAAAATAGCGTTTACTGGGTTCACTCACCATCGCATACGAATAATCCTCCGCCACATCCACAATCCAATAATCCCCATAAAAAGGCCAAAAGAAAGTGACTTTTAGCTTTGCCTTGCTCATTTCATCGACAATTTTTGCCCGACCATACGCCACGTTATGGCTTTGTGTCGCACGTTTAAAACAGCTGTTTTCAACCCCTATCATGCCATCGTCTCGTAGCGTGTAAAAGGCTTCTACCTCATCACACCCTCGCTCAAAGGAGTGGTCAAATCGTGCGATTTCATACCATTTTCCAAGGTAACGCTCCATATCCACCCACGAAACCGTAGGCAACTCTTGCGCAAAACACGAAAAACTAAAAAGAAACAAAAAGCACCATTTACGCATACCTTACTCCTTTGTTTCACGTCCAAAAGGTTTAAATAAAAGCACCAAAAGCGGAGAGAAAAGCAAGTCAGAGACAATGGCCGTCAACAGAACAATCACCGTTAAAAGCCCAAAAATCAGCGTTGGAATAAAATTGGATGTCACCATCACTAAAAATCCCACAATGGTAGCAAGTGAGTAGTAAAACATCCCAAAGGCAATGCTCCCGTGCGCTCTGTGCATCGCTGCTACATAATTGCCATCAATGGCGACTTCTTCTCTGAAACGGTAGTAGTAATGAATCGTATTGTCCACCGTAATGCCAAGCGCAATGGAAGCTATGGTAATGCTCATCATATCAAGCGGGATATTAAACACGCCCATAATGCCAAAGATAACACTCACAGGAACCATATTGACCACCATCGCCAAAAACGCCACTTTAAAAGAACGGAACAAAAATAAAAACATCGAACCCAAACTTAATACCGCTAAAGCGAGGGTTGAAATTTGAGACGAAAAGAGGGATTGGAGCATGTTGTTATAAAGTACCATCATCCCCACCAGTTTATAATCCTCTTTTGGCAAACCTACTTTGCTCTCTAATTCATTTTGAATTTTCTCCAAAAGCTCAGAGCGTCTGAGTTCTGGATTGGAATCAATCAAACGCACTACAAAACGTGCCTCATCATGCTCTATGTTCACATAAGGCGTTAAAATAACCTTTTTATACACCTCAGGAAGTTCATTATAAAGCAGTGCCAACTCAAACGTATCAAAATCTTTGCCCTCTTTTAAAATACGCCCCACTTTAGAAAGAGTACCCAAAGAAGAGACATTACCCACTTCTGGCAAAGACTCTAAATAGTCATGCACCTTTAAAATGGTCTGCATTTTTTGTGCAGTAAACCAGTACTGTGCCTCTGAACTTTTCTCTTCAAATTCAGCCTCAAACTCATCTAAAGGACTCTGCTCTTTTGCTTGAGCGACATCTGCTTTGGGTAAACGCACGACAATCTCAAGCGGTGTGGTACCGCCTAGTTCATTGTCGATTTTTTGCATCCCTTTGTAAATTTCTGTGCTCTCTTTAAAGTAGTTGATAAAACTGTTCTCCACCACCAAACGGCTCACACCAAAAAGGCTAAACAGCGCTATCAGCACCACCACACTCAAAATCACCCCACGGCGTTTTTCCACAATACGTGCAAAGGTCGCATTAAGCGTAAAAGCATGATCAAAAATCATCACAGGCGCTTTTTTCTCTAAGAGCATCAACATGGAAGGGAAAAGCAGATAGGTGACAATTAAAGAGACACTCACACCAATGTTCATCATATTACCAAGGTCGATAATCGGAACAATATCGCAGGTCATTAACGAGCCAAATCCCGCCACAGAAGTTAAAATAACAAAAACAGAAGGAACACTCATACGCTTTAGGGTGACGCCTATTAACTCTTGTTGCGTAAGATTTGGATATACCTGATACTCTTCTCTGTAACACACAATTAAATGAATCACCAAAGAGAGCGTGGTAATGAGTTGCATCGCAATGTAATTGGACGAAATCACTGTAATTTCTAAGCCCAAAAGAGCGTTAATGCCCACCGTAATCACCACCGCACTAAAAGAGGCAAGAATAGGCAATACCACAAAACGAACCTGTCTAAAAATCACCCATAAAATCACAATCATAATAAGAAAAATCGCAATGCCATAATTAACAATGTCATTTTTGACAAAGCTAATCATATCATCAGCAATCATCATCACGCCACCTAAAAAGAGGTCTCCCTCACTTTTAAAAGGCTCCATCACGGCTCGCACATTTTCAATCATCTCATGTGTTTCATCACGAATGCTATCCCTATACGCTTTAAATGCCTTCTTCGCCTCTTCGTAGCGTACCTTTTCTTCAACACTCAGCGAACGCTCTTGCGACAAAAGCATATACTGATTACGCTCACTTAAGAGTTTTGTATACGTGGTATCATCTTTAAGATTGAGCAAAATCGCTGTGGTTTTAAAATCAGCACTGACAAGATTATTGGCATACAAAGGGCTCGTGGTAAGCTCTTTTTGAACTAAAGTTTTATCAATACCAGTAGATTCAAGGGTTTGAACATTGCCCACCACCTCTTTAATGGGACGAATAGGACTCTCTAAAAGGGGAACATCTAAAATGGAAGTCACACTCTCCACGCCCTTGATTTTCAAAAGCTCCTCTTTTAAACGTCGCATGCTCTCCAAAGTGGTATCTTCTAAAAGCCCTTGATGCGGGGTAAAAGAGATCACCAAATACTCAGGACTAACATAGCGTCCATGCACTTCACGGGTCAGTTTCAAATCTTTATCGTTTTCGAGTAAAAGTGTTTCTGCGGAGGCATCAATACTTAAATATTGTGCGTAGTAGCCAAAAAGAGCTGTGAGTAGAGCCACAACAAAAAGTGTGGTTTTAAAATATGTCGTTACTAAACGGGTATAAAAAGATATAAGCATTGCGCAACTTTCGTACAAAATTTCGTATTTATTGCGCGTATTTTAGCCTAATTTCGCTTATACTGCCTTAGCCATTTTGAGAGAGAAAGGAAGTGGTTAATTCCACTTCCATACTAGATTCATTCCTCCTGTTTGCTCACGAGAAGAACGCCCACCTTTATAATCTATATCTACGGATTTAAGATAAAAAGAGAGTTGCATCTCATCGTAAAAGAGGTCTAATGAAAGCTTTTCACCTACGAGAGCATCCATTTTTTTCAAACGATACCCCTGATCAATCGCCTCATCAATGAGATAGTAACGTTCAACCGCATTATAAAATGCGCCTAAAGAGAGTGCCCACTCAAAACTCTTTTTCGCTTCATAATTGAGCAATGCACTCTCGTTTCCTCCAATATAATTCCCAATCGTCGCAAAACTTTTCATAGGCGTACTGCTTAAACGAAGCGTTCCACCCAGTAAACCACCCGTATAAAATCGTCCCGCATCGCCTCTAACATGTGTTGTAAAGTCCAGATATACATCACTTAGCGACCAAGGAGTCGTCTTATATCCCACCTGATAAGAAGCACCATACATGAACTCATCATCTAGCTGATACTCCCACCCTTTGGGCTTACTGTGTCCAATGAGAGAGTGAAACCCTTTTTGCAAATCCTCTGCATGCGTTGAAGGACCCACCATCCCCACATTAACACCTGCTTCATGAAAAAAATGCTCTGAAGATTTATAGGCTAAAAGGCTCACGCCCATATACCCAGCATATGGCAAATCATCTAAATTACGGGTATCACGCTTTTTATCTTCGGGGGTAAAAATAGCATGAGAGAGTGAAAAAGCAACATTTTTCTGCTCCAAATCAATAAAAGGCAACAAATCAGGAAAGCTTGTATCCTTTTCACTCATCCATGTATAATACATTCCATTCGTATAGTGCTGATCTTTACCTACAAGGGCATCATTTTCAAGCACCAATGACATCGTATCGGCATACGCAAATGTCGCACATGCCAACACCATACTCTTCTTTAGTATACTAAACATCCTCACTCCATCGACTCTGATTTTGTGTGAAAGTATAACAAATGAATTTTGATAGATACGTTAGGGAAAAGATATTTCAATGAAAAAAACGCTGATTTGAAAAGATGTTTTTGGAAGGTTTAAAAATTAAATTTGGTGGCGGACAGAGAGGGATTTGAACCCTCGGTCAGGTCACCCCGACGCACCCTTAGCAGGGGTGTGGTTTCAGCCACTCACCCATCTGTCCAAGTAAAAAGTAGAGTGCAATTATAGCAAGAGTAAATAATAAACGGCTTAAGAAAAAACTTTTTAAGCCGTTTAGTGTTTAAATACAGAGCGGATCGTTGGATTTTAGAAGTTTTTCAAGTAAATTTTGTAACTTTTGCGCTGCAACTTGATCAGTTTTTTTCGCCTCTTCAATCTTATCTTTCAGCATAACAATTAACTTAACACCTTCTATAAAATGCATTGGGTACTCCTTTTGATCATAATATAATCAAAAAAAGCAAAAGGCATTCCTCTTTATAAACTAGGATGCTTTACAACGCCTTCGTAAAAAACCGTACAATTTTCATCCGTTTCAACCTGAGGAGAATCTACTGTTTTGTTCGATGATTTTGATTTATTGAGTAAAGAGAAAGCGACTTGACTTAAGGTATTTAAAACCGTTTCATTCACATTGAAAACAGGCTTTTGAAACGTCCCTTCAATCGTCTGCGTAAGTGTTGCGCACCCTTTTGCATTTAAAAGTGCCACTTTCATCTCTTGAAATTTTTCTTCTACGATATTCACAGAACCTTTTATGGCTAAACGATTTTTAGCCGTACTTGCCGCAACATCACTCAAATGCACTTCAGAATACCCAATATCAACCTTAGCATTAACCTCTTTTAAAAGTGTTTTTGCTTCTTGTGTACTCTTTATAACGTTTAAAAGCATCATCGAAAGACCTTTACTCGCATCTACACTCGTAACAATCTTGTCGATATCGTACCCTTTAAACGTCACATTTTCACCGCTCACATGGATAAATCCATTCACCGTATTTTTGAACGTCAATGTATCATTAAGAAAGAAAGAGAGTTTCAAATCGGCGTTAGCTTTTCCTTCAAGAATCTCTTTTTTCAAAATTTCTTTGGAAACTTGCGCTAGTTTTAACTGTTCTAATTTGCTTTTCAATGAAAGCTTAGGTTGTTTACCACTTAAATCTATTTTAAGTGTTCCTTGAGAAGGTGTCTCAAATAGTGTAAATTGAACATTTTCACTACTCAGTACTGACTCTTTCATCTCTAAGGGCATATAAATCTCTTTGATGCCATATTCGCCATAATTCAGACTTCCAATAGACGCATCTGCGATAAAAGAGAGCCCCTGAAATTTATGTTTTGATGGATCATAGTGAATATTGTCAATATCGAAATTAATACCTTTGATTTGCAATGTCTCTTTCTGACGCACATCATGATACGAAACATGCGCATTACTAAATTTAATCTCTTTAACATTGACCAAAGGAAGAAGTGGCGCTTTTTCAAGCGTTGTATTCTGCTCTGTGCTTGGTTTTGCTTCTTCTTTTTTACTCACCGTTGGCAATTCAAAATTAAACTGTTCTTGTTCATTTTTTTCAAGCGTTAATGCCAATGAATCTAAAGAGAGATAATGGATTTTAATCTCTTTTGTGAGCAAAGGCGCAACTTCTAGGGCAACATCAAAACTTTTAAGTGTTGCAAAAGCACCTTTTTCTTTTTCATGCGGATTGAACACCTCTATATCTAAAACACTAATTCCAACGGGCGAAAGTGAAAGAGTAATATCCCCTTTAATAATCAACTCATAACCCGTAGCGTCTTTGATCATTTTTTGGAGGCGAGGTTTGTACTCATTAAAATCTATCACCTTAATCAATAAGAAAAAAGCAACAATACTAAATGCAAAAAACAACACAATACTAAGCACTACTTTTTGGAACATGTTTCCCTCTTCGTCTCTAAATATTTTCGATAATTTTTTGAACAACGCCCAAAGGGTCACTGCTTTGATAGATAGGACGTCCCACCACAATAAAATCAGAAAGCTCCGCTTTTGCTCTTGCAAGGTCTGCTACACGCTCTTGATCATCATGGGATTCTCCAAAGGGTCTGATACCTGGTGTTAATGTTAAAAAGGCTTCAGAAGTAGAAGCTTTAATCGCACGACTTTCAAAAACAGAACAAACAACGCCATGAACACCTGCATTGTGAGCATCTCTAGCAAAATCAATCGCTTTTTGCGCAATAGGCGTTTTATAGATAGCTTCAAACGACGCATTATCAAAACTGGTTAATGCTGTCACGGCTAAAACAATCGGTTTTTGAGGTAAGTGATTAACTCGCTCCATCACCGTTTTCATGGCTTTAATTCCACTAGAAGCATGCACATTAAACATATCCACGCCTAAGCCCACAATGGATTCTGCAGCATCTGCCATCGTATTAGGAATATCATGGATTTTCAAATCTAAAAAAATCTTAAAATTTGGATTGATGTTTTTTATCTTTTTTAAAAGAAATTCTCCATCACGAATAAAGGAGCGAAGCCCTACTTTAAGCCATATATCTTCACTTTTTAAGGTACGAATAAGCGTAAGGGTTTCCTCTTGGGTTGGCAAATCTAAAGCGACACACACTTTCATGCCTTAGCTTCTCCCTCTTTGCAAATCGCATCTAAAACACCATTGATAAATTTTGGGCTGGTTTCATTGCAAAGTTTTTTTGCTAATTCAATCGCTTCATTAATGACAACGGCATTATCCAGTTCTGAGTAGAGTATTTCATATCCACCCAGTCGTAAAATCGCGCGCTCCAACATCCCAATTTCACTAAGATTCCACTCTTTTAAATGACGGTTAATCGCCTCATCAATAACACTTAAGTGTGCTTTAACACCCTGATAAAGCCCTAACGCAAACTCTTTTTGCTGGTTACGAATCTTTTTCTCTTCAAAAAGCTCATCAATAAATTTATCAATCCCCGCATTGCCTATATCTTCCGCATACAGAAGTGTAATAATACTTTCTCTTGCTTGATGTCGTGTTGCCAATGCGTTTCCTTACAGATTTTTATACAGGCTAATGAGTTCAATCAAACCTGTCATCGCTTCAAAGCCTTTATTGCCTGCTTTGCTTCCCGCACGCTCAATAGCTTGCTCAATCGTATCGGTTGTTAAAACACCATACGTTACAGGTTTTTGATACTTCAATGCTGTATTGGCGACACCTTTGGTTGCCTCAGCCGCAACATAATCAAAATGAGGCGTACTGCCACGAATAATCGCACCCACACAACAGACAGCATCGTATTTGCCACTGCTAAGCACTTTATCGAGTGCCAAAGGAATCTCATACGCACCAGGAACTAAAATAAGGTCTAAATTTTTCTCATCTCCACCATGGCGAATAAACGCATCTTTCGCACCCTCAACCAAACGATCCGTAATAATATGGTTAAATCTGCTATTAATAATCGCCACTTTTTCGTGACCACTTAGGGAGAGTTTTCCTTCAATAATATTCATAACAATCCTTCTATCAAATGTTGTTTAATCATACACTATTTTTGGTTAGAGAACCTTTTATCGCTTTTTCCAGACACTGACATGTAACGATTTTAGAACCGTCTTTCGTGCGCTCTCATGCAAAGGAAGAGGCATGACAAAAGGGTTTACATGTAACGTAAAAAAAGGTGAAAGATGTTCATGCAATGCATCAAATGTCGTATATTTTTCGCCATTTTTCTTAAATCCACCCAGCCATTTAGCCCTTGGCGTTCTCGTTTCATCCCAATCATAACTACTGGCTATTACTAAAAATCCTTGTGGATTTAAACGCTCTTTAATCTTCTCTAAAAAGAGTGCTGGGTCATACAAGGTATCTAGCGTATCGTTGAGTAAAATCAGGTCATATCCATCAAAATAAGGTTTCAAATTATGCGGGTCTGCTTGCCAAAATTCCACTTTTTGAATGCTTGGGTCAATCTCAAAATCACTCAAATTTTTCTCTATAAATGTCGCAAGTTCGCCCTCTTCTTTAAGAGCATACTTGAGCTTTCCACTCTCTTTAAAATTGGTAGCAAGTCTGACCACACGTGCCGTAAACTCAATGCCATGTACCATTTCAAAATGACGTGCAAGGGCAAAAGTTCCACGTCCTGCACCGCACCCAATCTCAAGGGCTTTGGCTTTTGCCTCGCCTAATGTGGTGCAAAAATGGGCTATCTCTTCGTAGTAATTGTTCTCTTTTTTTCCAAAGTGCACTTCACAGATTTGAGAGAGTTCAAAGTCCATCTCATAAAAAACCGAAGAGACTTCCACTGGCTCGTTTGATTCAACATAGCGAAAACCCGCATGTTGGTAAAAATGACGACGAAAGGCATAACGAGAAGAGCGAATAATCTCATTGCCCGTGCTAATCCACGAACCGCCTTTTATAAGATTGTGTCTGTCATCAAAAGTGGGAACGGAAAAATCATCGTAAAGTGGATGAACTTGGAAACCATCAAACCCGTTAATCGGTGTTTCACTCCACTGCCACACATTGCCGATGACATCGTAAAAATCGCCAAAAGCAAAGGTATCCACAGGAACAGAAGAAGCAAAATACTCTAAGTTGATATTCGCAGGCGCCTTGTCCCAAAAGGGCTCATCCACCTTTACATGTAAATCTCTTAAAACATACCACTCTTCCTCACTTGGAAGACGAATGGATGTACCCTCTTTCTGGCTTTTCCAGTTACAAAATGCCTTGGCCTCAAGGTAGTTAATCTCCACAGGCCAACTCCATGGCATCGCAATCTCTTCTGCCATTAAGCGAAGCGCATACCCTTCCTCATTTTTACGCCAAAACAGTGGCATCGTGGCATTTTTGTACGTTCTCCACTTCCAGCCCTCTTCATTCCAAAAACGCTCATTTTCATAACCGCCCTCTTCTATAAAGCCTAAAAACTCAGCGTTTGAAACAAGATATTTAGACGCTTTAAAGTCTTTAACCTCTTTTACATGTAACCCGTATTCGTTGTCCCAACCATAAAGCGCATCGTCTCTTTTCTTCTCCAAACGAAGGGTTTTCCCCGTTACATGTAAGAGTGAATTTTCCACCACAGGCGTATCAAAAGGGCAGACTTTCCAAAACGAGTCGGAGACTACTTTATTCAGGGGAAGTTGACGAATCAACACCGAAGAGGTCTCAAGATGAATCCGCTCATGCTCAATGCCCATCATAATTGCCCAAAACGGACTCTCCCACGAAATGGGCATAGAAAGAGGCATCGTATCAATCAGCTCTAACACCTTAGCCTTAACGGCTTCACGATAAAGACGCACCTCTTCAATGCGTGGCCATTTGTAGTGCGATTGGTTCAAATCATCCCAACTCATTTCATCCACACCAATAGCAAAAATAGACTCGTAAACTGGGTTAATGCGTTGATCCAAAAGCTTAGCAAGGACGAGTTTATTGATAAAAAAACTCGCCGTATGCCCAAAATAAAAGACCAAAGGATGACGCAGAGGATCCGCCGTAAGGTAATAACTTTCATCGTCCTTCATCAATTCAAAAAGCTTCTCATAAAGCGTATACGTTTTTAAAAAATAATTCCTAATCTCTACTCTTTTTTCTTCAACATTTCCTTGATTGAGAAGAAGATTGCGTGTAGGAATGAGTTGCATCTTATACCTTTAAGGCGTTTTGAATCGCTTTGATATCTTTAATGGCTAAGTCCAAATCCTCTAAATAGAGCATATTAGGACCATCACACAACGCCTCGCAGGGATTAAAATGAGTTTCAAAGAAAAAGCCATCCACACCCACCGCAGCAGCCGCACGTGAAAGAGGACGTACAAACTCACGTTTTCCACCACTTTTTCCACCCTCAGCACCAGGCATCTGTACCGAATGGGTCGCATCAAAAATAACAGGCGCAAACTCTCTCATAATGCCAAAACTACGCATATCGACAACCAAATTACCATACCCAAAGGTACTTCCTCGCTCGGTCAACCACACGCCTGCACGCTTTGCCGCTTCGTAACCTTCCTCTTTCACTCCTCTGGTCTCTAAAACTTTTTTCACCGAATAGCGCATATCCGCAGGATTTAAAAACTGCCCTTTTTTAACGTTTACCACGCATTTTGTCTGTGCGGCTGCAACCAAAAGATCGGTTTGACGACACAAAAAAGCAGGGATTTGAAGCACATCCACGACCTCTCCCACCGGCTTAGCTTGGGTGTAGTCATGAATGTCGGTTAAAAGTTTAAAACCAAACGTTCTTCTAACTTCATCTAAAAGTTTCAAACCTTCATCCAGTCCAGGTCCTCTGAAACTGTCAATGCTGGTGCGATTGGCTTTATCAAAACTGCTTTTAAAATAAAAATCTATGCTTTCATCTTCATGGTAACTCACTAATTTTTCAGCAACCCGTAAAAGGTTCTCTCTGCTTTCAATAACACACGGTCCTGCAATTAAAATCATTCTTTTTCCTTTGCTACAATTATTCCACTCAAAATAACGAGGAGTATACCAAATAGTCCTAGAAAATCAGGCAATGGGTCTCCTAAAATAATCCCAATAATCAGTGAAAAAAAGATAATCGAATACCCAGCCGCACCCACAACACCCGCACGGGTTGTAGCAAACGCTTTGGTCATATAAACCTGTCCAATGGCACCTGAAAAGCCCATTAGAAAAATATAGAGCCACTCTATGCCTTTTGGCATAACAAATTGCCCCATCATAAAATCAAACATCGGCGCATGATAGACTTCGCTAATCAGCATAAAAAGGGCAGGAAAAATCGTTCCTGTGGAGACAAACGCTAAAACAATCACTCGTGTATCGTACACCTTATTTAACTCTCGCACACTCGTATACGCCAAAGCCGCACCTAACCCACTAAAGAGCCCAAATAAATCTGTTTTAGAAAGCATAAAACCCGTCGGCTTCATGACAAAAACAATACCTAAAAATCCTATAAATACAGCTATCCACGCTTTCAACCCCATTTTCTCTTTCAAGAAAAAAAATGCCAAAATCGCTGTAAAAATCGGCGCCGTACGAGAAAAGGTCATCGCATCAGCAAACGGAATATGCGCAATGTTATAGAAAAAAACCAACATCGAAGCAAACCCAATCAACGCCCTAAAAAGAAGTAACCACGGTTTTCCACCCACTTGTTTGAGGGGAAGCTTAACAATGCTTAACGCCACAATACACATGGTAATGCCATTACGAAAGAAAACCACCTCAACCGAATCCATCCCTTCGCTTAACATCTTTGCAAAAGCCCCATCAAAAGCAAAACTAAATGAAGAGATCAGCATAAATAAAACCCCTTTATTTATCTGACCAAAAAATACTCCCACACTCACTCCAATCTGCGTTAAATACGTAATCTTAATCTATTCTGTGTTAAAATTGGTTGATATATTTGATTTGCCTTACAGGAGAAAGCATGCATTTTGAAACTATCTTCAACTACACGTTTATGGGCTTTGCCGTTACACATATTGCTCTGTCTATCTGTTTCTTTTTGATGGTTTTTTTCTTACGTCATTTTCTCACCAACGTCATTCTCAAACCGTTTAAGATTATTGCTCTGCGTAGCAAAACATCATGGGATAATCGAGTCATCAACGTCCTAGAAGGTCCTTTAAAAGCCTCTCTTGTCTTCGCCTCAGCCTACGTGGCAGGAACATGGTTGTCTTATCCTCGTTTACAAAAACTCCTAGACCTTGGCTTAAAAACCTTTTTAACCTTTCTTATTTTTTGGATTCTATACCGTCTTGTGAATCGTTTTTCTCATCTTTTTAACTTTTTTTCCTCCAAACTAGGTACCGAAGTGGACAATGGCATCCAAAATTTCACCATTAAAGCCCTGCGTGTTCTGATTATTGCCTTAGGACTGATGGCGATTTTACAAGAGTGGGGTATTAATGTGAGTGCATTTGTTGCTTCATTAGGACTCGGTGGACTTGCTTTTGCCTTAGCCGCAAAAGATACCGTTGCAAACCTCTTTGGCTCACTGGTCATCTTCAGCGATAGACCGTTTCAAGTGGGCGATAGCATCGAAATGAATGGCGTGGAAGGAACCATCGAAGAGATCGGCATTCGTTCTACCAAAATTCGAAATCCTACACAAGCGTTGGTGAGTGTACCAAACTCTTTTATCGCAAATGCGACCATTACCAACACGTCACGCATGGGAAAACGTCGTATCCGTACCCGTCTTGGACTGACCTATACCACCACTATGGAACAGATGCAAACCATTTTGCAAGAGATTAAGACGATGTTATCGAATCATCCTGATGTTCATTCTGAGGGAATTATGGTCTATTTTGATGAGTTTGAAGCGAGTGCGCTTGGCATTTTACTCAACTTTTTTACCTATGCCACATCCCTTGATGAATCTTTACATGTAAGAGAAGAGATTAATTATAAAATTATGGAAATTGTCGCACGCAATGGAGCGACGTTTGCGTTTCCTTCTCAATCGCTCTATGTGGAGAGTTTACCAAAATAACAGCAAAGAAAAGCTATAATAGATTCAATTATGCCATAAAGGTTACTATGAAAAAAATTGCTATTATCGGGCTTCCTAATGTTGGGAAAAGCTCTTTATTTAATCGCATTGCTAAAGCACGTATTGCTATTACCTCGGATTTTAGTGGTACAACACGCGATATTAAAAGTCATCAAGTTTACATCACCGAAAAGCCCTGCCTTATCTTAGATACAGGTGGACTGGACAAATCAACTGAGCTCTTTGAAAATGTCCATGATATGTCGATGCAAGCATCCAAAAAAGCAGATGTTATATTAATGGTCGTCGATGGAAAACTTCTCCCTAGTGAAGAAGAAAAAAAGATTTTTTATGCCCTTCAAGCCCTCAATAAACCTATTGCCTTAGTCATTAATAAAATTGACAACGATAAAGAGATGGAACGTGCTTGGGAATTTAGTGAATTTGGCGCAGAACACGTCTTTCCTCTCTCCGTTTCACACAACCGAGGTGTCAGTGCACTTTTAGAGTGGATTGGCTCATACTTACCTGCACCAGAAGGTGCTCTGGTTGCTTCAGAAGAAGAAGCAGATGAGGAGACGATAGATGAGGAAGATGACGTTTGGGATGAGGATAAAATATCAGAGGAGCAGAGCTTAGAAGCACCCATTGAAGAAGAAAATCCTAACATCAATGTCGCTATTATTGGGCGTGTCAACGTCGGTAAAAGCTCCCTACTCAACGCCCTTGTCGGCAAACAGCGTGCGGTTGTGAGTAATGTGGCAGGAACAACCATTGACCCTGTAGATGAGAGCATTGAGTACAACGAAAAAGTCATTAACTTTGTCGATACTGCTGGACTTCGAAGGCGTGGAAAAATCGAAGGCATTGAAAAATTTGCGCTCATGCGTACCAAAGAGATGCTAGAGCGTGCGAACATTGCTCTGCTTGTCTTAGATGCGAGTGAACCCTTTTTGGAACTCGATGAGCGTATCGCAGGGCTAGTGGAAGAGAACAATCTTGCGTGTATTATCGTTCTAAATAAATGGGATGAAGCGATGGATGACTTTGAAAAAGTCACCGCAGAGGTACGCCACCGATTTAAATTTCTCTCCTATGCGCCACTGATTACGGTTTCGGCTAAAAGCAAACAACGGGTTTCAAAAATTAAAGATATGATTTTAAGTGTGTATGAAAACTACTCTCAACACATTCCAACCAGACAGCTCAATGAAGTGATTCGTGAAGCGACCATTAGACATCAAATTCCAAGCGACCACTCTAAAGTTGTCAAAATCTACTTCGCAACCCAGTACCAAACCAAGCCACCACGTATTGCGCTTGTCATGAATAAACCACGCTCCTTGCATTTTAGTTACAAACGCTACCTTGCCAATAAACTGCGTGATGTCTTTAATTTGGAAGGCTCACCGATTTTACTCTACCCCCGTGCTAAAGGGGAGAGGGATAATGAACAGGAAAATAGCGGTGAAGAATCTTAAGAATAAAAATATCGTTTTTATCGGTTTTATGGGAGTTGGCAAAGGTACGATTGCAAGGGCACTGATTCAAAGAACCAAACAAATGGGTTTGGATACTGATGATTTGATTGAGAGCATGGAAAATCGCAAAATCAAAGATATTTTTGCGAGCGATGGGGAAGCCTACTTTCGACGACTTGAGAAACAAACAGCTAAATGGCTTGAAAAAAGTGTCAAAAATGCCATTATATCCACAGGTGGTGGTTTTTTTAAGGTAGATAATTTAGAAAAGATAGGAACCATCATCTATCTTCGTTCCTCTTTTGATGGTATCCTTAAACGCTTAAAAGCGCATGAAAATGGCGATTTAAAACTTGCAAAACGCCCTCTTTTGCAAGATGAAGAGAAGGCAAGAGCCTTATTTAAAGAACGCTCCTGCTTATATGAAAAAAAAGCCGATGTGATTGTGGATGTGGAAGATCGAAGTATCGAAGAGATTATTCATGCCATTATGAAACGACTCAATTTAAAAGAGAAAGAGTAGGACAGCTTTATGAGAGTATTAACAGGAATTCAACCCTCAGGTGCACTGCATATAGGAAACTATTTTGGTGCGATTAAACAGATGATTGACCTTCAAGAAAAAAGTGATTTATTTATCTTCATCGCCAATTACCACGCCCTCACCTCTTTAAAAGATGGCGAGGCACTTAAGCATAATACGCTTGATGCGGCGATTAATTTTCTCTCTCTAGGCATTGATCACACCAAAGTCACCTTTTGGGCACAATCCGATGTCAAAGAAGTATTAGAACTCTACTGGATACTCTCAGGCTATACGCCGATGGGACTTTTAGAGAGAGCCCATAGCTACAAAGACAAAGTCGCCAAAGGCATTGCTGCCAACCACTCTTTATTTTCCTATCCTGTTTTAATGGCTGCGGATATTTTGCTCTATGACTCAGAAGTGATTCCTGTGGGAAAAGACCAAATCCAACACGTTGAAATTACCCGTGACATCGCCATTAAATTTAATAACGATTTTGGTGATATTTTTAAAGTACCCGAATTTAAAGTCGATGAAAACGTCGCCACTGTCCCCGGACTTGATGGGGCAAAAATGAGTAAAAGTTATGGCAATACCATTGATATTTTTTGCAGTGAAAAAGAGCTTAAAAAAGCAACTTCTCGTATTGTAACCGACTCAACACCGATGGAAGAGCCTAAAAATCCTTTTACATGTAACGTGTACGCTCTGGCTAAACTCTTTTTAGAAAATGACGAACTAGAAGCACTCAAAGTGCGCTACCAAAAGGGCGGTGAAGGGTATGGGCATTTTAAAGCTTACCTCAATGGTCTGATTTGGGACTATTTTGCACCGGCTCGTGAAAAAAGAGCCTACTATGTAGCGCATAAAGAGGAAGTCATCGCCATTCTTGATGAAGGTGCCGCTAAAGCACGTCACATTGCTTCTGCAAAAATGGATATGATTCGTAATCTTGTTGGAATTTACCGTTAAGGAAACGTATGCTAGATATTAAACTGATTCAAAATGATTTTGATACTGTTGCCACAGCGCTCAGAAAGAAAAAAGTAGATGAGAGCCTTTTGGAAGAACTTCGTGCTATTTCATTGGAACTTAAAAGTGCACGTCTTGTTTTAGAGCCACTCCAAGCGGAACAAAATGCTAAAAGCAAACTCTTTGGGGTTTATGCCAAAGAAGGCAAAGATGTGGGAGCGCTTAAAGCAGAACTCTCTTTAAACAAAGAAAAAATCGCTGAGAAAACGGAGGTGGTTCGTGCCTTAGAAGAGAAGCTTGAAGCACTAGCGACTATTATTCCAAATATGCCCTCTTCTCTTGTTCCTGAAGGTGAAGATGAAAATGACAACGTGGAACTGAAACGTGTGCTTGAGCCTAAAACATTTTCCTTTACTCCTAAAGAGCATTGGGATATCGACAGCAAACAAAACTGGATTGATTTTGAGAGAGGTGTAAAACTTGCCAAAAGCCGTTTTAGTGTTTTAAAAAATGACGCTGCCAGATTAGAGCGAGCGCTCATTAACTATATGCTTGATTTTAACCGAAGCCGTGGTTTTCATGAGGTAGCCGTTCCTTACATTGTCAACCGTGAAACACTGATGGGAACAGGACAACTCCCTAAATTTGAAGATGACCTCTTTAAAATTGATGGCGAAGAGCTCTTTTTGATTCCTACTGCTGAAGTGCCTGTCACCAACCTTTTTAGAGATGAAATTCTAAGCAAAGAAGAACTCCCTCTTAAAATGACCGCCTATTCTGCATGTTTTCGAAAAGAAGCAGGCAGTGCGGGGAAAGATACCCGTGGCATGATTCGCCAGCACCAGTTTGATAAAGTAGAATTGGTTTCAATTACCACACCAGAACAGAGCGAAACGGTTTTTGAAGAGATGCTTTCATGTGCTTCTGATTTACTTAGCTCCTTAGGACTCCCTCACCGCCACTTAATGCTTTGTGGTGGAGATTTGGGCTTTAGTGCTGCAAAAACGGTGGATTTGGAAGTCTGGCTTCCAGGGCAAAACCGTTACCGTGAAATTAGTTCCGTATCTAATACCTTCGACTTTCAAGCCAGACGAGCTAAAATTCGCTTTAAAGATGAGGGTAAAAACCGCTTAGTACACACGCTCAATGGCTCTTCTTTAGCCGTGGGTCGCACACTCATCGCCATTATGGAAAATTACCAACAAGAAGATGGCAGTGTTGCCATTCCTGAAGTCTTGAAAAAGTACATGTAAGATGGCAGAAGAAGAAGTTGTCATCCTCGAGGCGGAAAACACTCCTTCAAATGAAGAGGAGAGTTTTGCGCTCATCGAGGAGGAGCGAACAGATGAGATTACCCCCTCAGAGGTTGTTCCACTCAATCAAAATGAAAAGAGATCTCCCTCTAAAAAAAGATTGCTTATTTTACTCATTGCAGGGGTTATTTTGCTCATTGGCATCATGGTTGCCCTTCTTCTTATTTTAAATGCAAAAGACACGGTATCCCAAACACCCATAATCAAAGAGAAAGAAGAAGAAAAAATACTCCAAAAGGAGCAATTTTCTCCTTCTAAACTCGATAGTATGATTAAAAAAGCACACCTTCTTTACGAACAAGGCAATAAAGAAGAAGCGCTTAAAATTTATGAAAAAATTGCTACATTCAATGAGGCAATTTCTTATTACAATATTGGCGTTGCAAAACTGAAAGAAAAAAACTTCTCAGAAGCACTTGAAGCCTTTAAAAAGGCGATTCAAAACAAAGAGCACCGCTGTATCAGTGCCATTAATGCCGCTGTTTGCGCCTTGGAACTCAAAGATGATACCCTTTTTACCTACTATATTGACCTTGCTTTTTCGTATCTTCCGGAAGAGAGTAATGCGCCACTCTATTCTTATTATGTCGGACTGGTTCATTATTATAAAAATTTTTATTACGAAGCCCTTAGTGCTATTCGTCATCCCTCTATGGAGTTTTATAAAGAGGATCAAACCTATCTTGCTTCCAAAATTTTAGCTTCCTTAAATCAAAACACCCTTGCGATTGATACGCTAGAAGGCATTAAAGCAGAAGGAGATCATTTCACGTTGGGACTTTTATATGCGAAAAAAGGTGATTTTGTAACAGCAAAACACTATTTACAACGTGCGATTCACGCTGAACCCCACAATGCAAAAGTCAAAATAGCGCTTTCAATGGTCGAAAATAAATTAGGCAATCTAGGCAACACCGCCTCGCTCCTTGGTGAAGTGTATAAAATCAACGATACAAACGCCCAAACCAAACCTCTTTACAACCTTCATACCATTTTAAAACCCTCTCTTTTTGATGTACAAAATGCACAAAAAGAGTTTGAAAAAGAGCTTTTTTTCACGCAAGAAAATATCTATGGTCTCCTTTTTTATTACGCCCCGTACAAAGTTTTTGACGCTAAACAGACGATTGATTATATTCGAAAAGGAAGTATGAATATTTTTATTGATGAGATCGGTCCTGCCCTCTCATACCTTAAAGCAAGTTCAACCATTTCTAAAGTCAATATCGCCATTAGCCAAGGAATTAAACAAGCTTTAAATGCCCACGTCTATGAAGCCAATACCATCTTTGCACACATGGTAGAAGAGTATAAAAATCACTCCATTTTGCACTACAATCTAGCCTTAACCTACGCACAAATAGGCGATTATGCGGCTGCGTACAAAAACTTTTCCAAAAGCTACCATTTAGATAATAACAACTACCTTGCGGGTGTTTTTGCGATTATGAGTGGGCATCTCATCAACAGAGATGTTGCAAAACTGTTAGAAGATGTTAAAGAGAGTATCCACAAAAATCCAGCGTTAGAAAAAGAGAACCTTTATCTTTCACTTCTTTATCTTACCGATAAAAATGAATTTTCACTGACACGATGGCTTGAAATGGAAAAAGAAGATAGCCCACTAAGCCTTGTTTTAAATATCATCGCTTCGCAAAAACTGAGCAATGAACGTATGTATGAACGCAGTACTCAAAAACTTCAAGCGCTGCTACCCAAAGACATTATGGCAAATATTATTGCCTTTAATGCGAAGTACCATAAAAAAGCGATTAAGAGTTATGCCAAAGAGATTCAAATGGAGTTTAACAAACTTCCATTAGAGTATGATACCTTTTATTACGGACCTAAAATGGTTAAAGAGCAGTACATTAAACTCCTTCAGATTGGAGGCTTACTGCATCAAAAACGTGATAGTGTGAGAGCACAGATGGAAAAAGAGCAAGAAGACATCCCTGCAATGATGCAAACACTCGCTTTTATGGAAATCTACACCAATCGTTTTGAAGAGGCTTTTACTCTCTACAATAAACTCATTGATGATTATCACAAAAAAGATACCTACACTATTTTTCTAGCTTCCGTTGCCGCCATCGGTGCAGGACACAATGAAAATGCCATCGCACTCCTAGAACTCTCTAAACTCACAGATCCTGCAAATATGGAAAGCCGTTATGCGTTAGGATTACTCTATCAAGAAATAGGAAATTTTGAAGCAGCGAGTGTGCAATATCGAAGCATTGGAAACAGCGGTTTTATCTCACGCTATTTTAGCTTTAACATTGCGAGATAAGCTTTACATGTAAAGAGTTCTATCTTTACATGTAAAAACATTAAAACGTTAAATTCCCTCGCTGGTGTGATTTTTAATGGTTCGCAAACGCTCTCTCATAGACATATAACTGTTCAACGCTCCAATGTACGCTTTAGCTGTTGCTAACATCGTATCCACGCTAAGTCCATGCCCCATAATGGCAGGTTTGCTCTCATCAAAGACCACTTTAACCAAAACACGAGCCATCGCATCTTTACCTTGAGACACAGCATCAACCTTATAATCTCTAAGTTCACCACTCACGCCACATACCCTATCAATAACTTTAAAAATGGCATCCATCGTTCCATTTCCAATCGCCGCATCTGTTATCTCTTTACCCTCATGGCTAATCGTAACAGCAGCACTTGGAAGCCCTCCTGGAGAACAATCTGAAAGTTGTAAGCGCACCAATTCAAATACTTGAGGAATTTTGGTAATTTCATCTGCGACCAAAGCACGTAAATCATCATCAAAAATATCTTTCTTCTGATCCGCTAAAATTTTAAATCGCTCAAACGCTTCATTAATCTCTTCATCTTTTAGTTCATACCCTAAACTATTTAACTTATCTTTAAAGGCATGACGACCCGAATGCTTTCCAAGCACAATAGAATTTTTATCTAAGCCAATGTCTTTCGCACTCATAATTTCATACGTTTGCGTGTGTTTTAGAACACCATCTTGATGAATACCACTCTCGTGAGAAAAAGCATTTTTCCCTACAATCGCCTTGTTAGGCTGAGGCTCAATACCTGTGATGGATGAAACCAATTTGCTGGTTGGGTAAATCTCTTTGATGTTGATATTGGTCTCATAACCACTAAAATGATCTTTACGTGTGCGAAGCGCCATAACGATTTCCTCTAACGCCGCATTACCAGCTCTCTCTCCCAAACCATTAATGGTACACTCCACCTGACGTGCACCATTTTCAATACACGCTAAAGAGTTGGCAACGGCTAAACCTAAATCATTATGATTGTGCACCGAAATAATCGCTCTATCTCCCACAAAATCATGCAAAGACTTAATAATAGCCCCCATTTCTGTTGGCAAACGATACCCTACTGTATCAGGGATATTCAGTGTGGTAGCCCCTGCATTGATGACCGCATCTAACACTTCTTTCATAAAACTCACTTCACTGCGTCCTGCATCTTCACAACTAAACTCAACATCCTCACAAAAGGTTTTAGCATACTGTACGGCTTCAACTGCTTTCTTAATGACTTGATCAGGTGTCATTTTAAGTTTATATTCCATGTGAATAGGACTGGTCGCTATAAATGTATGAATACGATTCATCTTCGCTTTAGAAACTGCTTCACCTGCTGCTTTAATGTCTTTTTCCAATGCACGAGCCAGTGAACAAATACGACTTTTTGTGACCGCTTCAGCAATACGAGAAATCGCATCAAAATCACCAGGGCTGGCCGCTGCAAACCCTGCTTCTATCACATCAACCCCTAATTTTTGAAGTTGCAAAGCAATTTGAATTTTTTCTTCTGTATTCATCGAAGCACCGGGGCTTTGTTCGCCATCTCTTAATGTTGTATCAAAAATGATAATTTTATTATCTGTGCTCATGGTATTGTCCTTACGGTATGTATTGATATAAGAAATTTGAAAAATAAAAAGGGGTTAGAGGGAGAGGAGGTGTTGCAGGAGAGCGTTTTTAATCTCTATTTTGGGCAAAATTTTAATCGACTTCATAATACCGATATCTACGCTATTCATCGCTTCTCCTTTAAAAAATGTCTGAGGCAAAAAAGATACTTTTGCCTCAAGGTTGGCGTATTATACTAAATTTTTATGAAATTTGACAACGCAGAAGGTATAAATAGCTCGAACCAATCCATAAAGTAAATAGACTGTAATTAAACCTGTGCCAACTTCAATAGGATACAAATATAAAAATGAGAAAGCAACAACTAAATAGACCAAAATTTTAATCAAATGCGCTTTTTTTAAATCTACTTTTTTAAAACTAGGATAACGAATATTACTCACCATTAAAAAAGAGAGCAATCCAATACCTACCAATAAAATCCATTCTGCTCCTTTGAGAATATCATATTCACCATAAAAGAGAATCCACATAGCAAGCACAACAGCCGCCGTCGGAATAGGCACACCAATAAAAACAGAAGGCTCACTCACCCCAATCATAATATTAAAACGTGCCAATCGAATTGCCCCAAAAACAACATACATCGCACATAAAAGAGAGCCTAATTTTCCATACATGTGCCCAATGTTAAAATAGAACAAAATTGCAGGAGCAACACCAAATGCAACAATATCAGCTAGTGAATCAAACTCTGCACCAAATTTACTGGTTGCATTCGTCAATCGTGCGACACGTCCATCAAGTCCATCAAAAATCAAAGAAAGTAAAATATAAAAAGCTGCTTTTTCAAATTGTCCACTAGCAGAACATAAAATACTAATCACCCCTAAAAAAGCACTTGCTGCGGTAAAAAGATTTGGGAAAAGATACATTAATTGAAGTTTATTACTACTGTTTGTCATGATTGTCCTTATATGCAAGATAGCCCAAAACACTCTCTCCTGCTTTAACTGAATGATTTAAAGAGACTTTTATACGCACATCAAGTGGAAGTAAAAGCGCCACTTCTCCCTCTCGTAAAAAACCAAAACGCTCATTGGCTTTATAGGCATTTTTATTAAAAAAAACAATACTCTGACTCAATCGTCCTGCGGAAACAACGATTTTAAACGAGGTAAATTTGTTTTTACATGTAAAGGTTTTTCGCTCACACAGATTTGAAAAAAGAGAAGAACCTGAGGAGATAAACAGACCAAAACGATTTTTCACTTCTATGATTTCCATGCCAATGGGAGCTCTAAGAATTCCTACATCCCAAATGGATTTACGAATAACCACACATAAAGCTTCACTTCCATCTTTCAAATCTACTTTAGATATTTTTAAAATTGTTCCATCGACAGGAGAAAGCAATGTAAGCTCATCACTCTCCTCTACAATCCGTTCAGGATTACGATAAATATAAATAGTTACCACTAAAACAAAGAAAAAAAACCATGAAAAAAACGACAACGCATACGAAAGAAGAAAAACCATAAATGTAAAAACAATATGATTCCACCCCTCTTTCGCAATTAATTGTGTTGTCGTGTAGTGATGGCGTACCATTACGCTTGAGACTCTTTTTCTGTAATCGAAGCAATGTTAAACTCTTGCTCATATGCGTGAATAATCTCTCTGAGCTGTTCTCCATCCATCGTTTCAACTTCTGTCAATTTTGAGACAATACGTTCAATACACTCACGGTACTCTTCTAAACGTGCCTTGACAATTTCATAACGTTCTTGCAATGCTTTTTTAATGTGTTCATCTAATTTTTCAGCCATTTTATCACTATAATCTTTGGTCGTTCCACCATTTAAAAAAGTATTACGTTGTTTTTCGAGCACCATTAATCCAGCAACATCACTCATACCATACAGACTTACCATCGCTTTGATAATATCTGTTGCACGTTCTAAATCATTCCCTGCACCCGTTGAAATTTCACCTAAGAAAACATCTTCTGCTGCACGTCCGCCTAAGAGAACATCCACCTCTGCGATCAGTTCATGCTTTTGCATTAAAAATTTATTTTCTTCTGGCGTATTAAGGGTATAGCCAAGGGCAGCAAGTCCTCTAGGAATAATTGAAACCTTTGAGACTTTTTTAGCACCTTTTGTCGTTTCCGCAATCAATGCATGTCCACTTTCGTGATACGCAACAATACGCTTCTCTTTTGGATTAATACGACGGCTCTTCTTTTCTAAACCAGCAATAGCTCGCTCCACAGCTTCAATAAGATCTTGTTGCTCAACATATGCCTTACTTTTTCGACCACCCAACAAGGCAGCTTCATTAATAATATTGGCCAAATCAGCGCCCGCAAGTCCAGCCGTTAAACGTGCAATCTCTTCTAAATCAATATTTTTATCTAATTTAATATCAGCACTATGTACTTTTAAAATATCTTTTCTACCTTGAAAATCAGGTTTATCAACCAAGACTTGCCTATCAAAACGACCTGGTCGCAAAAGAGCGGCATCTAAAACTTCAGGTCGATTGGTTGCGGCGAGAACAATAACAGGTGATTTATCAGAACTAAAACCATCCATCTCCGCAAGAAGTTGATTGAGCGTTTGTTCTCTCTCATCATTGCCACCCATCATACCATTTGCCGCTCTACTTTTACCAATCGCATCAATTTCATCAATAAAAACAATAGCAGGAGCCTCTTTTTTAGCATTTTCAAACAAATCACGTACACGACTGGCACCCACACCTACAAACATCTCAATGAAACTTGAACCTGAAACAGAAAAGAATGGTACACTTGCCTCTCCCGCAACCGCTTTGGCGAGTAACGTCTTACCTGTACCTGGAGGTCCCACTAAAAGAACACCTTTAGGAATTTTAGCACCAAGGCTCATATAACGATCAGGAAATTTTAGAAAATCTACAATTTCTTTAACTTCCTCTTTTGCTTCTTCTACACCTGCAACATCTTGAAATTTAACTTTTGGTTTTTCAGAATTGACAAGCTTTTTACTGCTTCCCATTCCAAGAATACCACCACCCATATTTTTCTGCATTTTATTAGCTAAGAACATCCAAATACCAAAGAAAATAAACACAGGTAAAACCCATGAAAAAAGAATTTCTGTTAAAATATTCGACTCGTTATAGCCACCATAACCGACTTTTTTCTCATCCATCAGAGGGATAAGCGTATTATCCTCTCCTACTTTTTTAACCATATAAACAACTTTTTGTCCACTTGTCGTTGCAGAAAAAGCTTTAATGGTTGTCTGTCCAATGGCGACATAACTGATTTGACCATTTTTAATCAACTCTTTGAGTTCATAATAACTAATATTTTTACTTGCACTGTTTTGCGTTGCAAATCCTGATTCCATACCTGAATCAGACATAGAAGTAAAATTTTTAAAAAGTAAGATAACAATGATCGAAAAGATAGCAAACACTAAAAGAGGATTTTGGTTAAAAAAATTATTTTTCTTTTCGTTTTTAGGATCTCTATTTTGATGATTTTGACTCATTTAATTCCTTTGTAGCACGAGTGTAAACCACTCTTCTTTTTGATACTTTTCAACACATCTCATTGAAGAAAACTTTTGTTCTACTTTATCAATATATTTATCTAAGATACCAGAGAGAATTAACATTCCTCCTTCTTTCACCGCTTTTTTTAAATCACTTGCCAACATAATCAACACATCTGCAATAATGTTTGCAACAACAACATCGTATTCAAATTTTCGTTTTTGAACAGAACCCGTCCAAATGCCATTAAAATTTTCATGATTTAAAGCAAAGTTTTCTTGTGCACTCTGCGTTGCTTGCTCATCCGTATCACACAAATCAACAATAGCACCACATTTCCGAGCTGCAATACTCAAGATTCCACTGCCACATCCAACATCTAAAAGCGTCATGCCTGGTCGAACGTATTTTTGTAAGAGTAATAAACAACCATATGTTGTTTCATGATGTCCTGAACCAAAAGCAAGTGCAGGATCGATAATAATATTGATTTTTCCTTCACGATGTGAAAGCCAACTAGGATGAATGTAAAAATTTCCGACATCTAAAGGTTGAATAGAATTACGATACTGCGCTATCCAATCTTCATTTTCTTTTACCAACATTTTGGTTTCAAGGGTAATCTCTTTACCATATAATTTAGAGAGTTCCTGTGCAAAAGCCTCTGCGCCAAACAAAACCATCTCCAAATCATTTTCGCTACGCAAAATCAGCGTACCATTAAACTCTTCAATCGCCTCATCCGTGAGACTCATTATCAAATCAAGAAAAAGCGGATATTCTCCGCTTGGGGTTATATGAAGCTCGTTGTAGGTTTGTTTCATTAACCCAATACGTCCTCTAGTTTTTCTTTTAGTACTTGTGGGGTAAATGGTTTTACGATGTAATTATTAACCCCTGCTTTTAAAGCCGTAATCACTTCAGCTTTTCCACCCTCTGTGGTGACCATAATGATTGGCATGTTTTCATATTTTTTTTCAGCTCTTACTTTACGAACCAAATCCAATCCGTTCATTTCAGGCATGTTCCAGTCAGTAATCAAGACATTAATATCAGGTGTTCTCTCCATAATCTGCCACGCTTCCACGCCGTGCTCCGCTTCAAGAACATCATCATATCCGAGTCTTTGTAAAGTATTTTTGATTATACGGCGCATTGTTGAGCTATCATCTACTACAAGCAGCTTCAATGTCACTCCTTTGTTGTTATGTGTTATTGACTATCTTTAAATTCTAACGAACTTTAGTTTGAACTTAGTTTAAAGCACGTTTTTAGCGAGAAAATCAAATGCTTTTGGCAAATCTAACGTTCCCTCATAAAAGGCTTTACCAACAATGACTCCTGAAACTTTTTGAGTCTCTTGCAATGCTACTATATCGTCCAAATTTTTTAATCCTCCACTGGCAATCGTAGCAATACCTGAAGCATCCGCAATAGAGAGTGTAAAATCGACATTCACCCCACTTAACATACCATCACGTCCTACATCAGTACAAATAATCGCCTCAACACCAGCGTCCGCAAATGCTTTGGCTAAATCAGTTGCTTTCATCGTCGATTTTTCTGCCCATCCTTCAACAGCAACATACCCATCAATCGCGTCAATACCCACGACGATACGGTATTTTTGTGCCATTTCTTTCACAAAAGAGGGATTCTTCAAAGCAATAGAACCTAAAATAATTCTATCGATTCCCAAATCAACATAGCGACGAATAGTCTCCTCATCACGAATACCACCCCCTAGTTCTAACTTTAGGTGACACTTTTGACGAATTTTTTCAATCTGTTCCAAATTTTTTGGTTCACCCGCAAATGCACCATTTAAATCCACCAAATGAACCCAATGTGAACCCATCTCTTCAAATTTTTTGGCAACTTCCCAAGGCTCATTTGAATAAATTTTAGCACTTTGCATTAAACCTTTTGTTAACCTAACCGCTTGTCCATCTTTTAAATCAATCGCTGGCAAAATTTCCATCATAACTCCACAAAATTCTTTAAAATTTTCAAGCCATTGTCATGAGACTTTTCAGGGTGTGGCTGAAACCCATACACATTATTTTTTTGTACTGCACTGGGAAATTCATACCCATACATCGTTTTGCCAATGATATATTTTTCGTCACACTGCGCATGAAAACTGTGCACAAAATAGAGATAAAACGCTTCTGGCATACCTTTAAACAAAGCCGATTTTTGTGTTATAAAAAGTTCATTCCATCCCATATGTGGTACTTTTAGACGACTTTGAAATCGTGATGTATCAAACTGAACAATTTCCCCCTCAATCAATCCAAGCCCTACACTTTTTCCAAACTCCACACTGCTTTCAAAAAGAAGTTGCATTCCAAGACAAATACCAAGAAGGGGTTTATGGGATGTAGCAAAATCTCGAATCGCCTCATCCATTTCTCTCTCTTTTAAACATTGCATCGCATCTTTAAAAGCCCCAACGCCTGGTAAAATAATTTTATCGCACACAGCAATCTCTTCTGCTTTTTGTATAATCTTAACAGTTACACCAAGCTTTTCAAAAGCGTTACTCACGCTTTGAAGATTTCCCATATTGTAATCAATTAAGCCAATCATTCATCTCTCTTTTGTGAAATTGCTTTCAAATAAAATGCTAATCCAAATAGAAGCAGTGTCACTCCACCAATTAAATAAACGGCATTTAAGATATGGGATGAATCAATAATGGCATATTTAAAAACCAACATCAGTGCCTCAATAGCCAAAGCAATAATAATAGAACCCAAAAAACGCACCATGGTTTTATGAATTCCTGAGCTCTCATCACGCTCATGGCGACCTAAGACTTCCTCTTCAAAAATAGTTTTAACCAAATCAAAAATGGCTAGTGAAAGCGTAATTAAAATCGTCGATTGAAACATCGCTTCAATATCTAGAAGATTAAAGGCAAAACCGTGGGTAAAAAGACTTTTCATCCCATTAAATAAAAGTAACATTGCAATCGCAAGCAAAGAGAGAGAAAAAATAGAATAAATAACTTGTGAACTTCTCCCAAACATAGACTGTAAAGAAGAAGGGTGTGCTATTTTTAAGATATGCTCCAACGAGACATCAATACAAGCAATGTATTTCAAAATCCCTTGTTCATCATAAATGGGATAAGAAGCTGTCACCGTCAAATCGTTGGTGAGCGTTGAAGGATAGGGATCGCTTAAAACACATCGCTTTTCACGTACCGCCCGATAATAGTAAGACTTAGCACTTCGATTTTGCCCTAGACCACCCTTTTTATGAGGGTCATCGGTAATGTTATTAATCACTTGTTCACCTCGATGATCGAGAAGATACAACGCTTCAAACTCTTCCACTTCATGGACAATTTTATCTAAACTCCCCGTAATCACATCCACATTGGGTTCAGGCATACGATTGGGAATATTACGAGTAAAGAGATAGCATAAATAAGCCCTTGCTCGTGCTCTTACTTCAGAAAATTGTTGAATTTCACGAATGACCATCTCACACCTTTTGTTTTTGCCTATTTTAGCTAAATTTTTAGCTTATACACTTTAGCATACGCTTCTAAACTTATCGGCTCAAAAAAACGTTCATCATAATTTTCTAAAACAAATAACTGGACATACAAAGAGTTAAGCATCGCCTCATCAACAATTAAAAAAGTGTTGTACGCTTGCATATAAATAATCGACACAGCACCATTTACATGTAAAAGATTTTGGGCTTTAGAAAATTGCATCTCTGGGGTATAGCTTGTTTGAATAAAATATTTCACCGCAAGCTCTTTTTGCCCTAGTTTTAACATCCCTTTTGCTTTATCTAACACAATACCATTACCAAACATCAATGTAGCCCCTTGATCACTAAACTGCTGTGTTTGATAAAAAAAAGGCTCTCGCACCGTTTTACCACTCATCACATCAATATTGCTAAATTGAGCAACGGTTGGAAAAATGCTCATCATACGATACGGAAGATAAAAATAGACATCCCTCGTTTTTTGAGGAAGAACCAGCGGGGTTTGCAAAGCATCTAAAAAATCATTGGCATCTTTGAACCCATAATCTAAGGTCATTTTCGCTGTATTACTTAAATTTTTGGTTCGCTCTTTTTTAGGTTTTGTTTTATTTTCTTCTGCTAATGCGGACGCTTTTTCAGTATACTCAACTTCCAAGCGTGCCAAGCGTGCCGCTGCATCCATAGGATTACTAAGCATAAAACTCACAGGAAAGTTCACCTCTCCGCTGTGTTTTCCTCCATCAATCAGTGTTTTTACATCACTGTAATAACGAAGTGGATACCCATAATCCCACCAACTCACCACATAATCTTCTCGTTGTAGCTGAGATTTTAAGGCATCTAGTTGAGCGACTTCAGCTTGATTGAAAACCGTGGGAACACGATAGTTCATTACATGTAAAAGATTAGGATATAAAATCGCTAAACTTGAGAGAATGACAAAGGCTGATTTAACAAAGTTTCCTAAACGTTCATTGCGAAAAGAGGAGAGAATCCATCCGTTACATGTAAAAATAAAATAGGAAATGCCTAAGGCACACACAGGAACAGCGTAAATCGTAAAACGAAGCCCACCCCACAGGGCTAAACATCCAAGTCCCAAAAGAGGTAATGCTAAAAACATCACAGGATAACGCTTCAGTAACAATGCATATCCTACAAGAGAGAAAACAAACGTTAGAGTATGTCCACTAATACGCTCCGCAAAGACCGTAAACGAAATTTGCCCCGCTTCCCGTACCGTTTGCATCACAGAGAAAAAATGAAGTGAAAGTTTCCCCTCGCTTGCCTCAATAGCCTCTTTAAACACATATCTTTCAAGTTGCACCCAAATCGGCTCAAACCCTCCACTTAAAAAAAAGAGTACGGTAGCAACGCCTAAAAATAGATAAGTATATTTTTGCCATTTTTCTTGTCTAAATACTCCATACACGCCAATGACTATGAGCAAACGAATCAAGGTATCTAAGCCCATCATAGCAAACAACATGATACTGAGAAGCTGATAATAAAAAAGATTTTTACGCTGAAACAACAGAGTATAGAGCAAAATTAATCCAAAAAATGCAAACTCTAATGAGTAACTTTGCGGATACCACCATCGATATGCAATAATCTCTAAAGCTGTGATTAAAAGATACTTCTCTTCTTGCGTACGAAAAGCCAAAATCAGTGACCATAAAAGAAAAGTGGGGAAAACAATGGTGAGCATATCCGTATCATAATACCCCACCATGGTACGATTGTAATAACTCACTGCAATGGAAGCTAAGAGAGCAGCTAAAAACCCTACTTCTATCATTTTAAGGTTATGAGAAATAAGAATGAGAGGAATAACAATAAGTGAGCCCAAAATAGCAGGCATATAAAAAATAATACTCTCAAACGAAAAAGGCAAAAGCTTAACAGCCACATACGTCAACCACGCAGGTGCTGAATTAATGGGAGAGAGGTCGTACTTTTGAGAAATGCCACTAAGCAAGTCCCTAGCTCCCTCAGCCCAATAATACCCATCGTTGGTATTGATCATAAATTGCCCAGCAAATTGAAAGCTTTCCAAATCATTGAATTGATAGACCCAGATAAGACGAACCACAAAACTAAATACAAACGCAATAAAGATACAAAAAATTAAACTAAAAGATATCTTACTTTTCATTTTTGGGACTTCTAAACATCTCAAATAAAAATACCATAAATATCGATAAAATAAATCCTGTGATGGATGATACAAGAACAATCAAAGCTTTTTTAGGTTTTACAGGTTTGTCAGATTTTGTGATATTACCTAAGAACGATGTTTCTTTAACATTACTAGGAGCAATTAATAATTCTAAATCACTTAACTGATTATTGAGAGTATAAATTTTATTTTTCAGCTCTGTGAGCTCTAGGGACTTATTATTTAACTCTATACTATAAATTGCAGCAACAGCTGGGTTATCTTTTAAAATTTGATCAACCATGAGAGTTTTATTGCTTATGAAGTTGCTTAACTTCTCTTTTTCTAGCGAAAGCTCCTCTTTTTGAGCTTGGATATTACTTATTTTTATATGCATCTGTTTTAAATAAGCTTCAATAACTTTTTGATGTTTAAGCTTTACTTCATCTACAATAGCGTTCAGTTTTTTCAAACCTTCTTCGTTTGATTGTGCTTCGATGACTAATTCTACTAAGTTATTCGTACCTTTGATCAATAAAGCTTTTGAAAGAAAAGATGTTTCTTTGCTCCCTTTTTGATTATCTATGTAATTTAACTCTAATCGCTGTATAAGATTTGCTGGTGATTCAAGAAACGTATTAGTATTAGTATTAGTATTAGTATTAGTATTAGTATTAGTATTAGTATTAGTAAAAAAACCTATTTCTAGTATAGCCTTTACTTCATAAATAGGTGTTTTTAGAACACTATACACAGCGGCAAACAGTGTCACACATACAGTTATCACAACGATAAATTTTTTATACCGTATTATCGTTCTAAAAAGTTCTCTTAAATCAATTTCATCTTCATGTGGCATTTGTTGTATCGTCTCACTCATCTTTTTTTCTTTCCTTATATGTTTTTTTGATGATTAAACTCAGGCACAATATGTTTAAGCTGTGCCAAAATATCTTTACATGTAAAAAGTGTTGCTATCTCGTGTTCAAGTTTTTCAATCGGATACATACTTCGATGTGCAACCAATATAGAAGTATACTCAGTCTTCTTATCACTCTCATTAATCAAAAGCTCTTCATACAGCTTTTCACCAGGTCGCAGTCCTGTAAATTCGATAGTAATATCATTTTTTCCTGAGAGTTCTATCATTTTTTGCGCTAAATCGACGATTTTTACAGGTTCACCCATATCCAAAATAAACAGCTCCCCACTCCTCCCAATCGCTCCTGTTTGAAGTACCAACTCACACGCTTCAGGAATTAACATAAAATAGCGTGTAATGTCAGGATGCGTAACCGTAATGGGACCTCCTTTTTCAATTTGCGCTTTGAATTTAGGGATAACAGAGCCACTACTACCCAAAACATTTCCAAAGCGTACTGCAACAATGTGTGTGTTACCCGCATCCACATTTTGAGCATACAGCTCACACACACGTTTTGTCGCACCCATCACATTGGTGGGACGTACTGCTTTATCGGTTGAGATTAAAATAAATTTACCTACTTCATATTTAATCGCCAAATCAATGCAAATTTTTGTACCCAAAATATTATTTAAAATGCCCTCTTTTGGATTTGCCTCCACCAGTGGTACATGTTTATAGGCAGCGGCATGTACCACAATATCTAGGCGATAGCGATGAAAAACATCTTCCAACAATGACTCGTTTAAAACGCTTTGCATAATGGGTACAAGTTTATCACTGTGTAGCTCTTCTATGATTTGATACAAATTGAACTCACTATGATCCACTAAAATCAGCTTTTTTGCATTGTATTTTAAACACTGTCGCACAATTTCACTACCAATACTTCCACCCGCACCTGTTATCAAGACCACTTTATCATGGATAAATTCCCCAATTTTGACCTTATCCAAATCTTGAGGATGCCTAGCTAATAAATCTTCAACGGTAATATTTTTGAGTTGATTCGATAAAACTGTATCGGAGAGAATATTCTCCAATGTCGGTAAAATTTTAATTTCACTAAAAAAAGGCTTGAATTCTTCGTAAAGTGCATTGATTTTTTTTGTTGGTGCTGAGGGTATCGCAATCAACAACAAATCATATGTGCTCGATTGCATTTTTTGTTTTAATTTTTCTTTGGAAATGATTCTAATCGCATCAATACTTCGTTTTTGAAGCAGTGTGTTGTCATCGACGAAATAACGTATCTTATACTGACTATCTCTAAATTCCTCTGCAAGTTTTAACCCTGCTTTTCCAGCCCCATAGATAACAAGATTTTTCTCTTTGCTCACATGACTTCTGTTCACGAACAGATAATAAGCATACATTAAAAAATTAATCGAAAAGAGATACAAAAAGAGTTCTGAGAGCATAAATGAAAGACGCAATTTTCCATAATAAAAAGGAACATACACACAAAAAGCAACTATATACACAAAACTTTTCAT